>JALHQC010000015.1 GCA_022842165.1 bacterium
GTGTGACCCTTGGATACTAAGGTCCAAGCGCCTTCAATGGCTAGGGGCGGGTCTTCTCCGCCGCGAAGAACACACACCCGGCGGAAAGCCCTGCCGGCATCACGGGCGCTGCCAGGCGCATCCTACCGCTGGTCCTCCAAAGGGATCAGCTATCCAAGCGCCGGGCAGCGCCCGCGCCTCCCACCACTCTTTGAGGGACAAGTGCCACCCTCGCAAAGGCGGACGCATGCCTCGACTTCCCCTCACCTCTCCCACCGCTTCGCGGCGGGCCCCTTTCCTCTCCCGCAGGCGGGAGAGGACGATCTGCGCCTCAGCGTCTTCTCCCGCACGGCGGGAGAAGAAGGGACCCGCGACAGCGGGGAGATGAGGGACGCCTGGCGAGGACAATATCGTAACCAACTCGATTACTATTGAAATCCCCCTCAAAACCACCGATATCTGCGCCACCGGAGCGAACCGCTCCCCAACCCGAACACCGCCACGAACTGGCGTGCTGGACCTGACCCCATGCAGCTCAAGGGCTTCCACCACCTCACCGCCGTCACCGCCGATGCGCCGGGAAACCACAGGTTCTATACGCAGACGCTGGGCCTCCGCCTCGTCAAGAAAACCGTGAACCAGGACGACACCTCGGCGTACCATCTGTTCTATGCCGATGGCATCGGTTCGCCCGGCACCGACATCACCTTCTTCGACTGGCCCGTCGGCCCGGAAAAGCGCGGCACGCATTCGGTGACGCGCACGGGGTTCCGTGTCGCCAATGAGGCGGCGCTGAAATACTGGCAGCACCGCTTCACCATGCTGGGCGTCCGCCAAGAGAAGATCGCCGAGAAGGCTGACTGGATGACGCTCGACTTCGAGGACGGGGAAGGCCAGCGGCTTTCGCTCGTCACCGACGACGCGGGCGAAGCGCACAGCTGGAGCGAAAGCCCGGTTCCGGCGGAGCACCAGATCAGGGGCTTGGGGCCGATCACCATGAGCGTTCCCGACATCCGCCATACCGACCAGATCCTGACGAAACTCATGAACATGGTGCCGACCGGCAGTTTCAGCGGCACGCATGTCTACAAGATGGGCGCGGCGGGTGCGGTCGCGGAACTGCATGTGACGGTGGACCCTACGCTTCCGCCCGCACAACAGGGTGCGGGCAGCGTCCACCACGTGGCCTTCAACATTCCGTATGCGGATTATGAGGCCTGGGCGGAACGGCTGAAATCGATGCGGGTGCCGAACTCAGGCCCCGTCGACCGCTTCTGGTTCAAGAGCCTGTATTTCCGCGAGCCCAGCGGCGTGCTGTTCGAACTCGCCACCGATGCACCGGGCTTCGCCACGGATGAGTCGATGGAGACGCTGGGCCAGACGCTCTCGCTCCCGCCGTTCCTGGAGGGAAGGCGTGAACAGATCGAGGCGGGGCTGAAGAAGCTATAGCGCGTCTTTGACTTCCCCTCACCTCACCCTTGCTGCGCAAGGGTTTGCCTCTCCCGCAGGCGGGAGAGGATGCCAACCTTCAACCTCTCCCGCTTGCGGGAGAGGACGCCCGCGAAGCGGGCTGGTGAGGGGGAATCATCGAACCTCTTTCAGCGCCCCATAAAGCTTCGCATAGCGCGGCAACATTTCCTGTTCGTAGAACCTCGTGTTCGCGAGATTCGGCTCGATTACCGCCTTGCTCCGCACCATCGCCGCGCAGCCGTCCTCGATGGTCCTGAACTTCCCCGCCCCATGCGCCGCGAGGATGGCGCAGCCCAGCGCCGGGGCGTCGGCCACTTCCGTCAATTCGATCGGCGCGCCGATCGTGTCGGCATGGATTTGCAGCCAGAGTGGCGAATTGGTCGCCCCTCCCGCCAGCACGATGCGCTTCGCGTTGAAGGCCTCGCCGAAGCTGTCGGTGATCAGCCGCGTGCCGAGGCAGATGCCTTCGATGATGGCGCGGAACACATGGGCCGGCGTGTGCTTCAGCGTGAGGCCCGTGATGGCGCCGCGCGACAAGGCATCGGTATAGGGCGTGCGGTTGCCCTGGAAATGATCGAGCACCAGCAACCCTTCCGCTCCCGGGGCAATTGCGGCGGCACCCTCGTTCAGCGCGTCCCAGCTCGTATGCTCGGCGAAGTGCCGCTTGAACCAGGCGATGACGGAACCCGTCGACGTTTGCCCACCCTCGATGATGGGTTTCCCCGGATAGACGCCATCCATATAGGTGCCCCAGACGCCCGGCTTGTGAACCACGCGGTCCGCCACGCCGATGTGAAGGTGCGAGGAGCCGGTGATGAGCGCCATTTCGCCAGGCTGGGTGACCCCCAATCCTATGACGCCGATGAAGGCATCGGCCCCGCCCTGCACCACGAGCAAACCGGCGGGCAACCCCAGGTGTTCGGCGGCCTTGCTGGTCAGCGGTCCGATCGGGGTACCGGGCGCCAGCATTTGGCTGGGCCACTTCTCTTCAAGTTCGGACAGGCCCACCGCCGCCAGCAGCGAGCGCGGAACGCCGCCATGCTGCGTCTGATAGTGCCAGCGCACCGCCGCATTGCCAAGCGAGCCGACCCATTGGCCGGTGAGCCGGAAATTGATGTAGTCCTGATATTCACCCACCATCGCGGCGCGGGCGAAAAGCTCCGGCTGGTTGCGCTTCATCCACAAGGACTTGGGGATCATCCATTCGGCAGAGACGGGCCCTGCCCCGCCGCCGTTCACGCGCAGATAGGGGTCCTTCGTGGCCGCCACTTCGTCAGCCTCCTTCGAGGAGCGGACATCCATCCAGATCATGCAGGGGCGGAGCGGCTGTCCCGCCTTGTCCAGCGCGACCACCGAACAGCACGTCGTATCGACGCAGAGCGCGGCTATTGCGGATGTGGCAATCCCGGATTTTGCCACCGCGCCCTTGACCGACTGGCCCATCGCGGCCCACCAGTCCTCCGGGTTCTGCTCGGCCCATGAGGGATTGGGAAACTCGGTCTTGTAGGCCGTTGCATGCGAGGCGACGATGCGGCCATCGAGATCGAAGACGAAGGCGCGGATCGACTCGGTGCCGCCGTCAACACCGATTACATAGCTCATGCCGGGCCTCCGCCGATTGCCGTCCACACCGCCTCATCCTCGTCGTAAGTATGAAGCTCGCCCATCGAGATGTCGAACCACACACCATGGATCGACAGGTTCTTCTTGTTCTCCTTCATGCGGATCCATGGAAAAGTGCGGAGGTTCGCCAGCGAATGCTCGATCGAGGCGCGCTCGATGTGCCGCTCATGAATGGACTCGTTCACCCCCACCTCGCGCGGCACGATGCGCGCCACATCCTTGATCGGGCGCATCCACGACCCGATGAAATCGGTATTCGAAAGCGGGCTCGAGTCCTGCACCACGGCGCGGATGCCGCCGCAGCGGCCATGCCCCATGACCACGATATGCTTCACGCCAAGCGACAGGACCGCGAATTCCAGCGCGGCGGATGTCGAATGGTGGCCGCCATCGGGCGTATAGGGCGGAACCAGATTGGCGACGTTGCGGACGACGAATATTTCGCCCGGGCCTGCATCGAAGATCGTCTCCGGTGCGGCGCGCGAGTCGCAGCAGGCGATGATCATGGTCTTCGGCTTCTGCGCACCTTCGCCCAGCTTCAGGTAGCGCTCGGCTTCGGACGAATAGCGCCCGGCACGGAAGTTCGAGTATCCGTCGAGCAGAACGGATGGCAATGGCATGGGCGTTTCCCCCTTCACGGTCGATCGCGATGGGGGAAGTCTATACATGACAGCCATTGCGGCGGAAGCAGGAATCATGCTTCCGCCACTGCGGCGAATGTCAGTGGGCTCGCATCATTCCGGAATGACGCGGACCGCGCCCTTGGAGGCGCTGGTGGTGAGCGCGGCGTAGGCCTTGAGCGCCGTCGTCACCTTGCGCTTTCTCACTTCGGTGGGCTTCCAGGCCTTGTCGCCACGCGCGATCATAGCGGCGCGGCGGCGGGCGATTTCCGCTTCCGGCACGGCGAGATTGATGGTGCGGTTGGGGATGTTGATCTCGATCGTGTCGCCCTCTTCCACCAGCGCGATGAGGCCGCCTTCGGCAGCTTCCGGCGAGGCATGGCCGATGGACAGGCCCGAGGTGCCGCCGGAGAAGCGGCCATCGGTGATAAGCGCGCAGGCCTTGCCCAAGCCCTTCGATTTCAGATAGCTGGTGGGATAGAGCATTTCCTGCATGCCGGGCCCACCGCGCGGGCCTTCGTAGCGGATGACGACGACATCTCCCGCTTCAACGCCGCGGTTCAAGATGCCGTGCACAGCCGAATCCTGGCTTTCAAACACCTTCGCCTTGCCGGTGAAGACGAGGATGCTTTCGTCGACGCCCGCGGTCTTCACGATGCAACCGTCAACTGCGATATTGCCATAGAGCACGGCGAGACCGCCATCCTTGGAGAACGGCGTCTCGACGCTGCGGATGACGCCCTTCTCGCGGTCGAGGTCCAGTTCGTCCCAGCGGCTCGACTGGCTGAAGGCCACTTGCGTCGGGACGCCGCCTGGTGCCGCACGGAAGAATTCGCGCACGGAGTCAGACTTGGTGCGGCTCACGTCCCAGCGTTCCAGCGCCTCGCCCATGCTGCGGGAGTGGACGGTGGGGAGATCCCGGTTGATGAGGCCGCCCTTGTCGAGCTGGCCGAGGATCGCCATGATGCCACCAGCCCGATGCACGTCTTCCATGTGGACGTCGGACTTCGCGGGCGCCACCTTGGAAAGGACAGGAACGCGGCGCGACAGCCGGTCGATATCCTTCATGGTGAAGTCGAGTTCGGCCTCATGCGCGGCAGCCAGGATGTGCAGCACGGTGTTGGTCGAGCCGCCCATGGCGATATCGAGCGTCATGGCGTTTTCGAAGGCACCAAAGCTCGCGATGTTGCGGGGAAGGACGCTGTCGTCGTCCTGCTCGTAATGACGGCGGGCGAGATCGACGATCAGGTGGCCGGCCTCGATGAACAGGCGCTTGCGGTCGGAATGCGTGGCCAGCGTCGAGCCGTTGCCGGGAAGCGACAGGCCGAGGGCTTCTGTCAGGCAGTTCATCGAGTTCGCCGTGAACATGCCGGAGCACGAGCCGCAGGTGGGGCAGGCCGAGCGTTCGATGACCTTTACGTCCTCGTCCGAAACGCTGTCATCAGCGGCAGCCACCATGGCATCAACCAGATCAAGCGCCTTGGTGACGCCCGCGAGCACGACCTTGCCGGCTTCCATTGGGCCGCCGGAAACGAAGACCGAAGGGATGTTGAGGCGGAGCGAGGCCATCAGCATGCCGGGGGTGATCTTGTCGCAGTTCGAGATGCAGACCATCGCATCGGCGCAATGGGCGTTCACCATGTATTCGACCGAGTCCGCGATGATCTCGCGGGACGGCAGCGAATAGAGCATGCCGTCGTGGCCCATGGCGATGCCATCATCGACTGCGATCGTATTGAATTCCTTGGCGACGCCACCTGCCTTTTCGATCTCGCGGGCCACAAGCTGGCCCAGATCCTTCAGGTGCACATGGCCCGGAACGAACTGGGTGAAGGAGTTGACCACCGCGATGATCGGCTTGCCGAAATCCTCGTCCTTCATGCCGGTGGCGCGCCACAGGCCTCGGGCGCCGGCCATGTTGCGGCCATGGGTGGTGGTGCGGGAGCGGTATGCGGGCATCGGGTTCACCTATCGCTTAAACGAATTGGGATTGCCCCAAGGCCTGCCGAGAATCAAGTTAATGCTTGGCAACGCGCCATTGGGCGAATTGCATGGCAGGCGGCCCAGCGGCTAAGGGATTGCCTGGAGATTAGAGAAGGATTGCGTTCATGAGCTTTCACGTCACCGAGCAGGCACCGGCCCGCCTGAACCGCAGCGAACTGGCAGTGCCGGGCAGCAACCCCAAGCTTTTTGAAAAAGCTGCAAAATCGGCGGCCGATGTGGTGTTCCTCGACCTCGAGGATGCCGTGGCGCCAGACGACAAGGCGCAGGCCCGCAAGAACATCATCGCGGCGGTTGGCGACATCGACTGGGGTAACAAGCAGCTTTCGGTACGGATCAACGGCCTCGACACGCATTACATGTACCGCGACGTGGTGGACGTTCTGGAACAATGCTCAGACCGCCTGGATCTGATCATGATCCCCAAGGTCGGAACCGCGGCGGATGTCTATGCCCTTGACATGTTGGTGACGCAGATCGAGGCGGCAAAGGGCCGGAAGAAGCGCATTGGCTTCGAGCTGATCATCGAAACAGCACTCGGCATGCAGAACATCCACGAGATTGCCGCAGCCTCGAGGCGGAACGAGTCACTGCATTTTGGCGTGGCGGATTATGCCGCTTCCACCAAGGCGCGGACGACCTCGATCGGCGGGGCGAACCCGGATTATGCGGTGCTGACGGACCCTCTCTCCGATGGCGGCCGCGCCACGCATTGGGGTGACATGTGGCACTACGCCATTTCGCGGATGGTGGTGGCGGCCCGCGCCAATGGCTTGCGGCCGGTGGACGGTCCGTTCGGCAATTTCTCCGATGCGGAGGGTTTCAAGGCGCAGGCGCTGCGGGCGGCGGTTCTGGGATGCGAGGGAAAATGGGCGATCCACCCCTCTCAGATCGGCCTTGCCAACGAGGTGATGAGCCCATCGGACGCCGACGTTGCCCGGGCGTACAAGATCATTGTGGCGATGAAGGAGGCGGAGGCCCAAGGCAAGGGTGCCGTATCGCTCGACGGCAGGCTGATCGACTATGCCTCGATCCGGCAGGCGGAGGTGCTGGTGAAAAAGGCGGAGCTGATCAGTGCGAGCCGGAACTGATATTGCGGCGTTCGGCAGCATGAACGAAGCGCGGATTTGCTGCTAGACGACAGAAGGCAATCTGGAAGAACCATATGGCGAAGGAGTATTCACGCGAGATCGAATGGCCCACGGTCGGGCTTATTGCCGCTGTCTATGCGGTACTGGCCGGTCTCGTATGGTTTCACGCCAGCCTGCCGTGGTGGGTGATCCTGCCCATCGGGGCCTATTGCACCGCCCTTCACGCCTCGCTCCAGCACGAGGTGCTGCACGGGCACCCGACGGGCAGCCGCCTGATCAACGAGGCACTGGTCTTCGTGACGCCGGCGATGTGGCTGCCCTATCATCGCTACCGGCAGACGCACCTGTCGCACCACAATGACGCAAACCTGACCGATCCGCGGCTCGACCCTGAATCCTATTATCTTCTGCCCGAGACCTGGGCAGGGATGACTGGGCTCCGCCGTATCCTTTTCGAATTCAACCATACGCTGGCAGGCCGGATGGCGATTGGCCCCGCCATCAGCATCATCCGCTTCTGGTCGGCCGAGTTTCGCGACATCGCCAAGGGCAACCGCGAAACGGCGAAGGCCTGGGCCTGGTTTGCGGCTGCCGCGGCTATCACGGTGTGGCTTGCCGTCTGGGTGGCGGGGATGCCCTTCTGGCTATACTACCTGCTGATCGCCTATCCCGGCATCTCACTGGCTCTGGTCCGGTCCTATTGCGAGCATCAGGCGGCGGCAGACGTTGCCCACCGGACGATCATCGTCGAGGCCTCGCCCTTCTGGTCGCTGCTGTTCCTCAACAATAATCTGCATGTCGCCCATCACACGCGGCCTGCGCTTGCCTGGTACAAGATCCCGGCCTTCTACCTGGCTGAGAAGGACAGGCTGATCGCCCAGAACAACGGTTACCTGATGAGAGGATATGGCGAAATCTTCGCCCGTTTCTTCCTGAAAGCAAAAGAGCCGATTCCCTATCCGGACATGAGCTGGCTCAAAAAGCTATAGCTTGGCCCGCTGATTGAAGGTGGCGGTCGGCTGCCGGGGAGGCTAATAAGACTGCCGTTTTGAAGACGGGAGTCTCAAGTCTTGACTAATCTCATCGAAATTGCCGGGCTGCGGGTGGCCGGAAACCTGTTCACCTTCGTGGCGGACGAAGCGCTGCCGGGCACGGGGATATCCGAACGCGACTTCTGGCACCGCTTTGCCGCCATCGTGCATGATCTGGCACCGAAGAACCGGGCGCTGCTGACGCGCCGCGATGACCTGCAGGCCAAGCTCGACGACTGGTATCGCACCAATGGCGCCCCATCCGACATGGAGGCTTACAAGGGATTCCTGAAAGAAATCGGCTATCTGGTGCCAGAAGGTCCGGAGTTTCAGGTGACGACCATGGATGTCGATCCGGAAATCGCCCAGATTGCCGGACCGCAGCTGGTGGTTCCGGTGATGAATGCCCGCTACGCGCTGAACGCCGCCAACGCGCGTTGGGGCTCACTCTACGACGCGCTCTATGGGACGGACGCGATACCCGAAAGCGACGGTGCGGAAAAGGGCAGGACTTACAATCCGGCGCGCGGTGCAAAGGTGATCGCCTGGGCGCGTGAATTTCTCGACCAAGCCGCGCCGCTGGCTGCGGGCAGCTGGGCTGATGTCTCCCGAGTTTCCATTGCAGGCAACGCAATTTCGACCGATCTCGGCGGGCTTGCCGAGCCCAAGCGCTTTCGCGGCTTCAAGGGTGCGGCAGGTGCTCCTTCTTCCGTTCTCCTCGTCAATAACGGCCTTCATGTCGAAGTCGTGTTCGACCGCGCTCATCAGATCGGCCGGACGGACAAGGCAGGGATTGCCGATGTGGTGATCGAGTCGGCGATGACGACGATCATGGATTGCGAGGATTCGGTTGCCGCCGTCGATGCCGAAGACAAGGTGACGGTCTACCGCAACTGGCTGGGGCTCATGAAGGGCGACCTCACCGAGGAAGTTGCAAAGGGCGGAAAGATCATCACGCGGCGGCTGAACGCCGATCGCGATTATGTCGGCGCAGACGGCACGGTGCTGAGGCTTCCAGGGCGCTCCCTGATGCTGGTGCGCAATGTCGGGCATCTGATGACCAATCCGGCGATCATCGACCGCGAGGGGCGCGAGGTTCCGGAAGGCATCATGGACGCGATGATGACGGCGCTGATCGCGCTGCACGATATCGGGCCGGGCGGCCGCCGCGCCAACTCGCGCGCCGGCTCGATGTATGTGGTGAAGCCCAAGATGCATGGGCCGGAGGAAGTGGCTTTCGCGGTGGAGATCTTCATGCGCGTCGAGGGTGCGCTGGGCATGGCGCCCAACACGATGAAGATCGGCATCATGGACGAGGAGCGGCGTACGACGATCAACCTCAAGGAATGTATCCGCGCCGCGAAGGACAGGATCGTGTTCATCAACACGGGCTTCCTCGACCGTACGGGCGACGAGATCCATACTTCGATGGAAGCAGGCCCGATGATCCGCAAGGGTGACATGAAGGGCGCGCCATGGATTTCGGCCTATGAGAACTGGAACGTCGATATCGGTCTCGCCTGCGGGCTTCCGGGCCACGGGCAGATTGGCAAGGGCATGTGGGCGATGCCTGACCTAATGCATGCGATGCTGGAACAGAAGATCGCGCATCCGAAGGCTGGCGCCAATACCGCATGGGTGCCCTCGCCGACAGCTGCAACGCTTCATGCCACGCATTATCATCGCGTGAATGTTGCCGAGGTTCAGAAGGGACTGAAGTCGCGCGCGCGCGCGAAACTCGATGACATTCTGTCGGTTCCCGTCGCGGTGCGGCCCAACTGGTCGGCGGAGGACATCCAGAAGGAGCTCGACAACAACGCACAAGGCCTGCTCGGCTATGTGGTGCGCTGGATCGACTTCGGCATTGGCTGCTCGAAGGTGCCCGACATCAACGATGTGGGGCTGATGGAAGACCGTGCGACGCTGCGTATTTCATCGCAGCACATTGCCAACTGGCTGCGGCATGGCGTGTGTTCCGAGGCACAGGTTCTGGAAACGCTGAAGCGCATGGCGGCCGTGGTGGACCGCCAGAATGCTGGTGATCCGCTCTATCGTCCGATGGCGGATGATTTCGAGGGTTCGATTGCGTTCCAGGCGGCCTGCGATCTGGTGTTCAAAGGCACGTCTCAACCCAGCGGCTATACCGAACCGCTGCTGCACATGCATCGGCTGGCGGTGAAAGCGCAGGCTTAGCCCGGTCACTCGCCATAGGGAATCCAGATATTCTTCACCTGGCAGGCGCGGCGCAGATATTCCTGGCCCTGCCCCTGCTGACGGTCCAGCCAGTTGCGCTGCTTGCCGTTCGAGACCCATGTGGGCTTGAGATTGCCGGCGGAGGCCTTCTCCACCATGCCGGAGCCCGCAATGCCACCGAAGTACCATAGCGCTGCAACATCATCATGTTCGGCAATCGTCTTGGCCAATTCGTCGCGATCGCCGGTGACGATATTGACGACGCCGTCCGGCACATCGGACGTATCGAAGACCTGATAGAGGTCGGTGGCAGCCAAGGGCTGGCGTGGTGAGGGCACCACGACGACGCGGTTGCCCATGGCGATCGCAGGCATGACCAGCGATACGAATGCCAGAAGAGGCATTTCATCGGGGCAGACAATGCCCATGACGCCAAAGGGCTCGTTCATGGCGAGCGTCACGTGGCGCGACTTCGTGGCGTGGACGCGGCCATCATACTTGTCGGCCTGAGCGGCATACCAGAAGATGCGGCGGAGCGAGGCTTCGACTTCCGTGTCGGCCTGCTTCTGCGTCTGGCCTATCGACTTCAGGCGCGATGCGAATTCGGCAGCGCGGGCGGAGAGATTTTCCGCGATATAGTAAAGCACCTGCGCACGATTATGCGCCGTGACGGACGACCAGCCGCCGGCCTTCGCAGCGGCTTCCACCGCGTTTCGGATGTCTTTGCGGTTGCCAAGACCGGCCTGGCCGACAACGGCGGATTTTGCGCCGAACACAGTATATGAATAGCCGGAGTCCGGTCTCGCCTGCTTGCCGCCGATATAGAGCTTGGCCGTACGGTCAATTCGCCCAAGCGTGGCTGCAGCGATGCTTTCCGAAGGCGCTGCACTCAGCGGTGCCGTCTTCACCTCCGCAGCTTCGGGAAGCTCCGCTTCCCATCGGGGAATGAGATACTCGAACAGGCCTTCCCGTCCGCCTTCGCGGCCGAAGCCCGATTCCTTGTAACCGCCGAAGCCCGCAGCGGCATCGAAGAGGTTGGTCGAGTTGATCCACACGACACCGGCCTTCATGCGGGCGGCTGTATCGAGCGCCAGATTGATGTTTTCCGACCAAATCGTCGCCGCCAGACCATAGCGTGTGTGGTTGGCGATTGCGGCTGCTTCATCGGGGGTACGGAAGGTCATCACTGCGGCGACGGGGCCGAAGATTTCGACGTCCATCACCGTCGAGGCGGGCTCGACACTTGTAAAAAAGGATGGCGCAAAGTAGTTGCCCTTTCCGGGCAAGACACAGGATGACTGTACGAGGGTGCCGCCCTCGGCCTCGCCCTTGGCAACGAGTTCGCGGATGCGGTTGAGCTGGATGGGATCGACAATTGCGCCCATGTCCATCGACTTGTCGAGCGGATCGCCGACGCGCAGCGTTTCCATGCGGCGCCTGAGTTTCGCGAGGAACTTTTCCGCGATCCCTTCCTGCACGAGAAGGCGCGAACCGGCACAGCAGACCTGGCCCTGATTGAACCAGATCGCATCGACAACGCCTTCGACGGCGGCATCGAGATCGGCATCCTCGTGAACGATGAAGGGCGATTTGCCGCCAAGCTCAAGAGACAACTTTTTGCCGGCGCCTGCGGTGGCCTTGCGGATCAGGCGGCCCACATCGGTTGATCCTGTAAAGGCTATCTTGTCGACATCGGGGTGATCGACGAGTGCGGCGCCTGTGCTGCCATCGCCGGTGACAATGTTGACGACACCGGGCGGCAAGCCCGCCTCGCGGCAGATTTCGGCGAAGGCCAATGCCGTCAATGGCGTGTATTCCGCCGGCTTGAGAACGACGGTGTTGCCGGCAGCCAAGGCGGGCGCGATTTTCCAGGCGAGCATGAGGAGCGGGAAATTCCACGGAATGATCTGGCCGCAAACCCCCAAGGGCCGATAGCCGGGGAACTCATCCTCGATCATCTCCGCCCAGCCGGCATGATGATAGAAGTGGCGCGCCACCAGCGGAATATCGATATCGCGCGACTCGCGGATGGGCTTGCCGTTGTCCATCGTCTCCAGCACGGAAAGAAAGCGTTCGCGCTTCTGGATCAGGCGGGCGATCGCATAGAGATGGGTGGCGCGGACATGGCCCGCCAGCCTCGACCATGTGTTGAAAGCCTTGCGTGCCGCTTTGACCGCGGCATCGACATCGGCGGCGGAACCTCGTGCCACGCGAGCCAGCCTTTCGCCATCGGCTGGATTCATCACGTCGAAGGTGGCGGATGAGGCCACGAAAGCACCACCGATGAAATGGCCGAAGCCCCTCTCGTGCGACTGCAGCCAGTTGGTGATGTGGCTGCTGGCTTCCGGCGCCGGACCGTATTCCATGGTGTCGAGTATCTCTTTGACGCTGGGCATCGGATTTCCTCAGGCGAGAGCGTGATGGGTGAGGGCCGCGTAACGCCCAGTGACGTGGTGCTCGAGCTGGCGTTCGATGTCGGCCAGCATCGAGGACGCACCAATGCGGAACAGGTCAGGCTCCAGCCAGCGGCGGCCCAGTTCTTCCTTCATCAGGATCAGCCAGCTGATCGCATCCTTTGCGGTTTTCAGTCCGCCGGCGGGCTTGAAGCCGACCTTGAAGCCTGACAGTTCGCCATAGTCTCTCAGTGCACGGACCATGGTGAGGCTGACGGGCAAGGTGGCGTTGACATCCTCCTTGCCGGTGGAGGTCTTGATGAAGTCGGCACCTGCCTGCATTGCCACCATCGAGGCCTTGTAGACGTTGCGGAGCGTTTTCAGGTCGCCAGTCGCCAGAATGGCCTTCATGTGGGCTTCGCCACAGGCCTCGCGCATGGTGGCGACTTCATCGTAAAGCGCTGCCCAGTCTTGCGTGAGGACCTGCGCGCGGTGGATGACGATGTCGATTTCCTGCGCGCCCTCGCCGGCCGCATAGCGGATTTCCGCGAGGCGTTGCGGCAGGGGCGTGAGGCCGGCGGGGAATCCGGTGGCGACGGAGGCCACAGGTATGCCGGAGCCTTCCAATGCCTTCACAGCCGGAGGAATCATGGCAGGATAGACGCAGACGGCGCCCACTTTTGGCGGTGCATCGGCGAGACCCAGCGCTTCCACGATGTCGTCACGCAGCGGGCGCCTGGCCTTGGCGCAGAGGCGGCGCACGCGGCCCGGCGTGTCATCTCCCGCAAGCGTGGTGAGGTCGATGCATTGCAGCGCCTTCACCAGCCAGGCGGCCTGATAGTCCTTCTTTACCGTGCGGCGCGTTCCCAGGGTAGCGGCGCGGCGTTCGGCGGCCGACAGATTGACCTGCACATCCTCAAACCAGTCGCGGTTGAGCTTTGTGCCCGGGTTGCGCTCGACGGGCGCGAAGGCGGCACCCTTGACGGGGCGAAGTTCATTCATGACACATACCTCCTCACGGCGTGTGGCCGCGAAACTTCAAGCCGACAGCTTACCGGACATTGCCTTTCAGGTGAAGGAGATGGCTTTGAAGCGTTTCGTCTGCTCGACCAAAGCCACCTCGGTGGGAAGACGTTCCATCGAGGACGCACCATAGAAGCCGTGGCAGTTCCTGGTGTTCTTCAGGATATACTCGGCATCATCCGGCATCGAGACGGGGCCGCCGTGGACGATGACGATCGCATCCTTGTTCACTTTCAGCGCAGCTTCCGCCCATTCATCGACAAGGGCCGGGCAATCCTTCAGTTTCAGAGCGGTCTTCGAACCGATGGAGCCTCCAGTGGTAAGACCCAGATGGCAGACGATGATATCGGCTCCAGCTTCCGCCATCGCTGCGGCTTCCCCCGCGTTGAAGGCATAGGGCGTCGTCAGCATGGCTTTCGAGTTTGCCAGCCGGATCAGGTCGACTTCCAATCCGTAGGACATGCCGGTTTCCTCAAGGTTGGCGCGCAGGATGCCGTCGATGAGGCCTACCGTCGGGAAATTCTGGATTCCGGAGAAGCCGATGGCCTTCAAGTCGTCGAGGAACTTGTCGAAGATGCAGAACGGGTCGGTGCCGTTGACGCCGGCCAGCACCGGCGTGCGTTTCGTGACAGGGAGCACTTCGCGCGCCATTTCCATGACGATGTCGTTGGCATTGCCATAGGCGAGGATGCCCGATAGCGAACCCCGGCCCGCCATGCGGTATCGCCCGGAATTATAGATCACCATCAGGTCGATGCCGCCTTCTTCCTCGCATTTGGCGGAAAGGCCGGTACCCGCCCCGCCGCCAACTATGGGGACGCGGCGGCGTTTCATGTCCTGAAATTTTTCCATGAGGGCCTGGCGTTCGAAACGGGGCAAGGGAATTCTCCATCGGATAACTGGCAAGTGGGTTATGGAGCGGACAAGGCCGATCTGCAACCCGCGGCCAGAAACGAAGCACCCGGCTGTTTCCAGCCGGGTGCAGCAGTGTTGCGCTGTTGGAAGCTAGCCCGGAAGCACGAAGAACCAGTTGGCCCACAGCACGACCACCGCACCGGCGGCAAGCGCCAGGTAGGGCAGGATGCCGGCCTTACGTTCGCCCATGTCGCCTTCGCTCAAGCCCAGTTCCTCAAGCGCGCCCTTGGGGAACTTGCCGCCATCCTGAATGTAATGGCGGTAGTAGAACACCGGCAGGATCAGCGCCGCGAAGACGAGTCCAGCCCAGAGTGCCGTGTTGTAGCCCCACACCTTCGCGCCGGCGCCGAGGAACAGCGCGTTGACGAAGGCCAGTACTGTGTTGACGCCGATCAGCACGGTGGGCGCCTTCCAGGGGCGAGCAATGTGACCGGAGTCGATGCGGTGGATCCAGCCGGCATTGAGGTTCAGGAAGTTGAAGATGAGATAGCCGACGTTGGAAATGGCGAGCACGTAGAAATAGCCCGTCGCATCCGAGGCCAGAGCCAGCAGGAAGAGGTTGAAGACCAGGTCCGTCCACATGGCGCGGGTGGGTGCGCCGTGCGCGTTCACCTGGGTCAGGTACTTCGGCAGCCAGCCATCCTTTGAGCCCTGATAGAGAGTGCGCGATGAACCGGCCATGGCCGTCATGATCGCCAGGAACAAGGCCAGGATCATGAGGATGACCAGCACCTGGGTTACCACCGTGCCGCCCTTGACCATGGCTGCCAGGGCCTCACCCACGCCCAAGCCGCTGACCACGCCGGGAGCAGTCATGCCCTCGACGCCGTAGAAACCTTGGAATGAGAATGGAATGAGGAAAAAGAAGACGATGCACAGGAGACCCGAGAAGAAGATGGCCTTGAAAGTATCGGTCTTCGGGTTTTTCAGTTCACGCGTGTAGCAGACAGCAGTTTCGAAACCATAGGTCGACCATGCCGCGATGTAGAGCCCTCCGAGGAAGAGCGTCCAGCCGCCGACCGACCATGTGCCATCGGATGTCGGCGGAACGAGGCCGGTGACGTTTGCGGCACTGATCGTGCCAGTGAAGATCGGCACCAGTCCGACCAGCAGCAGCGGGACGAGGACGATGATTGCCAGCCACTTCTGTGCAGCGGCGGTCTGCGAGATGCCGCGATGCTGAATCCAGAAGATGATCAACATCAGGATTGCGCCGATCACGAAGGTCGAGTTGAAGTGCAGCGCGCCCAGGCCCGGAATCTGGATCTGCAGCAGTTCCCAAGTCTGTATCCATGGCGTTGCCGCGGCGGTGAGCGCGCTCACGGCATCGGCCGCGGTCTTTCCGGCATTGGCAGGATCGGCGAGCCAGGCCAGAACTTCAGGCGCATTCTCCGCGATGACCGGAACCGGGAACAGCGCATTCAGGATGTAGCCCGCACCAATGGCACAGCCCAGCGACAGGACGGGCGACCACGCAAACCAGTTGCACCACACAGACAGTGGCGCGATGAATTTCGAATAGCGCAGCCAGGCCGTCGCGCCATAGACCGAGGCGCCACCTGACTTGTTGCCGAACATACCGGCCATTTCGGCATAGGTGAAGGATTGCAGGAAGCCCATGGTCATAGAAATGATCCAGACCAGGAAGGCGAGCTTACCCGTTGTGGCGCCGATTCCGCCGATGGAGAAGAGGACGAGCGGCGGCACGCCGGCGGCCACCCAGAAGGCCCCTCTCCAGTCCAATGCGCGGACGAGTTCGCCCGAGCCTGATTGAGTTGTCATGTGTTTCCTCCATTGAACCCGATTTCCATTGCCGCGAAGGCCCTTGTCACCTCTCCGGGTGCTATGGGCCTCACGATGGTAAAAAAGGTCGCGGGAGTGCTGGCACAAATGGCACCGGCGCTTCCCCCTCTCCTTATCCCCAGGAAATATTTTTTAATGCCATTATATCGACGGTCAAGCGGAACTGTGAGATATTCCTTTGAAATCGCCTGCAGGATTGCCAATTCCCGGTCTCAGCGCCTCACGACCCGGCATGTTTGAAAGTTGACAGAGCATGAATGTCTTGCCGCACCGCAGCACGGCCCCTGCGCCCAGCCGGATCTTACGGCCGGGTACTAGGATGCTACCGCTGGGCCACGAACGTTACATCGTGGCCGGCGGCGGTTCGCTGGTTGCCGATGTGCGGACGGGCGACATCGTCACGTTGACGGACATCGAAGGCGGCCAAGTGTGTGAAGTGGCATTCTGCGATGCGCAGGGGCGATTCGATGCCGGTGGCCTTGGCGCCAGGGCCGAGAGTTCCGGCGACGGGCTGAAAGCGATGCTATCGCGAAACAGCGAAAGCGCGCGGCGGACGGTGGCAGCCCTCAAACGGCGCAACATCGACTTGGGCCAGGCGCAGACAGTGCGGCTGTTCGGCTCCCACAGCTTGCCGCGCAGTGCCGCGAGCCTTGTTGCCTCGCGCGACGGGGTGTTGATCGTGGCGGCTCCGGCGCCCGAAATGCTGCCCGATACGCAGGATACGGCAACCGACATCGAACTTCGGATCGCGCGGGCAAACCCCAAGGCGAAATCGTTACTGAGCGACTTGCCGGAGCCCCTTGCCGACCCGCTGCAAGACATTCGCGTCAAGGCGGCGACAGCGCGGGCCTATGAGGTGAAGGCGGGTGAATTCATCCAGATCATCGACGTTTCCGGACGGCAGATGACGGATTTCCAGTGCTTCTCGGCCAGGAAGCTCGACAAAGGCATCGAGAACGCGCTCGACGCGACAGTGACGCGCACATTGACGGGCCGTGCCTACCCCACGCCCGGCTTGCCGTCAAAAGCCTTTGGCTTCGATTTCGAGCCGATGGTGGAGGTGATCCAGGATACCTGCGGGCGGCATGATGCTTTCGCCACAGCATGCAACTCTCGCTACTATGACGACGTCGGATATCCGGGCCACATCAATTGCACAGATAACTTCAACTATGCGCTGGACCCATACGGCATTGCCAAGCGGCGCGGCTGGGAAGCACTGAACTTCTTCTACAACACGCGGATGGACCACTCGAACGCGATCGTTTCGGATGAGGCATGGTCGCGCGCCGGCGACTATGTGATGGTACGCGCGCTGACAGACCTCGTGTGCGTCACCTCCTCCTGCCCCGACGATATCGATCCCGGAAATGGCTGGGACCCGACCGACATTCACGTCCGCACCTATGCGGCAACCGAAAAATTCTCCAGAGCAGTGGCTTATCGCATGACACCCGAAGCAGATGCGCAGATGACGCGCGAGACCGCCTTCCATCCGCGCTTTTCGGCGCTGACGCGGAACTATACGGAGTATCGCGGCTACTGGCTGCCGAACCGCTTCAACAACGACGGGCCGATCGAGGAATACTGGGCGGCGCGCGAGAAATGCGTGGTGCTGGATCTATCGCCCTTGCGCAAGTTCGAGGTGACGGGACCTGATGCCGAGGCACTCTTGCAGTATTGCCTGACGCGCGACATCCGCAAGCTTTCCACCGGTCAGGTCGTCTATTCCGCCATGTGCTACGAGAACGGCGGCATGATCGACGATGGCACGGTGTTCCGCCTGGGGCAGAACAATTTCCGTTGGATCGGCGGAGACGATTATTCCGGCATCTGGCTGCGCGAGCAGGCGGAGAAGATGGGTTACAAGGCGTGGGTGCGCTCCTCCACGGACCAGTTGCACAATATCGCGGTTCAGGGACCGAACAGCCGCGAACTGATGAAGGAAATCATCTGGACGGCGCCGGCGCAGACCGCGATCGGCGAGCTGGAATGGTTCCGGTTCGCGGTCGGCCGCATCGGGCATTTCGAGGGGCCGCCGCTGGTTGTTTCGCGGACGGGCTATACGGGCGAACTCGGCTATGAAATCTTCTGCCACCCGAAGGATGCGGTGGCCGTATTCGACGCAGTGTGGGAGGCGGGCCAGAAATACGGTTTGAGGCCCATGGGCCTCGAAGCCCTCGACATGGTGCGGATCGAGGCCGGATTGATCTTCGCCAACTACGAATTCACATCAGAGACCGATCCGTTTGAAGCTGGCATCGGCTTCACCGTGCCGCTGAAGACCAAGGCAGATGACTTCATCGGCAAGCAGGCGCTGATCGAGCGGAAGGACCATCCGCGGCGAAAACTCGTCGGACTTGAGATCGATGCCAATGATGCCGTGGGGCACGGCGACAGCGTGCACATCGGGCGGGCACAGGTGGGCGTCATTACCAGCGGCATGCGTTCGCCCATCCTGGGCAAGAACATTGCACTGGCGCGCGTCGATGCGCTGAATGCGGACATCGGCACGGAGGTGGAGATCGGCAAGCTCGATGGCCATGCCAAGCGGCTTCCCGCGCGCATCGTGAAGTTCGCGCACTACGACCCTGAAAAAAAGCGGCCACGAAGTTAAGAAGCATTCCTCGAGACCAAGAGGACGAAACAAAAATGGCCGGGTTTTTCCCGGCCATTTGCTATTCAGTAGCGCTGGTCCTCAGGCGTTTCTGAGATAGGCTTCCATGGAATCGTCGAGCTCGTCCTTCCATGGCGTGTGATGCTTCGGGCTCATGGTGCCGGTCATCAGCGAGGCATAGGAATTGTTCCGGAAGCCCATGATGTCGTCCATCTTGTGGTGTTCCCAGACCATGAAGGTCTTGTTCACGGCTTCGATATCGAAGGTCGGGTAGTCCGTCGCCTCGATCAGTTCCTTCACATAATCGCCCTGGAACCAGATCATCTGCTCGGCATCGGCCAGCTTCTCTTCACGCTTCAGCCACTTCTTCCAGTCCTTCTTCATGGCGTCCGCCTTCGGCAGCTTGATGCGGCCGAGGATGATGTCGCGAACGTACCAGGCTTGTGCGTCGAACATGTTGAAGGTGTAGAACTGGTCCTGCATGCCGATGTAGAAGAACTTCGGATTGTCTTGCCACACCACGCCCTTGTAGAGATTGGGCGGCCACATGCGGTTCGCGGTCTTCAGGCGGAGGTCTTCCGGCAGATAGGGGAAATAGTGCTGATAGCCGGTGCAGAGGATGATGGCGTCCACGTCTTTCGTGGAACCGTCCTTGAAGTAGGCAGTCTTGCCTTCGACCTTCTGGAGCAATGGGCGCTCTTCGAAGTTCTTCGGCCACTTGAAGCCCATGGGCTTCGAACGGTAGGTGGTCGTCACCGACTTTGCGCCATACTTCCAGCATTGCGAGCCGATATCTTCCGCCGAATAGCTTCTGCCGACGATCAGGATATCCTTGCCCTTGAATTCCAGCGCGTCGCGGAAATCATGGGCGTGGAGAACACGGCCATTGAACGTGTCGAGACCCGGGAAGAACGGCACCTGCGGCGTCGAGAAATGGCCTGACGCGCAGATGACGTAGTCGAATTCCTCCGTCGTCATGATGTCCTTCGGACGGTTGTGCGACGTCACCAGGAACTTCTTCTTTTTCTTGTCGTAGTTGACCATGCGCACTGGCGTGTTGAAGCGGATCCACTTGCGTACGCCGGCCTTCTTCACACGGCCGACGATATAGTCCCACAGCACGGCGCGCGGCGGATAGGAGGCGATGGGCTTTCCGAAATGCTCTTCGAAGGTGTAATCGGCAAATTCGAGGCACTCCTTCGGCCCGTTGGACCACAGGTAGCGGTACATCGAGCAGTGGACGGGTTCACCGTACTCATCGAGCCCGGTGCGCCAGGTGTATTTCCACAACCCGCCCCAATCATCCTGCTTCTCGAAACAGACGACTTCCGGAATCTTCGCGCCCTTCTTCTTCGCCGACTGGAAGGCGCGAAGAGCCGCGAGGCCGGACGGACCGGCACCGATCACTGCAACACGAGTCATTTATTCTCCCTCAGTTTATTGTTGTATTGCCTGCCATCATTCCGGAAAAATGCCAGGGCTGGTCGGCTGGCCGTCATCATATTTCGAAAGCCACTCCACCGTGGTGGGGCGGTAGCGCGTCAGGCCCTTGTAATCGATGAGTTCGGGCGGCAGGTCGCGCAGCACGCGGTGGAAGCGGCGGCCCCATTTGGGAACGGTAACCAGCTCTTCCATCTTGATCAGATAGCAGCGGATGACGAAAAGGATGGCATTCGAGCGCGGCAGGCGCCACAGGCTTTGCAGCTCGCAGCGGAGATGCACCTTGTTGCCGACGTTCTCAGGCGTCACCGTCATGCGATCCCTCCCCCACTTGTGATAATTCTCGGGAGAGGTGTCGAGGCGGGGATTGATGGTCATCGTCCAGTTCAGCCGCCGGACCGGCTTGCCGAGTTGGAGGTTCAGAAGGAATTTCAGCGCGCGGTCGAAAACGCCCATCTCGTGGGCCAGCGGCACGGGACCGTGCCACTCCATGAAATTCATGCCGATGTCGAAATCGAGCGACCAGTCGGCCTGCGTCGTCACCATGCCGGCATCGCACCAGAGATTGTTGTCGCGCTGGTCGACAATGACGAAATCGCCCTGTGCCTGGCGCGTGATGAATTCCAAAGGCTCCATCGGCAGCGACGCGGCATCGCCAAAAGTGAATTTCTGGTCGATGCCGAGCGGACGGTTGATCCAGTGCCAGTTGCCGCCATCCTTCGTCAGCGAGAAATGTTCAGGATAGGAGGCAGCCTGATGCTCCATCAGGAGTTCGAGCGTATCCCACTGCGCCGCCATCATGTGGGGCAGCGCCTGATAGCGGAGCGGGTCTTCCTTCAGCACCTGCTCCCGGTCGCGCATTTCGGAGACGTAGTGTTCGTCGACATCGATGGGGTTGTTGTAGGCGTGGCCCGGCGGGCCGGCGGGCACATGCGGTTCCATGTTGACGGCATACATGTACTTGTCGTCATGGAAAGGGAAGGGAAAGCGGCGGATCGCTTCCGGGCTATTGCGGAACGTGAAATCGTTCCTGAAGGTCTCGGTCTTGAAAGTGATGTTCATGGCGGGTCCTCTCCTAGAGATCGAGCGTGATCCCGTTGCCCTTGATGCGCGAGACGCAAATCATGATCTTTCTTCCGGATGCCTTTTCCTCAGGCTCCAGAAAATGGTCATTATGCTCAATTTCGCCATCGCAGGCGATGACCTGGGTTTCGCATTGCCCGCAGGCACCGCCACGGCAGAGGTAGGGCGCATCGATACCGGCGGCTTCGACGGCTTCCAGAATGCTCTGGTGAGCGGCGACCTCGATTCCGCGTTTCGATTTCACAAGCTCTGCCGTGAAAGGCTTGCCAATGGGCGGGGCGAGGAACTCCTCGGAATGAAGGTTCTGCTTCGGCCAGCCCTGCTTCACAGCGGTGCCCAGAACGCCATTGATCATGCCGGCGGGACCGCAGACATAGAGATGCGTTCCGAGCGGCTGGTTCTCGAGAATCGATTGGACGGGAATGAAGAGCTTTTCCTCATCGCAATAGATCTTTACGCGGTGGGCGCCGTAACGCTGCACGAGTTCCTTCCAGTAGGCGCCGTGAGTGCGGGTGCGCACGGCATAATGGAGTTCGAATACCCTGCCCTCGCGGTCCATCTGGTCCATCATGGCGATGAAGGGCGTGATACCGATGCCCCCCGCCATCATGATGTGCTTCTTGCCGCGATGATCATAGGCGAAGAGATTGACGGGCTGGCTGAGGGTGAGCGTGTCGCCTGCCTTCAGCTTTTCGTGCAGGAAGGCGGAGCCGCCGCGCGACTGCTCAACGCGGAGCACGCTGATTTCATAGGCACTCGTATCGAGCGGCGAGGACATCAGCGAATAGGGATTGCGGCGCAGCACGCTGCCGTCGCGCATCGAGACGATCACATGCGCGCCGCCCGAAAAGATCGGCATGGGCTGACCGTCGCTGCGTTCGAAACGGAAGCGCTTCACCTTGTCCGCAACCTGGGTGACCTTCGCGACACGGACCTGCATTTCGGTGTTGATCGTCACGGGAAAAGCTCCTCCGGCGGGGGGGCCGTGCCCGGCTCCTCGGCATCGATGCACACGCCCTGGAATGCGCCGATGCGGCGGGAGTAGTGATCGCGGACCAGAAGCGAAAGGCCACAATGGGTGCAGGTGAAAGGGCTGGTTCTCACGCTGTCGGTGATGCCCTTGCAATGAACGCATTGCACGCGGCGTGCGGCCGAGCCACGGTGTTCGGTGAAGATCGAAGCCTGGTCGACGCCATGGTTCATTGCCACCTGCATGGCCTGACCGATGAAACCCTCGGTGCCCGAAACATACATCCGGGTACCCATCTTCGCCTGCCCCAGCACGGCATTGAAGCGATTGAGAAGGACGGGAATGGTTGGCGCCGTCCACAGATCATGAGGGTTCAGGGCCGCGAGTTTCCGGTCGTGATCTTCCGCTCTCGAACCTGTCGCGACATAGAGGATTTCCGTCTTCTCGAGAAAGTCCTGCCCGGCGGATTTTACCTGATCGAGAAGCGCCAGCGCCCCTTCGCCCTCAAGGGCGAAGAGGTGCCGCCGTGCATTGGGATCGATGTTCAAACCGCTGTAGACCGGACGGCTCTTGATGCCTGCAACGAGCATGCGTGTTCCTTAACCGACCGCGGTACGCTTCTTCTTTTCCGGATCATCGAAGCTGATGGTGTGGGCGATGGCCTTGGCCTTCAGGTTCTTGCCGCGCACCTCAAGCGGTGTTCCCTGCTTGGCATAGGGTACGTCCAGACGGACGATTGCCATGCTCCTCTTGGTGAGCTTCGAATAGCTCGGGCAGGTAATGACGCCGACTTTTCTGCCATCGGCCCAAAGTTCGTCACCGCCTTCGGCCATCTTGTCGCCCTCGATCAGGAGGCCAAAAATCTTGAAACGCTCCTTGCCCTTGAGCTTGTAGTGCTCCTCGTGACCGCGGAAGCCGGTCTTTCCCGGCGAGACGGTGAAATCGAGGCCCAGCTCCCAAAGCGAATCGCCGGGGGGCTGATCGGGGAACGGATACATCTGCGAATTGTCGAAGGGATAGAAGAGAAGATAGCTTTCGACACGCAGGAAATCGAGGGTGGTGAAGGACACGGGCTTTATGCCCATGGATTTGCCCTGATCGAGGATCGTGTCCCAGATCATTCCCGCATCCTGCCCACGGCAGAAGATTTCATAACCGCGTTCGCCGGTGTAGCCGGTGCGCGAGATCATGACGGGTGCGCCGAACAACGTCGTCTGCATGTGGTGGAAATAGCGAAGGTCGCGGATGCCGGGCACGTGCTTGGCCAGGAAGTCGACAGCCACAGGTCCCTGCAGAGACAGATCATGGAGATCATCGTCGAACAGCACCGCGCAGTTGCGGCCATAGGCCTGTTTCACGACTTCCTCGTGCGCCGTGCCCGAGCCGTGGACCAGCATCCAGGAGTTGGGGCCGGTGCGGTAGACGATGCAGTCGTCGGTGAACATGCCACGGTCGTTCAGCATGCAGGCATAGACCGACTTGCCGGGATAGACCTTGGTGAGGTCGCGGGTGGTGATATAGTCCAGCACGGCAATGGCGTGGGGCCCAACGAGGTGAACCTTCTTCAGGCCGGACACGTCCATGAGGCCGGCCTTGGTGCGGACGGTGGCGTGCTGCTCGACCAGATCGTCGTCATAGGTCCAGGCGGTGCCCATGCCGCTCCAGTCCTCGAGCTTCGAGCCCAAGGCGCGGTGACGGTCCCCCAGCGCAGAAAATCTCCATGACAACGGCATTCATCCCTCCCCTTTTTTATTTCCCATGTGGAAACTATTGTTCCTGACTGTAATGAGATTTTCGTCTCTTGCAAGACAGGATTTTCAGCAATGGGCGTCAATCAGACGATCGTTTGACACATGCTTCGCAGCATTGACCCGAATCGCGGCGATGTCACGGTCTGTCCGGATCCCGCCTCTACGCAGCCGTGCCGATGCCGTCTCTGAGGCTGACGAAGTAATCGTCTAGCCCGACTTGACCACCCTTCATGGCGATCTCCAGCCCATCCAGCTGCGGATCGCTGCTGTGAGCAATGCAGAGTGGCGAGCCCGGCGTCGCCTTAAGGGGAAAGCGCAACGTCAGGGCGAACACGTCAAGCCGGCCCAGGGCATGGCTCGATGTGTCGCCGCCGGCGAGGATGGCGCGGCGCAGTCCGCAGGTCCTGATCGCATCGCCAGCAATCATGCCCAGAGCAGCGCCGACGCGATGGCGGCCGCCGGGGATCCGGTCCAGCTCTGTTCCCTTGTCGTTCTTCGGATCCAGCGCAGTGTAGACGATCACACTCCGGCCTTCCTTCAGATAGGCAATCGAAGCGGCGGTGAGACGCTGGCCTTCCTTCCGGCCTTGATCACCAGCCAAAGCAATGGGATCAGCCTCAATGCCGGCAAAGCCGTGGTTCAAGGCATGGCGAATCTGGCGTGCCGTCGTGGGTGAGCAGCTGCCTGAAACGGCAATGATGCGATCAACCCTGTCCAATGGCTGGAAAGACGACCGGCCGGGAATGATGCCAGCCTCCACCCATGCCTTGGCGAGCGCATAGTTCACGCCCGATGACCCCACAATGAAAGGGCCGGTCTTTTCAGAGAGACGCAGCAGCTGACGCCCGGTTTCGATCTGGGTTGCCGTATCCAGCACGTCGAACAGAACGATGCCGTCATGTCCTGAAACCGCTGCATCAACGGCGGAAGAGTTGGCACCGGCAAGGATATTGGCCGGAACGAGCGCCGCCGGTACCCCTGTTTGCCGTGAAAGATGAACCCGGAGGTCTGCCTCGTTCATCGGCGTGACGGGGTGACGGCTCATCACCGGGTGGCGGTCTATGCGGTAGGTTTCACCCTGATAGGCTGCAAAGAGATGACCGAAGGCCGTGTAACGCTTGAGCTGCGGTGCACCGACCACGAGCGGCGTGAGCTTCTGGCCGAAAATATCGCGTGCAATCTCGACGGCCCTGCCGATGCTGCCAACCGTGGGGCTCGAATCGAAGGTGGAACAGACCTTATAGTGACAGAACTGTGCGCCGCGGTCCTTCAGCCACCGGAAGTATCGTGGCAGGTGCTCGTCCATCCATTCGGGCGGCTGGCTGCGGCTGGTGCCTGCAATGCCGATGGCCCGGCAGGCGGAGAAGCGCTGCAGCTGTTCGTCGTTCGGAATGCGTGTGAACAGCGCCGTGTCGATGCCATGAAGGCTGAGCGCTTCCATCACATCGGTCGAGCCGGTGAAATCATCGCCGTAATAGGACAGGAGAAGCCCCATCAGGAGGCCTTGCCGTCGCCGAAGAACTTCAGCGATGCAGCAAGTTCTGGATGATCCACGGCATAGGTTTCGAGGGCAATCCCCTTGACCGCCGCCTCCCAGGCCTGGCGAACGGCGCGGACGCCCGCTGCAGGGCCGCCAGGATGGCTGACGATGCCGCCGCCGCAGAGATAGAGGAGATCCTGCGTCTTGCCGGTGCGCTCGTACGTGTCAGGCGCCTGCCCGCCCCATTGGCCGGAACCTGCGACGGGGAGCGGGCAATCGGCCCCGGAAAAGATCGGCTGCTGCAGCGCCTTGAAGGAGGCAACGAAGCTTTCATCAGGCTCCCAGTATTTCACGCGGATGCCGTTGATCTGGAACTGGTCGACGCCGAGCAGACGCCAGAACTGTTGGTAGACAGAGAAATCCATGCCGAGGCCGGGGTGACGGGTAAGAATGTCCCAGCCGTTCCGATGGGCATGGAGCACAAGGCCGGAGCGTTTGCGCAAGAACGCCATTCCGCCAAAGCCGATCGAGTTGATGTTGATGACGGCGCAATTGCCGCCTGCCTTCAACACCATGTCGTGGTTGCGCATCATGATGTCCGGATCGGCATGGCTGATGCCAAAGGCGTACATCACCTTGCGGCCGGTACGCTGCTCGCGATCGAGGATCAGCGGCATGATGGCCTTCACACGCTCTTCCAGCGGCGAATAGGCAGGGCTCATCAGCTTTTCGTCGTCCTTGATGAAGTCGACGTCAGCCTCGATCAGGTCCTTCACCAGCTCGGCGGTTTCATGCGGGCGCAGACCCAGAGCGGGCTTTACGATCGTACCGATGATGGGGCGGCCGTGAACGCCGGTGAGCCTGCGGCTTCCGGCAATGCCGAACTGCGGGCCTGGATGTGCGGCGGCGAAAGCACCTGGCAATTCCAGTCCGGTCACGCGGATACCGGTGAAGCCCTTGATCGAATAGATGCCCGCTATGGCGATCGTCATCAGCGCCGAGAGGTCGGTGCCGATGGCATCGAGCGGAAAATCGATATCGGCTTCGGCGCGGTTAAACGGCCCGTCTTCGCTTGACGGAAAAGACGATTGCTTTACAGGGGCCAGCCGCCGGAGCGCGGTGACGCGCGCAGCCACCCGAGCCTTGAGTTCTTCCGTCTCTCCGGGGACAGCGACGAAGGTTCCGGTGGATTGATCGCTTGCAATCTTGTCTGCCAGCCTTTCCGGATCACCTGTCGATTCAATGAGATAGGTCAAGCGGATCATGTTGGAAGCCGGGTTGCGCATGGGTTGTTTACTGGTATGATGAACTGAACTGATGACAAACTAGCAGCCTTGCCGCGTCATGCAAACCGATCGCATCATCCGCCGAAAACTTTCCGACGAAGTGCTGGAACGGCTGCTCCGCATCATTTCGGAGGGCAATCTCAAGCCCGGCGATGCCATGCCGTCGGAGCGCGAACTGATGGAACGCTTCGGCGTAGGGCGGCCTGCCATCCGCGAGGCGATGCAATCGCTCAGCAACATGGGGCTGGTTTCAATTTCGCACGGCGAACGGGCACGGGTTCAGGAACTTACCGCGCAATCGATCATCCGGCAGGTCGACCAGTCGGCCCATATCATGCTGTCGCGATCCTCCGACTCGCTCGAGCATCTCAAGAATGCACGGCTATTCTTCGAGCGCGGCATGGTGCGCGAGGCCGCAGCCAAGGCCACGCCTTCCGATATCGAAACCTTACGTGCAACCGTCGCGGAGCAGCGGGAAAAACTGGGTAAGGCTGAAGAATTCATGACGGCGGATATGCGCTTTCATACGCAGATTGCCGCAATCTCGGGCAATCCCATCTTTGTCTCGGTGAGCGAAGCAATGCTGGGCTGGCTCAAGGCCTATCACGTGGAACTGCTGTTCTGGAGCGGCAAGGAAACCTTCACGATGGCCGAGCACGAGCAGATCATCGCCGCCATCGCGAAGGGCGATGCCGATGCGGCCGAAGAGGCGCTGGTGATCCACCTCAAGCGTTCCGCCATTCTTTATGCGCTGAACAACCAGAAGGAACAGCCTTAAGCGGCTGCAAGGCCGAGTATCGCGCGCGCCTCGGCGGGGCTCGCGGCATGCCTGTCAAACTCTCCGCAGAGGACGGCAACACGCTTCACAAGCTCGGCATTCGATGCCGCAAGACGCGTTTCGTCCCAGCGGATGTTGTCCTCCAGTCCGGTGCGGCAGTGGCCGCCACGCTCGAGGCACCAGCGGTTCACTTCGAGTTGATGCTTGCCGATCCCTGCCGCGACCCAGGTCGATTGCGGCGAAAGCCTCGTTACTTCATCGACCATGAAATCGAAGGCCTGGCGGATGACCGGCATGGCGTTCTTGACGCCCATGACGAACTGCACGTGCAGTGGCTTCTTCAACATCCCCTCGTCCGCGAGGCGCAATGCCTGATAGAGCATGGAGAGATCGAAAACCTCGATCTCGGGCTTCACGTTGTAGTCCAGCATCTTTTGCGCAAGTTCGCGGACGAGGTCTGGATGGTTCTCGTAGATGATGGTGGGGAAGTTGCACGAGCCTGTGGAAAGCGAGGCCATGTCGCATCCCAGATGCAGCATGCCGCCGCGTTCCGCGCCCTTGCCGGAACGCCCGCCTGTCGAGAACTGCACGATCATGCCGCGGCAATGCTTGCGCAGACCCTCCAGCAGCGCCGCGAAACGATCGGGGTCCGATGTCGGAGTCTGGTCGTCTTTCCGCACATGCACGTGCGCGATGGTGGCCCCGGCCTCGAAGGCGGCGTGGGTCGATTCCACTTGTTCGGCAATGGTGATCGGAACTGCTGGGTTGTGCTCCTTCCGCGGAACGGAACCCGTGATGGCGACGGTGATGATACAGGGCTTTGTCATGAGCGATGCGGATCAGGCTTCGGCGTAGTGTTTCATTTCATTGCGCTCCCATTCCAGAACGGCGGCCGGCAGCAGCGGCTTTCCGGCGATGAGGTCTGACGCTTTCTCGCCAATCATCGTGGTGGGCGCATTGGTGTTCGAGGAGTTGATGAATGGCATGATGGAACTGTCGCAGACGCGCAAGCCTTCGAGGCCATGAACCTTGAGGTCGGTGCCAACGACCGACATCGCATCATGCCCCATCTTGCAGGTGCCGACGGGATGATGGTCGGTCTTTGCCATGCGGCAGGCATATTCGAAGATCGCTGCGGGGTCGCTCACACCCGGCAGCACCTCGCGTTTCACGAAGGGTTTCAATGCCGGTTGCGACATGATCTCGCGCGCCATCTCAAGGCCGCGGAGGGAAATTTTCAGATCATAAGGGTCCGACCAGAAGTTGGGATCGATCAGCGGCGCATCTGTGATGTCAGGCGAAGCAAGCCTTACCGTACCGCGTGAGCGCGGGCGCATGAAGGCAGAGTTGAGGGTGACGCCTGCGTTGTCGAGCTTGGCGATGCCGGCCTCGATCCCCGAGCCCTGTCCGAAGTGAAACTGGATATCAGGCGAGCGCGCATCCGGATCGGCATACCAGAAGGCACCCGTCTCGAAGAGCGAGGAGACCACCGGGCCCGACTTGAACAGCAGATACTGCAGGCCCGCCATCACCATGCGATGCGGCTTCTGCAAACCGTCATAGGAATGATCGCCCGTGCATTCCGAAAGCACGCAGATATCGACATGATCCTGCAGGTTCGAGCCGACGCCCGGCAGATCGTGCACGACATCGACGCCAACGGACTTCAGATGATCCGCCGGGCCAATCCCCGAGAGCATCAGGAGGCGCGGCGAACCAATAGCGCCCGACGTGATCAGCACTTCCCGCGTTGCACGGTATTCCGTATCTTTGCCATCGACGCGTACCTTCAGCCCCACGGCCCTGCCCTTTTCGACCATGATGCGGGTGGCGAGCGCCCCCGACATGACGGTGAGGTTCTTGCGCGGCCTGGCGGGATTGAGAAAGCCGGTGGCCGCCGACGAACGCCGCGCATTCTTCTGCGTCAACTGATAGTAACCCACGCCGCGCTGGTAGCGGCCATTGAAATCCGGATTGTAGGGAATGCCGGCCTGCTGGGCGGCGCGAATAAAGGCGTCGCACACCGGAAGCGCGCTTTTCGGCATCGTCACGCCAATGGGGCCATCGGTTCCGTGATAGTCGTCGCTGAAGCGTTCGTTTCCTTCGGCGCGCTTGAAATAGGGGAGAATGTCGCGGTACCCCCAGCCTTCGCATCCGCCCTCATCGCGCCAGGCGTCATAGTCCTTGGCATTGCCGCGCGTATAGACCTGGGCATTGATGGTAGAGCCGCCGCCCACGACCTTCGCCTGCGTGTACCACAACACGCGGTCCTTCATGTGGCGTTGGGGAACCGTGGACCAGCCCCAGGACGCGATGCCTTTCGTCATTTTCGCGAAGCCAGCAGGCCAGTGAAACAGCAGACTTGAATCGGGTCCGCCAGCTTCGAGGAGAAGAACCGAAACATCCGGATCCTCGGTGAGGCGGCTTGCCAATACGCAGCCGGCGGTTCCCGCGCCCGAGATGATATAATCGAAGGTGGTGGACAAAGAACGCCTCCGGATCGCCGTCGCCCGTTTCAAGAGCGAGTTCGCCGCTGCCGCGAAACAGCGAGAGTCTTGCCATTTGTAACCACTTGGTTATCATCAGGCGGGTTTCAAATGTCAAGCCGGGGTACAGCAATGCCAGCCATCGGAAAACGCAAGTTCGGGCGCGTTGACCTCGAAGTGACCGACATGGGCTTTGGCGCCGCACCCATCGGCAATTTCCTGCGGCCTATCAGCGAAGAAACGTCCCACGCCATGGTGCAAAGGGCATGGGACCATGGCATGCGCTATTTCGATACGGCACCTTACTACGGGCACGGGTTGTCCGAGGCGCGCCTCGGACATTCGCTGCGCTGGAGACCGCGCGGAGAATTCGTCATATCGAGCAAGGTGGGACGTGTGCTGACGCCAGCAAAGCGCTCGGCCATCAATTTCGCGCCATGGGTGGATGCGCTGCCCAACGTCTGCCGTTTCGACTACAGCTACGACGGTACGATGCGGAGCTTCGAGGATTCCCTGCAGCGACTTGGCCTCGAACATGTCGATATTCTCTATATCCATGATGCCGACGTGTTCACGCATGGCGAAGCGCAGCAGAAGGTCTATTTCCGGCAGGCGATGGAGGGCTGCTACCCCGCGCTTTTCAAACTCCGTGAGCAGGGCGCGGTGAAGGCGATCGGCGTTGGTGTCAACAATTGGGAAGTGATGCTCGATTTCATGAAGGCCGGTGACTTCGACTGCCTGCTGATGGCCGGCCGCTATACCCTGCTGGAACAGGAACCGCTCGACGAACTGATGCCGCTTTGCGAACAGCGCGGGGCCGCGATCGTCATCGGCGGCGGTCTGAACAGCGGCATCCTGGCGACCGGCGCCGTTCCCGGTGCCAAGTACAACTATGCCCCCGCCCCAGAACCCATCATGGAGCGTGTCCGGCAGATCGAGGCCGTGTGCAAGGCGCATAATGTGCCATTGCCCGCGGCCGCCCTGCAATTCCTGCTGGCCCATCCTGCGGTCGCATCGCATGTGCCCGGCACCCGCACAGTCGAGCAGATGGACCAGAACGTGGCATGGGTCAGCCATCCGATCCCTCAGGATTTCTGGGCCGAGTTGAAGCACCGGGGGCTGCTCCGGCAGGATGCGCCCGTTCCGGCATGATGGCGGGCAAATTGCCATCCGCCGTCCGCTCACGCGACCCTGACGCAACGCGGCTCCGCATCCTCGATGCCGCAAAGAGCGAATTCGCGAGAAAGGGGCTGGGCGGCGCACGGGTGGACGACATCGCCGCCAAGGCAAAGATCAACAAGCGGATGCTGTATCACTACTTCGGCAACAAGGAAGAATTGTTCCGGCGTACGCTGGAAGATGCCTATGGCGCCTTCCGCGCCGCGGAAGCCGAACTCAGGATCGAGCAGGACGAACCCATCACAGCGCTGAAGCGGCTGATGACGTTCACCTGGGAATACTATCTTTCAAACCCCGAGTTCATCACGCTGGTGAACAGCGAAAACCTGCACAAGGCGCGGCACATCCGGAAGTCGGAAAAGATGGATGCCATGAACAAACCCTTCGTCGCCAGGATGAAGACATTGCTCGAGCGTGGCGTGGCGCAGGGCCAGTTCCGGCCGGATCTCGACGCTGTCCAGATATTGATCGCCCTCTCCGGGCTTGGTTTCCACTATCTCAACAACCGGCATACGGGCGCCATCGTCTATGGCCGCGACCTGATGAGCCCGGAGGCGAAGACGGCGCGACTGAGGTTCAACATCGAGGCGATATTACGGATCGTTTGCAGGCCGGAGACACTCATGAAGCTGGAGAAGCTCCAATGAACGGCCAAGCACTGGTGACGGGCGCGCGGCGCGGAATCGGCAAGGCCATCGCACTGGCGCTGGCGGATGCGGGCTTCGACCTGGCCGTGTGCGACCTGACCGTGTCGGATGAACTCGCCGGGCTTGCGGCCGGGATCGAAGCCAGGGGCCGCAAGGCGATTGCGATCGCCGCCGACATCTCCGAGATTGCCGGCCATGCACAAGTTCTTGACAAGGCGGAAGCCGCACTTGGTCCCTTGACGACGCTCGTCAACAACGCCGGTGTCTCGGTCATGGTGCGGGGCGACCTCCTCGATGTGACGGCGGAGAGCTACGACCGCTGCCTCGACGTGAATACGCGCGGCACGTTTTTTCTCACCCAGGAGTTCGCGCGCCGCGTCCTGAAGGTCCGCGGCGGAGCGCATCGCTCGATCGTCACCGTGTCTTCCGCCAATGCCGTGGCGCCGTCCATCGCACGGGGAGAGTACTGCGTCTCGAAGGCCGCGGTCTCGATGGTGTCGAAGCTGTTCGCGGCGCGGCTTTCGAACGATGGCATCGGCGTTTACGAAATTCAGCCTGGCTTCATCGAAACCGATATGACAGCCCCCTCGAAGCCCCGTTATGATGCGCTTATCGAGGGCGGCCTCACAGTCATCAAGCGCTGGGGTCAGCCAGAGGAAGTGGCGCGCATTGCCGTGACATTGGCGACAGGACTACTTCCCTATACCAGCGGACAGATCATCCAGGCCGATGCCGGGCTTCTGACAGTGAGATACTGAACCCATGAAAATCAAACTGCCGAAGTCCGATGGCTCCACCGAAACCTATGTTCTCGAGGGCGAACCGCTGCCGGCGCGAAAGCCGCGCGCGCCTTTCAACCGCGTGGCCCTTGCCGCCGCGCATGTGGTGGCAGATCCCCTTACCGGTGCGGACCCATCAGGCTCCCCCGCCATAGACTGGGAGAGAACGCTGGCCTTCCGCTCCCACCTGCTCGACCTCGGCTTCGGCATTGCCGAGGCCATGGATACCTCGCAGCGTGGCATGGGGCTCGACTGGCCGCGGGCGCTCGAGCTGATCGGGCATTCGCTGAAATCGGCCGGCAAGCGCGCAGGGATGATCTATTCGGGCTGCGGAACCGACCAGTTGCCGATCGCCGAAGCCCGCACGCTCGACGATGTGATCCGCGCTTATCTGGAGCAGTTTCATGCGGTACAGAAGCGCGATGGCCGCGTGATCATGATGGCCAGCCGCGCGCTACTGCGGGTTGCGCGCTCGCCAGACGATTATGTGAAGGTCTATTCGCGTGTTCTGGCCGAAGCCGATCGTCCGGTGATCCTGCACTGGCTGGGCGGCATGTTCGACCCGGCGCTGCACGGATATTGGGGAACGGATGACCTTGGAGCGGCCATGGAAACCTGCCTCGCGGCGATTGCCGGAAACGCGGCAAGGATCGACGGTATCAAGATCTCGCTGCTCGACGACGCGAGGGAAATCGCAATGCGGCGGCGTTTACCCGAGGGTGTCAAGATGTACACCGGCGACGACTTCAACTATCCAAAACTCATTGCCGGAGACGATCAAGGATACTCGCACGCCCTGCTTGGAATATTCGATGCAATCGCGCCTGCTGCCTCCGCGGCGCTGTCCGCGCTCGCCCGTGGGAACATGACGAAGTACGAGGCGCTGATGGCGCCGACCGTGCCGTTGTCACGCCTGATTTTCCGCGCGCCGACCCAGTACTACAAGACGGGCATCGTATTTCTCGCCTGGCTCAACGGCCATCAGAATCACTTCGTGATGGTGGGCGGCGCGCAGGCGATGCGGCCACTTCCCTATTTCACAGAAATCTTCAAGCTTGCCGATCAGGCAGGACTTCTGGCCGACCCGCCGCGCGCTGCCAGACGGATGAAGCAGATGCTTTGTCTCTATGGCGCGTGATGCGCGATCTCGGGAAACATCCGGAGGCCTGTTCCATCAACACCGCCACACTCGGGTTTCAGGCACCCATCGAAACCGTCATCGACGCCGTTGCGCGCGCCGGGTTCGGCGGCATCGCACCATGGCGAAGGGAGGTGGAGGGCCATGACGTATCAGCAATTGCGCGCCGCATCCGCGAGGCCGGGCTGACGGTTTCAGGCTATTGCCGCAGCACGTATATTCCTGCGCTGACTGAACATGACTACAAGGCGAATGTCGCGGCAAACCGGCGCGCCATCGATGATGCAGCTGCACTTGGATCGCCGTGTTTCGTAATGGTGGTCGGCGGCCTGCCGGAAGGATCGAAGGATATCTCAGGAGCGCGGCGGCAGGTGGCGGAAGCTACCGCCCTGCTGCTCGATCACGGTAAGAATGCCGGCGTGAAAATCGCGTTGGAGCCCCTGCATCCCGTCTATGCGGCGGAGCGGTCCTGCCTGTCGCTGCTGTCGGAAGCGCTCGATCTATGCGCCCTGATCGAAGGCAATTGCAGCGATCCCTGGCTTGGCACAATTGTCGATGTCTATCATTTGTGGTGGGATCCCAATCTTTCGCGAGATTTGGCGCGTGCGGGACGGGAAAACCGCATCCTCGGCTTTCACGCTTGCGACTGGCTCGTGCCTACTTCGGACATTCTCAACGACCGCGGCATGATGGGCGATGGCGTTATCGATGTGCCGCAGATCCGTCAAATGGTGGAAGACAGTGGCTACGAAGGGTCCGTCGAGGTCGAAATCTTCTCCGTCAATAACTGGTGGAGACGCCCGATCGACGAGACTCTGAGGACTTGCCGCGAGAGACTGGCCACCTCTACTTAGTCCCAGCGCCCGTTCATCCAGGACGGACTGACAAGTCGGCCACCGCGCGTGCCGAGCGACGAAAGTGCCGTCATGTCATGGCCGGACAGTTCAAAACCCGTGGCATTGAGGTTCGACAGCGCATTGCCGCGCTTCGTGGTCATCGGAATTGCGGCGACGCCTTGCTGAAGGATCCAGCGCAACACGATCTCGGAAGCCGGCCGGCCGTATGCCGACGCCATGGCCCGAATAAGTTCTGCCTGCAGGGCCTTACCGCGTGCAAGCGGGCAATAGGCGGTGAGAGTGATGCCAAGGTCTCGTGCTTCTTTCAAAACCTCCCGCTGGTCGAGCAGCGGATGGAATTCAACCTGATTTGCAATGATCGCGCCCTGAGCGACGGTCTGCGCGCGGCGCATCATGGCAGGCGTGAAGTTGCTCACGCCGATGGCGCGGGCCATGCCCTTGTTCTTTTCCTCGACCAGACGCCCGACAACGGCATCAAGGTCTTCATCCGGAGGCGGCCAATGAATGAGCAGCAGATCGGGCGGACCGCCGAGGTCTTCCACCGAACGCGCGACCGATGCCGCGAAGCGGGATTGGGACAGATTGGAGGGATCGACCTTGGTGACGACATAAACCTGTTCGCGAGGAATGCCCGAGGCGCGCAGCGCCTTTGCCACATCCGCCTCGTTAGCGTACATTTGTGCAGTGTCGATGTGGCGAAGGCCGATCTCCAGCGCCATTGCCACGGCGCGGGTCGCGTCGTCGCCGCGAAGCGGAAAGGTGCCTAGGCCAAGCGCCGGAATCCCATTCGGCAGGATCGGAATTACAGGTGCTGCCGGCATTTGTGTTTCCACGGCATTTGATGTTTACTGAACCGACTGGTTACTTCATTGCCAGCGCCTGTCAAGCGCACCGCGGGGCCTGCCGCAGCGCAATCGATGCAACGCCGCAGGATCGTTTATGACCACGACGCCCTTCTTCATCCCGACGTCGAAGCTTTCTTCCGATGTTTACGCACAGATACAGGATACGGCGCGCCGCTTCGCTGCGGACAGAGTCAGGCCGCATGCAGCGGAGCTCGACGAAAGCGAGCGCTTTCCCGCCGAAATCTATGCCGGGATGGCCGAAGCGGGGCTATTCGGCATTACGGTGCCCGAAGCACTCGGGGGCGCGGGGCTCGACACCCTGTCATATGCGCTTGTGATGGAGGAATTGTCCCAGGGCTATGCCTCGGTTGCGGATCAGTGCGGGCTGGTCGAACTGATCGGCACCCTGCTCTCGGTTCACGGTTCGGACAGCCAGCGGACGCAATGGCTGCGCGATGTGCTGTCGGCGCGCAAGCGTGTGGCCTACTGCATCACCGAAGCCGAGGCTGGCAGCGATGTCTCGGGCGTCAAGACGACTGCCGTCCGCGACGGATCCGGCTGGCTGCTGTCTGGTTCGAAAATCTGGATTCACAACGCGCCGGTCGCGGATGTCGCGTTCGTCCTGGCACGAACCGACCCCGCGTTAGGACACCGGGGCATGTCGATCTTCATCGTCGACCTCGCAGCCGAGGGGGTCTCGCGCGGCAGGAAGGAATCCAAGATGGGGCAGCGTGCGTCGCCGGTGGGCTCACTCCACTTCGAAAGTGTGAGGCTCGGTGGTGATGCCATTCTGGGCGAGATGAACCGGGGCTTCCACATCATGATGAGCGTACTCGACAAGGGCCGTATCGGGATCGGCGCGCTGGCTGTGGGCATTGCGCAGGCGGGACTCGACGCCGCCGTTGGCTATGCAAAAACCCGCAGGCAGTTCGGCAGGCCTGTAGCCGAGAACCAGGGGCTGCAGTGGCTTCTTGCCGACATGAAGAAAGATATCACCGCGGCCCGCGCACTCGTTCAGCGGGCGGCAATGATCATGGATGCGGGTCTGCCCGCGACAAGCGACTGCTCGATTGCCAAATGCTTTGCCAGCGATGTGGCGGTGGCACATGCCGCCAATGCCGTACAGGTGTTCGGCGGCTCGGGCTATATCCGGGGTTTCGAGGTCGAGCGGCTCTACCGCGACGCCAAGATCACCCAGATCTACGAAGGCACAAACCAGATCCAGCGGACGATCATTGCACGCGAATTGCTGAAAGACTGACATGCTCGAGGCGCTGAATGCAAGTGTCGGACAAAGCGTGACGTGCTCCAAGACCGTGGGCGAGAGCGACGTCTATCTCTTTGCCGGCATAACAGGAGACCTGTCTCCCAACCACGTGGACGAAGCCGCCATGAGCAGGACGACCTATGGACACCGCATCGCTCACGGCGCCCTGCTGGTGGGCTACATGTCGCGGGCTTCGACCATGATCTGCGACGCCTGCGGGCCGCTGATGGCGACGCATCTACCGGTGTCGCTGGGTTATGACCGGGTCCGCTTCGTAAGGGCTGTGCTCATCGGCGACACAATCACGATCGATTACAGGATCAGCGGGATCGATGCCGGCAAGCTCAGAACGATGGCCGACATAGAGCTGCGCAACCAGAGCGGGGCTGTCTGCGCTGTCGCGGTGCATGTCATGCAGTGGATACTGCGAAGCTGAACACCCCCCTGCCGCAACCCGGTGGAACCTTTGCCGCCCTGTAGCATTTTAGGGTTGTATCGGCATACTTCGCATCCAGCTCACGCGGGAGTGCCGCATCCTTCATAAAGCCCTGAGCGGCATCTTCGAGGAACAGAATGAGGCCTTTGCCCGCCGTGGTCTACCGCGAACAGAGCCTTGGCCCAGCGCCTGGACAGGCGCTCGTCAATGGTCTCTTCATATTTCTCGGCATCTGCGCCATTCTGTACTTCGGGAGCGACATTCTCATTCCCGTGGCGCTTGCGGTTCTGCTGTCCATCCTGCTGGCGCCCGTCGTTTCGCTGTTGCAACGCTTGCGCCTGCCGAAAACGCTTGCCGCCCTCACAACGGTATTTCTCGCGTTTCTGGTGCTCTCCGTGGTCGCTGCGGTTGTGGCCTCCACCCTCACCAACCTGGCTGCGGATCTCCCAAGTTATGAATCCAGCCTGCGGGAGAAAGCCCAGAACCTGAAGCAGATGACGTCGGGTAGCGGCACGCTGGAGCGCGCCGCGAATGTGCTGGAGGATCTTCGCACCGAGCTCGAAACGCAGGGGCCAGGCGCGGCGGGCACTGCCGCAGTACAGAAACCGATTCCGGTCGAGGTTCGGGAGCCAGGATATGGGCCGTTCGATTCGGTCTTCGCAATTCTTGGCATTCTGATCCATCCGCTGACGCAACTCGGCATCGTGGTGCTTATGGTGACGTTCATCCTCATCTACCGCGAGGATTTGCGAAACCGTCTCATCAGGCTTGCAGGCACGGGTGATCTTCACCGCACCACGACGGCGCTCGACGAGGCGGGCCACAGGCTGAGCCGCCTGTTCGCAACCCAGCTGATGATCAACGGGCTGACCGGAGCCTTCATCGGAACGGCACTGTTCTTCATCGGCGTGCCGGGAGCGATATTGTGGGGCGTCCTCACCACCGTCCTGCGCTTCGTGCCCTATGTCGGTACCTTCCTCGCCTCGATATTTCCCATCATCATCGCCGTTGCGGTCGGCGACGGGTGGACGCTCGCCTTCATGACGCTGGGCGTGGTGCTGGTGACCGAAACCCTCGTCGGACACGTGCTAGAGCCTCTGTTCTTCGGTAAAACCACCGGGCTTTCTCCAGTTGCCATCGTGGCCTCCGCGGCGTTCTGGACGGCATTGTGGGGCCCTATCGGACTGGTCCTGGCAACGCCCATCACCATCATGCTTCTGGTGGTCGGCCGCCATATCGAGGCCCTTCAGTTTCTCGAAGTGCTGCTGGGATCGACGCCGGTGCTGACGCCGGATCACGCCTTCTATCAAAGAATGCTCGCCAACGATCCCATCGAGGCGGCAGAACATGCGGAGACCTATCGCGAGGCAGGCGAACTGGACAAGTACATGACCGATGTGGTCATTCCCGGACTGCAGCTCGCGCAGTTCGACAAGGACCGGAAGGTGCTGACGCCGGAACGCGAAGTGTCGGTCGTGTCCACCTACTCGCGCCTCCTTGACGACATCTGGCCCGAGAATGACGAGGCAGAGGATGCGGCGTCCACGGTGTTTCTGATCTCGGCGCATGGCGCGTTGAACTTTGCGGCGACGCTCTCGGTTTCGGCCTATCTGAGGCTGAAGAATATTCCGCACCGCATGCTGCCGGAAGATGCCATCATGCCGGGCAAGTTTCCTGAGGACGCCGCGGCAGACGCTGCCTATGTGTGCCTCTGCTATCTGCAATCCCCCTCCGCGGCGAAGTATTCATATCTCGAGAAGCGCATCGCGGCGCGGCTGCCAGATGCGAAGATTCTCGGTCTCGCGTGGGTCGATACCGAGGGTGGGCGCACCATGATCAACCCTGAGCATGCCGCGGGCCTGTTGCCGTCCGCCGCCAGCGGCAGCAGCGAAATGATAGAGAACACGGCTCAGGAATCGCTTGATCTTTCTACCGTAACGTCTTGATCTTGCACATTGAATTTGGCGGACTGTCGCGTGTCGCGGCGGGCATCCTTGGAACTCCGATGTGGTTTGGCCGTTTAAGTTTGCGATGGCGCTGCCAAGTGCCAACAGCATTTCGACTTCAACTTTTTTAGAGGAGAGCAATCATGGATTGGGATCGGATCGAAGGAAGCTGGAAGACGTTCAAAGGCAAGGCCAAGACCCAGTGGGGCAAACTTACCGATGATGATCTCGATGTCATCGAAGGCCGCCGCGATGAACTGGAAGGCCGGTTGCAGAGTGCGTATGGGTATGAAAAGGATCGCGCCCGCACGGAAGTCGATAGCTGGATGAAATCGCTCTAGCGGACACTTCTCATCGGCGATCAGACAGAGGAAAACTGATCATGCGCTTCGTTACAACCACTGCTATGGCGGTATGTCGGTTTGCAGCCTTGCCGTTCGCCGGAAGTCTGGCCAAGGACGCATTGCAGAAGAGCCGCATTTCTATCGATAGGAACAGGCTCGTAAGCAGGTACCGCCTATAAGTCTTTTGCACTGCAATCACTTGTATCATGTTATAAGGGCCCGGACATTGCATCCGGGCCCTTTTTCCGTTCTGCGAAACTGTCAAGCCTTTCGTACAGCGCTGATGATGAACGACAGGATGGCAATCACGATCGCCACCCAGAACACGATCTTGGCGCCTTCCATCGCAGTGCCTGCGACGCCGCCAAAGCCCAGAAGTGCGGCGATGATGGCCACGACCAGGAAGATGATCGCCCAGTGAAGCAAGTTGGAAAAATTCATGATCTTGTCTCCGTCAAAGGATGGCAGACAGCTGGCATCCGTGCGTTGACAATGTGGCGGCGACGGCGAAGTTCCCCTCGACCGCAACACTCATTCGACAGTGCTGCGCACGGCCAACGCGGCCTGGACGCGCGGCTCCACTCCGAACTCCGAAGTATCCTTCAGGTGCAGCAGCTCCCCGAGCTTGACACGCGCACGATTGACGCGGCTCTTGATCGTGCCAACCGCGACTCCGCATATCGCTGCCGCTTCCTCGTAGGACATGTCATTGGCGCTGACCAGAAGCAGCGCTTCGCGCTGATCGACCGGCAGCAGGCCAAGGGCAACCCGCATGTCGCTCAAATCCATGTAGCTATGCTGGGCCGGGTGAACGCCGACGTTGGCCGCGATAACGCCATCGGCGTCCTCGACCTCGCGCTTGCGTTTCCGGAATACAGTGTAGAACTCGTTCCGCAGGATGGTGAACAGCCATGCCTTGAGCTTGGTACCCGGTTCGAAGCTGGACCGGTTGGCCCACGCCTTCATCAAGGTTTCCTGCACGAGGTCATCCGCGCGGTCGACCTTGCCAGTGAGCGAAATTGCGAAGGCCCTGAGCGGAGGAATAAACGCAATGAGATCGTTCTTGAACTCACGATCGCTCATGGGAGACAAAACACTCCGGCCTGCGAATGACTTGACAACCTCAGTCAATCTTCACGCTCATCTGCCTTGTCGAGATCCTGAAGGAGATCCAAAAACCGCTGCGGCACTTCCTGCCGGGAAATATCATCGTAATAGGCTCTGAGCTTTGTGCTCACAGCCTCCTTGACCACATGCTGGGCAGCAGAGGCCCTTGTCTTCTTCACTGGTTTGTCGCTCATTTTTCCGATTTCGCGCGTACCCACCGCCGTCCGGGCAGCGGTCTGATGTTATAAAATGCATTCAAACGCATCTTGTTCCAATAAACTTGAAAAAATGTGGAACCGGACGATAAGTTTGGCGTTATTGCATGACAGTCTCTATCAGGGAGGGCCGTGGCGTCAAGCCATGCCGTTGAATTCATGAGTTTATCTGCCTCTGTTGCGCCGCACCTGCCTTTCTTGCGGCGCTTTGCGCGGGCTTTGACCGGTACCCAGGCGAGTGGCGATACCTATGTCGCTGCGGTGCTTGAAAGCTTGATTGCCGATCCGTCAATCCTGACGGGCTCAAGCAATCCCAAAATCACCCTCTATCAGACGCTTTGCACCTTGTGGGGATCGCTGCCGGTTAATGGCGGAAGTGACGTTGGTCAGCCAAGCTGGGAGGCAACAGTTCAGGGCCGCCTCGCCCATCTTCCGGGACCAGCCCGCCAGGTCTTCCTTCTATCGGCGGTTGAGGGATTCGATCGCCGCGATATCGCGAGGATCGTCAAGCAGACTGACAGCGAGGTCGATGCTCTCTTCGAGGAAGCCAACCAGCAGATCTCCGAGATGATCGCAAGCGACATTCTCATCATCGAGGACGAGCCGCTTATCGCGCTCGACATCGAAGACACGATTACTTCACTTGGCCACCGGTCGGTCGGCATCGCGCGCACGCACAAGGAAGCTGTGAAGCTGGCGCGCGAGACGAATCCGCAGCTTGTACTGTCGGACATTCAACTCGCCGACGGCAGCTCCGGGATCGACGCCGTCAACGACATACTCCAGAGTTTCGATGTGCCGGTGATCTTCATCACGGCTTTCCCCGAACGTCTGCTGACCGGCGAGCGCCCTGAACCGGCGTTCCTCATCACCAAACCATTCTCGCCTGAAATGGTAAAGGCCCTCATCGCGCAAGCTTTGTTCTTCGACCTGCGCTCCAAAAAAGCGGCATAGCAAGCCTTTCGACATGCAAAAGGACCCGGCGTGACCGGGTCCGGTATGGTTCTTTCCGTGTGCCGTTCCTGAATCGTCTCAGAACAAGAGGTAGATCAGGATGATAACGGAGATCGGAACGCCAAGAAGCCACAAAACGATGCCTTTCATGAAATCCTCCTGTCATTGACATGCTGAGGCAATGCCGCCGGGTGCGCATGGTTCCGCAATCTGTATTGAAAGGGAGTCGGCGCGTTCCGATATGGAAGAAACGATGGCAGAAATGACGATACAGCCGGCTTCGGCCGGAACGGCTCCCAAGCCTGAAACTCGTGCGCACACAGGGCGGACGGCGGTGCTGATCAATGCGCAATCCGGCACAGTGCGCAGCATGGGTGTCGATGCCGCTCGAGCACTGGTCGAGTCCGAGCTTTCGAAATGGCCTGCTCCGGCCGAACTCCACATCCTGTCCGGCGCAGAAATCGATAGCACCGTTCGCGACATGATCCGTTCAAAGACAGTCTCGGCCATAGTGGCAGGAGGCGGCGACGGCACGATCGCTAGTATTGCCGGGCACCTTGCGGGCACGGACATTGCGCTTGGCATGCTGCCGCTCGGCACCATGAATCTCATGGCCAAGTCGCTCGATATCAGCCAAGACCTGACTGAAGCGCTGTCGCAGCTCGGCAACGCGACGACACAAAAGATCGATGTCGGGCGCGTGGATGGCCGCGTGTTCCTCCATCATGTGTCACTCGGCATCCAGCCCCGCATGGTGCGCATCCGCGAAAGACTGGGCTACAGTTCGCGCTGGACCAAGATGCTGGCGGGAGCGCGCGCCATGCTTTCGGTTATCCTGAAGCCGCAGTCGATGCGGCTGAAAGCCGTTATCGACGGCCAGCCAAAGGAGATGAAGGCGCCGGCGTTCGTCATCAGCAACAATCGCTACGAGGATTCGGGGTGGATGAAGCACAAGCGCCTCGATGAAGGAGTTCTGGGTGTTTATGCAGTGAAGCCGATGTCGACCTTGGCTTTTCTGAAACTCGCGATGGACATGCTGCGCGGCCGCTGGCGTGACAACCTGAACGTAGAGGAAGGCAGCGCGCATGAGGTACGGCTGGAGAAACGGAGAAGGTTTGGCGGCAAGAGCCGGGCGTTGCTTGGTTCGCTGGACGGTGAAGTTACCCTGCTGAGGTCTCCCGTCGAGATTCGCATCGATCGCAGCGCGCTGAATGTACTGATTCCTCCGGTGGAGAATGCAGGGAATGGGCAGGAACTTTCGTAAATCGACGACGTTGGGTCGGTAACGCGGAAAGTTGCATTCAATTCGAGGAGAGCGTGAACATGGCCGACAATATTGAGAACCAGTACAATCAGAAAACCACCAGGCCCGCAGGCACAACGCCGGTTGGCCAAAGGACATCAACGTCTTCTTCGTCGACGGGCTGGATTCTCGGCGCGGTCATCGCCTTGGCGGCAATCGCGGCGATCTGGTATTACGGCAGCATGAACAATGTCGATACCGTCGACAACAACGTGAATGTCGAGCAGCCTGCAGTCGTTGCCCCGGGAACGCCGCCAGCCGACACTTCGACGACAGCCACGACGCCCCCCGCCGATACGAGCACGACGACCACAATAACGACGCCTCCGGCAGACACGACCGGTACGACAACCCCGCCAGCTGACACGACCGCAACGCAGCCTGCGGCGCCTGCAACCGACACAACGACGACGGCACCGTCTGCAACCGAAACTACGCCTGCGGTTCCGCCCGCGACGAACCAGTAGCCGAACCAAAGGCCAAGAGAGTACAGGCACCCTTACCGGTGCCTGTTTTTTTGTGCGCCAGACGCAAAGAGAGAAGGCGGAGTTCAGTCGCGCTCTGTTTCAGTGGGGTATACGCCTTTGAGAACCGTCTCGAAGTGCCCCTTGATCACCTCGTGGCATCCACAGGCCCGGGCGCGCAGCCGCTCTTCATCCCGCACGACGAAGTGACCCCGGCGCACCGCCAGCGTTCCATCTTCCTTGAACGTGCCGACAATGCGGCTGATATAGCTCCTGCCCACGCCTAGCATACCGGCCAGCCGTTCCTGCGTGAGCGGCACTTCCCGCGATCCCGAGCGTTCGATGGCAGCGCCGATCCATTTTGCCGTCCGCTGCTCGATGGTATGGGCCGCGTTGCAGGCCGCAGACTGGAAAAGCTGCGCCATGAGGCAATCGGCGTAGCGCGCAAACAGGTTTTCCACTGCCCGGGATTTTGTCTTGCCCTCGTCAAGAACATTGACAGGCAGGGCCAGCAGTTCGCCTTCGGTTTGAACCAGGATCTTCGAGAAGGCGGGAAGGCTCCCCTGGCTGACGATCCCTCCCACCGCGCCCTCGCGGCCGACGAGCAGAGCTTCGACGGCGCCGCCGTCATCAGTGGAAACCAGGAACGACACGAGGGTCTGGTTGCACGGAAAATAAACAGTCTGCACAGTCTCGCCCGGATCGTAGAGGACGGCGTTCGGCTCATGACGAATGGCCCGCAAGTGAGGGCGCAACAAGTCGAGTTCCGATGGCCGCAGGACCGACAAAAGGTTGTTCCCACCCAGCAATGTATTCACCAAGGCAGAATTCTCAGAATGTGAGGACATGTGTTCACCAGTGGACAGACAATGGACGCAGCGATGTGTAACGTTCCATTCCAGATCGAAGGCGGGTGCGCGAATGCGACTCACCTTTCTGCTTTGCGGCGCTCCACCTGAGGCTGCGGAGTTCAGCGGGAACGATTCTTTCAACGCTGCTGGGAAGTGTTTGTTCCGGGAAACCGGCCGCTCTGTATTTCACACAAGGGTTCGCGACGGCCATGACGCAGTTTCAATCGCTCGAAACGGTGATTCCGCTTCTTCAACCTTGTATTGTAGTCGAGGACGATGCGATTATCCTGCTCGACATCGAGCATACGTTGCGTCATCTCGGCTTCAGCGATATCCGCACCTCGACCACACTGGCAATTGGCTCGAAGCTGGCCGATGCGCCGGACATCCGCCTTGCCCTGCTGGATTTCGAACTGGGCCGAACGGTTACCAGCCTGGCACTGGCCGAGGCCCTTCTGCAGCGCGGGATTCCGATGGTTTTCCTGACCGCATATGGCGCGGACTTGCAGCTCCCCTCCTCGCTCGCCCACATTCCGATCATCGCGAAGCCATTCACCACCGAAACGCTTGCTGCCACGCTTGCTGGCCTGACGCGAGTTGGCGCGGCTGCGAAGAGCCCGTGCGTCTGTAGCTGAAGCCTAGGCGTTGGCCCGCATGGCGGTGCTGACCGCGGTCAAGGGCGAATTCAGTCGATTCCACTAGCCCGGATGGCGCGACGACAGCGGAGCGCCATGCAGCAGGTGGCCATGCCACGTGCGGCTGCCGCAGCCGCGCGGCACTCGACGGCGCGGTAAGCGAGGCGATAAGGTCTGGCAGGCATGGGTGGAGGCGGCATCGAATGAACAATACAGCGGCACGTCGCGTAGGCGTAATCGGGCTCGGGTCGATGGGGCTCGGCATGGCGCAATCGATGGTGCGCAAGGGATTGAAAGTCCGTGGCTTCGATCTCAACCCTTCAGGCATCGCCCGGCTTGAAGCCGCGGGCGGAGAAGCTGCGGCAAGTCTTGAAAACGCTGCCGCGGATGCGGATATCCTGGTCAGCGTCGTCGTCAATGCCGCGCAAACGGAGAGTGTTCTGTTCGGCGAGAATGGCGCAGCCAGAAGCCTGGCGCGCGGCGCCGTGATCGTGTCCTGTGCCACCATGTCTCCGGACGATGCACGGCGACTCGAAGCCAGGGCACAGGCGGCGGATCTCCATTACCTCGACGCGCCGATCAGCGGCGGAGCTGCCAAGGCTTTATCGGGACGGCTGACCGTCATGGCGTCGGGATCGGCCGCAGCATTCGCGAAGTCGCGGCCGGCACTCGATGCCATGGCCGAGACAGTCTATGAGCTTGGCGACAAGGCCGGCATCGGGGCATCCTTCAAGATGGTGAACCAGCTGCTTGCTGGCGTTCACATTGCGGCGGCCTGCGAGGCGGTGACTTTCGCCAAACGTCTCGGACTGGACCTCGACCAGGTCTACAAGGTGATCACAGCCTCGGCGGGGAACTCCTGGATGTTCGAAAACCGCGTACCGCATATTCTCGAGGGCGATTATACCCCGCGCAGTGCGGTGGAAATCTTCACCAAGGATCTCGGCATCGTCAGCGACATGGGACGGCGGGAAAAATTTCCTTTACCCGTCGCGGCGACGGCGCTTCAACTGTTCATCATGACAGCAGCAGCCGGAATGGAGCGCGACGATGATGCGTCGGTGGCGCGCATGATCGCAGGACTGACAGGGCTGGAACTTCCAGCCGCCAGAAAGGACTAGACCCATCATGCCAAGATTTGCGGCTAATCTCTCCATGATGTTCACCGAATGGAGCTTTCTCGATCGCTTCGCGGCGGCGGCCGATGCGGGCTTCACGGCCGTCGAATATCTGTTTCCCTACGCCTTCGATGCCGACGACATCGCCGGCCGGCTTTCCCGCAACGGGCTGACGCAGGCGCTCTTCAACCTGCCGCCCGGCAACTGGGACGCAGGCGAGCGCGGGCTTGCGTCAAACCCTGCGCGGGCGGAAGACTTTCGCGCCTCCATCCAGACGGCGCTGCCCTATGCCATGGCGACCGGAGCGAAGCGTTTGCATCTGATGAGCGGACACGGCGACCGTCGCGACGCGCTGGCGCTGGAAAGCTACAAGACTGCCATCCGCCATGCCTGCGATGCGGCAGCACCCCTCGGGATCGACATTCTCATCGAGCCGATCAACGGGCGGGACATGCCGGGTTATTTTCTCAACGACTTCACATTTGCAGCGAACCTCGTCGCCGAAATGGGTATCGTCAATCTGAAGCTTCAGTTCGATATCTACCATCGCCAAATCCTCCATGGCGATGTCATGAAGAGTCTGGAGGCGCTGATGCCAGTCATCGGCCATGTGCAGGTGGCGTCAGTGCCAGGGCGCAACGAACCTGGCACTGGAGAACTCGACGATGCACGCATATTCCGTCGCCTCGACGCGCTGGGATACCAGGGCTTCGTGGGTTGCGAGTATCGGCCAGCCGCCGGCACCCTGGAAGGGCTGGGCTGGATGCGCGGCCTCTGAACCCAACTGCGCATGTCATGCGCGGCGCGAGCAACGTACGTGCAACGCCGGTTCCTAAGAATATTGATGCCCGCGCGGTGAGGGTTCACCCCGCGAGCATTGTGTGGCGAATGCTCGGGCTAACGGCGGCTGCGGCCGCCGCTACGGCCGGATGAGGCCGTACCGAACCGGTTCATGCGGCCAAGCGGGCTCGGCAGCATCAGGCCGATCATCGCGCCGATCCCGAGGCCGATGGCGCCGAGCATATAGGGGCGCTCGTCAGCCAGTTTCTGGACCATGCGCTGATCGGGAATGCCGCGAGCGGCGAGCGGAAGCGCCCGGCTTGCGCCTTCGGCGGCCCATTCATAGGCGCCACCCGCAGCACGTTTGCCGCGGCGCAAAAGCCGGGTCGCCGCGCCGGCATATCCGGTTCTTGCCGCAGCGGATTTCTTGGCGGTATTGCGCCCGCTACGCTTCGGGCCGGCTTTCGCGGCGCTCTTTGTGGCGCGCGAACCCGCCGCGGCCGCTGCCGGCTTCCGTTTTGCCGCGCCCCTGCGGGCGCCGGCCTTCCGCGCGCGATTCTTCGGCTGTGGCGACGTCGAGGTCACGCCATTCGCTTCCACTGATTTTTCCGCTGTCATTGTTGTTCTCCTTTGAGGTTGCTCTTGGTGGTACGGGATCAGGCTCCCGCGGGCTTCGCGGCTTGTCCTTGTTGCGGCGGGGAGCGCCCACCAGCCAGCCAGCGCCTGCCAGCACGGCGAGGCTAAGCAGCCTGTGTCTTCCAATGCTCGACCGGATACGGCCAAGCAGCGTCAGATCAGGATCGAGAAATGACATCACGTCCTCGGCAAGCTGCGGCGGGCTGACACGGGCCTTGAGCTCGGCAACCGTATCCAGGAGTGCCCTGCGGCTCGCGGCGAGTTCGGCCAAGGCTTCGGGCTTTGCTGTCATCGTCCAGTATCCATGCCGGAACCGCGCGTGAACCAACGGAAGAAAATGCTTTCGGTTTGCCAGGAGAGTGTCTTCCGCATCGCCATGATGGCGATGGCGGCGATCGCCAATAGCAGCCCCGTTACCACCAAGGCTGCAAGCCCGGTGCTGCCAAGAACGGGTGTGAGCAGAGCAATCCCCGCCTGCGACAGAGCAATCAATGCGCACAGGCCAGAGGACAAGGCCAGCATCGCCCATGCCGCTGCGCGAATGACCCGGTTCTTCAGGTCCACGAGTTCGAGCTTGGCCACTTCCGACTCGGCTGAAGCCCACCTGCGGCCATCGGCCATCAATTTTTCGATAAGCCGGCTGATTTCAATTCGAGGATTGGGGTTCGCGCCGGTCGCACCTTTCAGCATCTGGAAGACATCACTCGCTTGCTGCCGTGACCTGGCATGTGAAGCCGGATATTCATTTTCCGTTACGGGCTGGAACGTCACTGCTTCGCAATAGTTCCACGTTGTGCTACAACCCCACCTTCACTCCGGCAAACCATCCCTGCTGCGGAGGGTAAAAAAAGACCCCGTCGGTACGGGGTCTTCAAGGTGCAGGCAGCCTATGGGGGAGGGAGACACTGCCCGGGGACTGATAAATCGAAAAGCTACTCTTGCCGCAGAAGCGCGGTCTCCTCCTCCGGCGAACGCGCTCTGCGGGCGCGGGCCTTGCGCGGACGCGCCGCCGCGCGTGGTGATGGAGTGCGCGGCGTCCGCATGGCGGAAGTTCTCGCTTGCACCAACTGCGTGATGACAAGTCCCGCAACGATGCTGCCGCCCAGCGTCATCAGCGGGTGGCGATGTGTGAATTCGCGCGCATCCGCGGCGATTTCAGACAGATCGCTCTCGGTGACATAAGCCGCGAGGTCTTCGAGGGTATCGGCTGCCGCCTCGGCGTAGGCCTTCATCGTCGGAATTTCAGGCATGGCATCGGTGAACTGGCGAACCGAGTCTGCAACATTTTCAAGCTGCGCCGCTGCATAGTCCTTGCGGCTGCTGGCAAGGCTGCCGGCCATGTTCAGGATATCGTCGAAAAAAGCCGGACCGTTCCGGCCATCACGATCCCGGACGCGGCCTCGGGCCCGGGCCTGGCTATCTGCTGCCATTCATAAAGCTCCTGAAATTCGGGTTCCGTCTATAACTGGACGTTTTCAAGTTTGTTCCCTTGGGAACATCTCGATCAATGGCCCCAGTAGGGCGGGACCTGATAGTGCCGATGCACATCGTCTTCCCATTTGCGATTGTCCCAGGAATCATCGCCAAATGCCGGGGAGTCCTTCAATTGTTCCGCCGCGACACCGGTGATGAAGCCACCGGCGGCCGGATCGTAGCTGAGCTTCGCCCAGGGCAGAGGAAAGTGGCTGTGGCCAAGCCCCAGGAATCCGCCGAAGCTGATGACGGCATAAACAACGCGGCCCGACCGCTTCTCGATCATCAGATGATCGACCTCGCCGATCGCATTGCCGCTCCCGTCATAGACGACACAGCCTTCGACATCTTCGCTCGATATGAAGTCGCGGTTCGGATGCACGGTATTTTTCATGTTTCCGGCCTGTTTCGGGTTGAGGCCGCTGACGGACCTGCCGTCCCGAACGCCCGATCAGTGCGGCGGTTCCAGGTACCTGCGCTTCTGGAACGAAGAGTTTGCAGGGCCGTTGTGGCGCAAGGGCTGACCGCCACCGGGGACATCACATTCATGGAACTGACCGCAGACATCATTACCTGCCTCGCTATCCTAGTGTCGGCGATCATCCTGTTCTCATGGGACCGGATACCATCGGATGTCGTCGCCCTGGGCGTGCTGCTTGCGGTGGTGGCAACTGGCCTCGTTCCGGCGGAGCAGGCCTTCCTCGGCTTCGGAAGCGGTACGGTCATCATGATCCTCGGATTTTTCGTGATGACGGCCGCCCTCTCGCACACGGGCATCGTCGATACGGTCGGCATGTGGATACTCTCGCATGTGGGGAACAGGCCATCGGTTCTCCTCGCGGTCATCATGGTGTCGGTTTCAACCCTGTCGGCCTTCATCAGCAACACCGCCGCCACGGCCTTCTTCATACCCGTCGTGCTGGGCCTGGCGCTGCGGAACAACACCAGCCCCTCGCGCCTGTTGATGCCTTTGGCCTTCGCCGCCATCCTCACGAGCTCGGTTTCGCTGATCAGCACATCCACCAACATGGTGATCAGCGAGTTGATGGTGCGCGGCGGGCAAGCCCCCATGGGCATGTTCGAACTGGCGCCCGCCGGCATACCAGTCGCTATTGCTGGGCTCGTCTACATGCTGACCATCGGGGTACGGCTCATGCCGAACCGGAAGGCGCAGGAAGCCACGCAGGAAGAGGTTGGAGATCGCAGTTACAATGCCGATCTCGTCGTACCCGACGACTCGCCGCTGATCGGGGTTCCGCTCGCTCAGTCGCCTGTGGGAACCGATTCCGGCTTCAACGTCGTAAGACTCGTCCGCGATGGCAAGTCGCTGGCGGACCGCGCGGAGGCTACGCTCGAGGCCGGCGACGTCATCGTTGTCGAAGGCCGGCGCCGCGACCTGATCCGCGTCAAGGATATCAGCGGACTCGACATCAAGGCGGATGTCCATCTTCCCGACGAAACGGAGGAAGACGGCGAGGAGCCCTCGATCGTCGAGGGCGTGCTGATGCCGAACTCGCCGCTGATCGGACACTCGTTGCGGAGCGCCGAATTCTTCGACCGATACGGTCTCAAGGTCCTTGGCCTCAACCGCGCCAGCCTCACCCGGCCCAGACCCTTGAGCCAGATCCGCTTGCGGCTTGGCGATGTGCTGTTGCTGCAGGGCAAACCCGAAAACGTCAAGGCACTGGAACGCGGCAACCTGTTCAACATTTTCGGCGGCGTCCCCACCGAACGGCTCAACACCACTCATGCGGCGCTGGCGGTGGCAATTTTCGCGGCGGCGCTGATCGCCGTGAGCTTTGGCATCGTGGCGATGCCGGTGGCGGCGATCGGGGGCGCCTTCCTCATGATGCTGACGCGCTGCATTTCCCCCGACGAGGCCTATCGCAAGGTCGAGTGGAAAGTGTTGATCCTGATCGGGTCGTTGCTGTCGCTGGGTGCTGCCATGGAAGCCAGCGGCGCGGGACAATACCTGGCTGCCATGTTGATCCAAGTTGTCGGCGACCAGAGCCCGCTGCTGGTTCTGGGCTGCTTCTTCGTCTTGACGGTGGCACTGACACAGCCGATGTCGAACCAGGCCGCAGCAATCGTCGTGGTGCCGATCGCCTTCGAGACGGCCCGTCAGCTCAACCTCAACCCGCGCAGCTTTGCGATGATGATCGCCATCGCTGCAAGCTGTTCGTATCTGACGCCGCTGGAGCCTTCGAGCCTCATGGTCTATGGCCCAGGCAAATACCGCTTCATGGATTTCGTGCGCGTCGGCTTCCCTTTGACGTTTCTGATTTTCGCGATCGCCATGATTCTGGTGCCGATCATCTGGCCGCTGTCGGCACCGGCTTAAGGCGCAGCCAGCAGCAAGCTTCCAGCAGATCGTGTCAGAGGTGCGGGCGGGGCGCATTCCGGAACTTCGGCTCCGACCAGCGGTTGCTGATCCGGATCGCAAATGGCAACGCAACATCAAGCCGCGAAGCCCGTTCTGCAATATTTAATGGCGAGGAGCCTAACATGGCCGTGCAAACACTACAGGATCTGTTCATCGAGACGCTCAAAGACCTCTACTATGTGGAGAAGACGCTGGTGAAAAGCCTGCCCAACATGGCCCGCAAGGCGTCATCCCCCGATCTTCAGGCGGCGATCGAAAGTCACATCGCGGAAACCGAGGCCCAGGTCGGAAGGATCGAACAGATTTTCGAACTGCTAGGCGAGCGCGCGGCGGCCAAGAAATGCGAGGCACTGGAAGGCCTGTTGAAAGAAGCCGACGAAGTGACGCAGCAAATCAACGACAGGCAGACCCTCGATGCCGCCATCATCGCGTCGGCGCAGACGGTCGAGCACTACGAGATTGCGCGCTACGGTACGCTGGCCTGCTGGGCCGCTGAAATCGGCCAGGCCGAGATAGCACAACTCCTCGAACAGACGCTGGATGAGGAACGGGCCGCCGATGACAAGCTCAGCATGCTGGCAGAGAATTCTGTCAACCAGCAGGCGGTTGCCTGACCCTTCTGCACATCGGCAGCTGAAGCAGGACAATGCCCGCAGGCCATATCCGCTCGCGGGCAGTTCCGTATCTAGTGTTTCAGTGGTTGTGAGGAACTCAAGCGTCCGGAACGCTGTGCGTATGAGGAGAGCGCGGCGTTGCCGAAGGGTCGCCCTCAAGCCCGTATATCGCGGCGTGGATGCCCCAGTAGCTTGTGGCGAAGAGTACCAGTGCAAGCGCGAGCGATGCCGGCACCATCGCGATCGCCCGCAGGCTTGCCTGGGCCTGCGGCGCGGCCTTCGTCTGATCCGCGGCGATGGCGATGATGATGGCCATGATCAGGGCATGACCGATCAGATCGACCCGGCCAAAGGGATAGACCGCAGCAGTGAAGATGACGAGCAAGGCGATGGCCGAAAGCCGGCGCACCAGCGGGGTCCACAGCATGCCGAAACCCAGCGTGAACTCCGCCACCCCCGCCATGGGAATGAAAACATCGCGCGGCAGGCCAAAGGTGAGGAACGGCTTTTCCACCACCAGGGGATAGAACCAGTCAGGATAGGCGAATTTTTCCAGGCTGGACCACATGAGGGCGATCGCGACACCCCATCGCAGCACGGAGAACCGGTGCTTTCGCCAGGTTTCGCGACTGGATGACTCCATGACGAGATAGGCGGCGACGGCAACACCGAGAGCCAGATAGTCGAGCAGGTGGAAAAAGGCATAGTCGCGCAAGGCGACGACCCACAGCAGGATGATCAGGCCCGCGGCAATGAACTGCGTGGCGCGGAAAAAGACGAGAGCGGCAATCAGCAGCTGAAGCCATGAGACCCACTCGGCGGGTGTCCGCAGGTCCGGCGTCAGATAAACGCCGCCGACCGCGAAGACAGCGACAAAGAATGCGGCAATGACGGCGCGGACAAAGTCATCGAGCCGCGAACCGATGGGCTCGGTCACCCGGTTCAGCCCGGCGAGAGCGGTCTGCCCGAGGCGCGACTGCTCGACAAGATACGTGGCGATGAAGAAAACAATGACGAGCGCCAGTCCGGTCCAGAACCATGGATCCTCAAGAGTGCGGATGACGGGCTGTGGTGCTGCCTCCACGATATAGGGCGCAAACCACTTCACATGTGCGGAAGCCGGCACAGCCATGCACCCGCTCCAGACGGAAACGGCAGCGAATATGGAATTGATCGCTCTGGCTCTGCTCATGCTCCACCATCACCGGCAGGTGTCCGGAGCGGAACGGCGCAAAACTGGCAGGGTTCCCATCAGGGTGACGGCGGCCAGACGCTAGTCGTAACCGGTCATCTCGATATAACCGCGCCCGGCATGGGTCCCCTCGAAACGCACCGGTCCTTCCCAATACGACACTTGTGTCGCCATCCAGGCTTCGGGGTTGAGCGCCCGCGTTTCGACGCGAAATCCCTTCGCGGGAAGTTCCACCCTCCAGCGAGTCGGGACTTCGCGGCCTGCGACTGTTTCGGTTTCGAGCGGGGTGACTGCAAGGGCAGCGGGGGGCTGGGGCTCGGGAGTTCCGTCCGGTGCGATCCAGGTGGCAGACGTAAACCCGCCGGTTTCATCGCGCAGCCGGAAGCCCATCAGTTTCTCGCCCGATTCGAGGTGGAAGGAAAACCAGTCCCACCCGGTCTGGCTGGGTGCCAGGGGCTGCGACGACCATTCATGGTCGAGCCAGGCCTGCCCCTCGACCGCAACGTCACCGCCGGGGAGCGACAGCGTGCCGCTGACGGCATAGAAGGGCTGCGAATAATAGAAACTTGCCTGGCCTTCAGCCGATTTCACCGAATATCCCTGTTGCCCCTGCAGCACAGGCGGGCGCTGGGCATCGAGCTTCAGCTTATAGGAGAACTCCTTGCCCGACGCCGAAAGGTCGATTTTCGAAATCTGGTCCACGCCCCCGGCCGCTGAAGATGCCATGCGCCAGTCGTCGATCCAGGCGGCGAAGGGTTCCGCCGTAACGCCTGCCTGCCCGATGCCGCCACGCGACATGCGCTCGGCCACGAAATGACTCGTTGCCGAGGTCACCGCAGCGTGACCCATCCACAGTTGCGGGCTGTCCCATCCGGCTTTCTCCTGCGGCGCCAGCGCCGAACGGAACAGGGTCCACTGCACGCCGTAATCCTCGCCGTCGGCGCCCTTCAGGTTCGCCGTGAGATACCACCATTCGATGCGGTACTCGGGATGCGGGCCGTGGTCCCTGGGAAAGATGATCGCACTGCCGGGCTGCGGAACGGCGAAGCCTTCGGCGTCCGTTCCCAGGCCAGCAAACCCCTGGGCCAGGGCTGGAACGGCGAGGAAGAGATAGATCAGAAACGCCCTAACGCTCATGGGCAAAGACTTTCAGCAATACGGCGGGCCGCAGATTGAGCAAGCGCAGCGCAGGCAGGAGGGCAGCGGCGCCGGCCGCGGCAAGCGACAGCGCGCCGAGCAAAGCCCAATCGGCCGGGAAGACGTAAAGCGGCAGGCGCCAACCGAAGGCTTCGACATTGATGACCGCGAGCAGCACCCATGCGAGGCCAAGACCGGCTGGAATCGCGAGCAGCAGGGTCAACGCCGCAAGAGAAACGCTGCGGGCGAGTTCGAGCGCGGCGAGGTGCCGGCGTGTAAGCCCCATGGCCCATACCGGCGCCAGTTGCGGCAGGCGCATTCCCGCCAGTGTCAGCAGGCTCGAGAGGATCGCCAGGCCCGCGACGGCGAGGGTCAGAACGTTGAGTGCCGCGGTTACCGCAAATGTCCGCTCGAAGATCTTCAACGAGAAGGATTTGATGCTGGCCTGATCGACAACATTTTGTGCCGGGAGACCGAATGCGGTGAGAAGGTCTTCCCGGAGTTTTCCGGCCTTCTCCGGATCGATCCGGACGGCATATCTCAGGCGGCCGATATCGGGATAAAACCTGACGAGGGTATCGTTGCCCAGAATTACCTGGCCCTTTGGGTTTCCATAGTCGGAAAAAATTCCAGCGACCGGCAGGCGATGGCCCCCCGGCAAGGTCACGTCCGCTCCCAGCCGCAGCGACAGGCGCCGGGCCAGCTGTTCGTTGACCATCAGGGCTTTTCCTTGTGCAACGAAGTCCCACACCTGCGGATCGGCGGTAAGTAGCGGCCACTTCTCCCGATATGTCGCGTGATCGAGGATGCCGAAGATCTGGACTTGCTGATTTGCAATTTGCCCCTCGGTACTCCAGATCGGCAACACCGCATCGCTGCGCGGTGAAAGCCAATTGCGCAATGCTGCGGCTTCTTCCTCGGTGCGGGCCGTGACGTAGAGTTCGGAGGTCAGGCGCTGATCGAGCCAGCCGACGAAGGTGAGGCGGAAACTCGACACCATCGTGCCGACGCCGATGTTCGTTGCAAGCGCCAGAAGCAAGGCCATGAGTGCGAGCGAAAGACCCGGAAGCTGCTGGCGCGTATCGGCCCAGAACCATTCCCCCAGAGCGGATGAAGAAACCCGCGCGCCGCCGGCGATGAGCCAGGAGAGCAGCAACGGCAGCAGCAGCGCGGCACCGAGAAGCATAGCCGCCAGCAAGGCAAAACCCGCAGCGAGTCCGGTGCCGAAATGCGCAAGCAGCAGCGCACCCGCCAGCAATGCCGCTCCGGCGATTGCCTGCAGCCGCATGTGGCGCTCGGAAGCCCTTGCCCATGCGCGCGGCTGGGCCGGGGCAAGCAAAGTCATGCGGGACACCTGCCAAAGTCCCCGCCCCGCCGAGAGAAAGGTCCCGGCGACCGAAATCGCCACGCCCGCAAGCCACACCGCCGGGCGGATCGAAAGCGAACCCGGCACTTCGGCGCCATAGAGTCCGCGCAAGCTTGCTGCGACGTCGGGCAGCAGCAAGGATGCAATCCAATATCCCAGCACGACGCCCGCAAATCCGGCGATGAGAGCGAACACCGAAAGCTCGGCAACAAGCAGAAGGGTCAGCGCGCGGGCGGGCAATCCGAGCGCGCGCAGGGTGCGGAATACTGGCCGGCGCTGCTCGAAGGCCAGACCGATGGCCGCGTGAACGATGAAAAGCCCAACAGCGAAGGCCAGGAATCCGAAGGCTGTGAGGTTAAGGTGAAAACTGTCGGTCAGCCGGGACAGGTCGCTTTCCGCCGCTGGCGTCCTTACCTCGAGTTCCGGCGCGAGAATGGACAATGCGGCGCGGTCGATGAGCTGGTCCGGCGGCAGAAGAAGCCGCGACAGCCGTGGCCCGACGCCTAGAATGTCCTGGGCGATGCCAATATCCGTCAGCGCTGTGCCGGCGGGAAGACTGTCGACAATCCGCAAGGGTGGTGCCGCATGCCCGGCAAGCCGCCGGGCGGTTTCCGCCGACACGAAGAACAAGCCAGGCGGAGCGATGAAGGCCCCAAGCCCGCCTTCGGCGGCCATGACATCGATCTGACGCGCCACCGGCGGCAGGGTGAGCGGGTCAATGCCGATGATCTTCACCCGCTGCTCGCCATACCGCTTTTCTCCTTCGACTACTGGCGAGACCAGCCAGCCATTCCGGCGCAGCGTGACGAACAGCTGTTGATCGAAGCGGGCTCCATCGGCGCGGGCAAGGCTTGCAAGCCTGTCCTGTCCCAGAACCGCCGCGGCCCGGGCGTAGCTCGCGCGCGCTTCGCCATTGATGGCCTGTACCGCGGACCATAGCCCCGTGGCGAGCGAAAGCCCCAGCAGCAGCATGGCAAGCTGAAGCGGCTTGCGCCGCCAGTGAGACAAGAGCGCCGCAAGGCCAGATCGCCACATCATGCCAGGCGTCCATTGCGCAGATGCACGCGACCATCGAGCCGGGCCGCCAGCCGCGTCGAATGGGTGACCATCAAGAGGGACGCCCCGGTTTCGGCCTGGAGCGACAGCATCAGATCGAGCACGGCATCGCCGGTTGCCTCGTCGAGGTTGCCAGTGGGTTCGTCCGCGAGAATCAACCGCGGCCTGACCGCAAGCGTACGGCCAATGGCGACGCGCTGCTGCTGGCCGCCGGACAGTTGTTCCGGGTAACGCGCGAGGAAGGGTTTGAGGCCAAGGCGTTCAGCCAGTCCCGCCGTCCATGCCGGATCGAAGCGGCCGGCGAGCCGGGCCTGAAATGCAAGATTTGCCGCCACGTCGAGCGAGGGGATCAGGTTGAACTGCTGAAACACCAGGCCCACCGTTCCCCGGCGAAGAGCTGCGAGCCCAGCATCGTCGAGCGCTGCGATATTCTGCCCATTGAGAACGATGCTGCCAGAATCCGGCGTATCCAGTCCGGCCACAAGATGCAGAAGCGTACTCTTTCCGCTGCCGGATTCGCCCGTGAGCGCAATGCTCTTGCCCGGCTCCAGCGACAGGTTCACGTTTTTCAGAACCTGAAGCGGCCCTTCGCTGGTGGCAAAGGCCTTGCTGACATCGTGGAGACGGAGAAGCATTCGGTCTTTCTTGATACGCGGCATTGATCCCTGATTACGCAGGACGGCGCAACACGGACCGGGGTTCCATCAGTAAGCAGGATGCTACTGCGCTTCAGTCATCCACGTGAGCATTTGCTGCCAGAGGCGGCGATAGCCCTGCCAGGCGCAAAATTCGGCCGACAGCCAGTGCGGGCCGATATCGGACGTCCACGCAACGGTGCGGCCTTTGCCATAGGTGCCGGCTACGAGCAGCGGGTGGCCGCCCTGATCCGCAGGCAGTGTGGCGATCACCTCGGCTCCGGGCTTCGGCCGCACCTCGTTGACGCCGAGCACCGGCGGCCAAGGCCCTGAAATCTCCTTAACGATGGCGTGGTTCGGCAGTTTCACCACTGCCGAAGCGCCTTCCGGCATCTCGATACGGTCGTCATAGGCCAGGCACTCGACAGGCAGTGCTTCCTCTACAGCCGTGCCACGCCAGCGCGCGCGGCCATCAATGCCCTGGAAGCTCAAATAACCGCCTATCATGGCCAGGCTACCGCCCTGTCCGACCCAATCGCGGATAAGCTTCACGCGGTTCGGAAAGGTTTTGGACCGCAGCCAGACGTCCGGATGCAGCAGGATCGAATTGGCGCCGATATCGGACAGCAATACGGCGTCGTATGACGACAGCGCCTCCATGGTGGCAGGGAACTTCTCGGGCGCATCGTGGCCCGTCATGTAATCTAGGTCAAAGGGGCTGTCTTTCAGCGCAGTCACGAGCGGTTCGGCTCCCAAATGAAAGGTGACGCTGCTGAATTGGTCAAACCCCTTGAAATGAGTGGAGGCCGAAACCCAGCTCTCGCCAACAAGCAAGACCCTTTTCTGCGGCATGTGCTGTTCCTCTTTGCGCCTCGATCCGGTTGACCACAAGTTAGAACAGGCAGACAGTCAGCCGCCACTGAAAACTCGGGCGGAACAGGGCCGGCTCCATGAACGTTGCGGCTGAGATGCGACAGCTCATGAAATCCTGGCCTTTGGCGCTGGCACTAATCGCCATTGCGGCGTCTTGCACGCCGGCAAGGGCCGATTTCGAGTCGGCGCGACGCTCTTTCAATCAACTGTCAGACACGTCTCGGACGTCGATCACCCTGGCGCTGATTGCAACGGGCGACTTCGACGGATTGATCGACTTTGGTTTCACGCGGCGCTTTTTCAACTCCATCCGCAGTTTCGAGCGGCGCGAGAAGCTGCGCGCGGACGGCGTTCTCGACGACGGAGAATTGCGGAGATTGAAATCCATCGCAGACGCCGTCTACGCCAGGCTTGGCAATCGCTACTACACGCACCCCGTTACGGGTGCAAAGCTGCTGGTGCCGCGTGAAATGTTCGACCGTGAAGAAGAAACGCCGGAAGGACTGGTATTCAGCCGCGATGACAAGAACCTGTCGCTAAGCTTTGTATCGTTTTCCGAGGCAGCACGGCGCTTCGACGAGCTTTATGCGACGCTGACCGCGGGCACGGCAGACCGTAACGTGACCTACAAGCGAAAACTTGCTTCTTATTTTGTGGCGACCGGCACCTTCAAAGGCCGGAAGTTCTATACGTGGATAAGCAGAACCGGCGACAGCTCAACCGGATTTACGGTATCATGGAGCAATGCCTGGGACGATACAGGCCGGAAGATCTCATCGCTCCTGGCAAATTCCTTCCTGGCGGAACCTCCTTAGAGTCCAGCTTTCGCGCGGCGAAGCCTCACGCCTGCAAGACCTTTCGGCAAGAGGATTACGAAGACTGCGAGAACAAGGCCCAATCCGATGTCGCGCCAGTCTCCCACCTCGCGCATTCCCTCGTCAGCCAGCATCAGAAGGGCGGCACCCAGGAGTGGGCCCCAGATCGTTCCCATGCCGCCGACCACGATCATCGACAGCAGGAAGAGCAGCATGGCGATCGAGAACACGATGGGGCCGACCACGCCGAACTGCGCGGCATAAAAGGCTCCCGCCAGACCCGTGAAAAAGGCTGAGAGCCCGAAGACCCAGAGCTGATACTTGAACTTGCTGATGCCGCGCGACATGGCATAGCCCGGATTGTCGCGGAGCGCCTTGAAAGCAAGCCCAAGTGGTCCCCGTATGATGGCGATCGAGAACATGACCGCCAAAACCGCCAGGCTCAAGCCGACATAGTAATGCGCCACATAGAACTTCGAACCGAGGAGTGCGCGGAAGCCAAGGTCGCCGAAGCGCGAGAAGCCACGCACGCCGCCGAAGAGCGGCAGGCAGCCCGATGGCGGATTTGTGAAGCACGCCGTGTCATTGACTACGACAAGATAGATGACCTGCGCGATCGCTAGCGTGAGCAGTGCGACATAGGGTCCACGCAGGCGGAGGCAGGCGGCGCCGATGACAAGGCTTGCCGCAACGGTGATCAAGGCCGCAGCCGGCATGGCGACGATGACGGGGATCGCGAAGTAGTATGCCAGCATCGCGGTGGCATAGGCGCCAACCGCGAAGAGCGCCATTTGGGCAAGCGAGAAGATGCCGGCAACGCCAAGAACCAAATTCCACTGGGTTACGACAATGGCCCAGATGAAGAATAGCGTCATCTGCGTGATGATGTAGCGCGTGCCAATGACCAACGGCACCAGCGCCAGAACGATGGCGAGGCCGATGCAGACCAGGACGTCGCGTTTTGCCGGGCTCACATGCGCACCACTTGGGTGCGCCCAAACAGGCCCGCCGGACGCCAGATCAATACGGCGATCACCAGCATGAGCAGGATGGCGAAGCTGTATTGCACGCCAAAGACATATTGGATGAGCGATTCGAGAAGGCCCAGCACGATCGCCGCCGCCACGGCCCCATAGACATTCCCGAGACCCGCAACCACGCAGATGACGAAGGCTTTCAGCATCGGATCTCCGCCCATGTTCGGCAGCAGTCCGGAAAGCGAGGAAATCATGATGCCGGATACCGCTGCCAGGGCGCCCGAGATCATCAGCACCTGGGCATAGACCTTGCCGATGCGGATACCCATCAGTTGCGCCGCATCGCGGTTCTGCGCGGTGGCGCGGATGGCGCGGCCCATGCGTGTGCGATTGAGGACGAAGGCGACCACAGCCATGAGCAAGACAGCAACGCCGAGGATCAGAATATTCTGGTTCGGCACATAGACGCTGCCGATGATGACGGCGCCGTCAACCTTCAGGGGCTGGGCGACGGGCTGGGGTCCGAATACGCGAAGGATGACATTTTCGAGCACCGCGCCGATGCCGATGGTGGCGATAAATATCTGGGTTTCGAAATTGCGCGACGCCAGCATGGGACGAGCAGCCAAGTGATAGATGAGCAGCCCGGCAATGCCGCACACCGCCATGGCCATGGCGACGCCGGCAACAGCGGGAAAGCCCAGCACCGTCATCGCATAGAGGCAGACATAGCCACCCAATGCCAGCAAGGCGCCATGCGCCATGTTCAGCATGTTGAGCGAGCCGTAAACCAGCGCCAGCCCGATGGTCGAGATCGCATACATGGCGCCGAGCGTCAGGCCGGACGCGATGATCTGAACCAGAACATCCATCATCATGCTCCGAGATAGGTTGCGATGATTTCGGGGCTCGACAGGAAATCGCTGCCGCTGCCCGACCAGGCGAAGGAGCCATTGTCCAGAAGGTGCAGCACATCCGCCATCTCGGCGATGCGGGTGGCATTCTCCTCGACGATGAGTATGGTGCGGCCCGAGGATTTCAATGACTGGATGACGGCGTAGATCTGGTCGATGACGATGGGAGCGAGGCCGAGCGATGGCTCATCCAGCATCAGGATGTTGCCGCCCGCCATCAACCCCCGGCCGATGCCAACCATACGGCGCTCGCCGCCCGAAAGCGTGCTTGCGAGCTGTGCTTGACGCTCTTTCAGCTTGGGCAGAAGTGCGAAGACCTCCTCGAGGCGCTGTGACTCCCGTTGTGCGGCATCGGGCAGATAGGCGCCCATGCGAAGGTTCTCCAGCACCGTCATGTCCGGAAACAGGAGATCGCCCTGCGGCACGTGGATGATCCCGGCAGCGACGGTTTCGTCGGGGCGTAGCGTTTCGATGCGCCGCCCGCGGAACGAAACCGTTCCCGACCTTACGCGGACGAGGCCCGAAATTGTGCGGAGCAATGTCGTCTTGCCGTGGCCGTTGGGGCCGACCAGCGCGGCCAGCGTTCCCTCCTCTACCCTCAGAGAGACATCGCGGATGACGAGATGGTGGCCGTAGCCCGACGATACGCCGGCAAGATCGAGGACCGCGCTCATGATTGGCCGGCCTCCATCAACTTGCCCAGGCGCTCCGATGCGCCTTCGCCCAAGTAGACGTCGATGACAGTGCGATCCTTCGCGAGGCCTTGCGGCGGGCCTTCGTAGATGCTTTCGCCATGATGCATGATAAGTACGCGCGTCGAAAGCTGTACGAGAAACCGCATCACGTGCTCGATCAGGACAATGGTGACGCCGCCCTGGGCGATGCGGCGCACGGCGTCCATCATGTGGTCGATCTCTCTTGGGCTCAGGCCGCCGACGGGCTCATCCATCAACAGAAGCCTGGGCTTCGTGGCAATGGCGCCTGCAAGCATCAGAAGCTTGCGGTCCAGCACGGGGAGTTCGCCGGCAATCAGATGGTCCTTGCCGGCAAGGCCCACGGCTTCCAGCGCGGCGGTGGTCTGCTCCTCTACATCCGGGCCGACTTTCAAGCCCGGATAGGCGCGGTTCTCCCGCCCGAAATAGGCGGCAACGCGAACATTATCGCGGACGCTCAGAGATTCGAAGCTGGCGTTCAGTTGAAACGTCCGCGCGATTCCCGCATGGCACACGGTTTCCGGTGGCAGCATGGAGATGTCGCGGCCCTGGAAGATCACGCTGCCGCTCGTCGCCTGGTTCAAACCGGAGATCACTTCAAATAGCGTCGTCTTGCCGGCGCCGTTCGGTCCCCCGATTCCCAGCACGTCACCGGGATAGACATCGAAGCTCAGATTGTTGACCGCCGCCAGCGCGCCAAAAAACTTCGACACTCCCTTGCAGGAGAGCAATGGCTCGCGAGCGGCGGTCAAGTTACTAGCCCTGCCTTATGCCTTCATCCAGGGCGGCAGCTTGAAGGTGGTCGTGTCGTAAGGGGTCGGCGCGATCAGCAGTCCGCTCCTGGTGTGGTCCTGAATCTGCAGGAACTGGTGCGGCATGCCGAGGGAGGAGTCCTTCGTCTGCGTGGGGTAGGTATAGGCCGACTGCTCATCCGTCACGAAACGGGTGGTGCCGCAGACGCCGCGCCAGATCATCGAACGCATGCGGTCCGCCACCTTGCGGTTCTGCTCCTCGTTGCCAGGCTCGCCGGAGCCGCCTGCCAGTGCTGCGGCGGTTGCCCATACCCAGGCGCCATCGTAGGATTGCGCACCGGAATTGTGGCCGGCGTTTTCGCCGAACTTCGCCTTGTAGCGCGTCTCGAAGGCGGTGCCGATCTCATCCTGCAATGCGCCGACTACCGTGGCATAGACAACGCCATTCGAGGCCTCCTTGGCGATATCGCGGAAGGCGGGGATCGAAGGACCGTATTGCATGTAGACGAGGCTGTTCGTGGGGTTCGGCACGAACTGAACCATGAACTGCGCCAGATCGGCCGGCAGGAAATGCGTGACGCAGATGACGGCCGGCGGGTCCTGCCGGATCTTCGCCAATGTCGGGCCCCATTCCGAAATCGGAACGTTCACGGTTTCGAAGAGGCTGATTTCCCAGCCATACTCGCCGGCCTTTTCCTTCACGGCGTTGGCGATGTTGGCAGCATAGACGCCAGCAGAAAGGATAACGGCCATCTTGTTGTTGGCGCGCTTGTAGGATCCCAGTTCCTCAAGCTGCGCCACGAATTTCAGGAAGCCGGGGCCGTACCAGTATTCCGCCGGGTCGCCCTGGAAGGAACCGAAGTAGCGGTTGGGGTCCGACTTGATGAGGTTGTTGTGGCCGATCGTCGTGTCGTAGTGGACATAGATGATGCCCGCATCGGCGATCACGTCCTGGATGGCGCCGCCGGAGCCGATGTTGTAGCCGTTCAGCACGGCATGCACCGAATGCCGGTCGATCAGGCGCTGCACGGCCTGAACATTGGTGGCATCGCCCATCTGCTTGGTGTCTTCGAAATAGGGCTCGAGCGGACGGCCGAGAATGCCGCCCAGCGCGTTGATTTCCTCGCAGGCAAGCGTCAGCCCGTTCTTGAACTCGACGCCGTCGGCGGCGGCAAAGTCGGTCAAGGGCGCGGCCTGTCCCACGGGTATCGGGTCTCCGGCCGCGCGCGCGCCGTCATTGAGGCTCGCAAGCATCGCCGCACTTCCGCCCAGGGCGGCGGCGCCTTTCAGGAAATTGCGGCGGCCCGGAATGATGTTCGGCGTCGAAAGCTTCTTGTCCATCTGTCTCTCCCTCGATTGTCGTGATGTTATGAATGCACGGATCACTTGATATTGTTGACGAGTTTCGCGGCCTCGGAGATCGCCTGTTCCTGATGCGGCTGCAGCGATTGCTGGCCCCATCTTGCCATATGCGGTCCCCACGGGTCCTCGACACCGGTGCGGATGCCGCTCATTTCCTCCATCACGGCGAGGCCGCAATAGGGCACATACATGGGCGAATAGCCACCCTCGTGCGACATCACCAGCCTACCGCCGCAGAGGTCGTCCGCCGCCTTCAGCAGCAGTTTCGTCATGCTGCGATAGCCCTCCGAACTCACCATCATGCGCCCCAGCGGATCGACGCCCGAGGCATCGAATCCTGACGGCACCACGATCAGTTCCGGCTTGAACCTGTAGAGTGCCGGAATCACCACGCGCTCGAATGCGGCGACATAGGCGCCATCGCCACAACCGGGAGGCAGGGGAATGTTGAGATTGTAGCCCCTGCCCGCGCCTTCGCCATTCTCCTCGGTGCCGCCTGAATCCGCCGGGAAGAGATTGTCCTGGTGAAGCGAGATCGTCAGCGTCGTGGGGTCGGAATAGAATGCCGATTGCGTGCCGTTGCCGTGGTGAACGTCCCAGTCGACCGTGGCGATGCGGCCCAGCTTGTGGGCGGCGCGGGCGTGCATGACGGCGACCGCGACATTGCCAAACAGGCAGAAACCCATGCCGACATTGGCCGTAGCATGGTGGCCGGGCGGGCGCACCAGGGCATAGGCGTTCTTCACCTTGCCAGTGATGACGGCGTCGAAGGCTTCCATCGTGCCGCCGGCAGAGAGCTGCGCGATCTCGAAACTGCCTTTGCCGAATGGGGTGAGCACGCTCGCGTCGCCGCCGTTCTCGGCACTCATGGCCTTGATGCGGGCGATGTGTTCACGCGTATGGAAGCGGGCGAGTTCGTCCTCCGTCGCATAGCGCGGCTTGATGGCGACAAGCTGGTCGAGAAGGCCTGAAACTTCCAGCAGGTTGCGGAAACGGCGCTTGGTTTCGGGATTCTCGGCATGCTCGCCGGGCTGGATCGTGAGGCTCGGCGCGAAGACTTGCGCCCAGTTCCATGTGTTGTGCCACATGTAGAGTTCGTGACAGACAAATCCAGTCGCCATGAGTGTTCCTCTGCTTTGCCGCTCCAGACGATGGGCAGCCTCATTCTTCAGGCGACAATAAAGGCACAAAACCGGCCGTCATGCGAGAGGGTTGGCAGCGAATATGCGGCAGCCATTCACTGACTGTACTGCAGCCATGCCAGATGCGGGGGACGCAAATCCCATGGATGGTTCCGCCGCAGGTTTCGATCTCTTTGCCCTGGCCGGCTACGCGCAGCGGCAGGGGACGTGTCGCGCCCCGCTACCGGCTGCGGCGACGAACCAATCTGCAGATCGGCGCATGGAGTCGCGGCTGCCGGGGAACCACGCTGATCGTCACACGTTTTCCGGACGCGCACTCCATGTGTCAACCAGACGCGATGGCATAGGGAATGATCCGGTTTTTCTGGTTTCCCGCGTCAGCCGACGAATTGGCAGCCGAGCCCTTGTCCCATCCGTGGAGTCCGCAACTATTCTGGCACGCCGGGGTGCGCAGCCACCGCTTCCGGCGTCACTCCGATCACCGCCTTCACCGGCAGGTGATCGGACGCGATTCGTGAGAGGTCCGTCATCACCGCATACATCTCATAGACCGTGACATGCTTGTTGGTGAGCACGCGGTCCAGCGGCCAGATTGGAAACCGCGAAGGAAAACTGGCGATCGCCATGTCCACATCGGCAAGGTGCGGATCGAAGGTGCTGAGAGTCGACTTTTCGCCAATGCGCCATTCATTGGTATCGCCCAGCAGAATGACGGCACGGTCATGCACTGGGTGTGCCGCGTGCAATATCGCCTCAACCTGCTTCGCGCGCGAACGGCGCAGGAGCCCCAGATGAGCGCCAATGATGCAAAGCGGAACGCCCTCGACCTCGAAATCGACCAGAACCGCCCCCCGCGGCTCAAGCCCGGGCAATGTCAACTTGTCGGCCGCGGTAACGATGCCTTTCCGGTAGAGGACGACGTTGCCATGCCATCCATGGCTCAGCTTCCGGGAGCCCATGTCGAGGACCGAACGGTAGCCCCCCTTGGAGTACAGCGCATCGAGGTTCAGCAAGCCGCGCCTGCTGCCGAAGCGTTCATCAGCCTCCTGCAAGGCGATGATGTCGGCATCGAGTTCCAGCAGCACATTGAGAATGCGATCGGGATCGAAACTGCCATCCGTGCCTACGCACTTGTGCACATTGTAAGAGGCGACCGAAATCGACAGAGCCGGAATGGGAGTATCCGATCGGTAGCGCTTCTGGCCAACCGGAGCCGGAGGCCGCATGGCCTTACTTGTAAGATTCCGGCGAAGAGCCGGAACGATATGCTTCATGTTGCATTCAACCTTATCGGCCTTCCGCAAGTGGCGGCCGGAACTGATGTATTATCGAATCGACAAGGTGCATAGTCTGCTGCAAGGGTTCAAGTGTTTTTCCGGGCCATAAGGCAGCCGCGTAACTTTCGGGTCATTCCCTGACATACATGCTCACTGGACTTCTGATAGTTGCCGCCCTGATTGCCAGTGTGGGCTTTGTCTATTTCTACGGGAATTCCGCGCAAAGACGCAGAGGCCCGAATTCATATGCCTTGCCGCAAAGCGATGGCGGCGGCGCGCTTGACCGGGCCCTTGCTCCGCAAGAGGCCGCGCATCCGGGCGAGACCGGCCTTCACATCATGCCAGACAATATGGAAGCTTTTGCTGCGCGCTGGCAGACGCTAAAGCTGGCGGGCCGCAGCCTCGATCTTCAATACTATTACTGGAAAGGCGACCTGACCGGGCGCCTGCTCTGCCTCGGGCTGATCGAGGCCGCGGACCGCGGCGTACGGGTGCGGCTTCTGCTCGACGACATCAACAACTACGGTTTCGACAAGACCTACCTGGCGCTCGACAGCCACCCCAACATCCATGTCCGCCTGTTCAACCCGAGCCGCAGCCGGGAAGATCCGTTCCGCCGCGGCATTGAACTCATCGTCAAGTATTTCACCGCCACGCGCCGCATGCACAACAAGTGCTGGATCGCCGATGGCCGGATTGCGATCGCCGGGGGCCGGAACATCGGCGACGAATATTTCGACGCGTCCGAAACCGCGAATTTCCAGGATATCGACGTTCTCGCGGCGGGCAAGGCGGTCAAGGACGCCGAAGCGATTTTCGACAGGTACTGGAACAGCGAGGCGGCCTTGCCCATCCGGCAGTTGCACCGCATCAGGAAGCCAAAGCTCGGCAAATTGAGATTGAAGCTCATGGCGGACTGCCGCAGCGATCGCGCGGCGCGTTTTCTCGCCATGGCCAAGTGCACGCCCGGTGAGGCATCTCTCGTGTTACCCATCTCCAGATTTCACTGGTCCGCCGAAGCGAAAATGATCGCCGATCCGCCGGAGAAGGCATCCGGCGAAGCGCGGTCGGAATGGATGGGCGAGCGGATCATCGAGCTCATAAAGTCGGCACGGACGAGCCTGGCTATCGTTTCGCCCTACTTCATCCCCGGCCAGACCGGCGCCAGAACGATGGCCGGGCTGGCCGCGGATGGAGTGAACATCCGTGTGCTGACGAATTCGCTTGCCGCAACCGACGTGATAGCCGTTCATGGCGCCTATGCGCGGTATCGCGAACTTCTGGTTAAGAGCTCGGTGAAACTGTTCGAGCTGAAACCCGAACCGAGACGGCATCGGGCCTCGCTCTTCGGCTCCACCACGGCCAGCCTGCACACGAAGGCCCTGATGGTGGATGGCGGCGTGGGCTTCATCGGCTCCTTCAATCTCGATCCCCGCTCGCGGTCGATCAATACCGAAATGGGCATCCTGTTTCGCTGCCCCGTTCTGGCTCGGCAGTTGCGAGCGATTTTCGAGAGCCAGATTTCGCCCGAAATCAGCTACCGGGTGAGCGAGAGCGGGGGAAACCTGCAGTGGGCGGACGTGCGTGACGGCAAGAGCCGCACTCACACCAGCGAGCCCGATGCGCCACTGCGGCGGATCATCCCGGCCACCATCATCGCGTGGCTGCCGATTGAATCGCAATTATAGGCTTCAGCCGATTGACGGCGTCGACAGCAGCCACAGGCCGAAGGCCGTGTAGACTACCATGGCCGCAGCGAGCGGGGCTTCGAGCTTCCAGGCCGCTTGGCGTGTCAGGCCGCTCCGCATGGCGATCGAATGGGCGACCGCGACACTGACGATGTGGCCCAGAACGATTGCCGTGGTCTGGGCCGCGAAAATGGCCGCAACGCCCGATGCGTTGTTGAGGAACGAGGCAGTTACATGCTGGCCCCGAAGGCCCAAGAGATCCGCGCCCGTGCCGAGAGGATCGTTCGCGGCAAGAGCGAAATACTGGATGTTCACCAGCGCGTCGCCAAGATAATGGGCGAAATGATAGGCAATCGAGATCGGGATCAGCGCGTAGACGAAGCGGCCGGCGTGCAAGCGCAGGACGCCCGGCTTGCCCGCCCAGAGCCAGCCGAGCGCCATGCTGGCGAAATAGAACGCCGCCAGAACTCCGAATGACGCGGCCAGCCCCAACGTGTTGGCGGCAACAAGCGCCGTCCGCCCGGGGTGATCCAGCGGATTGATGCCAATTGAAGACAGCCACAAGAACGTGTTGGCGAAGCCATCGAAGGAAATCGTGCTCAAGGTGAGCAGCACGAAAACGCTGCCCGCGACGGGAAGAGCCGGCCGCACGGCAAGGCCCGCGCCGGGAAGGCGGAGCACCAGGCGCCCATTTACTCCGACCGGCGCCGCAGACGAGAGTTGGGAAAGGAAAATGGCGAATGGATCGCCCCGCCCCAGCCAAGCCTCAGCGCCGAAAACGATCATGGCCGCCAGCGTCATCACGGCATAGGTGGAGACGGCCATAGCGAGACGTTCCGGATCCTCGGGGGATGGGTAAACGAGCTGGAACCACGCGAAAGCCGCAAAGATGACGACTGCGGGCACGTAATCCATCCAGGGCGGAAATCTCAGCAGCGGTTTCAAGCCTGAAGCCGCGTAAATTCCCCTGAACGGGTTGAGCGCCAGCCACAGGTTTCCGAAAACCGGATGAAGCAGCACGATGACGACCCACCAGATCGTCCAGATCGCGAGGGGCAGAAGATTTTCCGCGGGATCGTGCGGGCCGATGAAGCCGATCGATATCAGCGCGGCGAGAATCACCAGGCTCGCGAGGCTGACCGCGACCGTCAGCTTTGCCGGAGCTTCACCAAGTTTCTTCCGGGCCGCCGTCAGGGTTTCGAAGTAGCGATCGGGCAGGACCGAGACGATCGCGAATGTGGCGAGCACGGCGAGAGCTCCGCCCATGATGACAAGGCCCGTCGGCAGCAGGAGCACGAACCCCCGCGCCGAACTGTGCGCGGAGGCCGGAGCCGCGGTTGCAAGCGCCACCACGGCAAGTGCCGCGGCGAAGCGCATCATGTTCCGACACCGACGTAGCGGTCAATCATCTGGCGGCTGGCCTTCAACTCGCCGACGGCCACGGTCGCGGTCACCCGGCCATTCTCCACGAAGGCGACGCGATCCGCGACCGGGAGCACTGCGTCGACACGCTGTTCCACCAATATGGTGGTGACCCCTTGCGCCTTCAGGTCGATGACGGATTGCCGGATGCGGGCGATCATCGCGGGCATCAGGCCTTCGGTCGGTTCATCGAGCAGCAGCACTTTGGGATCGATGCAGAGTGCTCGCGCCATGGCCAGCATCTGCTGTTCACCGCCGCTCATGGTGCCGGCGCGCTGGCCAAGACGTTCCTTCAGCAGCGGGAAGACTGCCAGCGCGCGGTCTAGCACCTGCGGCCCGGAATTTCGTGTCATCAAACCGATGCGCAAGTTTTCGATCACCGTCAATTCCGAGAAGAGCCTCCGGCCCTGCGGCACGTAACCGATGCCGAGGCGCGGAACCTGATGGGCGGCAAGCTTCCCCAAATCCGTGCCATCGAAGAGGATTTGCCCGCTCTTCGGCGGCACGAGGCCCATGATGGCCTTCAGCGCTGTGGTCTTTCCGGCGCCGTTGCGGCCCAGAAGGCAGAGGATTTCACCGGCCTCCAGTTTCAATGCAAAGGCACGGAGCACCTGCGCCGCGCCGTAGAAGCAGTCGATATCGCGAATATCAAGCATCGGCAGTTCCCAGATAGGCGTTCTGCACGGCGCGATTGGCGCGGATATCCTCCGGCGCTCCCTCTGCCAGGATCTGTCCGCGGTCCAGCACCGTGATGCGGTGGGCGAGTTCCATCACCACGGGCATGTTATGCTCGATCAGCAGGACGGTGGCGGTTTTCGACAGCGTGCGGACGAGTTCGATGAAATTCGTAATCTCGGAATCGGAGAGACCTTGCGTCGGCTCGTCGAGGATGAGGAGCTTGGGACGAAGTGCCAGTCCCATCGCGACCTCGAGAAGACGCTGATGGCCATAGGCCAGTGTTCCGGCAATCTGCGCGGCTCGGCCGGCGAGGCCGACTCGCTCGAGATATTCAAGGCTCGATTTCGCACCAGGTTGATGCGCGGCGAGTGCGACGTTTTCCGCCACCGTCAGGTTTCCGTAGATGCTGGTGATCTGGAATGTGTAAGCAATGCCAAGCCGTACGCGCTTAAAAGCGGGAAGCCTGGTGATGTCGTCGCCTTCGAAGAGGACAGCGCCGGAACTGGGCGCGAGCCGGCCCGAGACAAGGCTGACGAAGGTCGTCTTGCCGGCGCCATTGGGGCCGATGACGGCGCGTATCTCTCCGACCTCCAGCGTGAAATTCACATCCGACACGGCCTTGAGGCCGCCGAAACTGCGCGACAGGTTGCGGGTTTCCAGAAGCGGGCTCACGGCAGCCATTTCCAGTAGCGCTCGCGGATGGTGCCGAGAATGCCCTTCGGGAAGAACAGAACCAGCAGGATCAGCACGACGCCGATCATCAGCAGATTGGCGTTGGTGTAGCTCGAAGCGAGATCGACCAGCACGAACATCAGGCCAGTTCCAAGCACCGGCCCCAGAACTGTGGATGCGCCGCCAAGCAGGGTCCACAGCAGGGGATGGATCGAGTACTGGATCGAGGCCAGCGTCGAGCCTGCATAGGCGAACATCAAGGCGTAGCAAGCGCCCGAAAATGCCGACAGCGTGCCGGACATGACGAAGGCCGCCAGCTTGTAGCGCTGGACATCATAGCCCAGCATGGACGTACGCGTCTCGTTCTCGCGGATGGCAATCAGGATGTGGCCTATCCTCGAGCGCACGATCAGGAGGCTGAACGCAATAGCGCAACCGAGGAAAGCAAGCGCGAGATTGTAGCGGAGGACCGCGTTGGCGAGATCGACATCGAACCCAAGGAACGCAAACTTCCGGATCGTATCAGGGATGACGATGCCTTCATCACCCCTCGTATACTCACCGAAATAGAGAACGGTAAGGAAGGCGGCCTGGCTGAACATCAGGGTCACGATCATAAAGGCAACGCCGCTGGCACGGAGCGTGATGACCCCCATGACGAGCGAGACGGCAAGGCCCGCGAGAACAGCGAAGGCGAAGGCAGCGGGAACCGTGAGACCCATCAGCGTGGTGCCGAGGGCTGCTGCATAAAGCCCGGTGGCAAAGAACATCGCATGGCCAAGGCTCAGGAGGCCGGTGTAGCCGAAGAGCAGGTTGTAGCCGATGGCAAAGATCGCCAGCACCATGATGCGCGTGAGCATGAGCACGATGTATTCGCTGGCCGCGAACTGCGCGAGAAAAAGCGCGGCGATGACGGCGAGGTGGAGAAACATCACGCGCACGCTCATCTTGCGGTTACACCGAAGAGGCCTTGCGGGCGCACCACCAGCACCAGCGCCACGGCAAGCGTTGCGATGATTGAGGCAAGTGTCGGGGAGAAGAAGACCGAGATGATGCCATCGGCCATGCCGATAATGAGGGCCGCGATGACGCTGCCCTTGATCGAACCCAGCCCCCCGATGATGACGACGATGAAGCTCATGAGCAGCGGGTCGAGCCCCATCAGGTAGTGTGCCTGCTGGATCGGCACGATCAGGACGGCAGCGACGGCAACCAGCGCGGCTCCGGCCACGAAGACGGCGGAATAGACCGTGTTGACCGGAATGCCGAAGGCGGTGGCGGTCTCACGGTCGAACTGGGTGACCCGCATGATGAGGCCATAGCGGGTGCGGGCCAGAACCCACCATACTCCAACCAGGATGAAGACAGAGGCCACGACGACGAAAAGCTTGTAGCCGGAATAGCCGAACCACGGGAAGGCAATGCGATAGGTGAAAGGTGCCGCGACAGGCTTGGCATCCGCTCCGAACAGCGACAACGCCAGTTGCTGGATGACGAACAGCAAGCCGATGGTGGCGACGATTGTGGCTTCGGGATCGTACTTGATGCGGCGGAGCAAAAGCCGCTCGGTAAGAAAGGCAAGAAAACCGACCGCGGCCGGTGCGACGACCAGCGCGGCCATGAAACCCGCGAGCGGCCCCCCCGGCACCATTTTCGCCGTCCACCACGCCAGCATGGCACCCAGCATGAAGAATTCGCCATGCGCGACATTGACGACACGCATGACGCCAAAGACCAGCGACAGCCCGAGGGCTGACAGCGCCAGCACGGCGGCGGCCACGGTGCCCTCAAGTATCGCCAGGAAGAGGTGAGGAAGAAAGGACACGGCGCTGAGATGCTCGATCTGTGTTTGCCGGACGTCTCCTCCCCGGCAGAACCGGAGAGGAGGCGAGTGTCAAAGCGCCATCTTGGTGTAGTCGCCTTCCGGCTCGTAGAGGCCCTCCTCGATCGTGGTGCGATAGACAACTTCGGCGACGCCCGATTTCACCTGCGTGATGTTCTGGTGGCCGAAGCACTGGTGGATCTTGCCGTTGAACTGCTTGTCGCCTTGCGGGTGCTCGTTGCCTTCCGCAAAGCTTGTCATGGCTTCGGTGGCCTCAATCAGTTTCGCCTTGTCGGCCGGGCCCTGATAGCCGGCAGACTCCATCGCCCTCTTCAGGATGAAAAGCGTCTCCCAACAGCCGAACATGTGGGAGAAGGTCGAGATGTCGGCGGCATCCGAGACGCTGGCGCCATTGGCATCAACGCCGACCTTCTCGCGGTAGAAGGTGTCATGCGGCTTCGGCGATGCGCCGGCAAAGCGCGGGTAGGCTTCCCAGAGATAGGAGCCTTCGAGGAACTCGAGTCCCGGGCTCTTGAGATCGACCGCCTCGAGGCTGTCGATGAAGCCGAAGAGCGCGGGGTGGCTCGAGCCGAAATGCTCGCCCAGTTCCTTGACGAAGGTGAGAACGGCGGGGCCGACCATCACGTGATAAATCACTTCCGTATCCGCCGGAATTTGCGGGAAGTATCGCGTAAAGGATGACTCCGTCGGCGGGATCGGGATCAGGGCGTTAACGTCGCCACCCTGAGCCTTGATGGCGGCGGAAAAATAGTCGCGATGATCGTGGCCGAAAGCAAAGTCCGGATAGATCATGCACACCTTCTTGCCGACGTTCTTGGCAATCCACGGCGCCATGGCGATGACCTGGCTTTTCACATCCGTGATGCCGGGCTGGAACGTGTAGCGGTTGAGGCCGGTCGAAGCCACGTGATGGCCTTCGGAGACGACATAATAGGGCAGCTTCAGCTCGCCTGCGCGGGGTGCCGATCCCATCACCACATGGCTGAAGAGCGTGCCGAAGCCCACATCGCACTTGTGCTGGGTTGCGAATTTCTCGACCACTTCGGCGCCGCGTCCTGGGTCCGTCCCGTCATCTTCCGCAATGATCTCGACCTTGCGACCGTTAATGCCGCCCTGTTCGTTGATGAGCGCCGCGGCGGCGGTCGTCGTACGCTCGTACCAGCGGCCATAGGCGGCGCCGATGCCGGTGCGATGGACCTGGAAGCCGATGCGGATGGGCTCGGAGGACTGCGCCTGCGCATAGCGCACGAAACCCGGGCCGGCGGCGAGGCCTGCCGCAGCGCCGGCGCCCATGAGCTTGATGGCCTTGCGGCGGGAAAGGCCGGGCTTTTTCGGAACTATCAGCTTGGAACCGTTCATCGCATCATCCTCCTGGTGTTTTTTGGGCCGGTTGTCGGCCATGTCCTTCCTGAGACGGAAGGCATCATAGCAAAAACGGAAACACAGGATAGAGGTAGCGGACCTTGGTCTCAGGCGATCTCGCGAAGCAGCCGCAACAATTCGGCGCGCTCGGCCGGGCTCAGGTTTTTCAGGGTTTCTTCGGTCACGGCCATGGCGGCAGGCAATCGCCGCACGATCACCTCCCTGCCCTGCGGCGTGATCTCGATCAGGTTGCGGCGGCTGTCATTGGGGTCGGCATGGGTGGTCAGGAGGCCGCGCCGGATCAGCCGGTCGACGACGCCCTTGATGGTCGCAACATCCATGGCCGTGTCGCGCCCCAACTGGTTCTGCGACACGGATTTCAACTCCGCCACCTTGACGAGGGCCGCCCACTGCGTAGGGGTGAGATCATCATCCATCCCACGTGCGAAGATCGCCGCGTGGCGCTGACCAGCCCTCCGGAGATAGAAGCCGACCTGGTCCTCAAGACGGTAGTTGCCGAGATCGATACCGGCGGCAGGCGGTTTGGGATTGAGAGTGCGAAAGCTCACCGTTCCACGAAGGCCTTCTCGATCACGTAGCTGCCGGGCTCGTTGCTGCTGCCTTCGATGAAGCTGCGGGCGCGCAGGAGTTCGGTGATATCGGAGAGGAAGGCCGGGCTGCCGCAGACCATAACGCGATCCTGCGTTGCTTCGAGTGGCGCGAGGCCTAGCGTATCAGTCAGCTTGTTGGAGGCCAGTGCAGCAGTGATCCGCCCGCCGTTGCGGAAGGGCTCGCGCGTGATTGTCGGATAGTAGAGAAGCTTGGCGCGGATTTCCTCGCCCAGCAGCTCATCGTTCGGCAGGCTGTTTTCGATCTCGTCCGCATAGGCGAGTTCATTGGCGAAGCGACAGCCGTGGACCAGCACGATCTTGTCGAAGCGCTCATAGGCAGCGGGATCCTTCGCGATGCTCAGGAAAGGCGCCAGGCCGGTGCCAGTGCCGAGGAGAAACAGGTTGCGGCCCGGAAGCAGGTTATCGATCAGCAGCGTGCCGGTCGCTTTCTTGCCGACAAGCACCTTGTCGCCAACTTTCAGGTGCTGAAGCTTCGAGGTCAGCGGCCCTTCCTGCACCTTGATCGACAGGAATTCGAGCTGTTCGGCATAATTCGGGCTGACGAGACTATAGGCTCGCAGCAACGGCTTCCCGTTGACGGGCAAGCCGATCATCGTGAACTGCCCGTTCTCATAGCGGAATGAGGGGGACCGGGTCGTGGTGAAGCTGAACAGCCGGTCAGTCCAGTGCCGGACTTTCAGGACTTCTTCTTCGAAAAGCGCACTCATGAAAGGGTCCGAAACTGGGGTTGTCATAAAGATCGTTCGTATACAAACGATAACTAGGAATGCCGGATGGTGTTGTCAACGGCGGAGGCTATGAACTTTAGGCGGAATGCCATGCCTCAGGATGAGGTTGGAAGTGCTCATCCCGAAGGTCTATCACTTGCCATCCGTCACTCTTGAGGTTCAGATGAAAGCCCTGCGTTTCCACCAGGCTCGCGATCTGCGGATCGATCATATCCCGCAACCAGACAAGCCGGTGGGCGATCAGGTGCTGATGCGGGTTTCCTACTGCGGCATTTGCGGCACTGATCTCCATGAATATCTGTCGGGACCGATCATTCTGCCGGTCAAGCCTCACCCCGAAACCGGCGCCAAGGTGCCAATCATTCTGGGCCACGAGTTTTCCGCAGTGGTGACGGATACGGGACCGGACGTCTCGGACGTCAAGGCGGGAGACCGTGTCGCCATAATCCCGCACCTGATCAAGGCGGGCGACTATTACACCCGCCGCAACCTCGGGCAGTTCAGCCCGGCGACAGGCCTTGTCGGCCTAACCTGGCACTGGGGCGGCATGGGAGAACACGCCATGGTGCCGGAGCAGAATGTCGTGAAGCTTCCCGACACCGTGAGCGACGAACAAGGCGCATTGCTGGAACCCGCCGCGGTGGCGGTAAACGCCGTCGACTATGCAGGGGTCGCGGCTGGCAGCACGGTTCTGATCACCGGAGCCGGGGCCATTGGTGCCTTGACGGCACTGGCAGCGCTGGCCGCAGGCGCTACGAAGGTGTTCCTCTACGAACCCAATGCCAGCCGGCGCGCCAGACTGGCCGGAATCGAAGGCTTGTCGCTGTTCGGAGGCATGCGCGAGGACCTGCTGCAGGCCATTGCGGCGCAAACTGACTCAGGTGTCGGCGTCGATGCCGCGATCGAATGCGCAGGGCATCATGCGGCGCTCGATCTCTGCATTGCGGCCACCAAGCGGACGGGCGTCATCGCGCAAGTGGGGTTTTACCCCGAGAAGCCGCAGGTCGATCTCTTCAAGCTTTGCGAGAAAGGGCTGCGGCTGATCGGCTGCTGGGGAAACGACGTCACCATGGGGCCGCGCCTCGTGGCCATGATCGCCAGCGGCAGGTTTCCGGTCGAGCGGGTCATCACGGGCCGCGTCAGCCTCGACAATACGGTAGCGGATGGCTTTGACGTGTTGACGAAGCCCGGCAACGATCACCTGAAGATCCTGATCAACATGAAGGCTTGAGGCTATTCGACGAGGCAGCGCGCCCCGCTGCCTTCGATTGCTGCCAGAAGCTCGCCCTCTGGCATCTTGTCGGTGACGAGCAGCACGCTCTCCGACCAGGGGCCATAGACCGACAGCGAAGCGCGGTCGAACTTCGAGTGATCCGCGAGGACGACGGTCTCGCTCGAACGCCGCATCATGGCGCCATAGATCAGCCCCGGGCCGACACCCGCATCGCTGGGGCCTTCCACAGTCAATCCACTGGAACCGAGGAAGGCCTTGCCGGCACGATAGCGCTGCAGGGCCTCGATGGTGTCCGGCCCATGGATCAGACCTTCGCGGCTGTCATACTGGCCGGGCAGCATGAGCACCTTGTGAAAGGGGTTACTGGCAAGCGCCACGGCAATCGAGAACGCATGCGTGATGACGGTGAGGTGGTCGCGCTCGGCAGCGAGACGCCTTGCGAAGATCGTGGTGGTGGCGCCGCCCCCGATCATCAGAATGTCATTTGGCTCAACCAGGCGCACCGCAGCCGCGGCGATACGCTCGCGCTCCGTCACCATCAGTTTTTCGCGCTCGGCCAGTGCAGGCTCGAAGGTCAAGGGCCGCATGGCGCCGCCATAGGTGCGGTTGATGAGGCCGCGCTCGCCCAACTCGGCGAGATCGCGCCTGACCGTTTCGGTTGAGACGCCGAGCAGCGCCGCCAGCTCATTCACCCGCAACGAAGGGGCGGAACGGAGTTCGGCAACGATACGGGACTGACGGTCTGACTTGGTGAGCTTCATATCGGCGGAGTTCATGGGAGCGATCATGGCATGGGCCCGGGCGAATTGGCAGAGCAGGCAACAGCCCGACCGCCTTAACAGAAGATTCGTGGAATTTGGTCATAAAATGCCTGCTTGACAACTGATTTCTGTTGTGACCTTATAGCATTAGTTGTGAAGTCGGTCATATTTTGACCGAAGGAGCAGATATGTACGATTACGGCCTCTTCAAATTCGAGTCGAAGCAGGACCTGTTCGACAAGGCCATCCGCTTCTGGAATCCGGACAAGACCAAGTTCTGGCAGAAGGCGGGGATCGACCTCGTCATCGACCGCCGCGAGGGCTATTTTCTTTACGACATGTCAGGGCGCCGCCTGATCGACCTGCACCTCAACGGCGGCACCTATAATTTCGGCCACCGCCATCCGGAGCTTGTCGAGACGCTGAAGGGCGCGCTCGATTATTTCGATATCGGCAACCACTGGTTCCCCTCCGTGGCGCGCGCCGCACTGGCCGAGTCCCTCATCAATATTTCGCCGGGCATGGCCTATGCCGTCTTCGCGCCGGGCGGTGCAGAGGCTGTCGACATCGCCATCAAGAGTGCCCGCTATGCCACCAAGCGGCGCAAGATCGTTTCGATCATCAAGGGCTATCACGGGCATTCGGGCCTTGCCGTCGCCACGGGCGATGACCGCTTCACCAAGATTTTCCTGGCCGACCAGCCCGAGACCTTCGTCCAGGTGCCCTTCAACGACATCGCCGCGATGGAACAGGCGCTGAAGGGCAATGACGTTGCCGCGCTGATCATGGAGACGATCCCCGCCACCTATGGTTTCCCGATGCCAAGGGAGGGCTATCTCAACGCCTGCAAGGCGCTCTGCGAGAAACATGGCGCAATGTATATCGCGGACGAGGTGCAGACCGGCCTGATGCGGACGGGCAAGATGTGGGGCTGGCAGGCCTATGGCGTGCAACCCGACATCATGGTGACGGCGAAAGGCCTTTCCGGAGGCCTTTACCCGATCAGCGCCTGCCTCGTGAACGAGAAGGCCGGCGGCTGGCTGCATGAGGATGGCGCCGCGCATATCTCAACATCGGGCGGGGCTGAGCTTGGCTGCGTCGTCGCCCACAAGGTGATCGAGATGCTGCTGCGTCCCGAACTTGTCGCAAATGTGCAGACGGTGACTGACTTCATGGCCGAGAGCATGCAGGAGATGATTTCGCGCCATGGCGATCTCTTCACTGGGGTGCGCCAGAAAGGCGTGATCCTCGGGCTGGAATTCTCGAACCATCCGGAAGGTGCGATGTATGTGTCGCGCGCGCTCTATGAACACGGCGTGTGGGCGATCTTCTCCTCGCTCGACAAGCGCGTTCTGCAATGGAAGCCTGGCGTGTTGCTGAGCCAGGAAACCTGCCAGGACATCATGGACCGATTCGATGCCGCAATGCCGCGTGCGCGCGAGTTGCTGCATCAGGCAAAGAAGGCCGCCTGAAGATGACCGAACCACTCATCAAGGTTCCCGACGTCCAATTCGAACGCGCCAAGCTGATGCTGGACCGCGCCCGCTGGGCGGCATCGCGCATGCAGAAGCTGGATCGCGCTGCAACGCGCCGCATCGTGGAAGCAGTGGCGAATGCGGGCCATGCCAAGGCCCAGCACTATGCCGAATGGGCGGTGCGCGAGACGGGCATGGGTGTCGTCGAGCACAAGCGCATCAAGAATGAGGCCTGCACCAAAGGGTTGGTGGAACTCTACTCGCATGACGATTTCGTCAGCCCGCGCATTGACGCCGCGAAGAAGATCGTAGAGCTGCCCCGCCCTGCCGGCGTCATCTTCGCGCTGATCCCCGTCACCAATCC
>JALHQC010000016.1 GCA_022842165.1 bacterium
TCTCCTACATCACCATGGCCTTCGTGGTGGCGCCCATGGTGGCGCCGGCATTGGGCGGCTTCATCGACGTTCACGGCGGCTGGCGGCTGAGCTTCTGGCTCTTGAGCGTGCTCGGCGCCATCGTGCTCGCCGCATCATGGTTCTTTCTGCCCGAAACCCACGTCACGCGAACCGCGCCCGGCAGCGGCATGGGGCTGATCGGCGGTGCAGCGCGCCTCTTCGCCCTGCCGAAGTTCAGGGGCTACACGGCAACGCTTGCCTTCACCTCGGCGGTGTTCTTCGCCTTCCTCGGCGGTGCTCCCCACATCATGATCGACATCCTGAAGCGCACGCCCATGGAGTACGGCTTGTGGTTCGTCATCATCTCGGCGGGCTACATGCTGGGGAACTTCCTGTCGGGCCGCTACACCAGGGCGGTGGGCATCGACCGCATGATCATGACCGGTTGCATCATCACGCTGGCCGGCGGCCTCCTGTGCTTTGCCGCCGCCATCACCGGCCTGCTCACGCCCGCAACGCTCTTCGTGCCCATGTCGCTCGCCGCACTCGGCAACGGCCTGACGATCCCCAACGGCACGGCCGGCGCCATCAGCGTCGACGCGCGGCTGACAGGTGCCGCCGCCGGCTGGTCCGGCTTCGCCCAGATGGCCTGCGGCGCCGCCGCCTCGCAGCTTGTGGGATCATTGCAGGCCGGCTTCCCCTTCGCCGTTTTCTGGTTCATGGCGGCGGCCAGCGCCATGGCGCTCGTCACCCACGCAACCTCCATGCGCACCAGTCATTCCTGACAGCAGCTGTCAGCAGCATCGCTTGGCCTTCCAGCCTGCCGCGCCTATATGAGGCCTCATGGGTCATTCACGTCAGGAAGGCGGATTCGCGGAAGCCCCGCAGCCGCAAAATCTCGAAGCATCGGTTCCCTTCACCGGGAGCCTCGGCCCCCTGCGGCCGGAATTCGTGCCGCTCGCCAGCTTCACGCCGGTCAAGCCCGCCAAGCAGGCGAAATCCGATGGCGGCCGCCGCCTGCAAACCGTCTCCCCCTTCGAGCCGAAGGGCGACCAGCCCAGGGCGATCGAGGAACTGGTCGCCGGCGTCCAGGCGCATGAGCGCGACCAGGTTCTGCTCGGCGTCACCGGCTCCGGCAAGACCTTCACCATGGCCAAGATCATCGAGGCCACCCAGCGCCCGGCGCTGATCCTCGCCCCCAACAAGACGCTCGCCGCCCAGCTCTATGGTGAGTTCCAGAGCTTCTTCCCCGAGAACGCGGTCGAATATTTCGTCTCCTACTACGACTACTACACGCCCGAGGCCTATGTGCCCCGCTCCGACACCTATATCGAGAAGGAATCGGCCATCAACGAGCAGATCGACCGCATGCGCCACTCGGCGACGCGCTCGCTGCTCGAGCGTGATGACGTCGTGGTCGTCGCCTCCGTCTCCTGCATCTATGGCATCGGCGACGTCGAGACCTATTCCGCCATGGCCTTCCAGCTGAAGAAGGGCACCCGCGTGCCCCAGCGCCAGCTGCTGGCCGATCTCGTGGCCCTGCACTACAAGCGCAACGACCAGAATTTCGTGCGCGGCACCTTCCGTGTGCGGGGCGACACGATCGAACTCTTCCCCTCGCATTTCGAGGACCGCGCCTGGCGCATCTCCCTCTTCGGCGACGAGATCGAGAGCATATCCGAATTCGATCCGCTCACCGGCCACAAGGCCGCCGAGCTCGACCAGATCAAGATCTACTCCAACTCGCATTACGTCACGCCGAAGCCCACGCTGGAACAGGCCGTCACCCGCATCAAGCATGACCTGCGCCTCCGCCTCGCCGAGTTCAACGCCGCCGGCCGCATCCTCGAGGCCCAGCGCCTCGAACAGCGCACCATGTTCGATATCGAGATGATGATGGCCACCGGCTCCTGCGCCGGCATCGAGAATTATTCGCGCTACTTGACTGGCCGCCGCCCGGGAGAGCCGCCGCCCACCCTGTTCGAATACCTCCCCGATAACGCCCTCGTCTTCATCGACGAATCCCACGTCACCATCCCGCAGATCGGCGGCATGTTCCGGGGCGACTTCAACCGCAAGGCAACGCTCGCCGAATACGGCTTCCGCCTCCCCTCGGCCATCGACAACCGCCCCTTGCGCTTCGAGGAGTGGGACGCGATGCGCCCGCAAACCGTCTGCGTCTCGGCCACCCCCGGCAAGTGGGAGATGGAACAGTCCGGCGGCGTCTTCGCCGAGCAGGTCATCAGGCCAACCGGCCTCATCGATCCCCCGGTGGAAATCCGCCCGGTGAAAACCCAGGTCGACGATCTGGTGGACGAGTGCAAGAAGGTGGCCCTCGCCGGATACCGCACCCTCGTCACCACCCTCACCAAGCGCATGGCCGAGGACCTCACCGAATACATGCACGAGCAGGGCATCCGCGTCCGCTACATGCATTCGGATATCGACACGCTGGAGCGGATCGAGATCATCCGAGACCTGCGCCTCGGCGCCTTCGATGCCCTCATCGGCATCAACCTGCTGCGCGAGGGGCTGGACATTCCCGAGTGCGCCCTCGTCGCCATTCTCGATGCCGACAAGGAAGGCTTCCTCCGCTCCGAAACCAGCCTGATCCAGACCATCGGCCGCGCCGCCCGCAACGTCGACGGCAAGGTTATTCTGTATGCAGACAAGATCACCGGCTCCATGGAGCGCGCCATCGCGGAAACCAACCGCCGCCGCGAGAAGCAGGTCGCCTACAACGAGGCGAACGGCATCACCCCCACCTCGATCAAGCGCAACATCAACGACATTCTGAAGAGCGTCTACGAGCAGGACCACGTGACGGCGGACATCGAAGCCCCGCTCATCGGCCACAACTTGGCGAAAGTACTGGCCGACATGGAAAAGCGCATGCGCGAAGCCGCCGCCAACCTGGAATTCGAGGAAGCCGCCAGACTGCGAGACGAAGTCAAGCGCCTGAAGGCCGTGGAACTCGCTGTGCTGGACGATCCCCTCGCCCGCTATCCCTCTCCGCGCAGCGGGGAGGGTGGCGCGTCAGCGCCGGGTGGGGCCAGCGCCATTGAGGACGCCACCGCAAGCTGGCCCAAGCCCAAGGGCGACCGCAAGGCGAACTCAAAGGCGGGCAAGCCCGGCACCAGAGCCTACAGCGGCCCCAAACGCTAAACCCGTTCCCCTCTCCCCTTGCGGGAGAGGAGCCTGTCCCCGGACTTGATCCGGGGATGCCCGAAGGGCGGGTGAGGGGTCGCCTGCCAAGCAGACAGTGGCAACCTTTCCCCCTCTGTGATATTTTCTTCTCCATGACCAGGCTCGAAAAGATCGAACAGGAAATCGCCTCGTTGGACCCGGCAGACATCCGCCGCCTCGCCGAATGGCTCGCCGAATTCCAAGCCGACCTGTGGGACAAGCAGATCGAAGATGACGCCAAAGCGGGAAGGCTTGATAAGCTTTTCGCCGATGCCGAGGCTGATATCGCTGCCGGCAAAATTCGGCCACTTTGAAGCAAGATCTGAGACACCAGACGACCCACAGGTTCTGGGCCCTGTACAGTGAGTTGCCCGATGACATGCGCGAATTGGCGGATCGCAACTTTCAACTGTTGAAGAGCGACCCGAAACATCCCTCGCTTCACTTCAAGACGATCGGGCGCAATCGCTGGTCAGTCCGCATCGGCCGCAATTTCCGCGCACTCGCGCAGGAACGCGACATGGTGTTCACTTGGGTCTGGATTGGATCACATGAAGAATATGACCGGCTGATCCGCTGACAATCCCCGCGCCCGCAATCCCTCCTCGCGCAGCGGGGAGGGTGGCGCGTCAGCGCCGGGTGGGGCCAGCGCCATACAGGACGCTACCGCAAGCTGGCCTAAACTCAAGGGCGACCGCAAGGCGAATTCAAAGGCAGGGACGCGGGCATATCGGGGACCGAAGAAATGATAACTGGACTTATTTTGATTTGAGCGAGTTCCTGATCATGGAGTTAGCTCTCAAGGTCATTAGGAACTGTCGCTAAATCTGAGGAGTTGGTAAACTCTTTTGCTCGCAAGTCACCATTTACTCCCACTACGAACTGCGAAAAATCCTCCACGGTAATCAGTTTAAAACTAATTGCTTTTCCGTTCCGGACAGGTACGATTGATTCAGACGATGACAACATACTTTGCCAATAGGTTTGATCCTCTTTGAATCGTCCTTCTTGCCAGACGTAGACATAACCATCTCTAAGACTCAAATGAAATCTGCGCTTGCCGGCGACACGGTACATTAGTGCTTTTCGATTTCGATTGTTTTCCTGGCCTCGCTTAATCTCATCTCTGAAAAATGCAGTGGCAGCGCAGGGCTTATACGCTGTGAGTAGTTCTTCCCAAGTCGTGGTCTCATCCACACCTGTATCTCGGAGCTTCCTCCTTCTGATTGCTAATTCAGTTAACTCAGGAGGAGGATATACGCGACTACAAGAAAAGTATTCTTGAGCTGCGTCAGAAGACAAAGCAATTCTGTAACACCTTACATCAACATCATGTTTTTCTGATAGCCACTCAGCCGTGATCAATACTTCAAAGTCAAATTGTTCTGCCAAAAGGACAATTCTCTGGGTTCTATTGATTCCATCTACATCTCCATCTTCGAGAACGTCCTCAAGTTCCTCCCTAGCCTCCTCCATACTCTGGCTATTTTTTGATCCATATGATCGATTGAAGTTAATAAGATTTTCAACAAAATACTTAGGATCGTGCCTCGCCACCATGCCAGCGTACGACAGGGCTTGGAGCAACTGCAGCTTATGACTATCTCGCTTAATCTCTATGACAACCGTCACACCGTCTGGGTCAACACCAAGTAGATCAACACGATCTAATACAAAATCTGATGGACTTACTTCACTTCCAACAAGATGGATGTACTCTCCAAGTTCTTCACAAAATGCACCCGGTGACCTGCAAATCATTTCTTGGATGTCACGCCTCTCCCAATAACCAGCTTCTCGCATAGTAATTTTTTTTAGCGCAGTTAACTTTTTCTGCCCACTTTCAATCTTCAGCATCTGATTCAATCCAACGATTAGCTAGCACGTGAAACACAAGAAAACATGAGAGTTGACTGGCTAATAGATACGCACCTACTCTGCATGGCAGCGCTATCGACTCCTAGTATTCTATACCTACTGATTTAGTGCCATTCAAACGCCGAAGCCTGCAGAGAGGAGGACTCCAGAAATCCGAGGATTTGCGCTAAATCATTGCGGAGTTGCAACTTCGATTGCAGCAATTTGGCTGACCTGCCCATTCAAACCAGTAAGCCGCTCATTTAGCTTTTTCCTCACATTGACGGTCACATTGCGACGAAGAGCAACTCGCGTTTCGTTGAGTTTTTTAAGCTGCCTATTCGGTGCAACAAGCATGTCTCCATCAACGACAACTCCTGTTATCTCGGCAGGCCTATCCACAAAGTGCTTTTCCTTGTGGTATCGCAAACCAGAACGATGAATTGCCTTCTTGATTTCCCACATGGCTATGGGAGAGAGCGATTGACCTGAGATTGTGACATCATCAATGTAGACGGTGAGACGGTACCCATGCGCTTTGCATAGCGCGGCAATATTTTCCCAAACATCATAATGGGCGAAGAATGCCATTATGGGGCTGAGTGGACTGCCGGTCGGCAAATGCCCTTTATAGCAAGCCAGTTTCGACAGTAGAGCAGCTATGTCTCTTTCGCACTGCAATACACTATGAAAAAACCAAAAAACTCTTCGCGAAGACGTACTCGGAAAATACTTACGGACATCAAGACAGCGCACTACTCTTTGTCCTCTGTGCTGCGCAGCATTAGTTACGTAGCAACGGCCCTTAACCGGACAGAACAGATAATCAGGAGGCGCAATGCGACCCAGAAAACGCGCAATTCTCGCTTGAACCAATTTAAGTTTGCGACGGGGATTTTCCACCCCTCGCAAACCACCTGTTTTCTTGGGTACATCAAATTCCGAATAGAGAGAGTCTGCATGCTTTGCCAGATTACGCAATTCACCTGTTGAGATTTTGAGCAACGCAGCAAGGCGCTTTTTGTTGTTCTGTTTGAACAACGGAGATTGGTGTATTGGATATGACTTTCCTCTAGTCGGCATGAACGCTTTCCGTGCGATCCTCAAGAAACTGCATCAATTTTATGATCTTTGACGCAACGAATGTTCGAGCTCTCTCTCTAGTTGGGGCTTTGCCCATGTTCTCCGCGAAGAACATTATCGAAGATACTGGAATGCCGAAACAAACTTCATATTTCCTAAGTAGATCAAGTGAAGGCTCCTTGTGTCCCTTCTCGATTTCCGACAGATACGACTTAGAGATTCCAAGCCTCTCCGCCGCCTCGTTCTGTTTCATGTCGTGATAGACACGGATCAGGCGAAGCGCCTCATTTAACATAAAATCCTCCTTGTATATACAAAGCAGGGCGGCGGTTACTCCCGCAAGACCTTAACAACCATGTAGAACAGCCACACCAGATTGGTTACGAGCTTTCCTACTGCTATCAAGAACGTTACCGTTCTCGGGTTCCGCAAGACTTTCATCCGACTCGCCCAAGTCTTCGATTTCGTCCGCCGCCGTTCCCGATCGATATGCTTCGATGTTTCCATCGCAGTTTCCTTTCACACCAACCTGAGCGGGATTGCCAAGGTTGCCATCGGGGCGTGAAAAGTAGGGGCAGGAACGGTTAAACCCTGTCTGTACGGGCGTGCCCCCGCCATCGGGGCACGCCCGCGCCGCCACGCGCGCTATCGCACATACCGGCCGGAAATCAGAAGATTATCAATCTCCCACGAAGCGCCGTCTCAGGAGCTTCAGCAAATGATGACATTTCCCCTTTCAGCAATCGACGTTCCATATATGGCAGTTCAGCGGGGTTTCTGCAAGAAGATAATTCGCTACCAGCGAATTTTGTGCGCGAGCATTCTGTGCGCCGTAGAGCACGGGCGTAAACATGGCGAGGATACGTAGTCCGGCATCACGGCGAAAGCCGGGGCCCCGCTTGCTTTCACAAATTCGGGTGACACAGGCAAAGGTGTCCGCTTCGCGCCACCCTCATCCGGCGTTTCACGCCACCTTCTCCCGCCACGGGCGGGAGAAGGGATTGCAATCCGGCATTGTGGCGCCTTCGTATCGCCCGTACAGTCCCTGTCCTAACAACACTTCAGGAGTTCACCACCATGCGAAACACGATGCTTGCGGCCACCGCCGCGCTGATGGTCATGGCGCTGCCGGCGGCAGCCGAGATGGCCAAGGGCGATCAGATCACGGCGGCCATTTCCGGCAACACGGTGCAGGGCAGCATGGATTCGTCGGGCCCCTATGCCGAGCATTACGGTGCGGATGGCGTGGTGCATGGCAAGGACTACAAGGCCAAGTGGTCGGTCGAGGGCGACACCATGTGCTGGGTCTATGACGGCACGCCGAAGGATTGCTGGGGCGTGGAAATCGCCGGCGATCAGGTGAAGTGGGTGAAGGACGGCAAATCCCAGGGCACCGGCACCATCCTGCCCGGCAACCCGAACAAGTTCTGAGGCTCGGGCGGCGGGGGGTTATCGAGGTTTCCGAACGCCCCGCCCGCCGCTGACGCAATCGTGAGATGACAGGCGCACTCCGCTGCAACAGATTCGGCGGCGTGGATGGCAGTTCCATTTCCTTGTCGAGGTTTGCCCATGCGCGCCCTGCTGCTTGCCCTTCCCGCTCTCGCCGTCCTCACCCTCCCCGTCCTTGGCCATCACGGCTGGGGCTCCTATGATGCGACAAAGCCGATGACCATCACCGCCACCATCAACGAGGTGACGATCGGCAACCCGCATGGCGACCTGATGCTCACCCACAATGGCGAGATGTGGCATGTGACGCTCGCCCCCATGTCGCGCATGAACCGGCGCGGCGCCACGGCGGAGATCGTCACCCAGGGCGCCGAGATCACCGCCTATGGCTATCCGAAGCGCGACGGCACGAAGGAAATCCGCGCCGAGTGGATCGAGATCGGCGGCCAGCGCTACGAGCTCCGCTAGCGATGGAGGCGGTCTGGGCGGCGCTCGAAGGCTCGGGCTTCGGCGCCTATGTCCGCAACTCCGTCTTCCTCTATCCCGCCGCCAACATCCTGCATGTGCTGGCGGTGATCGGCTTCTTCGCAACCGTCGCCGCGATGGACCTGAGCCTCATGAACGTGCTGCGCGGCGCCGAGCCGCGTCAGGTCATTGCCCGGCTGCGCGGTTGGGCCATCGCCTGCTTCGTGGTGATCGCCGCCACCGGCACGGTGCTGTTCGCGGCCGAGGCGACGGCGATTGCCGCCAATCCGGTCTTCCGGCTGAAGCTGCTGGCGATCCTGCTGGCGCTCGCCAATGTCGCGGTCAATGAATGGGCGCTGCGCCGTGGCGAAGGCGCGGCCGCCCGCCGCACCGCTTTTGCCTCGCTGCTGCTCTGGCTCACGGTCGCAGGCCTCGGCCGCGCCATCGCCTATGTCTGAGCTGTGAACGAGCGCCGCGACCCTCCGAAAAGGCTCCGATTCCGCTCGAAAAACGCTCCAAAAACGCTCCAAAAACCGGCTGGAATCGTGCAGCTTGCGCGGCCTCTGCGCCGCCTGATCTGCAGCGCCGATTCCGGCCCCGTCAAAATCTTGCCAGTATTGGCGGGTCTAGGACTTTGCACATCTGCCATCTTTCATGGCAATCGCCAATTGTGTATGGAAAGTCCGTTGAGACCTCCGGGGAGTCGTTTGCCGATGACGTTGAAGATGAGTGCTGTGAACCGGTTCGCGGCCCTGTCGCTGGTGGCCCTGCTGGCCGCCGGCTGTTCCCTGTCCGACAGGTCCGGCAGCAGCAGTTCCGACGCCAATATCGCGCCCGCCGGCCTTTCCGGCAGTGAAATCCGCAACATACTGGCGGGAAAAAGCTGGCGTTTCACCGGCCCCAACAACACCGGCACCACGCTTTATGCCGAGGATGGCTCGTCCCTCGTCGAGGTTGACGGCAAGGGCACCACCAAGGGCAAGTGGACCACCAAGGACGGCCAGCTCTGCGAGAGCTTCGACCCCGCCCCCTTCCTGCCCGGCGGCGTGCCGATGAGCTGCTATCCCTTCTCGCGCGGCTCGAGCCCCGATTCCTATCAGGCGGGCAAGGCCACCTTCACCGTTGCGCTATAGCAACAGTGTGATCGCCCGCCATATTTGAGCCACAGGCTCACCAAAGTGCTGCCCTCTGCGGAACCGATAGCCTTGTGAAACGGTTTTCAGCCACTCACAAGGGTATCGCCGCATGATCACGCGCCTCTCGCGCCGCAGTTTTTTGTCGGGCAGCATCGCCGTTTCTGCCTTTTCTTCCAAGGCCTTGGCACAGAACGAGCCGTATATCGAGTTTGATGATCCGGTGCCCGATACAGCCCCGGGCGGCCAGCCGATCGTCACCGAGGAGCAGTATTTCGATCCCGCACTCCTGCCGCCCCCTGAGTCGGAAATCGACTTTCCCATCGAGCCCATCAACCCGCGCAAGATCAAGAAGCAGTTCCGCCGCCAGATGGTGGATTTCGAGGGTTACGAGGATCCCGGCACCCTCGTCGTCGATCCCGACAACCGCTTCCTCTACCATGTCCTCGCCTATGGCCGCGCCAAGCGCTATGGCGTGGGCGTGGGCCGCGCCGGCTTCGCCTGGGCGGGCGATGCCAAGATCGGCATGAAGCGCCGCTGGCCGCGCTGGGTGCCGCCGCGCGAGATGGTGGACCGCGACGAGAACGCCCGCAAATGGGTGAACGGCCAGCCCGGCGGCCCGGATAATCCGCTTGGCGCGCGCGCGCTCTACCTCTATGCCAATGGTGTGGACACACTTTACCGCATTCACGGCACAACCGAGCCGCAAAGCATCGGCAAGGCCATGTCGTCTGGCTGCATCCGCATGCTGAACCAGGACGTCGCCGAGCTGTTCGAGAATGTGCTCGTCGGTACTCCCGTGACGGTGCGGCCCTCGCGGGGCGTCTGAGCATGGCGGAGCGGCGCGCCGTCACCGCCATCGGATTCGATGCCGACGACACGCTGTGGCAGAACGAAACCTTCTTCCGCCTGACCGAGCAACGCTTCACCGAACTTCTCTCCGACCATGGCGAGCATCAGGTGATCTCCGCCAGGCTGCTGGAGGCCGAACGCCGCAATCTCAAAATCTATGGCTATGGCGTCAAGGGCTTCACCCTGTCGATGATCGAGACCGCCCTGGAGATGACCGATGGCAAGCTGAATCCCGCCGTGGTGGCAGAAATCTTGAGGTTTGGCCGCCAGATGCTGCAGAACCCGGTCGAGACCTTGCCGCATGTCCACGAGACCCTCGAAGCGCTGGCTGGCCGGTATCGCATCATCCTCATCACCAAGGGCGATCTGTTCGACCAGGAGCGGAAGCTGGCGCAATCCGGCCTCGGCGAGTATTTCGATGCCGTCGAAATTGTCAGCGAAAAAACGCCGCAGACCTATGGCCGGATCTTCGCGCGCCATACCGATGGCGCGGAGCATTCGATGATGGTCGGCAATTCGCTGAAATCGGATGTGGTGCCCGTGATCGACGCGGGCGGCTGGGGCGTTCACGTCCCGCATGAACTGACCTGGGTTCTGGAACATCACGACGCGCCGGAAACCAGTCCCCGCTTCCGCCGCATTGCGGATTTAAGCGGGCTGTTACCCCTTCTGGGGCAAATCGCTTGAAGGCAAGCACATGCTGTGGCAGATGCCCGGCACAGTTTCGAGGACGTTGATATTGACCGGCAGGACCAATCCTACACTGAGTATTCTGGCTGTAGCCGTCATTCTGGCCGCCTGTTCGAGCGGCCCATCGGGCGTACGCATCACCAATGGCGGCACCTCCGCCACGACGGACAAGCACGTCGAGCCGATCCGCAACTTCAGTGCCGGCGAAATCCAGGCGGCGATTTCAGGCAAGACCTTTCAGTACACCCGCTCCGACGGCAACGGCTTCGTCACTTACAACGCCGACGGCACCTTCAGTTTCCAGGATGACGTGAAGGGCGGCGGGACCGGCAGATGGTCGGTCAACGGCTCGCAGTTCTGCGAGAGCTTCGGGGCCGGCGCACCAACCGATTGCGGCGACTTCAAGAACACCGGCGATGCCTTCTTCGCCGCCAAGTCGCGCCTGGTGGAGATGAAGGTCTAACCCTGCAGGAACGGGTTGGACTTCCGTTCCTCGCCTACCGTGCTTGGCGAACCGTGGCCGGGCAGAAACACCACGTCATCGCCCAGCGGGAAGATCTTCTTGCGGATCGAGCGCAGCAGCGTGTCATGGTCGCCGCGCGGAAAATCGGTGCGGCCGACCGATCCCTGGAACAGCACATCGCCCATCAGCGCGAAGCGGTTTTCGTCGTTGAAGAACACGACCGATCCCGGCGTGTGCCCCGGCGCTTCGTAAACCGCAAAGCTCAGACCGCCGACCGTGACTGCATCGCCCTCCTTCAGCCAGCGGTCGGGCGTTACCGCGCGCGCATCCATCATGCCGTATTTGGCACCGCTCTCGGGCAGGGCTTCAAGCAGAAACAGATCCTCCGGATTGGGTCCCTCGATCGGCACCTTCAGGGCGTCCTTCAGGGTCGCGGCACCGCCGGCGTGATCGATGTGGCCATGCGTCAGCAGGATTTTCTCGATCCTGACGCCGCTCTTCCCGATCGCTTCGAGAATGCGCGGAACATCGCCGCCGGGGTCGACGATTGCACCGATCTTTTGTTCCTCGTCATAGACGAGCGAGCAATTCTGCTGGAACGGCGTCACGGGAATGATGAAGGCTTGAAGCTTGGTCATGGCGCGGCTGCATAGCTGTGCGCGCCGTTCGGCGCAACCCGCCCTTGCCCGAAGCACTTGACGCCGCTAGAGCCTGTTGAACGCCAGTTCAACACAGCAAGCCCGCGACATGTCAACCTTTCAGGCCAGCGCCCCGCGATACGGGAATCTGATCGCCGCCATCGCGGCGGTCGCCTCGTGCGACATCGCGCTGGGCCTGACGCTGCAGCTCCTGCCGCTGCTGATGGAAAGTCAGGGCATTCCGGCCTGGGTCATCGGCCTCAATGCGGCGATGGGGCCGATCGGAATTCTCCTGGCCGGTCCCTTCCTGCCGCATGTGCTGGGCAACACCGGCACGAAGCGGGCAGCCTTCATCATCATCGCCCTCCTCGTCTGCATCCTGCTGGCGATCAAGCTGTCGCCGTTCTGGATGTGGTTTCCGCTGCGCTTCCTCTTCGGCATCTGCACCGGGGCGCTGTTCACCATCAGCGAGGCCTGGGTCTTGACCTATGCCGGAGACGGCAACCGCGGCCGCGTGATGGGAATTTACACCAGCGTCCTCGCGGTGTCGTTTTCGGTAGGGCCTCTCATCATCCCCTGGACCGGCATCGACGGCTGGCTCCCCTGGACGATCGGCATCGCCTGCATCATGCTGGCGGCATTGCCGATGGCCTTCGTCGTCGTCGATGGCGATGACTTCCGCCAGACGGAGGGGGGCGGCTTCTTCGCATTCGTCAGGAAGGCGCCGCTTCTGCTGTTCGCGGTCTGCGCGGCAACTCTGTACGACAATGTCTTCATTTCCTTCTTCACGATTTTCGGTCTGCGCCATGGGTTGGACCTTGATGTCGCCAGCCGCATCCTTGGCATCGGCATCATCGGCAACGTCGTGCTGTTCTATCCGATGGGCTGGCTTTCCGACCACTGGTCGCGGCGCGGCGTCGTGGTGCTGACCGCATCGCTGGCCGTGTTGCTTTCTTTGAGCCTCATCATCCTGATCGACCACTGGCTGATCTGGCCGGCGGTCATCCTGCTCTCGGCCTCCGCCTTCGGCGTCTATGTGGTGGCGCTTGCCACCATGGGCGACGCCTTCAAGGGCCCGGACGTGATGGCCGGCGCCGCGGCGATTGCCGCCATGTGGGGCATCGGTGGCCTGATCGGCCCGCCCGTGGCCGGCCTGGCGATCGACGTCTTCGGCATCAACGCCATGCCGGTGACGCTCGCCTCCTTCTATGTGATTCTGCTGGCCGGCCTGTTCTTCACTGGCGGCGAACTGGTGCGGAAGCCCGTCAATGGATAGGCAGCGCATCGTAAACCTGGCGGCGGCAACCGCCGCCATCACCGTGTTTGGCTTCACGCTGGGGCTCATGTTCCCGCTGCTCTCCCTCATCATGGAAGCGCAAGGCGTGCCATCGGACGTGATCGGCTACAACGCGGCCATGCAGCCTCTGGGCATCATGCTGGCGGTGTTCACGATCCCGCCGGTCGTCCGCCGCTTCGGCGCCAAGCGCGCGGTGATCGGGGCTGCCCTGCTGACGGCCGCGGTCATCCTCTGTTATCCCTTCACGCCGGTCTTCTGGTGGTGGTTCGGCCTCCGCGTGCTGCAGGGCTTCTTCGTGTCGACGCTGTTCGCCATCAGCGAGGCGTGGATCGTGCGCTTCGCCGAAGGCCCCTACCGTTCGCGCATTCTCGCGGCTTACACATCGATCCTCGCGCTGAGTTTCGGCGGCGGGCCTGTCATCATCAGCTTCACCGGAATTGACGGCCCCCTGCCCTTTCTCATCGGCGCCGCCGTTCTGCTCGTCGCCACGCTGCCGATCTTCTTCGTGAAGGACGAAGCAGTCGACAGCGAGGACGAGGCCCCGCTGTCGGTGATCGCCTTCGCGAAAAAAGCGCCGATCCTGCTGTTCGCAGTCGGCATGTTCGCGATCGTCGACGCCGCGAACCTGAGCTTCCTGCCGGTCTACGCCGTCAAGAAGGGTTTCGACCAGGAAACGGCGGCCATGGCGCTCACCGCCTTCATCGTCGGCAACACCATTCTGCAGTTTCCCATCGGCTGGGCGGCGGACCATTTCCCCAAGCGTCTTGTCATGCTGTGCTGCGGCATTGCCACGGCGCTGGCCTCGCTGCTCGTGCCGGTGACGTTCGGAACATGGATGCTGTGGCCGATCCTGACGATCGTCGGCGCCACCTCGGCAGGAATATACACCGTGGCGCTGGGCGAACTGGGCGAGCGCTTCTCCGGCCATGAACTGGTCACCGGCACGGCATCGTTCTCGACCACCTGGGGTCTCGGCGCCCTGGCGGGATCGCTGTCGGCGGGATGGTCCATCGCCGCCTTCGGCCCCGATGGCATGCCCTATTCGATGTCGGCCATCTTCGTGATCTTCATTGCCGCCACGTTGCAAAGCCTGCGCAGCACCTATCGCGCCAGGCCCGCATGAGTCCGAAGGCCTTCAGCTACACCGCAGGAGTTGCCTTCACGGCGGCGGGCGCGATGTGCTGGAGCCTTGGCGGCGCGCTCGTGCGGCTGACCGATAATCTGGACGTCTGGCAGATCATCTTCTACCGCTCGCTGACCGTGTTGGTCTGCATGGGCATCTGGCTCGCCTTTCGCTTCGGCGGAAGCCTGCCTGCAAGAATAAGGGATGCGGGCCTCAACGCCGTGATCGCCGGTATTGCCGTCGGCACGGCTGGCCTCACCTTCGTGGCCTCACTGTTCTATACGACCGTTGCCGAGGCGATCTTCATGGTCGGCATCTCGCCGTTCCTCTCTGCCATGCTGGGTTTCTGGATCCTGCGCGAACGCATTCCCCCGATCACCTGGGTGGCGATGACCATAGCGCTCATCGGCATGGGGGTGATCTTCTACGGCAACAGGGGTGGCGGCGCCTTCACCGGAACGCTGCTGGCGATTTATTCCTCCTTCTGCTTCTCCTGCTATGCCGTGCTGCTGCGCTGGGGCCAGAAGACCGACATGTCTGTCGCACTGGTGTGGAACGCCATCTATCTCATCATCATCAGCGCCCTCGTGATGCTGATGCCCACAGGCCTGCGCGGGACGGCAGGTCTTGAAAGCTTCGCCATCGGCTGGTGGAATGCCGGCGCCGTCGTCATCATGGGTGCCATCCAGCTCACTCTTGGCCTCATCCTCTTCACCATCGGCTCGCGCAGCGTGCCGGCCGCACAGCTGTCGCTGATCGCGCTGGTCGAGCCTGTCCTGTCGCCGCTCTGGGCCTGGCTCGTGGCAAACGAGTTGCCGCCCATCTCGACATTTGCCGGCGGTGCTGTGATTGTGGCGGCCATCGTGATACAGGCGCTGTTCAGCGCCGCCAGGGAAAGCCGCAATGCCAGACGCCAACGCCGCAGCGAACCAGCTTACGACCGTCCGTGACTTTCTGCGCTGGGCGTTGAGCGAGTTTCGCGCCGCGAAGCTCAGCCACGGGCATGGCACGGCATCGGCGCTCGACGAGGCCGCGTTCCTGATCCTCGAAACGCTGCATCTGCCTGTTGACGACATCAACCCCTGGCTCGACGCAAAGCTTCTCGAAACCGAGCGCGCCGCAGTTGCGGAAATCATCGCCAGGCGAATCGAAACGCGCATTCCGGCCGCCTATCTGGTGAAGCGCGCCTATATCCATGGCGTGCCCTTCTACGTCGATGAACGCGTGATCGTGCCGCGTTCCTATATCGGCGAACTCATGTTCACCGGCGTTTTCGGCGGCGAGGATGCCAGCCTGATCGAGGATATCGCTGCGGTGACCAGCGTTCTCGACCTCTGCACCGGCTCGGGCTGCCTCGCCATCATCGCCGCGGGCCTGTTTCCCGAAGCCGAGATCGATGCCGCAGACCTCTCCGAAGACGCGCTGGACGTGGCGCGCATCAACATCGATCAGCATGATTTCGGCAACCGTATCAACATCTTGCAGGGCGATCTTTTCGAAGCGGTTGAAGGCCGCAGCTATGACCTGATCATTTCCAATCCGCCTTATGTGGCGGGCGATGAAGTGGCAGCGTTTCCGCCCGAATACGGGCATGAACCGATCATGGCGCATATCGGCGGCGAGGATGGGCTCGACCTTGTGCGCCGCATCCTCGATGAGGCGGCGGACCATCTCAACCCCGGCGGCGGTCTGCTCTGCGAAATCGGCACCGGGCGCGACCGTCTGGTCGCCGCCTATCCGCATCTCGATTTCCTGTGGCTCGACACTGAAGAGAGCCAGGGCGAGGTCTTCTGGATCACCCGCGAGCAGCTGCTCGGCTGATTATTTCCGCAATCCGGTCGCGATGACGAGGTTGTCGTACATGCGCCGCGTCATCTCCGCCATGCGCGGCATGAGCGGAAAGGACTGGGCGACGAGTGCATCATAGGCACCGGGGCCCCGGTGCTTCTCGAGGTTGGCGATATAGGCCGGCATCGATGACCAGCCCGCCACCGTTTGCGGCGTGAACTCGCAATGAAACTGCGTGCTCATCGCATGATCGTCGATGGCGATGGCCTGAACGGCGGTACGCGGCGAGGTGGCCAGCACGATCGCCTGCTGCGGCGCGCGTTTCACCTCCGCCATGTGCCACTGCATCACCTTGTGAGATCCGTCGAGCCCCGCCATCAGCGGGTGGGTGCGCGCGTCGTCCGTCAGGGCCACGTCGAATACGCCGACCTCGCCTTCATCCGCCAGCGCCACTTCACCGCCCAGTGCGGTTGTCAGCAGCTGATGCCCGAGGCAGACGCCGAAATAGGGCTTGGCGCGGTCCATCACCCATTCGCGGATGGCCTGCTTTTCCCCGGCAAGCCACGGGTGTTCGTCCTCCTGCCAGGTGTCCTGCGCACCGCCGAGCACGAACAGGAAGTCATAGGGCGCGAGATTGGGAATGGCCTGCCCCTCAAACAGCCGCACCGGCTCGGGGATGATTCCGTCCTCCGCGAAGAAGTCGAGGAACCGGCCGGGATGATCATGGTCCATGTGCTGGAAGACAAGCGCGCGCTTCATTCGGCAATCCCTATCGAACCGGCGGCATGACCAGCGTTCTGGCCCGGCACTGCCGCTCTTCATTCTTGCCGCATTGCCTGAAATTTCCGCGCCTGTCGATGCAGATGCGCAGTTCCGAGAGCCTTGCGCGGTCCCTCGCATTGCCGCATTGCACGGAGATCATGGACGCCGTCAGATCGCGGTTGGTCTTGACGAAATCGGTGACCAGCTGTTCGGGCGTCGTCAGCACCGGAGCCTGCGGCGAGAGATAGCGCGCCGGAATGCTGATCTTCTCGAACAGCAACCGCGTCACCTCGAAGTAGTCCGCCATCGAAAGGCCGGCACAGCTGCCGTGCTTTTTCCATTCGTGGATGACGAGCTTCTTCGAGGGCATGATGTCGAGCATCGCGTCGATCTGCGATTGCGGGACCCAGTTTTCCGCGGTGGCGCAGGATTCAGGCCAGCCCTCGTCGTACTGCGGCCAAAGCCCGTGAACCACGAAGGCAAAGCGCTTTCCCGGCGCGCATTGCTGGCGGTCGTCCTGGGCCTCGGGGCTGGCGCAATAGCTGGGCGACCACGACAGGGCCAGCACGAAATAGTCGAAGACGCCCGATTTGTGGTTCTCCCGCGCTGAGGCGGCAGGCGGCGGGATCAGCAGGAGGGCAATGAAGATCGCGGCAATTGCAACAGTCTGGCAAGCGGCCGCGATGCGGGCAGTTTGGCTTCGGGGCATGTCTCGCCGATAATTTTCCACGAGGAGTTGTTGAGGTTCATCTCGCACCGTGCCAGCTTGCCACGAATGCAGGCTTCCTGTCCCTGATTGTAGATCTTGCCAAAGGCGCGGCATTTGCAATCATGTGCCGCAGCCGGAACTGCGATCAGCAGGACAGCGGAAACGGCAGCCGCAATGGCCGGAACTACCCCATGCACAGCACCTCGTCACGCAAGCGCTGCCGTTCTTGCAGCGATCAGATCAATTGCAACTCGACGGCCTGGGGCCCGCGCCCCTTCTTGTCAGGCTGGATCTCGAAGCTGATTTTCATGTTTTCCGAAAGCTCAGGGATTCCCGACCGCTGGACGGCCGTGATGTGAACGAACACATCCTTGCCGCCATCGGCTGGCGAGATGAACCCGTAGCCCTTGGCTTGGTTGAAAAACTTCACAGTGCCGTTCTGGCGCATGATGAAGGACGTCCCCTAATCCGTGTTCTCATTGCGTCCGCCGGATACCGCCATGGGCGGAAGACGGCGGACGGACAAGGCCCGGCAACTGTCTCAAACTGCAAGCACGAAACCTCGGACGTATGATCAGAGGTCACTTTCAACCACTTTGGATCAGCACAGCCGGCATCTGGATCTGTCGTTCCAGACAACCGGGAGTATGCGGCACCCATGCACTTATCGCAAGGGGGGCCAAACGCAAGAACAGGGCTTGATTTGCGCTGCCATCCTGCCAATAGTCGATGGCTGGCTGAGCGGGGAGTTTTCATGAAATTGACTTCTGTTCTGGTGCTGTCGGCGGCGGCCGTGGCATTTGCAGGCGGTGCGGCTGTGGCCAAGCCGGATTTCAAGACCAAGTATACCTACTATACAGTGGGCGGGGACTCCGCCCAGGAAATCTACAACGCCATGCTGCGCAAGGGCCCCAAGGTGAACGGCGCCAAGGCCTATGCCGCAACCTCCGCCACGACGACGCAGGACGGCAAGCTGCTTCAGGCCTCGTCCTGCAAGATCGCGGATTACAAGCTGAAGATCGACTTCGTGATCAAGCTGCCGCGCATCAAGAACGAAAAGGTGCTGCCCGCCACCGACCGCAGCCGTTGGCAGCAGTTCTCGTCTTTCCTGAAGAAGCACGAGGAAACCCACCGCTCGATCTGGCTCGGCTGCGCGGCAGACCTTGAAAAACAGGTCCGCGCGGTCAAGGCGAAAACCTGCGGCGAGGCGGACCGGAAAGCCGCCGCCCTGTGGGAAAAGATGCGGACGTCCTGCAGCAAGAAGCACAATGCCTTCGATGCGGCAGAGCAGAAGAAGCTGATGAAGCATCCCTTCGTGAAGCTGGTCTATGGCCGCTCCACGCAGACGGCGGGCGCCAAGGTCCAGTAGGCTCTAGCGGTTCAGCACCCGCCCCGCCACGGCATCGAGCTTTCTCAGCAACGCCGGATCGCGCTTTTCCGGCGTGGTCATGATGGCGAATTCCAGCGCCATGTCAGACCCGATCGGGCATGGCTGATGCGTGCGCGGAAAGTCCATGGCGATCCGGTTGACGAGTCGCTTCGCATTCCCCGCATTGGCCTGCATCACGGCGATCACCTTGGCGACATCGACGGTGCCGTGCTCTTCGTGCCAGGAGTCGTAATCCGTCACCATGGCGATGGTGCAGTAGCAAATCTCCGCCTCGCGGGCGAGCTTGGCTTCGGGCATGTTGGTCATGCCGATGACGGAAGCGCCCCACGACCGGTAGAGCTGCGACTCGGCGAGTGTCGAGAATTGCGGGCCCTCCATCACCACATAGGTGCCGCCGCGCGCATGCGCGATGCCCTCCGCCTCAAGGGCCTTCGCGGCAATATCTGCGAGGCCGGGCGACACCGGATGCGAGAACGGCACATGCCCGACGCAGCCCGTGCCGAAGAATGTCTTCTCGCGGCCGAACGTTCGGTCGATGAACTGGTCCACCAGCACGAAGGTGCTGGGCGGAAGTTCCTCCTTCAGCGAGCCGACGGCGGACAGCGAGATGAGATCGGTGACCCCTGCCCGCTTCATGACATCGATATTGGCCCGATAATTGATGGTCGTCGGCGAATAGACATGACCCCGGCCATGGCGCGGCATGAACACCACGGGCAGCCCGGCGATCTCGCCCCGCCGCACCTGGTCCGATGGCTCCCCCCACGGCGAGGAAACCGTTTCCCACCGGGCGTTGCTCATCTCGATATCGTAGACGCCCGAGCCGCCGATGATGCCCAGAACTGATGCTGTCATGAAGAACTCCACACGAGGTCAGAAGCGAATAGTAGTTGAAGGCGCGCAAAATACAAAAGAGGCCGTCAAGCGGCCCCTTTTCTATTCGCTATTCGCTACTCCCATCAGTGGGCGTCGGCCCAGATCTTCTTCTTTACGAGGTAGAGCAGCAGCGAGAGAATGCCGAGATAGATGAGAACCATGAAGCCGGTGCGCTTGCGCTGTTCCATCTTGGGCTCCGCCGTCCACGCCATGAAGGCCGAGACGTCCTTTGCCATCTGGTCGAGGGTCGCAGGCGTGCCGTCGTCATAGGTCACCTGGTCATCGGTCAGCGGCTGCGGCATGCCGATCCAGTGCCCGGCCGCAAAGTAGGGATTGTAGCTCTTGCCTTCGGGTGCTTCCGCCGCAAGTTCGGCGGGCGGCTCCTGATAGCCGGTCAGCACGGAGTAGACATATTCCGGACCGCCGATGCCGTTCACCAGCTGGTTGAAGGTGCCATACCAGCCCGGGCGCGACTTCGTCAGCAGCGAGAGATCCGGCGGATAGGCGCCGCCATTGGCAGCCTGCGCCGCCTCGCGGTTCGGGAAGGGAGACGGGAACCTGTCGAAAGGCAGGCCGGGGCGCTCGAACATCTCGCCATCGCCATTGGGGCCATCCTGCACGGTGTAAGTGGCGGCGACAGCCTTCACCTGTTCTGCCGTGAATTCCGGACCACCGGGATCAGAGAGGTTGCGGAACGAGACGTAGTGCATCGAATGGCAGGAAGCGCAAACTTCCTTGTAGACCTTGTAGCCGCGCTGCAGCTGCCCGCGGTCGAACTTGCCGAAAGGCCCTTCGAAGCTGAAGGACACATCGCGTGCCGGCTTCTGGCCCTCCGCCGCGAAGGCGAGGCCGGTGGCGAGTACGAGGCTGGCAGCGCCAATGCCGAGTGTCTTGAGCAATTTCATCTGTATGTCCCCCAAATCACTCAGCAGGCGCAAGCGCGGGCTTCTTCTTGGCAAGCACGTCGTCGGATATCGACGACGGCAGCGGCTTTGGACTTTCGAGAAGGCCAAGCAGCGGCAGGATCACCAGGAAGTGGGCGAAATAATAAGCCGTCAGGATGCGCGACCAGATCACATAGGCGCCTTCCGCAGGCTTGGAGCCAAGATAGCCCAGCGCCACGCAGACAATCGCGAAGATCAGGAAGAAGCCCTTGAACAGCGGCCGGTAGTTGCCCGAGCGCACCTTGGATGTATCGAGCCACGGCAGCACGAACAGGATCAGGATCGAGCCGAACATCGCGATGACGCCCCCAAGCTTGTCGGGGATGGCGCGCAGGATCGCGTAGAACGGCAGGTAATACCATTCGGGCACGATGTGGGCGGGCGTCACCAGCGGGTTGGCTTCCTCGTAATTGATGGCATGGCCGAGATAGTTCGGGCTGAAGAACACCCAGGCGGCGTAGAACATCAGGAAGACCACGATCGCGAAGGCATCCTTCATCGTGTAGTAGGGATGGAAGGGCAGCGTATCCTGAGCCCCCTTCACCGAAACGCCGGTCGGGTTGTTGTTGCCCGGCACATGCAGCGCCCAGATGTGGAGGCCCACGACGCCGGCCAGCACGAAGGGCAGCAGGTAATGCAGCGAGAAGAAGCGGTTGAGCGTCGGATTGTCGACCGAGTAGCCGCCCCACAGCAGCGTGGTGATCGAATCGCCCACGAAGGGAATGGCCGAGAACAGGTTGGTGATGACCTTGGCGCCCCAGAACGACATCTGGCCCCACGGCAGCACATAGCCCATGAAAGCCGTCGCCATCATGAGGAGATAGATCAGCACGCCGATCATCCACAACACTTCGCGCGGCGCCTTGTAGGAGCCGTAATACATGCCGCGGAACATGTGGATATAAACGGCGATGAAGAACATCGACGCGCCATTGGCGTGGAGATAGCGGATCATCCAGCCCGAGTTCACGTCGCGCATGATGTGCTCGACCGAGGCAAACGCCATGTCGACATGCGGCGTATAATGCATCGCCAGCACGATGCCGGTGACGATCTGTACCACCAGCATGACGGCGAGGATGCCGCCGAAGGTCCACCAGTAGTTCAGGTTCTTCGGAGTGGGGAAATCAAGCGCCTGGCCCTGCACCAGTTCCATGACGGGAAGGCGCTCGTGCATCCACTTTCCGAAAGCCGTGGTGGGCTTGTAATTCGAGGGTCCGCTCATGACGAAAAGTCCTTCTTAACCGATGCGGATCTTGGTGTCGGCGATATAGGCGTAAGGCGGCACCGGAAGGTTCTCGGGCGCCGGACCCCGGCGGATGCGGCCCGCCGTATCATAGTGCGAGCCGTGGCACGGACAGAACCAGCCGCCAGCCTTCGCGGCACCCTCGACGACGGCATAGTCGCCCTCGTTGCCGATCGGCACGCAGCCCAGATGGGTGCACACGCCCATCATCACGATATACTGTTCCTTGCCGCCCACCACGCGGTTGACGTCGGTGGCGGGCTCGCCGTCCTTCACGTTGGCGCTGCGGGCCAGCGGATCGGGCAGTTCCTCGATATTGACGGCCTTGGCCGCCTCGATTTCGGCGGGCGTGCGATGGCGGATGAACACCGGGTTGCCGCGCCACTTGATGGTGATGGCCTGACCTTCGGCGATGGGCGCCAGATCGACCTCGACGGAGGCGAGCGCCAGGACCGAGGCATCGGGGTTCATCTGGTTGATAAATGGCCAGACCGTCAGCGCTGCGCCGACGGCACCGACGGCGCCCGTTGCGATGTAAAGAAAATCGCGCCGGTTGACTTCCGCATGTTCCGCTGTGGACACGTCCGTTGTTCCCTTTTGTTGCCGCGCCAGCCCTCAAGATATATGGGGGGCAAAGTTCCCCGGCGCTCAAACCCGCGACCTTTTGGCATTGTGATCCTGAGAAGTCTAGCCATCAAGTGTCGCAGCAACAGGTAATTTCGCCGCGCCTGCCTGTCCGCTAAGGAAGCGAAATCATGGTCGAAATTGCCCTCTACCAGCCGGACATCGCGCCCAACGCGGCAACCATCCTGCGGATGTGCGCCTGCTTCGGCCTCACCTGCCGGATCATCGCGCCCGCTGGCTTCGTCATGGGTGATTCCAGCTTCCGCCGGGCGGGAATGGATTACCTCGGCCGCGTCAGCCTGGTGGACGATCCCTCATGGAACGCCTACCGCGCGGCAACGGCCGGCCGGCGCAGTGTGCTGGTGACGACCAGGGCTGCCCTGCCCTACACGGAGTTTTCCTTCCGGGAGGACGATATCATCCTGATGGGCCGCGAGAGCGCCGGCGTTCCGGACCATGTTCACGAGGCGGCCGAAGCCCGGATCGTCATCCCCATGAAGCCGGGCCTGAGGTCCCTCAACGTGGCGATCGCTTGCGCAATGGTGACGGGCGAGGCCTTGCGCCAGCTTGGCTCGTTTTCAGCCGCAGCGGTTACTGGATGATGCGCAGCTTGGTCAGCGAGGCGCCGATCTTGCCGAAGGCCGCCTGCAGGGCGATGGCGTCGTCCGCCACATAGCTCATCGAAGCGTCGGTGGCGCAGTTGCGCAGCAGCGCCTCGATCTTCGGATCCTCGACATCGAAGAGCACCGTGAAAATCAGCGTCCCGTCGGCCTTGATGTTCTCGCACAGCGTGGCGGTCAGATTGTCGGTATAGGTTCCATCGCCATAGGGCGTGTTGTTGTGCGGGCCGTAATTGCCATCCGCATAGGTCGACGAGGTGTTGGCGCCGTCCGTCATCAGCACCACGGCCTTCCGTCCGCCCTTGGCCTTGATGTCGGCCATCGGCTCGGCCTCCTGCAGGGGCGCCTCCGGCGTCAGCATGTTCCATGCCCAGATCAGGCCCGATGGAATATGCGTGTCGCCGCTGGGATAAAGCCCGTCGATGGCGTCGAGCACATCGTTGCGCGACGCTGTCAGCGCCAGCATCGGCGCCCCGCACGACCAGGTTCGCCCCGGATAGGGCACGCTGTTGGCATCGGCGATCGAGCTGTGATAGGCCTCGGGCCGCGCCGCGACGCACCCTTCCCACTTGTACGTGACGCTTGACGTCGAGCAATTCTGCTTCACGGGGTCGCCCCAATGGGTGCAGTTCTCGACATTGCATGAATAGGGAACGCCGTCGGCATAGCAGGTGGTCTGCGTGGTGCAGCCGCTGCGGTCCGGATAGGTCCAGCTGCAGGACTCATAGGTTTCGGTCTTGTTCGGCGGCACGGCGATCCACGGCTCGTGCTTGTATTTCAGCCCGGCGTGAAAATAGGAGGCAAAGGGCGCAACGCCCACTTTCACCTTGCCGCCGGTCATCAGCGAATTGACCATGTCGGTGGCCGCCGTCTTCAGCGTGCCGATCTTGTCGTTGCTGGTCATCGAATATGTGGTGTCGAGCGCGAGCACCAGTTCCAGCGGCCCGCTCGAGCCGCGCTTGACCTCCGACATGGCCTCGATCTCCATATCGGAAACTCCGGCCAGCGACATGAAGCTGGTCTTGAGCTTGCCTCTCACGACCACCTTGAACGATCCGTTCGCCTCGTCGTTGGTGATCTGCGCCACCTCCAGCGTGTCGAGCGCCTCGGCGGCGCCATTGGCCTGCAGGTAGCTTGTGGCGACCGCCTTGAGATCCTTGAGCTTGTCGGCCTTGGAACTGCCGCCAGCCAGCGCCGCGGCGTCGGCCGCCCCCTGCAGCGTGCTGCGGGCGTCATTGGCGCGCATCATGTCGACACCCACACCCACTGCCAGCATTATGGGAACGATTGCAAAGGCGAAGGTAACGGCCACATTCCCGGCCTGACTTGCACGAAGTTTCCGCAACAGCGCTGTCATTGAAATTTCTTTACTTGTCTTTTCAGGTCCCTGAAATGTAGCGCCGACTCCCTAACAGCTACCTACTTCAATCATATGTTGCGTATCGGCCATTGTGAGTCACCCTTAACGCCGTGTTAATGCCACCTGCCATGAAATCCGGAACCCGTGCATGACCAACCCGATTGCCAGACATCAATTCACGGCCCGCGCCTGGTTCGAAACGCTGCGCGACATGATCTGCACCAGCCTCGAGGAGATCGACGGGACAAGGTTCGAGCGCAAACCGTGGGAACGCCAGGACGGCGGCGGCGGCGTCATGTCGATGTTGCACGGCAAGGTGTTCGAGAAGGCGGGCGTCCACACCTCGACCGTCCATGGCGAATTCAGCCCGGAATTCCGGAAGCAGATTCCGGGCGCCGAGACCGATCCGCGCTTCTGGGCATCGGGCATCTCGCTCATCATTCACCCCTGGAACCCCTTTGTCCCCGCCGTTCACATGAACACCCGCTTCATCGTGACGACGAAAACCTGGTTCGGCGGCGGCGCCGACCTGACGCCGGTTCTCGACCGCCGGCGCAACCAAACCGATCAGGACACGCTCGATTTCCACGCCGCCATGAAATCCGCCTGCGATGCGCATGCAGTGGCGGACTATGAAAAATTCCGCAAATGGTGCGACGATTATTTCTGGCTTCCCCACCGGAACGAACCGCGCGGCATCGGCGGCATCTTCTACGACCATTTCAATTCGGGCGACTGGGATGCCGACTTCGCTTTCACCCAGGACGTAGGCCGCGCCTTTCTGGAGATCTATCCGCAGCTCGTTCGCCGCAACATGGATACGCCCTGCACCGAAGCCGACCGCGAGGAACAGCTGATCCGCCGCGGCCGCTATGTGGAATACAACCTGCTCTACGACCGCGGCACGATCTTCGGCCTCAAGACCGGCGGCAACGTCGAATCGATTCTCTCCTCCATGCCGCCGCTGGTGAAGTGGCCATGATCATCCCTCCTCGCGAATCGCAGGGGAGGGTCCGCCGCGCACGCGGCGGGGGTGGGGTCAGTCGACAGTTGCTCCCCCCGTCTCGCTTCGCTCGACACCCTCCCCGCAAGCGGAGAGGGATAGAAAGGACTGACAATGGACCTCCGCAACGGCTTCGACATCAAGCGCTATATCCGCACCATTCCGGACTATCCGAAGCCCGGGATCATGTTCCGCGACATCACCACGCTCTTGTCAAACCTGCACGGCTTCCGCGCGGCGGTCGATGAGCTCGCCTGGCCCTTCCTGAAGGGCGAGATCGACTATGTGGCGGGGATCGAGGCGCGGGGATTCATCCTCGGCGGCGCCGTAGCGCATAACTTGGGCCGCGGCTTCATCCCGATCCGCAAGAAGGGCAAGCTGCCTCACAAGGTCATCGGTCAGGAATACGCGCTGGAGTACGGCGTCGACACGATCGAGATCCACGCCGATGCCATCCAGAAGGGCGACCGTGTGCTGCTGGTCGACGACCTGATCGCCACCGGCGGCACGGCCGGCGCCGCGATCGACCTGATCCGCAAGTCAGGTGGCGAAGTCGTCTCCGCCGCCTTCGTGATCGACCTCCCCGACCTCGGCGGCGCCGCAAAACTCAAAGCCAAGGGCGTAAAGGTCCACACGCTGGTGAGTTTCGAGGGGCATTGAAAAACGTCTTCTCCCGCTCCTTCAGCGGGAGAAGAAGGGACCCGCGAAGCGGGGAGATGAGGGGAAGTCTCGAGGTGGTGCCTGCGGTCCCTCACCTACCCCGGCTGCGCCGGGGCCCCTTCCTCTCCCGCCTTGCAGAAGAGGACAAGTTACGATGGCCTAAGCGGCGTCAGCACCTTGCCTTCAAAGCTGAACACCAGATCGCCACTCTGATTGAATCCCTCGTTCAGCGAGAACACCAGCCCCCATCCGGGCCGCGAGTTCAGTTCGCGCTTTCCCGTCACGCTCGTGCGGTAGGTGATCGTGTCTCCGGGGCATACGGGCTTCAGCCAGCGCAGATTGGTAAAGCCGGGCGATGGCCCGAGCGGTGCCGGCTCCCTGCCCTCTGCCCGCATCTCCGCTTCCGCCGCCTGATTGGTCGCCACATAGCGCTTCATCCAGGCCGAAGCCGTGTGCCATCCGCTCGCCGAAAGCCTGCCGAACGGGCCCTTCGCAGCCGCCTCCTCATCGAGATGAAACGGCTGCGGATCATATTGTCTCGCGAAGGCAAGAATCGCATCCTTGGTGAAATGATGGTTGCCGAGTTCAACCACGCGGCCAATCTCGATCTCTTCCAGGTAAAGCCCGATCATGGATGCCTGACCCCCATGAACTGCACGCCGGTGATTTCCACCTTCGCTTCGCCCGCCGTACTGAAAAGCTCCCACTTGCACTTGAGAATGCCCATCTCGGGCCGCTTGGATGACACGCGGCGCGACAGCACGGTGACGCGCCCCGTCAGCGTCTCACCGGCATAGACGGGCTTCAGCCACTTCACCTCTTCCATGCTGTTCGAAGCCATGGCGGCGGACCTGTTCGCATAGCCATCGACCGACAGCCGGATCAGGATCGCGCTCGACTGCCAGCCCGACGCCGCCAATCCTCCGAGTACGGAGTGTTTTGCGGCTTCCTCGTCCATGTGCATCGGCTGCGGGTCCCACTCCGCCGCATAGGCGATCACTTCTTCGCGCGAAAGGTGATAGGTGCCAAGCTCCAGCACCAGCCCTTCGGTAAAGTCCTCGTAGTGGAGCAATCCCACCGCTGCCTCGCCCTATGTCGCAAACCGGAAGTGCAGCACGTCGCCGTCCTTCACCACATAATCCTTGCCTTCGAGGCGGAACTTCCCGGCCTCGCGCGCGCCGCCTTCGCCATTCCCCGCCACATAGTCATCATAGGCGACGGTTTCGGCGCGGATATAGCCCTTCTCGAAATCGGTGTGGATGACGCCCGCAGCGGCGGGCCCCTTGGTGCCCTTGGTGATGGTCCAGGCGCGGGCTTCTTTCGGCCCCACGGTAAAGTAGGTGACGAGATGCAGAAGATCATAGCCCGCGCGGATCACGCGGTTGAGGCCGGGTTCGATGAGTCCCACGGCTTCGAGATAGTCCTTCTGGTCGGCCTCCGGCAGCACCGCGATTTCGCTCTCGATCTTGGCGGAGACGACGCAGGCCACCGCGTTTTCCTCCTCCGCGCGCTTGAACACGCGGGCGGAGAATTCATTGCCCTTGTCGGCGGCGGCCTCTTCCACGTTGCACACGTAAAGCACCGGCTTCGAAGACAGAAGCCCCAGCCCCTTGAAGGCCTTCTCCTCCTCGGGCGTGCGCTCCACGAGGCGCGCGGGCTTGCCGTCCCGCACCAGCACCAGCGCACGGTTCATCAGGTCCGCCAGTTCCTTGGCTTCCTTGTCGCCGGTCTTGGCCTTCTTCTCCAGCGGCGCGACACGCTTTTCGAGGCTGTCGAGATCGGCCAGCATCAGTTCCGTCTCGATCGTTTCGATATCGGCGATCGGGTCGATCTTGCCTTCAACATGCGTGATGTCGCCATCTTCGAAACACCGCACCACATGCGCAATGGCATCCACCTCGCGGATGTTCGCAAGAAACTGGTTGCCCAGCCCCTCCCCCTTCGAAGCCCCGCGCACAAGCCCTGCGATATCGACGAAGGTGAGCCTGGTCGGGATGATCTGCGCGCTCCCTGAGATCTTCGCCAGCACGTCGAGGCGCGGATCGGGAACGCCCACATCGCCGACGTTCGGCTCGATGGTGCAGAACGGATAATTCGCGGCCTGCGCCGCCGCCGTCTGCGTCAGCGCGTTGAACAGCGTCGACTTGCCGACATTGGGAAGCCCCACGATGCCACATTTGAAACCCATTATTCTATCTCCTTTATCCCTCTCCGCTTGCGGGGAGGGTCCGGGCGAAGCCCGGGGGTGGGGTCTGACGTGATGGAGCTAGCTCCACCCGGCACACTGCGCGTGCCACCCTCCCCGCTACGCGGAGAGGGATTGAGCGCCAGATGAACCTTGTTCTGGAATGAGCCGTCCTCGCCGTGCACGAGGAGCGGAATATTTTCGGCAACCGCCGCGATCAGCGGATCGAGCCATTGGCGATCGGCCTTGGCGAAATCGCTCAGCACATGCGGATGCACCAGCGCCTTGTCACCCGGATGCCCAATGCCCAGCCGCACCCTTTGGAAATGCGGCCCGCAATGCGCGATCATCGAGCGGATGCCGTTGTGGCCCGCAGCACCGCCGCCGAACTTCACCCGCACCTTGCCCGGTTCGAGGTCAAGCTCGTCATAGAGCACGATCACCTGTGCCGGATCGATGTCGTAGAAGCGCATGGCCTCGCCGACCGCCCGGCCGCTCTCGTTCATGTAGGTCATGGGCTTCAGTACCAGCACCTTCTCCCCGCTGAAGGTTCCTTCCGAAACCTCGCCCTGGAAGCGCTTGCGCCAGGGGGAAAAGCCATGGCGGCGGACCATTTCGTCCACCGCCATGAAACCGATATTGTGCCGGTTGCCCGCATATTTGGGGCCGGGATTGCCGAGCCCCACGAGAAGGTGCATGTCGCCCTCCCGAGGCGGAGAATGTTACTTCTTCTTGGCCGCCGGAGCAGCCGGAGCCGCGCCCTTGGCAGGCGCCGCACCCTTGGCCGGCGCTGCCGCAGCGCCCTTGGCGGGAGCCGCACCCTTGGCCGGAGCCGCAGCCGCCGCACCAGCGGCCGGAGCCTTCTGGTTCGTCGCTGGAACTTCGGCGGCAGCTTCGGCCGGAGCCTCTTCTTCCTTGGCCTGAGCCGTCACGGCGCAAAGCGTGACGTCGTCCTTGGAGACGGCGGTAACGCCTTCAGGCAGCGTGATCTGCGAGAGATGGATCGACTGGCCGACCTGCATGCCGGTGAGATCTACGGTGATCTCGTCGGGAATGAGGTTGGCCGAGCAATAGAGCGCCACCGTGTGCGACACGATGTTGAGCGCGCCGCCGGTCTTGATGCCGGGAGCGGCTTCCTGGTTCTTGAAGTGCACAGGCACGTCAACCGCCACGCGGGCATCCTTGCCGAGGCGCAGGAAGTCGACGTGGATGATGAAGTCGCGGACCGGTTCGAACTGAACGTCGCGCGGGATGGCGCGGATGGTCTGGCCATCGACCTCGAGGTCGACGAGCGTCGCCATGAAGCGGCCGGTCTGGACATGGGGGAGGACGTCGCCGTAGACGAGCGACACGAGCTGGGGTTCACGCTTGTCGCCATAGACGACACCCGGAACGAGGCCTTCACGGCGAACTGCGCGAGAGGCCCCCTTGCCTGCCCGGGCGCGCGACGCGGCCTTGAGCTGCACGATCTTGGACATGGTATACTCCTGATATGATGAGTCCGGCCAGCCTTCCTCCAGGGGTGAACGACGCTAGACGGACGGCGGCCCTATAGCCGAACAGGCGCGCAAGTGCAACCCGGCCACCGAATTGGTCGTATTTCAGTCTGAACTTCGTAAAAGCTCTGCTTCTGCCAACTCGACACTGGCATAAATCCCTGATTGGTATTCGGCCTGCCAGCCATACTCGATGCCTTCATCTTCTTCAGCTGGATGCCAAAAGCGCTCTATCAGATAGAAAAACTGCCCATCAGGTCGCCGCATGATGATTGTGCGCCTATCCGGATTTCGCGAGGGTATCGTCTTGCACCTTTCGCCAATTGGCTGTTCGATCATGCTGCATTCCTCTATTTGATCGGAGCACGCTCACGCCTGACCCTTTACCCCGCTTCTGAGTATTCAGGCGCGAAACCCTCGCCCCATTCGCCCAGATCGTCGATGGTGACCACTGGGTTCGTCTTCAGCCGCTTCACCGTGCTCTTGCCTTCGTCCTCCGAGATATTCCCGGTGGTGATGATCACCTTCCCCGTCAGCAAATTGATGCTCACTTCGTCGATCTTGCCGCTGGCACGGTGCACATTGTAGCTGTCATATCCGATCAGCCGCAGCTTTTCCTTCTCGATGCGGAAGCGGAAACTGGTGTTGCCCATGTCCCAGCCGCCGGCACTCATGAACAGGTAGAGCGTCACCTTCAGCGTCCCGTTCTCGATGGTGACGCCGCCCGTTTCCGAGAGCGGATCATCCTGCGAGGAATTCACATTGCGCGGAATGAGCGTGTGGTTCTCGAAGGCCAGCCGATAGCCACCCTCTTGCCCCAGCGCCACCGCCAGCATGCGGGGGTTGGTGTCGAACATGGTGTCCGAACCTTCATAGGCCTTGATGACATTGGCCGGGTCCGCCATGCGCAGCACCAGCGCCAGATCCTCCGTCCCGTCCTTGTCGAGGTCGCCCTTGATCTCGCTCTCAAGCTTCCAGCCCTCCGGCACGAAAGCCTTGGCGTCCGCGCCCTGCGTGGCAAGCGTGGGATAGCTCACGGGCGGCGGCTCGCCCTCTTGTGCCAGCGCGGACGAAATGCCCAATCCGGCGAGGAATGAAACGGCGGCAAGCAAGCGCATGGAAGTCTCCGGCAGGCCTTGAAGTTGAGTTACGCTCTAGCGGCATCCTGAAAGCTGCGATGTGACCCAGGTCACGGCTAGACTAGTTCTTGAGGCGATAGCCCGTCCTGAACATCCAGGCCACGATTGCCATGCAGGTGACGAGAAAGAACAGCGTCATGCCGAGGCTCACCATCACGCTCACATCCGCCACCTCGTTGAAGCTCCAGCGGAAGCCGCTCACCAGATAGACGACGGGATTGAACAGCGAGACCGTCTGCCACACCGGCGGCAGCACGTTGATCGAATAGAAGCTGCCGCCCAGAAACGTCAGCGGCGTGATGACGAGAAGCGGAATGATCTGCAGCTTCTCGAACCCGTCTGCCCACAGCCCGATCATGAAACCGAACAGGCTGAAGGTAACTGCCGTCAGCACCATGAAACCGATCATCCAGAACGGATGCGCGATCGACAGCGGCACGAACAGCGCCGAGGTGGCCAGGATGATGAGGCCGATCAGGATCGATTTTGCCGCCGCCGCGCCGACAAACCCGAAAATCATCTCGGCTGCCGAAACCGGTGCCGCGAGGAATTCGTAGATCGTGCCGGAAAACCGCGGAAAATAGATGCCGAATGAGGCATTCGAAATCGACTGCGTCAAGAGCGACAGGATGATGAGCCCCGGCACGATGAAGGCGCCATAGCTCACGCCCTCGATTTCCTGGATGCGCGAGCCGATGGCCGCGCCGAACACCACGAAATACAGAACCGTCGAGATGACGGGCGAAAAGAGGCTCTGCCCCAGCGTCCGGAAGAACCGCTTCATCTCGTAGGAAAAGATAGCCCAGACCGCGCGCCAGTTCATGTGCTGAGCAATCCCATGAAAATGTCTTCGAGCGAGCTCTGCTCGGTGTGGAGATCGGTGAAGTCCACCTTGGCGGCAGCCAGCGCCGCAAGAAGCCGGGGCACGTCATCGCGGCTGTCATGGGTATCGAACGTATAGGACAGCGACGTGCCATCCGTTCCGAGCTCCAGCTTGAAACCGTCGAGTGACGGCGGAATGACGGGCAATGGCCGTGCCAGCTGCAGGATGAGGCGCTTGCGGCCCAGCTTGCGCATCAGCGTCTTCTTGTCCTCCACCAGAATGATGCGCCCCTTGTTGATGACGCCCACCCGGTCGGCCATTTCCTCGGCCTCTTCGATGTAATGCGTGGTGAGGATGACGGTGACGCCACCATCGCGCAAATCGCGCACCACGTTCCACATCTCCTTGCGGAGTTCGACATCGACACCCGCCGTCGGCTCGTCGAGGAACAGGATGCGCGGCTCGTGCGCCAGCGCCTTGGCGATCAGCACACGCCGCTTCATGCCGCCGGACAGCGTCATGATCTTGGAGTTCTTTTTCTCCCACAGCGACAAAAGGCGGAGCAACTTCTCGATATGGGCTGGATTGGCTGCCCTGCCATAAAGGCTGCGGCTGAAGCTCACCGTGTCCCAGACTGTTTCGAATATCGAAAGATGAAGCTCCTGCGGCACCAAGCCGATCAGCGAACGCGCCGCGCGAAAATCGCTGACATTGTCATGGCCATCGACCGTGATGGTTCCGCCCGTCTTGTTGACGATGCCGCAGATGATGCTGATGAGCGTCGTCTTGCCCGCGCCATTGGGGCCCAGCAGGGCCAGGATCTCGCCACGTTCAATGTCGAGGTTCACATCGCTCAGGGCGTTGAAACCGCTCTTGTAGGTTTTCGACAGGTTCTTGACGGCAACAATGGCGCTCATGGGAAAGCTCTATAGAGGAGGCCATGGCAAAGGAGAACAGCGATGCCGCGATGCGCCGCTCAGCCGCCATCCCTATTCGAACAGGCTTGAAACGCTTTCTTCCCGGCTGGTGCGGCCGATGGCTTCGCCGAGCAGCGTGGCAATCGGCATGGTGCGGATGTTGCGGGCGATCTTGACCGCCTCGGTCGGCTGGATCGAATCGGTGATTACCAGTTCCTTGAGTTTCGAAGATGTGATGCGCGAGACGGCACCGCCTGAGAGAACGCCATGCGTGATATAGGCCGTCACATCCTTCGCACCCTGCGTCAGCAGGGCTTCCGCCGCATTCACCAGCGTGCCGCCGGAATCGACGATGTCGTCGATGAGGATGCAGGATTTCCCCTTCACGTCGCCGATGATGTTCATGACTTCCGATTCGCCCGCCCGTTCGCGGCGCTTGTCGACGATGGCCAGCGGCGTATCGAGGCGCTTGGCCAGGGCGCGTGCGCGAACCACACCGCCCACGTCCGGCGACACGACGACGGTGTTCGCCACATCCATGTGCTGCTTGATGTCACGCACCATCACGGGGCCGGCGAAGAGATTGTCGGTCGGAATGTCGAAGAAGCCCTGGATCTGGCCGGCGTGAAGATCCATCGTCAGCACCCGGTCGGCGCCGGCACGGGTGATGAGGTTGGCGACGAGCTTGGCCGAGATGGGTGTGCGGGGGCCGGGCTTCCGGTCCTGCCGCGCGTAGCCGAAATAAGGGATCACCGCCGTCACGCGCTTGGCGGAAGACCGCTTCAGCGCATCGATGATGATCAGGAGTTCCATCAGATGGTCGTTGGCGGGAAACGAGGTCGACTGCACCACGAACATGTCCTGCCCGCGCACGTTCTCCTGGATTTCGACGAAGATCTCCATGTCGTTGAAGCGCTTCACCACAGCCTTGACGATGGGCATGTTGAGGTAGGAGCAAATGGCTTCCGCCAGCGGCCGGTTGCTGTTCCCCGCCACGATCTTCATCATTTCCGAAAACCCCTCGATCCGCCTTGTGCCGCGCTCTATAACAACCGTGTGAAGGCCTGCAAAGCGGCAATTCGCGCATGCACACATAACGGACACTTATGGTGAAGGCTGCGGCAGCGCGCCGTCCGGGCCTACTGGAAGCGGTTGACGATGTCGAAGATGCCGGAGGCTGCAGCTTCCGCGACGGCGAAGGCGGCCATGCCCCAGCCAGCATCCAGCGTGCCGCGCGGCACGCTGTTTGCCTGTTTCACGTCGCCCAGCGTCTTGCCATCGGGCGACTGCACTTCCCAGCGCACCGAGACGGATTGCTGGGCGGACGTCTTGTCGTCAATCTTGACGCGGCCGACGATCGTCAGCGCATCGGGCTGGCGTTTCGTCACCACCGGCCATCCGGCGGCGGACAGGGTCTTGCGCATGGCGGCCGTCAGTTCGGCATCGCCGCCGCCGGGCGAACCCTTGACTGGCATTACCGCAACGGCACGAATCTGGGTGCCCGCATCTTTGGTCTTCGCCGCCGGCTTCGGCGGTTTGGAAACTCCGGCAACTTCGGTCTCATCGGGCGGTGCGGCAGCCTCGCGGCCATCAGCCGAAAGTGCAGCCACCGCCTTCGCCATTTCGCCCTCGCCGGGGATCGGCTCCACGAAGGCTGTCGAGGCTTCCGGCACTTCCGGCGGGGCGGTTTCCGCGTCTAGGTCAGCCATCGCCACGCCGGGTCCATTCAGCGTTTCGAAATCGACTTCGCGATGGGCGTCGGGGCTCGCCATGGCGAAATACTCGGCCGGCGGAACATGGAGCCGCGACAGCCGTGTCGCATAGCCCAGCTGCGCCAGCTTGGCGGCCATCGATTCGATCGAACTCCGCGCGATCCGCTCGATCACCGACGGCGACACTGCAGCCCACGGGTCGCTGCCGGTCGGCACGCCGGCATTGTCCTCGCCGTCGATTGTCTGCACCAGCACGCCCTCGGCATCGCGCAGCTGCCACTGATAGACGACGCGCACGCCAGAACTTTCGGCGAAAGTCCGGAACTGCCCGGTGAGCGTGAAGGCTCCGGACTGAAAATTTCCTTCCACAATGCCGATGTCGCGCTGCCCGCCGGCCACCGCCATGGCAGCCTTCATGTCGGCGAGTTTCGAGGGCGGCAGCCCCGTCACTTGCGAAATCGCGACCGGCGGCACCGTCTTGCCCCGCGGCTCGGTCGGCGCGGTGTCGGTCAGCACCGACGTGCCGCTGCACGAGGCCAGCAGAATGACCAGCGCGGCCAACACCGCACTCAATCCTCCGCGCCTGAACAGCCCCGGCCACAGGGAAATGCGAAACTGCATGTCTAAGGCACTATCTCGCTATCGAACGATCATTTCCAGCGGGTACTTCGATACCGGCTCCGGCTTCTTATCACCAATGATATAGGTGCGGCCAAGGCAATAGGCCGCCCCTGCGTCGGAATTCATCAGGATCATGTGCGCGAAGAACACCATTCCGGAACGAATCTCAACCGGATTATCCTTGTAGAACATCGGACTGTCCATCCACGATGGCGTGAATTTCGCCCCCAGCGAATAGCCGCAGGCATTCAGCCGGTGCTCCTTCATGCCATGCGCGTCCATCACCTCCGCATGGGCGGCAAACACCTCGCCCGCCGTATGGCCGGGCCTGAGCTTCTCCTCGACGGCGGCGAGCGCCTCCTGTGCCGCGGCATCCATCGCCACATGATGCTTCGTCGGCTTCCCGATCATCACCGTGCGCATGAAGGCGGCATGATAGTGGCGGTAGACCCCTGCCCATTCCAGCGTCAGCTGGTCGCGCTTCGACAGTTTCCGCCGCCCCGACTTGTAGCGGCAGAGCAGCGCATCGCGGGCCGAACCGATGATGAACTCATTCGCCGGATAATCGCCGCCACCGGCGAACACCGCGGCCTGCTGGGCGGCGAGTATGTCGCCCTCGTCCGCACCCGCCTTGGTCTTCCTGATCGCGGCCTTCAACGCCGCATCGCCCAGTTCGCCGGCCTTGCGCACATATTTCAGCTCGGCCTTGGACTTCACCACGCGGATCATGTTGACGAGGTCGTTTGCGTCCTGAAGCTTGCAGAAGCCCGAGAGCGCCTCATCCACCGCCTTGCCGTTGAAATGCGTCAACCCGTAGGACTGGCTCTCGATGCCAAGGCGCTTGCCGCGCGCGCCAAGGCTCTCCAGCATGTCTTTCAACTGCACCGCGGGCTTGGCGCCCGCCGCGTCGGTCCAGATGCGGATGTCCGCGATGATCGAGGTATGCTGTGCTTGGCGGAGGTCGGCCGAGCGCGTCAGCAGCGCCAGCTTGCCATCGCTTCCGAGATAGAGGCACTGGAAAAAGCAGAAGCCGAAGGTGTCGTAGCCGGTGAGGTAATACATGCTCTCCTGCTGGAACATCAGCAGCCCGTCGAGCCCTTGGCTCTCCATCGCGGCGATCGTGTTGGCGATCCGCGCCTTGTATTCGGCGCGTTCGAAATGCAGTGCCATGATCCTATCCCTCGTTCAGTGAAATGGCGGATATGAGCCGCCCATAATCTTTCTCATTGCGGTGCGTGGTGCGGCGATAGCTGAAGAATAGCTCTTCGTCACTGAATGTGCAGAGCGCGAGGTTCACGACCTCGCCGGCGCCATCCGCCTTCAGCCGGTTTTCCAGATAGCCCGGCAGGTCGAACAGGAAATGCCCGGCCCGGGACGATGGCGTGAAGAAGCGCGCGTTCGAACTCTCCGCATCGGTGAAGCGCGACGGAAACTCAGGTCCGACCTCGTAGGCCGCCTTCGAAATCATGGGCCCGATGACTGCAACGATCCGGGCACGTTGGGCGCCCTGGCCCTCCATCGCCTCAAGCGTGCGGGTGGTAACGCCGGTGAGAGCGCCCTTCCACCCGGCATGCGCCGCGCCGATCACACCTGCGGCAGGATCGGCAAACAGCACTGGCCCGCAATCCGCCGTCAGCACGCCCAGCGCCAGACCGCGCGTGCGCGTCACCAGCGCATCGACGCGCGGCCGCTCTTCCGTCTCCCACGGCTTCGAGACGACCTGCACATCCGGGCTGTGAATCTGCCACGCCGAAAGCAGCGCATCGGGCGCCACATGCATTGCCTCCGCCACCGTGGCGCGATTCTTCAGAACCGATTGGCGCGCATCGCCTGACCCCATGCCGCAGTTCAGCGACGAGAAGATGCCCGTCGAATGCCCGCCCTGCCGGGTGAAGAACCCATGCGACAGTGAGGGAGAGGCAAGTGCGTCGGTCTGGATCATGAGCGTCCGAATGGATAGGGCGTGGCAAGGCCCGGTGAAACGGCGGCAAGCACCTTGAACAGGTTACCCATCTGGCTTTCGCCTGCAAGCCTTGTCATCTGGCGCTCGAGCATGGCACGCGTGCGGGCATCGGATTTCGCGGCGAGCATCGCCGTGCGCTGCTCCAGCCCCATGGCGAGAAGAAACCCCCGCTGCGTGAGGCCGGGCATCGCTGCCGCACCGCCATCCGTCAGCGCCTTTCCCAAGGCCTCGAAATCGACATGCGAGGTGAGATCGCAATGGCCGGGGCTTTCGAGAATGGAGACGAAACCGTGCCTGCGCATGGCCTGCAGCGTATCGCCGAGAGCGCTCGCCAGGTGACCATAATCGATGATGAGGCTCGCCCCTGGCTGGCGCGACAACCGCTCGCCGATCTCCCGCGCGATTGCGCTGCGGGCGGGTGCGAACTCGACAATGTCGCCTTCCGCACCCTGCGGGCCGAGGTCTGCCGCGATCAGCCCGAGCACCAGCCCGTCATCCTTCAATCCCACCACGCGCTCGTGCCAGCGGTCGTCGCGCTTCTCGAACTGGCGGATGGGAATGGCATCGAAGAACTCGTTGGCAATGACGATCAGCGGCCCCTCCGGCACATCCGCAAGGCGGTCATGCCAGATTGCGTCCACGCCGAGCATTTCTCGCTGCATCTGCCGCAGCACGGGGCTGGTTTCCACGAGATGCAGCAACGCGGCCTCGGCAAATTGCGGAGCGGCACGTCTCGCCGTCCGCAGCATGTCCTTCATCAGCGTGCCGCGTCCTGGCCCAAGCTCCACGAGATGAAACGTGGATGGCTGCCCCATCGCAGTCCAGGCGGCGATGCACCAGACGCCGATCAGTTCGCCGAAAATCTGGCTCACCTCCGGTGCGGTCACGAAGTCGCCGGTCTCTCCGAACGGGTTGCGCGCCATGTAGTAGCCATGCTCCGGATGGCCGAGGCACAAGCTCATGTAGCGGTCGAGCGGAAGCGGCCCCTCGCTGACGATCAGTTCACGGATCAGTTTCTCAAGCGGCGTCACGGCGCGATCTCAATAGCAGCCAGATGCCGATCAGGCAAAGCGGCACCGACAGGATCATGCCCATGGTGATGAAGCCCGCGAAATAGCCAAGATGCGCATCGGGCTCGCGGAAGAATTCGACGATGATGCGCGACATCCCATATCCCAGCGCGAAGATGCCCGAAACGCGGCCCGGATATTTCAGCGCGCCAAACCGGTGCGTGGCGATCCGCACGGCGATGAACAGGAGCACGCCCTCGAGCACACCCTCGTAAAGCTGGCTGGCATGGCGCGGCACCTGCAACGCATCGCCCGGAAAGACGAAGGCCCAGGGCGCGTCCGTCGGTCTGCCCCACAATTCGCCATTGATGAAATTGGCGAGCCGCCCCAGCCCCAGCCCCACCGGAACCGATGCGCCGCCCAGATCAAGCATCCGGTCGAGGCTGGTGCCGATCATCCGTCCGAAGGCAAGCGCCGCCACCACGACGCCGAGGAAGCCGCCATGAAACGACATTCCGCCATCCCACAGCTGGAAAATCTCCAGCGGGTTGGCGGCATAATAGAGCGGCTTGTAGAACAGCACATAGCCAAGCCTGCCGCCCAGCACGACACCGGCGACCGACCAGATGAAGAAGCCATCGACCTGGTCGACCGTCATTGATGGCTTCGTCCCGCCCCACAGCTTAGGGTTCGAAACCAGCCGTTTCATGTACCACGAGGCAAACAGCAGGCCGGCGATATAGGCCAGCGCATACCAGCGGACGGCGAAGGGCCCGATCTGGAACAGAACGGGATCGATATCTGGAAACGGCAGCACGGCGAACATCATGGCGGCGGACACTGGGCGGACCGCTCCTTTGCGTCAAGGACTGAACGCCTGTGGCGACGCTACACCTTGAAGTGCGGGGACAAAACCCATAGCTAGGGTCAATTGAAAGGGCCCCGTCATGACCACCACCCAGACCCGTTTCTTCGATGAACTCGCCAAGCTGATGACCAATGCCGCTGGCGCTGCCCAGGGCCTGCGCCGCGAGGTCGATACTCTCGTCCAGTCGCAGATGGAGCGCATCCTCAACAACATGGAACTCGTGAAGCGCGAGGAATTCGAGGCCGTGAAAGCCATGGCGCAGAAGGCGCGCGAGGAGAATGACAGCCTCTCGCAACGTCTCGCCGTCCTGGAATCCAGGCTGGCGCCAACGCCTGAATCCGCCTCCGACACAAGGGCAGACTAGAGTCACTTATCCACAGAACTTGACTCAGCGGCCGGAAAAAACGCCTGCCGAAACTGCGAATAGCGCGCGTAACCTTAACTCCCTGTGGAGGAATCACTTAACTCGCGTTCTAGACTCTTGAAGCGACTCAAGACCTTGGGCACGGTCTGTTCCACGGCTGACAAGCTGATTCGTCAGCCGACGGAGGAACGCCGATGGCCCTCGAGGCCCATGAAATTGAAGAAACCGCGAACCCGCTCGACCGTGTCGAGCGGATCGCCGAAGCCTATGAGTGGGCATTCGACCGCACCAACCATGCCGAAGTCACCATGCGTGTCGAAGGCGGCTGGAGCGATATGACCGTGTCGCTGAACTGGCGCGACGAATTCGAAATCCTGCATGTCGCCGTCAACTTCGAGGCAAAGGTGCCTCCGGCCCGGCGCGAGGAAACCACTCGCCTCATCTCCCGCATCAACGAGCAATTGCTGGTGGGCCATTTCGACCTTTGGCAAAGCGACGGCAGCCTGATGTTCCGCAATTGCCTGCTGCTGACCGGCGGCGCCGTCACCAACGATGCCCAGTGCGAGGCGCTGATCCGCTTTGCCGTCGAAACCTGCGACCGATATTTTCCGGCCGTGCAGTTCGTCGTCTGGGCTGGCCAGCCCGCCGAACAGGCGCTGGAAGCCGCCATGATCGAAACCATGGGCGAGGCGTGATGCTGAAACTCAAGGGAACGCTGGTGCTGGTGGGTGCCGGCAAGATGGGCGGCGCCATGCTGGAAGGCTGGCTGAAAAGCGGCGCCGACCCTGCAAAAGTCGTGGCGATCGATCCCGCCCCGCCCGCCGAGGTGAAGGCCCTGCTCGCGGCGAAAGGCGTGCGCCTCAATCCGCAAGTGGCAGGGATAAACGATGCCGAAGTGATCATCGTGGCGGTGAAGCCGCAGGTGATGGAAGACGTGCTCCCCACTATCGTGCCGCTGAAATCCTCGAAACCGCTCGTCCTGTCGGTCGCAGCGGGGAAGACCATCGCCACCTTCGAACGCCACTTCGGGGCAGACGCTGCCGTCATCCGTACCATCCCCAACACGCCTGCCGCCGTCGGCCGCGGCATCACCGCCATGGCGCAGAACGCCAACGTCTCGCCGGCGCAGCTGGAACTTGCCCGCACGCTGCTCTCCGCCGTGGGCGAAGTGGTGACGGTGGACGATGAGTCGATGATCGATGCGGTTACTGCTGTTTCCGGCTCAGGCCCTGCCTATGTGTTCTATCTCACCGAATGCCTCGCCGCCGCCGGCGAGAAGATCGGCCTTCCGCCGGCTCTCGCCATGCAACTGGCGCGCGCCACCGTTGCGGGCTCCGGCGAACTGATGCGGCAATCGGGGATCGAGGCGGCAACGCTGCGCCAGAATGTCACTTCGCCCAAGGGAACCACCTACGCGGCACTCCAGATCCTGATGGCGGAAGACGGCATGCAGCCCCTTTTCGACAAGGCCATCGATGCCGCCGCGCGGCGTTCCCGCGAGCTGGCAAGCTGATGACCATCTCGTTTGACGATTTTCTGAAAGTCGACATCCGGATCGGCACCATCGTCGGCGTCGATCCCTTCCCCGAAGCCCGCAAGCCCGCCTTCAAGCTGAAGATCGATTTCGGGCCGGAGATCGGCGTGAAGAAATCCTCCGCCCAGATCACGAAATACTATACGCCCGAAACGCTGATGGGACGGCAGGTGGCAGCCGTCGTCAACTTCCCGCCGCGCCAGATCGGACCTTTCATGTCGGAAGTCCTGACCCTGGGCTTTCCGGACGAGGGAGGCGAAGTGGTGCTGACCGCCGTCGAGCGCAAGGTGCCGAACGGCGGCCGGCTGTTTTAGTTAGTTCGATGAGGTCGTCAGCAGATCTTCCTTGATCTGCTCGACGGCAAAGTCCTGCGCTTCCGCGGCCTTCTGAACGACGGCATCCATGCCGAAGAACTCGTGCGTCACGCCTTCGAAATTGCGGGCCGTGGCTTGTCCGCCAGCCGCCTTGATGCGTTCGGCGAGCTCCGTGCCTTCCGATCTCAAGGGGTCTATCTCGGCTGTAATGATGGTGACCGGCGGAAGATTGTTGAGATTGACCGCCTTGACCAGATCGAGTCGCGGATCCGACAGGTCACTCTGTTCCTGCACCGTGTTATCGAAAAACCACCGCATTGCCGCCTTGTTCAGCGGCTTGGCATTCTCGTTCTCCATGTAGGATTGCGTGTCGAGGTTGGTGCCCGCCACCGGATAGACAGCCACCACATGGAGCGGCGCCGTCAGGTTCTTGTCGCGCGCCGCCATCGCGGCGGTGATTGCCATGTTGCCGCCCGCGCTCTCGCCGACGATCACCGCCTTTTGAGGGTTGCCTCCCCAGCTTTGGGCATTTTTCAGCATCCAGTCATAGGCTGCATTGATGTCGTCGTGCGCGGCGGGAAACTTGTGCTCGGGGGCCTGCCGGTAATGCACCGATGCCACGATGGCGTTGGCTTTCTTGGCGAGCGCGCGGGGCGTTGCGTCATAGGTGTCGAGATCGGCGATCACCCAGCCGCCGCCATGGATATAGAGGATGACGGGAAGGTCGGCGGCTGCATTTTCGGGCTTGTAGATGCGGGCAGGAATCTCGCCGCCCGCGGCGCCTGGATAGGTCACGTCCTGCGTGGAGACGCCAGACTGCGCCTTCATCTGTGCGGGATCCTTGCCCTGCGCCTTGAGAACCTCGGCAACGGCATCGGCGGGCGTCGGCTGCCGGCGGGCTTCCGCGGCGCTGAGCTCGGCCAGCGGTTTCGGATTGAGCTCTTGCAGCTTCATCAGCACGTTCCGCATGTCGGCATCGGCCCGTTCCATCGTGCCGCTGTCAGCGGATTTGGGCGCTTCTTGTGAAGCAGCCGGGCCGATCTGGATGCCAGCCATGGGTACGGCCAGAAGCGTGGCGGTTAGGAGCATGGTTGCAAAGCGTTTCATGATCTTGAGCCTTCAGGGTTGACCTGTGTGGCTCAACGATCTGCCGCGCTGGAGTGTTCCCCGGCGTTCGGACGATCTGCTTTCCTGCTATTCCATCCCGAACATCTTCCGCATGTTCTTCATTCCCTGCTCCCAGGGGCTTTCCGGCGCGGGGCCTTGGCCCCAGATGTCCATCGGCGGCTTGGTGCCGAAAATCGTCTCGTAGGATTTGAGCGTCGCCGCCCAGGCGTCGCCCATGCTGCCCACGGTCTTGGCGTCCATGCCGCCCGCCACCGGCCTCTCGGCGATCATCTTGCCGAGATTTTCCCAATAGTCCTGTGTGGTCTGCATGTGCTTCATCCACACATCGTTGACGATGCCAGGCGGGATCACCTGATGGCCCGCCCGCATCGCCAGGAACAGGAACTTGCGGTACTCCTCGATGACGCGTTGCGCCATCTCGGTATTGGTGCCCATCTGCTGTTCCATCATCTTCAACATGGGCGCGAAGGCCTGCAGCCCTTGGGCATTCATCATGTTGAGCTTGAGCCAGAGCGGGTCGAGCCGATAGTCCATCATGGCCTCCTCATACCGGTATCTGAACGACGGCCCGAAGGCCGCCTTGCGGGCTGTCGTCGAGTTTCAGTTCGCCACCATGGGCCCTTGCGATATCGAGCGCAATCGCCAAGCCGAGGCCGGTGCCCGTTTCATCGAGGTTTCGCGCATTGTCGAGGCGGACGAAGGGCCGGAACGCTTCCTCGCGCTTGTCGGGGGGAATGCCGGGGCCATCGTCATCGACCGTCAGCGTCAGCAGATGATCTGAAATGACGGCCTTCACCTCGACCTTCTTCGCATGCCGCATGGCGTTGCCGATGAGATTGGACAGAAGCCGGCGGAAGGCATTGGGCTTCACCCTCACCATCTGCCCATCCGGCACATCGACGGCCAGTGTGCTGCCCGGCCTTTCGGAGGTGCGCGCCGCGGCCTGCACCAGCGATCCGAGATCGACCTCGCTGGCCTTCTCCCCGCCATCGCCCTTGACGAAGGCCATGTAGGCTTCAAGCATGCGCTGCATCTCGTCCACGTCTTCCTTCAGCGGCTTGACCTTTGGGCCATCGCCAAGGAAAGCGAGTTCGAGCCGGAAGCGGGTGAGTATGGTGCGAAGGTCGTGGCTCACCCCCGCCAGCATCGCGGTGCGCTGTTCCACCTGCCGCGCGATGCGGTCGCGCATGTCCACGAAGGCCTCGCCCGCCAGCCGCACTTCGCGCGCGCCGCGCGGCCGGAAGGCGCCTGTGTCGCGCCCCGTCCCGAAGCTTTGCGCGGCGGCGGCGAGATCGGTGATGGGCCGGATCTGGTTCCTGAGGAAGATCGTGGCAATCCCCAGAAGCAGCAGCGACGAGATCACCATCCACAGCAACAGCATATCGGTGCTGGTCGCCTGGGCGCGTTCTTCGCGCGTCAGCAGGCGGAATACCACATCCTTCTCGACGGCAACCCGGATGTCGACGAATCCCGGCTCGCTCTGGCTGTCGATCCAGAACGACTTGCCGGTTTCGACATTCAGTTCCCGCGTCAGCCGCGCATGAAACCGCGAGAACAAGGGCTCCGGTGCCGGGTCGGGCAGCGTTGCGCCGGTCTGAATGGTAAGGCCGAGCACCAGGCGTTCATTGGCCAGTTGCTGGATGCGCTTGATATCCGCCTCCGTTTTCGCCGAATCCTCGTAGAGCGTGATCAGCAGGCTGACATCGCGTGCCAGAGAACGCGCCAGCAGCCGCGTGACGTTCTCGAAATGCCGCTCGAGGATCAGCCCCGTCATGATCGACTGCAGCAGGATCATGGGCGCCACGAGGATGATGAAGGCGCGCGCGAACAGCCCCTCCGGCATGTGCCGCTCGAGGAACAAATTGAACCGCCGGTAGAGCCAGTTCTGCGGCATGGGCCTCAGCCGTTCTCAGTCGACGAGGAGGACATAGCCTGCCCCGCGCACCGTCTGGAGATAGATGGGGTTCGAGGGATCATCCTCGATCTTCTGCCGCAGCCGGTTGATCTGCACGTCGACGCTGCGCGCCCCCTCTTCCGAGCCCTCGGGCGCCAGCTCGCTGCGCGGCACCGGCGAGCCCGCCCGCGTGGCCAGCACGCGGAGGAATTCCTTCTCGCGCGTGGTCAGCCGGATCGGCTCCACGCCCTTCCGCAATTCGCCGCGATGCGCGTTGAAGGTGAAGCTTCCGAACTGCACGTCGCCGCGCCGGGCGCCGGGAATATCCTGCCGCCGCAGCAGCCCCTTGATGCGGAGCAGCAGTTCGCGCGGCTCGAAGGGTTTTGCCAGATAGTCGTCGCTGCCGGTCTCGAGCCCCGCGATGCGGTCGGACGCGTCGGCCAGTGCCGACAGCATCAGCACCGGAACCTTGTCGCCGTCGGACCGCAACGACTGGGTGAGATCGAGGCCGCTTTCGCCCGGCATCATGATGTCGAGCACCACGAGGTCGAACACCATGCCGCGCATCTTTTCCCGCGCCTCGGCGGAGCTTGCGGCGGCGCTGATGCGGAAACCGTTTTCGAGCAGATAGGATTGCAGGAGCTGGCGGATACGCCGGTCGTCGTCGACCACCAGGATATGCGGAAGATCATCCATGCTCGCCAGACTCCTCCCCGATCGCGGCCGCGCGCTCGATCCAGTCTCTCACGGACTCGCGGTTTTCGGGGTTCACCATATGATAGAGGATCTTGCGGTAGAGCTGGGCGGCATCGCCACCTGATTGCGCCACGGCCCGCCGGATGCGCTCCGCCTGCGGCAGCATGAGGCGCAGGCGCAACTCCTCGCCTTTCGCGGTCAGGTAAAGCAGCCGTTGGCGCCGGTCGGACTCGCCTTCCTTCTGGAAGACATATCCCTTGTCGATCAATTCCTTCAGCACCCGCCCCAGGCTCTGCTTGGTAATGCGCAGCAAATCCAGCAGCTGCTGCACCGTCATGCCGGGATCGCGGCCCACGAAATGAACGACCCGGTGATGCGCCCGCCCGAAACCGAACTGGCTGAGAATTTCATCGGGATCGGACACGAAGTCGCGATAGGCAAAAAACAGCAACTCGATCAGTGCAACGGTGTCTTGATCGCTCAGTCTGCCGCCGCTCAAATCTTGGGCAGAAATTATGTCAGCCATATTGACATATTTTTCCGTCTTTGTTACGTTGAAGCATCACTTAGCGAAATGTTGTTGCGCGAACCACGATTCCACCGTGCTCGCAGCCACATATAGGCCGGACAGGAGCATCAAGCCATGACCATCATTCCTTTCGACCAGCGCGACGGCTGGATCTGGTTCAATGGCGAGATTGTGCCGTGGAAGGAAGCAAAGGTCCATGTGCTCACCCATGGCCTGCACTATGGCTCTTCGGTGTTTGAAGGCGAGCGCGCCTATGGCGGCGTCATCTTCAAGTCCACCGAGCATTCGATCCGTTTCCGCAAATCCGCCGAGATCATGGATTTCGAGATCCCCTTTTCGGTCGAGGAACTGAATACGGCGAAGGACAAGGTCGTGGAACTGAACGGCGGTGGCGACCAGTATGTGCGCCCCGTCGCCTGGCGGGGGTCCGAGATGATGGCCGTCTCCGCCCAGCACAACAAGATCCACGTGGCCATCGCCACCTGGGCCTGGCCTTCGATGTTCGATCCCGAGACCAAGATGAAAGGCATCAAGCTCGACATCGCGGATTATCGCCGCCCCGACCCCGCATGCGCGCCCGTTCATGCCAAGGCCGCCGGCCTCTACATGATCTGCACGATCTCGAAGCACAAGGCCGAGAAGAAGGGCTATGCCGACGCCATGATGCTGGACTGGCAGGGCCGTGTCGCCGAATGCACCGGCGCCAACATCTTCTTCACGCGCGATGGCGCCATCCACACGCCGATTGCCGATTGCTTCCTCAATGGCATCACCCGCCAGACGGTGATGGCGCTCGCCAGGGAACAGGGCCTCGAGATCATCGAGCGCCGCATCATGCCGGAAGAGCTTTCCACCTTCAACGAGTGCTTCATCGTCGGCTCCGCAGCCGAGGTGACACCCGTGGCCGAAATCGGCCCCTACAGCTTCAAGCCCGGCAACATCAGCCGCACCATGATGGATGCTTACACCAACGCGGTAAGGCCGAAGGCCAAAGCGGCATAACCGGGGCATTTCAACATCGCCGAGACCGACCTCTATTTGCCTGTAAAGCTTTACCTCGAGGCCCAAGGCTATGAGGTGAAGTCCGAGATCAGGTTTTGCGATGTCGTGGGCATGAGGCCCGGCGAGGTGCCGGTCATCGTCGAGCTCAAACAGGCAATGTCGCTCGCCCTGCTCTATCAGGCGATCGAGCGTCTGGCCGTCACTGAGCATGTCTATATCGCCATCGCCCGCCCAAAACGCGGCATTGCGTCCTCGGCTGTGAAGCTTTGCCGAAGGCTGGGCCTTGGCCTGATGATTGTCACGGCCGCGGGCAGTATCGAAGTGATGGCCGACCCGGTCGCCTACACGCCAAGACAGAACACGAAGAAGCGCGGGCTTCTGCTCAAGGAATTCAATGCCCGGAGCGGTGACCCCAATCTCGGTGGTTCGACGCGAACCCCCCTGATGACCGCATATCGCCAGGACGCCATCAGATGTGCCGATTATCTGTCAGTCTACGGACCAACTCGTATCAGCGTCCTCAAGGCCGCTACTCAGGTCGACCGCGCCGCAGCAATCCTGCGTGGCAACGTATATGGCTGGTTTCAAAAGGCCGAACGCGGCATCTATGAGCTTTCGTCACTGGGCAAGGCAAGGGGCTGAAGCCAGAAGCGGCGGCAGATCATGCACGGAACTCGGACATACGTCTTCCGGCTTGATCTGTGTCATTGTCCTGTCGCAGGTGCACCGTGAAATCTGCGCCTGAGAATATGCCGGACGAGAAAGATGAGCGACCCACGCAGCGAACATGCCAAATACGAGCGTTTGATTGCCGCCGCCCGGCAGAACCCGCCCGTTCCAACGGTCGTTGCCCATCCCTGTGACGAGGCCGCATTGCGTGCCGCGGTCGAGGCGGCGGAAGCCGGGCTGATCCTGCCCATCCTCGTCGGGCCGCAGAGGAAGATCGTCGCCACCGCGCTGGCCAACTCGCTCGACATTCTCAAATACCGCCTGGTCGATGCGCCCCACAGCCATGCCGCCGCCGCCATGGCCGTGGAGCTGGTGCGCAAGGGCGAAGGCGAGCTTCTGATGAAGGGCAGCCTCCACACCGACGAGTTGATGGCGGAAGTGATGAAGTCAGACACCGGGCTTCGCACCGCGCGGCGGATCAGCCATGTCTATGTCATGGACGTGCCCACCTATGCCGAAACCCTGTTCATCACCGACGCGGCGATCAACATCTTCCCCGACCTTGATGCCAAGCGCGACATCATCCAGAACGCCATCGACCTGCATCTTCAGTTGGGGCTTGGCACGCCGCGCGTCGCCATTCTCTCGGCAGTGGAAACGGTGACGGCGAAGATCCCGTCCACGATCGAGGCGGCGGCACTGTGCAAGATGGCCGATCGCGGACAGATCACCGGCGGCGTGGTGGACGGCCCGTTGGCCTTCGACAATGCCATCGACCCGCAAGCCGCGGCGATCAAGGGAATAAAATCCGAAGTGGCCGGCCGCGCCCAGATCCTCGTGGTGCCGGACCTCGAGGCCGGCAACATGCTGGCGAAGAACCTGACGTTCCTTACCAATGCCGATGCGGCGGGAATCGTGCTGGGCGCGCGCGTGCCGATCATCCTCACCTCGCGCGCCGATTCGGTGCGCTCGCGCCTGGCCTCCTGCGCGGTGGCCGTCATCTGCGCCAGCGCCCAGCGGCTTGCCGCCGCAGCCGCCATTGCCGCCTCCTGAACGCGCCGCTTGAGCGCCATCCCCCGCTCGTGCACTGTGTTCCCATGACGCAGACTTGCGATTACCTCATCATCGGCGGCGGCTCTTCGGGAGCGGTCGTCGCCAAACGGCTGGCTGAGAAAACCTCTGGACGCATCATCCTGCTCGAAGCCGGAAAATCGGACGAAGGCGACCCCGCCGCCACCGATTTGAAACGTCTCGACGAGCAGACCGATGACTACGACTGGGGCTTCAAGGCCTCGACAATGACAGGCGCTCCGCCGGATCTCAAATACGCACGCGCCAGGCTTCTCGGCGGCTGCGCCAATCACAACGACTGCGCCTTCATCCGCCCGCCGGACAGCGACTTCGACAACTGGGATAAGCTCGGCGCCACGGGCTGGAACGCCGCCGCCATGGCGCCCTACTGGCAGCGCATCCGCGATACCATCACCATTGAAAACGCACCCTGCCATCCGGTCAGCCGCGCCTTCATCGAGGCCGGCAAGGAACTGGGGCTCGATGAAGTGGACTTCTCGAAAGAGGTGAAACCGGGCGTCGGCCTGTTCCCGCTGAATGCCAGAGGCCGCCTGCGTCAGTCCTCCTCGGTTGCCTATCTGCATCCGCTGGCGAGCCTGCCGAAGCACCTCGAGGTCTGGACAGGCTGCATGGCAACGCGCCTCCTCCTGAACAACGGCAAGGCCATCGGCGCTGAAACGACGCGCGGAGAAATCCACGCATCAAAAGCCGTCATCCTCGCCTGCGGGTCGATCCAGACGCCGCAATTGCTGATGGTCTCGGGCCTCGGCCCCGCTGCACACTTGAAGGCCCACGGCATCGCGGTGGTGGCGGACCTGCCCCATGTCGGCCAGCATCTGCAGGACCATGTCGCCGCACCCATCGTGTGGGAAACGAAAGAACCCGTTGCCGATTGGGAGATCTGTCCCTTCGAGGCGACGATGATGCTGAAGCTCGACCATGATGCGCCAGCCCCGGACATCCTGTTTCACTTCGGGCTTCGTGTGCGTGAGAAATACGGCGATCATCCGCGCCTCGCCACCCATGGTCCCGCCGTGAAAGCCTCGCCCAATGTCACGCGCGCGAAGAGCGAGGGCGAGGTCCGCCTCTCTGGCCCCACGATGGCGCACCAGCCCGTCATCAACCTCAACTACTTCTCGCATCCCGATGATCTGGCGCTGTTGCTCCGCGCCATGCGCGTCACCCGCAAGATCGGCAACACGGCGGCCATGCGTTCGATCTGCCGCGCCGAAATTCACCCCGGTCCGGACGTTCAGAGCGACGAGGACTGGATCGACTATATCCGCAATGTCTGCGAGACGGTCTACCACCCCTGCGCCACGGCAGCGATCGGCAAGGTGGTGACGCCCGACCTGAAGGTCATGGGCATCGAAAGCCTCTTCATCGCCGATGCCTCGGTCTTCCCCGCGCTCATCACCGTGAACATCAACTCGGCCGTGATGATGACGGCGGAAAAGGCAGCGGACTGCGTGCTTGGCCGCTAAAGCGCGATCCCGCGCCCTGCCAGATACTCGATGAAGGACTTCACCTGCGCAGGCGGCACCTCGCGGACCGCACCGATGGGAATGTCCTCCAGCGCGAAAGGCCCATACTGCACGCGGATGAGCCTGTTCACCACGCAGCCGAAATGCTCCATCAGCTTGCGGATCTCGCGGTTCTTGCCCTCGGTCAAGACGCAGCGGTACCAGCTGTTGGAACGCCCGCTCTTGCCATATTCCTCGACGAACTCTGCCCCGCGATAGTTGACGCCATCGACGGTGATGCCTTCAGCCAGCGCCGCGATGTGTTCCGGCTTCAGCGCGCCCCGCACCCGCACGCGATAGACGCGCGACAATCCGGTTTCGGGGCTCATCATCGCCTGCGCCAGCGGCCCGTCGGAGGAGAGCAGCAACAGCCCCTCGCTGTTGACGTCAAGCCGCCCCACATTCATCAGCCGCGGCATGGAGGCCTTCCACAGCGGCGGCTTCAAGGCGGGAAGATCGAAGATCGTCGGCCTGCCCTTGTGGTCGCGATGCGTCACCAGAATATCGTTCGGCTTGTTGAGCATGAACAGCCGCGGCAGCGGCTTCGTGTCGGGCGCCACCGGCCTGCCGTCGAGCGTCACGGCATCGCCGTCTTCCACCGGCGTCGTGGCAAGTGCGGCAATACCATTTACGCTCACGCGGCCCTCGGCCACCATGCGCTCGGCCTCGCGCCGGCTGCCGATGCCGGCCTTCTGGAGATAGACGTTGAGGCGCATGCCCGGCCTACCCGCCGGTGACGGGCGGAAAGAATGCGATCTCGCGCGCACCGGCAATCGGTGCATCGAGCGCCACATGGTTCTGGTCGATCGCCGCGCGCAGCGTCCGCCGCTCGGCGAAGGCCGCAGCCAGGTTCTCGTCGCGCCCGCTCAGATATTCGATCAGTTCACTGACGGTCGTGACCGTGTCCGGAACCTCGATCTCGTCCGATCCCCGTCCGGCGATCTGGCGTATGCGTGCAAAATAGAGGATCTTCATCTCAGTCCACGACGTGGCGAATGCCGGCGCGGAAATAGTCATAGCCGGTGTAGAGCGTGAGGCCCGCCGCCACCCAGAGCAGGCCCAGCCCGAATTCGGTGAGATAGGGAATGATCGTATCGCCCGCCGGCCCGGCAATAAGGAAGCCGATGGAGACAAGCTGCACCGTCGTTTTCCACTTGGCGATCTTGGTGACCGGCACCGACACCTGCAACTCGCCCAGATATTCGCGCAAGCCCGAAACCAGAACCTCGCGCGACAGGATGATGATCGCGGCCCAGATATGCCCGCCATAGAGGATGGGAGACGCGCACAGCACCAGCAGCACCACGGCCACCAGAACCTTGTCGGCGATCGGGTCCAGCATGCGGCCAAGCGAGGATTGCTGCTGCCACTTCCGCGCCAGGTAGCCATCGAAGAAATCGGTGATGGCGGCGATCACATAGATCGCCAGCGCAATCCAGCGCGCCGTGTAGGTGTCCCACATCAGGAGGCCCGCAACCACGGGAACGGCCACGATGCGGCCATAGGTCAGCATATTGGGAAGGTTCCAGACCTTCGAATATTTCACAGCCTTCTGCGTATCCAGTCCCATTGCGTCGCTCATTCCGCACCCTCGTGGAAGTGGTCGTAAATCGCTTGCGCCAGCGCGGTGCTGACGCCCTCCACGGCGGCGAGGTCGGTGACGCTCGCCCGCGCTACCGCTTTGGCCGAACCGAAGGCTTGCAGCAAGGATTTCTTGCGCAAGGGTCCTATGCCGGGCACCTCGTCCAGCGGGTTGACGCCGATCGCCCTGGAGCGGCGCGCCCGGTGCGAGCCGATGGCGAAGCGGTGCGCCTCGTCCCGCAGCCGCTGGATATAATAGAGCACCGGGTCCCGCGCCTCCAGCATGAAGGAAGGCTTGCCGCTCACGTAGAAGTGTTCGCGCCCCGCGTCGCGGTCCGGACCCTTGGCAACGCCCGCCAGCGGAATATCGCTTAAGCCCAGCTCGTCGAGCACGGCCTTCGCGGCCGATAACTGCCCCTGCCCGCCATCGATCAGCACGAGATCAGGCCTGGCCGGCGTATCCGCCGCCGTCTCCTCGGGCTTTTCCCCCTGTTCCTTCAGCAGCCGGGTGAAGCGCCGCGTCAGCACTTCGCGCATCATGGCGAAATCGTCCGACCCGATGTCCTCGGTCCGGATGTTGAATTTCCGGTATTGCGATTTTGTCAAGCCGTCAGGCCCCGCCACGATCATGGCGCCCACCGGATTCGTGCCCTGGATATGCGAATTGTCATAAACCTCGATCCGTCGCGGCGCCTCGGCCAGCCCGAACACCCGCTGCACGCCTTCCAGCAATTTCGCCTGTGACGAAGATTCGGCGATTCTCCGCCCCATGGCTTCGCGCGCATTCGTGACGGCATGATCAACAAGGCCTTTCTTTTCGCCCCGCTGCGGCACCGATACTTCGATCTTCCGGCCAGCATGGGTCGATAGTGCTTCTTCCAGAAGTGCCCGCTCCTCGATCTCGTGCGACAGCAGCACCAGCGCGGGGATAGGCTTGTCGTCGTAGAATTGCGCGAGGAACGAGGCTAGAATCTCCGGCGCGTCGAGTGACCGGTCGGCCTTCGGATAATAGGCGCGGTTGCCCCAGTTCTGCCACGAGCGGAAGAAGAACACCTGGATGCAGGTCTGCCCGCCCTCCTGCGCCAGACCGAAGACATCGGCTTCCTCCACAGTCTGTGGATTGATGCCCTGCGTCTGGGTCACGAAGCTCATCGCCTGGATGCGGTCGCGGTAAGTGGCGGCCCTTTCGAAGTCGAGGTTCTCGGCCGCCTCTTCCATCTGCCGGGCAAGGTCTTCCTTGACGCTCTGGCTCTTGCCGGAGAGGAAAGCCTCCGCCTCCTTCACCAGCGCGTCATAGGCCTCGGGCTTGATATAATCGACGCAAGGCGCCGAGCAGCGCTTGATCTGATACAGCAGGCATGGCCGCGTGCGGTTGGCATAGACGCTGTCGGTGCAGGTGCGCAGCAGGAACGCTTTCTGCAAGGTGTTGATCGCCCGGTTCACCGAACCGGCGGAGGCGAACGGACCGTAGAAATTGCCCTTGCGGTTCCGTGCACCCCGGTGCTTCGCCATCTGCGCCACGGGATGATCCTTGGCGATCAGGATATAGGGAAACGACTTGTCGTCCCGCATCAGCACGTTGAAGCGCGGGCGCAGCTTCTTGATGAGATTGGCCTCGAGCAGCAGCGCTTCGGCTTCCGTCGTCGTCGTCAGGAACTCCATATTGGCGGTAAGCGCGATCATCGCCGCAATGCGGCTCGTGTGCCCCTGCATCCGCGTATAGCTCGAAACCCGGTTCTTCAAGTTCCGCGCCTTGCCGACATAGATGACCTCGCCCTTCGCATCATACATGCGGTAAACGCCAGGCTTCCCCGGAAGCCTGGTGACAAAATCGCGGATGATGTCTGAGCCTGTCAGGCCTGACTCCGAAGGCTCAGGGCTGGAAGGCGACTCGATGTTGGTCATGGTGGCGAACTATTACATCTGCACGCCTCAATTGGGGAGTGTCCCACCGGAAACCAAAGAAAAAGCCGGCACCCCTCTGGGAGCACCGGCTTTTGCCGCAAGTCAGGATGTGGTTCAGTTATAGGGGCTGTTGCACTGGCGGACCTGGCCGCTGTACGACACCCAGGTGTTGGTGCGGACATTGTAGGAGCGATAGCGGTCGCGGCACCAGCGCACATGCGCGTTGCCAGATCCGCGATTGTAGTTCCCGCTGTTGAGGATGATGCTTCCGCCGATCAGCGGCAGCGTCCACCATGGCGTTTCGTAGTAGTAGCCGCGATAGTAGTGGCGGCAACCTCCAAGGCGCCTCAGGCAACGGTCGCCATGGCGCCTGCGGTCCCAACGGCGTTCGCGGCGGTCTTCGCGGCGGTCGCGGCGGGCTTCACGGCGGTCGCGGCGGGCTTCACGCGCGCTGTGGCCGGGACGATGGGTGACTTCCACCAGATTATCACCCTGAATGACCGGATTCGGCACGAAGGGAACCGTCACTGCATTGGCGGACACGGATGAAAGGCCCAGCGCGCCCGCACCGATGATCGCAAGAGAAAGCAAACCTTGCTTGAACATTTTGATTACTCCAATGTTGGTCCGCCCCATTCGTTGCAGGAGCGTTGTTGAGTGTTGGAGTAACGTGATGTTGCGCCGATGGTTCCTCTTTACAGCGTCACAAAAGCCTTGTGTGCAGAACCGCGCTCAGCGCGTCCTCTCGATTTCGACGCCCACGCTGCGGGCATTGGGTATGATGTCGGGCTTTTCCACCCGCACGCGCGCCGCCACAACCCGCTTGTCCTTGAGGCAGGCGGCAGCGATCTTCTCGCACAGGGTTTCAACGAGGTTGATGTGCCCCTCGGCGATGATGGCCTCGACCTTCTTCACCACGATCTCGTAGGACACCACATGCCCGATCTCGTCGTCCTTCGGCCCCTCGCCCTCGACGACGGAGAGATCGATATTGACGATGATGCGCTGCGGCGCTGCCTTCTCGGACTCATAGATGCCGATCCGCGCATCGAGCGTCAGATCGCGCACGAAGACATGGCGGAGGCCAGACGAGGCACTGGCCACATGATTGCTGAAGATCGGCTTTTTGCTCATTCATTGACCTCGACCACGTCCGGCGTCTGCCAGACCAGATGCTGCCCACCGTCGAGGGCGATCATCTGCCCGGTCAGTGCCGGTTGCGACAATATGAACTTCACCGCCGCCGAAATTTCCTCGGGCGACGTGCCGCGGCCCAGAAGCGTCAGCCGCGCCTGCTTCTCGAACTCTGCCTGGTCCATCCGCACCGATGGCAGCGCCGGGCCAGGTCCGATTGCGTTGACGCGGATGCGCGGCGCCAGCGCCTGCGCCAGCGTGCGGGTTCCGGTCCACAGGGCTGACTTCGACATCGTGTAGGAAAAGAATTTCGGATTGAGCTTCCACACCCGCTGGTCGATGATCGAGATGATGTTGCCCTCGATGCCTTCCGGCAATTGCCGCGCAAAGGCCTGGCTCAGGAAAATCGGCGCGCGCAGATTGGTGTCGAGGTGCTCGGCCCAGCTCGCCTGCGTGATCGCGCCCACTTCATCGGGCTCGAACAGCGACGCGTTGTTGATGAGGCAGGAGAGCCCGCCGAGGCCTTGCGCCGCCTCGCGGATCAGGCGGTCCGCCACGTCGGCGTGTGATAAGTCGCCCCGCACGATCACCGCGCGCCGTCCCATGGCGCGGATGGCAGCGGCCACGTCCTGCGCCTCCGCAAACGAGGCATTGCAGTGAACCGCGACATCCCACCCCTCGCCGGCAAGGTCGAGCGCCAGCCGCCGGCCGATGCGCTTGGCCGAACCCGTGACGAGAACCGACTTCATGCTTTCGGCATCAGGATCACATAATGCTTCCTGACCTTCTTCACCGTCTCCCACGTGCCCTTGAAGCCCGCCGGGATGATGAAGCCGTCGCCCTTCTTCAGCGTCCAGGACTTGCCCTTGTCATTGGTGAGGATCGCCTTGCCCTCTATGAAGTGGCAGAACTCCCATTCCTTGTAGTCGACGTTGACCTTGCCCGGCGTTGACTCCCAGATGCCGCAATAGAGCCGGTCATCCTCGCCGGTGAAGTGGTTCCAGGTCTTTGTCGCGTATTTGCCCTTCAGGAGCTTCTCTGGTTCCGGCTTTCCCTTGTCCACCGCGGGGGCGCTCTTGCCCTTGGTCTTCATCACCAGAATATCGGCCATGTCTTTCTCCTGTTTCGCCTTGCGGTTTACGTCTGGAAGCGAAGCCGGGTTCATGCCCGTCCGTCAACTGCGGAATTTCTCCAGAAGCTCGACCTTACCCGGCTTGAAGCCGGATGCCACCCACCAGTCCTCCATGCGGCGCAGCGCCAGCCCCATTTCGGGACCGGGCTTCATCCCGGCCTCGATCAGGTCGCGCCCCGAAACCGGCAATTCCGGCAGGTCCCACCTGTCGGGAAGCCGCAACAGCCGCCGCCATGCGGGATCATCCATCGGCGCCTTCGACCGCGCCCAGGCCACATGCACCAGGTCGCGCCAGGTGCCGGGCCCTATCTGGTAGAGAATGATCCGCTGCTCCTGCGGGCGAAGCGACGGCGACGGCGCCATGAAACCGGTGATCGCTTCGATGCGCCGGGCATCCTCGTTCGAAAGCCGCCACCGCTCCTGAATCGCGCGTGGCTCGCGCGCCAGCACGGAAAGGCGCAGCACCGGGTCCGGCGGCAGGCGCGAGATCACCCGCCACTCCTCCGTATGCGGAAGAAGACGGGACAGGATGCCATGTTTCGCCATCATCTTCAGCGTCGGCACGGCGCCGGCCGCCGCCAGCAGCTTGAACATCTCCTGCCGCACGCGCTCGGCCGACAACCCGTCAAGTCCCTTGCGGTGCCTTATGCAGGCCGCCAGCCCCGCCTTGTCGGGCGCTCCCCGGCCATAGCGCGCATGAAACCTGAAGAAGCGCAGGATGCGGAGGTAGTCTTCTTCGATGCGTTTCGCAGGGCTTCCGACGAAGCTGATTCTCTTTCTCGAGATATCCCGGTAACCGCCTGTAAAGTCATATATATTCCCACGCGCATCGCAGTACATGGCATTCATCGTGAAATCGCGGCGCATGGCGTCCGCCTGCCAGTCGTCGGTGAATTTCACCTTGGCGCGGCGGCCATCGGTCTCGACGTCATGGCGCAGCGTCGTCACTTCATAGGGCTGATGATCGGACACAACCGTCACCGTTCCATGGTCGATCCCGGTCGGATGAACACTGAGGCCCGCGGCCCGGCACGCCGCCATCACGCGCTCCGGCGAGAGCGTCGTCGCGATATCGACTTCCGAGACCTTTTCCTTCAGCAGCGCGTTACGAACCGCACCCCCGGCAACGCGGGCCTCGCCGCCGACCTCCGCGATGATGCCGAACACCCGCTGCAGCTCTGGCGCCTTCAGCCAGGCCGCGCGCGCCAGCGAGGGAAGCCCGCTCATTGCGCCTCGTACATCAGCGAATAGAGATTGCGGATCATGCCGGCGGTTGCTCCCCAGATGTATCGCCCCTCGTATGGCATGGCGAAATAGAAGCGTTCGCGGCCCTGCCACTCGCGGGAATGACGCTCATGATGCTTGGGGTTCATCAGAAAGGCCAGCGGCACCTCGAACACATCCGCCACTTCGCTCTGCTGTGGCGTCACCGTGAAGCCATGCCGCAAAATGCCGACGACGGGGATCACCCGATACGCCGTGCCGGTGAGATAGGTGTCGAGGAACCCGATGGTCTCGACATAGCCCCGGTCGATCCCCGTTTCCTCCTCCGTCTCGCGCAACGCCGCGGCAACGGGGTTTTCATCCGTGTCGTCGATGCGGCCTCCCGGAAACGCCACCTGTCCTGCATGGCGCGACAGGTGCTCGGTCCGCTGGGTCAGGATCATGTGAAGCCCGGTCTCGCGCGGCACCAGCGGCACCAGCACGGCGGCGGGCCGCGGCACGGCGCCCGGCACGATCAGGCGGGCCTCCGGGTTCAGGTCGTCATCGCTCCGCCGCGCCACATCCGGTGGCGCACTATGCAGGGCCGCAGCCCGCAGCCTGAACTCCGCCTCGTCAAACCGGAAGCTCAAGATGCCAGCCCGATCTCGGCCGCCTTCTGCATGGGAAAGAAAATACCCGATGACCAGACACCGAACCACCCGTCCACCACCGTGCCAACCGCAGCAAGATCATAGAACAGCGCCCGCGTCACCAGTGCCTCCAGCCTTCCCCGCACCAGCACATAGGGCTTCAGTCCCTCCGTCCCGTCTTCCGTTTCGAACCGCAGCGGATGCGCGGTATCGACGATCACCTCGTCATCCACATTCGTCTCGAAGCGGATGACCTGATTCCGCCCCTCACCCTCGACCTTCATCCGCACCGCCGAAAACGGCGCGTCATCGACCCTGATTCCAACCTTTTCCACAGGCGTGACCAGATAGTATTTTCCATCCTCGTCATGGCGCAGCACGGAGGCGAAAAGCTGCATCAGCGGCTTCCGGCCGATCGGCGAATTCATGTAGAACCACGTCCCGTCCGCGGCGATCCGCATGTCGATGTCGCCACAGAACGGCGGGTTCCACAGATCGACAGGCGGCGGCCCCTTGGCCCTTGCCGCCTCGCTTAAGCCCCTGAGGGGGTTGCTTGCGTCTCTCTGATCTGTGCTCATCTTCCAATCGTAGCTCTGAGTCGGGGGTCACCCGCCTCTTTTAGGCCATTCTCGTTCACGAGGATGTCAATATGAACAATCCTGTGCCGCAAGCCATTATAGCCTGCAGCCAAACTATAGTGAGCCTCATGCCGAGCATCAATGAAGCAGACCGCCAGATTATCGCCGATCTCGAGGCATCGGGAGAGCGCCTGACAAAGGCCCGCGCCGCCATCGGCAAGATCATCTTCGGACAGGACGAGGTCGTCGAACAGGTGTTGATCGCCATTCTGGGCGGCGGACATGCGCTGCTGGTCGGCGCCCCCGGCCTCGCCAAGACCAAGCTGGCGACGACGCTGGGCCGCGTGCTCGGCCTTGATGAAAAGCGCGTGCAGTTCACGCCAGACCTGATGCCCGCCGATATTCTTGGCTCCGAAGTGCTGGACGAGACGGAGAGTGGCCGCCGCCAGTTCCGCTTCGTGCCCGGCCCCGTCTTCTGCCAGCTGATGATGGCGGACGAGATCAACCGCGCCTCTCCCCGCACCCAGTCGGCACTCCTCCAGGCCATGCAGGAGCATCACGTCACCGTCGCTGGCGTCCGCCACGATCTGCCGCGCCCCTTCCATGTGCTGGCGACGCAAAACCCCATCGAGCAGGAAGGAACCTACCCCCTGCCGGAGGCCCAGCTCGACCGCTTCTTGGTCCAGATCGATGTGCCCTACCCCTCGCTCGACGCCGAGCGCCGCATGCTCTTCGCGACGACGGGTGCCGGCGAGGCCGAGGCCGAGAAAATTCTCTCCACCACCGAGCTCATGAACGCCCAGCGCCTGACACGTCTCATTCCGGTTGGCGAACAGGTGGCCGAAGCAATTCTGAGGGTCGTGCGCGCCGCCCGTCCCGGCCCCGATGCCGACGACTTCGTGAACAAGAACGTCGCCTGGGGTCCAAGCCCCCGTGCCTCCCAGGCCCTGATGCTGGGTGCCCGTGCCCGTGCCATGCTGCAGGGCAGGCTGTCGCCGTCGCTTGACGATGTCGCTGCCCTGCTCGGCCCGGTGTTCCGCCATCGCATGGCGCTGAACTTCACGGCCCGTGCCGACGGCCAGACCATCGATGGCACGATCGAGCGTCTGGCCAAGCTGATCGCCTGATCAGATGAACCAGGCCGTAACCGCGCTTGCCCTCACCGATCGTGCCGAATCCGCCTCCCGGGTTCTGCCGCCTTTGCTGGTGGAGGCAGAGCGCATCGCCGCGACCGTGATCCTCGGCGATCACGGCCGGAAGCGTGCGGGCCCCGGCGAAAGCTTCTGGCAATACCGGCCCTACAGCTTCGGCGATTCGACCCAGCGCATCGACTGGCACAAGTCCGCCCGCTCGGACCGCGTCTATATCCGCGAGAACGAATGGGAGGCCGCCAACACCCTCTGGCTCTGGACGTCGCCGCACGCATCGATGGATTTCCGCTCGCATCTCTCGAAGTTCACCAAGCGCGAGCGCGCCCAACTGATTACGCTCGCAGCCGGCGCATTGGCGGTCCGCGCGCATGAGCGGATCGGCGCCATTGGTTCCCCCTATGCGCCCGATCATTCGCGCGGCACGCTCGTCAAGATCGCCGGCTGGATCTTGGATGGCAGGGGCGATCCGCTGCCGAGCTTCACCCGCATGCCGCGCTTTTCCAGCGCGCTGCTGGTCAGCGATTTTTTTGACCGCATCGATGACATCACCAGGGCCATGACGACTCTCGCCTCCGCAGGAATTCGCGGCCATCTCGTACAGGTGGTCGATCCCGCCGAAGAGAGCCTCCCTTACTCAGGCCGCGTCGAATTCCAGGAAATGGCGGGGCCGCTCAAATATCTCTCCGCCAAGACCGAGACGCTGCGCGAGGCCTATGGCACGAGGCTCGAGTCGCAGCGCGAGGCGCTGCGCGAATTGAGCAGCAGGATCGGCTGGACCTTCACGATCCATCGCACCGATGAAGCACCCGCCCGTCTCTTGATGATGCTGCACGCCTTGATCTCGGGGGCGATGGGACGATGAATTTCATCCAGGCCTTGACCTTCACGACGCCGATGGCGCTGGGCGCACTCCTGCTGCTGCCGGTGATCTGGTGGCTGCTGCGCTTCACGCCGCCGAAGCCTGAGACGCTGCGATTTCCGCCGATCCGCCTGCTGCTCGATCTCGTCAACCGCGAGGAACAGCCGGACAAGACGCCGTGGTGGCTGCTGCTTCTGCGCCTCGCCGTGGCGGCCTTCCTCATCATCGGCGTCGCACATCCCTTCTATGCGCCGGGCCGCGTCGATACGATCGCTTCCACGCCGCTGCTGCTGGTGGTGGATGATTCATGGGCAGCCGCGAAGGACTGGAACAAGCGCCAGGAGATCATGGCCGAGATTCTCGACGGTGCGCAGCGCGCCGATGCGACAGTGACCCTTGCCACATCAACGCCGCAGGCCCGCCCGCAGTCCCTCGAGCCGGCCGATGCGGCAAGCGCCAAGACCAGGACCGCAGCATTGGCGCCACGCGCGCTCGACCCCGACCGCGGCGCATTGTTGAGCGCGCTTCAGGAACGCTTTTCGTCTGCATCCCAACTCCGCGTGATCTGGCTCAGCGACGGCATTGACGACGGCAAGGCCGTGGCCTTTGCCAACGGCCTCGCAGGCCTCGCCAATGGCGCGGCAAGCGTCGAGGCGATCGTGCCTGAAACATCATCCCTTCCCGCCGCCCTTGCCGCGCCGGGCTTCGATGGCGGCCGCATCAGCGTGACGGCCTTGCGCGTTGCAGGCGATGCCCGGCCGATCCGCGTTGCCGCGCGGGCCTCCAACGGCAGGCCGCTTGGCGAAGTCGAACTGAGTTTCGCCGCCAACGCCACCAAGGCCCAGGGCACCATCGAACTCCCCATCGAACTTCGCAACGAAACCGGCCGCATCGAGATCGCGGGCGAGCGCAATGCCGCCGCCACCTTCCTGATGGACGACCGCTGGCGCCGGAAAACCGTGGCGCTCCAGTCGGGCGCGTCCAGCGAAAGCGCTCAGCCCTTGCTGTCACCGCTCTACTATGTGTCGCGCGCGCTGGAACCCTTCGGCGAAATGAGCGAGCCTGCCGATACCGCAGCGTTGAAGGCGGCACTCGACCAGGGCCTGTCGATGCTGGTGCTGGCTGATATCGGCGTGCTGCCGCAGGAACAGCAGGAGCTGGTGTCAGGCTGGGTCGAGCGTGGCGGCGTGCTGCTGCGCTTTGCGGGCCCCCGCCTCGCCGGAACCCAGGACAGCCTGATTCCCGTGACGATCCGCGAAGGTGGCCGCGCGCTCGGCAGCGCGCTCAGTTGGGAGACGCCGCAAAGCCTGCAGGCTTTCCCCGAAGCCAGCCCCTTCGCCGGCCTGCCGATGGACGCGACCGTGAGGGTCACGCGCCAGGTTCTGGCGGAGCCTGACGCGGAGCTTCCCGGCAAGGTCTGGGCCACGCTCGAAGACGGCACGCCGCTCGTCACCGCCAGCCGCAATGGCAAGGGCCTGATCGTGCTGTTCCATGTGACCGCCAATGCCGACTGGTCGAACCTGCCGCTCTCGGGCTTGTTCGTTGAAATGCTCCGCCGCGTGCTCGATCTGGCGCCGGCCGCCGGCGGCGGTGCTGCCAACGCGGCCGCCCAGGCCGATGCGCAGGCCTTCGCACCCTGGCGCGCGCTCGATGGTTTCGGTGAACTCACCGACCCCTCGCCCGATATCCAGCCCATCCCGGCTTCCGCCATCGACAGGGCGGAGGCCTCGCCGGCAACGCCCGCCGGGCTTTACCGCCGTGGGCTTCAGGAACGCGCCCTGAACATCATGCGCACGGGAGACGCCTTGACCCCCATCACCGGATTACCGGCTTCGATCACGCTGCGCTCGCTCGTTCCCCTGCCCGCCCTGCCGCTGGCGCCCTATGCCTTCGCGCTCGCCATGCTGCTGTTCTTAGGCGACTGCCTCGCGGCACTCTTCCTGGGCGGCGGCATCAACCGCCTGCGCGCCCGCAGCGCCGCCTTAGGCATGCTGGCGCTCGCCATGCTGATCCCGTGGCACTCCGCCGCCAATGCTCAGTCCACTGACGACTTCGCGATGCGGAATGCACTCGAAACCCGCTTCGCCTATGTGACGACGGGCGACGATGCAATCGACCAGACCAGCGAACAGGGCCTGAAGGGCCTGAACTTCGTCCTCCGCGACCGCACCTCGGTAGAGGCGGGAGACCCCGTCGCCGTCAATATCGAGCGCGACGAGATCGTGTTCTTCCCCATCCTCTACTGGCCGGTGCGCGCCGATGCGCCCGTCCCGTCGGACGCCGCCCTCGCCCGCATGGACACCTACATGAAAAATGGCGGCACGATCTTCTTCGACCTCCGCGAGGATGGTGCCGGAACCGATGCGCTCTCCGGCGGCGCCACCGCCGCGTCCGACGCGCTTCGCCGCATGCTGGCGAAGCTCGACATTCCGCCGCTCGAACCCGTGCCGGAATCCCATGTCCTCACCAAGAGCTTCTACCTGCTCGACCGTTTTCCCGGCCGCTATGCGGGAGGCCAGTTGTGGGTCGAGCGGACGGATTCGGAAGGTGCCGCATCCGGCAACACCGATGGCGTCAGCACCATCATCATCGGCTCCAACGACTATGCAGCGGCCTGGGCGCTGGACGATAATGGCGAACCCCTCTACGCCTCGGTTCCGGGTTCCGATCGTCAGCGCGAATTCGCCTTCCGCACCGGCATCAACATCGTGATGTATGCGCTGACCGGCAACTACAAGGCAGATCAGGTCCACATCCCCGCATTGCTGGAAAGGCTCGGTCAATAATGGGCTGGAGCGTAAACTTCGCGCCCATTCTGCCATGGGCTGTGGTGATCGGTTTCGCGATCGCTGGCGTCTTGCTGGTCGCCGTCATGGCCTATGCCCGCACCCGCGGCGTGGTGCTGCGCTTGGCGGCACTGGCGCTGCTGGTGGCGGCACTCGCCAACCCCTCGATCCGCAACGAGGAGCGCGAGGAACTGACCGACATCGCCGTCGCCGTCATCGACCGCTCGCTGAGCCAGGAGAATGGCGAGCGCACTGCCCGCACCGCCGAGGCGGAGTCAGCACTGAACGCGGCAATTGCAAGACTGGGAAACACCGAGCTTCGCACCGTCGAGGTCCGCTCCGGCATCAGCGCCGAGGATGACGGCACCCGCGGCTTCGAAGCCCTGAACCGCGCGCTGGCCGATATCCCTCCGGAACGTTTCGCAGGCGCCGTCATGATCACCGATGGCCAGATCCACGACGTGCCTGAGGATCTCGCCCAGCTCGCCATCGGCGGCCCGCTTCACGGCCTTATCACCGGATCGAAACGCGAGCGCGACCGCAAGGTGGTGATCGACAGGGCCCCGCGCTTCGGTATCGTCGGCAAGGAACAGACGCTCACCTTCCATGTCGAGGAAACCAACGGCCCGAATTTGCCGGTCGACGTGACGATCAGCCTCGGCAAGGACGATGTCCGCATCGTCACGGTAACGCCGGGAGTTGAAACCGAGGTGACGATCCCCGTCGATCATGGCGGCCAGAACATTGTCGAGATCGGCGTGCCGCCGCTCGAGGGTGAAATCTCCGCCCAGAACAACCGTGCCGTCACCGTGATCGAGGGCGTGCGCGACCGCTTGCGCGTGCTGCTGGTGTCGGGTGAGCCTCACGCCGGCGAGCGCACCTGGCGCAACCTGCTGAAGGCCGATGCCTCGGTCGATCTCGTGCACTTCACCATCCTCCGCCCGCCGGAAAAGCAGGACGGAACGCCAACCAAGGAACTGGCCCTCATCGCCTTCCCCACGCGCGAACTCTTCGTCGAGAAACTCGACGAGTTCGATCTCGTCATCTTCGACCGCTACCGGCGGCAGACGGTGCTGCCCTCCGTCTACATGAGCAACATCGCGCGCTATGTGGAAGATGGCGGCGCCGTGCTGATCGCCTCTGGCCCCGATCTCGCCAGCGAAGATGGCCTCTATTACACGCCGCTCTCCGACATCATCGCCGCGGCGCCAACCGGCGAAGTGCTCGAAGGCGGCTTCAAGCCGATGCTGACCGATGCCGGAAAGAAACATCCCGTCACCAGCGATCTGCCGGGAAGTGCCGGCGACACGCCAAGCTGGGGCCGCTGGTTCCGCCTCGTCGACACCACCACGATCACCGGCGACACCGTCATGTCGGGCCTCGGCGAGAAGCCCCTGCTCGTCCTCTCGCGCACCGGCAAGGGCCGCGTGGCGCAGATGCTGTCGGACCAGGGCTGGCTCTGGGCACGTGGCTTCGAAGGCGGCGGCCCGCAAACCGAACTGCTCCGCCGCATGGCGCACTGGCTGATGAAGGAGCCCGATCTCGAGGAAGAAGCCCTTCAGGGCACCCAGGCCGGAAACAACCTCGTGATCGAGCGCCGCACCATGGCCGACAAGGCCGAACCGGTCACAGCGACGCTGCCGTCGGGCAAGACGGCAACCGTGGCGCTCAACGAAGTCTCGCCCGGCCGCTGGCAAGGAACGCTTCCCATCGCGGAAGCAGGCCTCCACCGGCTGAGCGATGGCACGCTCGATGCCGTCGCCGCTGCGGGAAGTGCGGATGCGCGCGAAATGTCGAGCCTCGTTGCCACCGCCTCGGTGCTGGCGCCGGTAGCAGCGGCAACCGGCGGCTCGGTGCAATGGCTGGAAGATGGCTTTCCGCAGCTTGTGAAGGTGCAGCCCGGCCGCCAGATGGCGGGTTCAGGCTGGTTGGGCCTCAAGGCCAATGGCGCGCATCGCGTGCTGGCGGTGTCCGACATTCCGCTCTTTGCAACGCTTCTAGCCCTGGGCGCACTGCTTCTGGGCTTCTGCGCCATGTGGTACCGCGAAGGCCGCTGAGGCAGGCGCCTGCGCCAGCCCCGATACGCCTGCCAATGCGCCGGCCTGCAGTTCGAGGAAAAGAAAGCGGTCGGGGTCGAAGGGCCCCGGCAGCGAGATCAGCCCATCGGGAAGCCGCCTGAACCCCACACGGGCATAATAGGGCTCATCGCCCACCAGCAGCACCAGTGTATGCCCCTGCTCCTTCGCGCGGGAAAGTCCCTCCTGCATCAGCGCCAGCCCGATGCCGAGCTTCTGCCGGTCCGGATGAACGGCCAGCGGCCCCAGCAGCAGCGCCGGGCTTTGCCGTTCCCCGATCGTCAGCGGCCAGAAGCTGATCGTGCCCGACAGCACCACGCCGGGGTCACGAACGACGAGCGACAATCCCGCCACCGGCGCATTGCCCTCGCGCAGCCGGTAGGAGGTTTTTGAATGCCGGCCCGAACCGAAGCTCAGGTCCAGCAGATGCTCGATGGCATCATGGTCAAAGGGCGTGGTGTCGCTCAGGGAAATCTTGCCGCACATGGCTCTGGCACTTTCGGAAATGGTGTCGAATGGGGCACCCGGAGGCCCCGATTGCGCAACCAATGCTGTGCGGAAAGCGGATGACCGGACGCGAGTTCAGGCGCGCGCTGCAGGGCGCGTGGTGCGGGCTCGTCGTCGTTCGCTATGGCGGGTCATCGCGGTCATTATGCGCGCCATAGCTTTCCGCATGGTGAAGGTCAAGGAAATCCGCCTCACCAGCTCCGCGTGATGGCAGTCCCGTTCAGCACTTCGGCAATGCGGCGGCGTGTGCCCCTTGTCGTTCCCTCGGGCAGCGCATCGGGGGCGAAGAACCTCGCCTCGGCGATTTCGAGGTTGCCTTTGAATTCCCTCTCGCTGAACTTCCGCAGCACGAAACACGCCACATGATCGCCCGGAAACTGCTCGTCGTTGAGATACATGCCATGAAGTTGCGGCTCTTCTCCGGCCACGATGCCGGATTCCTCGGCCACCTCGCGCATCGCCGCCTCATAGATCGCCTCGCCGCGTTCCACGCCGCCGCCCGGAAACAGCCAGCCCGGCGCATAGGTATGGCGGATCAGCATCACCTCGCCCGATGGCCGCAGCACCATGGTGCGGGTGCCGATCGTCAGCCCCCGCATCTGCCGGTAGAGCGGCTGCATCATTAGGGTCTGCGCCGTCTTGAACAGGAATTTCTTGATCATGGCCCCATGGGTTAGCGCGCCCTGCATCGCGCGCCAAGCTTGAGTTCCCCACTGGCCGGAGCTAATCGATTTTGCATGACCACCGACATAACGATCACGCCGGTCCACGGCAAAGCCGCCAAGCGGACCTTCCTCGATCTTCCCTTCACGCTCTATCGCGATGATCCCAATTGGGTGGCGCCGCTCTATATCGAGCGCTTCGAGCATCTGGATCCGAAGAAGAATCCCTATTTCGACCATGCCGACGTGGAGCTTTTTCTGGCCCGGAGAAACGGCAGGACGGTTGGCCGCATCTCGGCGCAAGTCTGCCGCCTGCGCAGCGAAATCTACAAGGATGGCGTAGGCCAGTTCGGCTTTCTCGAAGCCGAAGACGACCCGATGATCTTCAAAGCGCTTTTCGCGGCTGCTGAAGGCTGGCTGAAGGCCCGCGGCATGAGCCGCATCCAGGGCCCCTTCAACTTCTCGATCAACGACGAGATGGGCCTCCTCATCAAGGGTTTCGACACGCCGCCAAGCCTCTTCATGGGCCATGCCCTGCCCTACTACGCACCCCGCGTCGAGGAACAGGGCTTCGTCAAGGCCAAGGACGTGTTCGCCTACGATTACCTCGACGACGCCGGCATGACGCGGGCCATGAACCTTGCCCACCAGAAAGCGATGGCGGCCAGGAACATCCGCATCCGCCCGCTCGACAAGAAGAACCTTGCGCGCGATCTCGACATCATCGTGTCGATCCTCAACGATGCCTGGTCCGAAAACTGGGGTTTCGTGCCGTGGACGAAGGACGAGATCGCGGCGCTCGGCAACAATCTCAAGATGCTGGTGACGGGCGAATTCATCGCCATTGCCGAACTGAACGGCGAGGCGGCCGCCATGGCCGTGTCGCTGCCCAACGTCAATGAATGGATCAGGGGCCTCAATGGCCGCCTGCTGCCTTTGGGCTGGGCCAGGCTCGCCTGGCATCTTCTGGCGAAGCCACCAAGCTCCATCCGCATGCCGCTGATGGGCCTCCGCAAGGTCCATCACGGCACGGCGCTGGGCGCGACGCTCGCACTGGGCGCCATTGGCGAAGTGCGGAAATATCATATCGCGCGCGGCACGAAGCGCGGCGAATTCTCGTGGATTCTCGAAGACAACATGCCGATGCGCCGGATGATCGAAATTGTCGGCGGACGGCCCTACAAGACCTACCGCATCTACGAAAAGCCCATTGCCTGACGGCCGGCACCAGCCGGAGCTTGAACCGATGCTCTGGCAGGGCGTAAGAAGCCGCTACCCCGTTGGGGAATCTCGCAATATCACCGGACGTTGACGTGTTCAGCCTCGCCCATCTCTCCGACCTGCATCTGGGACCCTTGCCGCGCGGCTCGGCCCGGCGCCATTTCGCGCTGAAGCGGTCGCTCGGCGTGTTCAACTGGCGTCTCAACCGCCACAAGGTCCACAGCGATGCCGTGGCCGCCGCCATCGCCGAGGATATCCGTGCCGCCAACCCCGATCATGTGGCGCTGACGGGCGACATCGTGAATGTCGCCGCCCATGACGAGTTTCCGCCCGCCGCCCGCTGGCTCCGCGCCTTCGGCGAGCCGGACTGGATCAGCTTCGTGCCCGGCAATCACGACACCTACGTGCGCTGCGACTGGCAGCACGGCCTCTCTCACCTGGCGGACTACATGCTGGGCGACATGCGGGTGAAGCTCACCCAGTCGACGCCGCAGATCTCCACGCCCTTTCCCTATGTGCGCCTGCGCCGCAACATCGCGCTCATCGGAATCTCGACCGGCGTGCCCCAGCCGCTTCACCGGGCCTCCGGCATCGTCGGCGCAACCCAGCTCGAATCGCTCGCCTTCTTGTTGGGCGACCTTCGCGAACGGGGCTATGCCCGGGTGGTGATGCTGCACCATCCGCCGCTGCCGGGCCTTGCCCGCCCCAGCAAGGCGCTCATCGATGCCGCAAAGCTGCGTACCGTGCTGGAAACCCACGGCGCCGAGCTGGTGCTGCACGGCCACAATCACGAGCACATGCTCAACACGCTCAACTCGCGTTTTGGCATCGTCAATGTGCTGGGGGTGCCCTCGGCCTCGATGATCGAAAGCATCCACCACCCGCTCGCCGCCTGGAATCTCTATCGCATCGAGCGTCAGGCCGGAAAATGGCTAACCGAGGTCACCACCCGCAGCTTCGAGGCGGTTTCCCGCCAGATTCACACCACGGCGGAATTCTCCCTTTCAACTTGATCTTTCCCCGCGCTAAATGCCGTTCCTGGATACCCAACCGCAATTTCGCCCGCTTGTGCTGCGAGCAGAACCTGATGAGGCCCCGTGCTTTCAATCGTTGACCGCCACGTCCTGAGACAGGTTTCGCTTCCCCTGGGGGGCGCGCTGGTCATCGGCCTGCTGATGCTGCTGGCCGACCGTATGGTGCGCCTGCTGGATACGACGCTCGGCAAGAAGAATTCCTTCGGCGTCGTGTTCGAGATGCTGGCCTATCTCGTGCCGCACTACCTCGGCACCGCCATACCCGCCGCCCTGTTCCTTGGCCTGCTGCTGGGCTTCGGCAAGATGTCCAACAATTCCGAAACCGACGCCTTCATGGCCTCGGGGATAGGGCTGAACCGGCTGGCGCGGCCCGTCATCATGCTGGGCGTGCTGATGGCCGTCCTGTCGCTCGTCATCATGGGCTGGCTGCAGCCGCACGCCCGCTATGCCTATCGCTCGGTCGTCTTCGACGTCCAGAATGTCGATGTGTTCTATCTGGCCGAAGAAGGCGTGTTCATGCAGGCGGGCAACCGCACCTTCATCATCGACGAAATGGACCGCGGCAACAACGCGTTCAAGCGAGCCTTCATCTTCCAGGACCGCGGCAAGGAAGGCTCCGAAACCGTAACGTCGGCGCGCGGCAGGCTCATTGAAAATCCCAATGGCCAGCGCCCCACGCTCCATCTGGAAGAAGGCCACCGCCTGCTGTTTTCAGCTCCGCCCGCCGTCACCGCCACCACCCTGGTGAACGGCGAAGTGACCGACTTTGCCTTGGCCGACACGCCGCTCGGCAAGCTGTCGAAGGATCTCTTCCGCCCGCGCGGCGAGGATGAGCGCGAACTGACCTTGCCCGAACTCTACCAGCGGCTCGACAATCCACCGCCCGAAGCCTCGCGCGAGGAAGTGGCCTCCGAACTGAGCGAACGGCTCGTCACCGCCGTCAGCATCCTCATCCTGCCCTTCCTCGCCATTCCCTTCGCGGTCGGCTCGCGCCGCAGCCAGCGCGGCACCCGCACCGGCTTCGCCCTGGTGCTGATCGTCCTCTACAACGAGATCATCCAGCAGGGTGCAGGCCTGGCGAACAAGGGCACCTTGCCGCCGCTGGTCGCGCTGTGGCTGCCGTGCCTGGCTCTCGCGGCCTTCGCGGCGTGGCGCTACATCGCTACCTGCTTCACCATCGGTTCCGATCCGATCGGCAACGCCATGGACCGTTTCGGAGAATTCATGACCGGGCTCCGCCACGCCCTGATGCGCCGCTTCGGCTGGGAGACGCAATCATGAAGATCGTCGCCTGGATGCTGATCCGCATGATCGCCACGCGCTATCTGGCAATCCTGCTCGGCATTTCCTTCTTTGTCCTGTCGCTCGAAATCCTGGCCAACGCCAAGGACATTCAGGCCCTGCAGCCCGGCAGCGGCGTGATCATTCTCAAATACATGGCGCTGCGCGCTCCCTCCATTCTGGCCAATTTCAATTCGATCAGCATGCTGCTGGCCATGCTGCTGTCGCTCACCGAACTCAGCTATCGCAACGAGCTCGTCGCCCTGTGGGCCACAGGCCTTTCGCCCGCCCGGCTCACCATTTTGCTGCTGCCGCTGGCTTTCGTGGCGGGCGGCCTGCAGTTCATCCTCAGCGATACGGCAATTCCCGCCGCCACGCCGCAGCTCCGCGACTGGGGCATCGGCGACTATGGCAGCGAAAAGCTGAAAGTCGGCGAGAAGGACCCGATCTGGATGCGGGCGGGCTCCGACATTCTCCGCGCCGGCAGCGCCAACGCCGAATCGACCGAGCTTGACGACGTCATCATCTTCCGCCGCGACGACAAGGGCCTGCTGCGCGAGCAGATCTACGCCAAGAGCGCCACGCTGGCCGCCGACCGCTGGACGCTGAACAACGTGCTCGTTTATTACCGCGACAATCTCACCCCCAGCCGGCTCGAAACGCTCGTCTATTCCGGCGCCATGAAGCCTGCTCAGGCGGGGGCGCGGTCCGGCGCGCCTGAGGAAATGTCGCTCGTCGACCTGTCCTATTTCATCGAGAATGGCGGCTTCGGCATTAGGCCGATCTGGGTCTACCAGACCTGGCAGCACAAGCGCGTGTCGCTTTTCTTCTCCAGCCTGCTGATGATCAGCCTATGCATCCCGCTCGCCATGAATTTCCGCCGCGGCGGCGGCCTGGGCGTCCTGTTCGCGATCGGCGTCGGCCTGGGTTTCCTGTTCTTCATCGTCGACGGCATATCGCTTTCGATGGGCGAACTGGGCTTTGTCGCACCCTGGCTTGCGGCCTGGCTTCCGCTCCTCGCCTTCGGCTCGGCCGCCGTGGTGATGACGCTGCGGACGGAATCCGTCTGATCCCGGCGGATGACGGAAACTTAATCGCATGCTGCTAGGCATCCGGCCGATGGATTCCAGAATCGATTCATATGCCGAGGCCGCCCGGTGACGAAGGTCGGCCTCATCGTCAATCCGCACTCGGGCAAGAGTAACGGCAAGGGCATCGCCCTTGCCGAAAAGCTGCGCGGCGATGCGGCAATGCCGGTCCGCATCCTCGAGAGATTCGAGCAGTTGCCGGGTTTCGTCGAAGACATGGCCCGCGCCGAGGTGTCCGACCTGTTCATCAGTTCGGGCGACGGCACCATCCAGGAAATCCTCACCCACATTGCCGAGCAGCCCTTGTTCCGCAAGCGTCCGCGCATCAGCCTGCTGCCCCACGGCACGACGAACCTGACCGCAGCGGACCTGGGCCTCAAGCACCGTTCGATCGACGCGCAGGCGCAATTCATGCGCGCCCGGACGCGGAACGACCTGCGCCTCAGGCCCACCATCCGCTGCGCCAACCCGGGCGACGGCAAGGTGCGCCATGGCATGTTCGTCGGCACGGGTGCCGTCTCGCTCGGAACGCTGTTCTGCCAGGAGGCCTTCAACGCCCGTGGCGTCAAGGGCCAGTGGGCCACCTTCGCGACGCTCGCCAGCGCGGTGTCGAAAGCCGTGTTCACCGCCCCCAACCCCGATGACAAGACCCGCCTCGACCGGCCTTACGACATCACCGTCTCGGCAAATGGCAGGCACCGCGCCGATGGCCCGCTGCTGCTGCAGATGTCGACGACGCTTGAAAAGCTGGTGCTGAACACCAAGCCCTTCTGGGGCGGCAAGACCGGCCCCATCCGCACCTCGCTGTTTCCCTATCCCGTGCCCTCGGTATTGCGCTGGCTGTTGCCCGTCATGTATGGCAGCGAGACCCGCACGCCGCCGCCGGGCTCCACCAGTTTTTGTTCGGAAGAACTGTCCATCACCTCGAAGGTGATGTTCGTGATCGACGGCGAGTTTTTCGAGCCCCCCGCGAATGAACCCCTGCGCCTCGAAACCGGGCCGGTCTTCACCTTCGTCTGCGGCTGATCAGGCGTTCACCGCCTGCTTGCCATGCCCCTGCGCGACGACGCTGCCGAACAGTTCGATGATCCGGTCGATATCGGCATCGCTATGGGCAGCCGAAACCGAGCAGCGCAGCAGGCACAGCTTGTTGGGCGTGCCCGGCGGCAGCGCGATGTTCACATAGACGCCTGATTTCAGCAGCGCGTTCCACATCGCAATGGTGGAAGGCTCATCCGGGCACTTCACTGCAATCACCGGGCTCACCTGGCCGCAGCCCATGTCGAGGCCCAGCGCCCTGAAGCCGTCGAAGAGCCTCGCCGAATTCTCGCGCAGCCGCTGGCGGCGCTGCGGTTCTGCGGCAAGTTTCCGGATGGCGGCCAGCGACGTGGCAACCGATGCCGGCGAGGATGACGCCGTGAACATGTAGGGCCGCATCGCATAGCGCAGATATTCGAACAGCGGATGATTGCCCGCGCCGAAACCGCCGATGGCGCCCACACTTTTCGAGAATGTGCCGACGACGAAATCGATATCGTCTTCGAGGCCCGCCTCATCGGCAAGGCCGCGGCCATGATCGCCCAGCACGCCGAAGGAATGCGCCTCGTCGACCAGAAGCTGGAAGCCGTGCTTCTTCTTCACCTCGATGAAATCGGAGAGCGGCGCGCGGTCTCCCAGCATCGAATAGATGCCTTCCAGCACCACGAGCTTTCCACCCTCCTCGCCTTCGCCGCGCGTCAGCCGCTTGTCGAGGTCGGCGGCATCATTGTGCCGGAACCGCACCAGCTTGGCGCCGGACAGCGTGCAGCCGTCATAGATCGAAGAGTGTGAATCGGCATCGAGGTAAATCGTGTCGCGGGGCCCGGCGAGTCCCGACATCATGCCGAGGTTCGCCTGGTAGCCGGTGGTGAACACGATGCAGTGCTTGCGGTTCAGGAACTGCGCGAACTCGCGTTCAAGCTGGGTGTGAAGCGCGAACGATCCATTGGCGATGCGCGAGCCCGTCGTGCCGGTGCCGAAATCCTCAAGCGCCTGCTTGCCGGCGGCGATGCAATCGGCATCGAACGTGATGCCCATGTAATTGTTGGTGCCGGCGAGGATCGTCTCGCGCCCGTCGATGATCGCGCGGGTGGGCGAGATCATCTGTTCGTTGGTCACACCCACGGCATTGACGCCCATCGCCAGCATGCGGGCATGGCGCTCGGCAATTCCACGGTGCTTCTCGAGCAGGTCCATGAGCGGTCTATTCCTTCTTCCTGCGCGCTTCGACCACCCTGGCGAGATCGGCAACGGTGCGAGTCTCGGACAGGATGTTGAGCGGAATCTCGATATCGAAATGGTCCTCCACCTCCATCACGAAGTCCATCACCGTGACGGAATCGATATTGAGGTCGGACGAGATGTCGGTAGAAGCCGAAAGCACGGTGCCGTTGCTGTTGAACGGCGCAAGCAGCGTGCAGATCTGAGCCACGGTGTCGGTCATGCGGGCGTGCTATCCTCTGGATTTTCGCGGGCCGTTCTATCGGCGCCGGGCTTCCGGGGCAACCATCCGGCGTCCCGGTACCAGGCGAGGGTTTCTGGGAAGCCTTGCGCAAAGGCAATGGGGTTGGTCACGTTCATCGTGCCGGTGCGGCACACCCAGTCGCGGTGATAAAGCTCCCTCACCTTGCCGCGGTTCACCATGCCGGGCCTGCCGGTGATGCGGGACAGCGCCTCGGCCACCATTGCCACGCCCTGCGGCACGGCGCGCGGCAGGAACACAGGCCTGATGCGGCCGCCGCGATGGTGCTCGGCAATGCCGATCAGGTCGGGCCAGGCATAGCCGCCGGCCCGGCCATCGCTCACCTCGTGAATGCCGGTTTCGGTGCCTTCAACCGCAGCCACGATGATACGCGCCAGATCGGTGCCATGGATCAGCGAAAAGCGGGCATCGGCGGTGCCAGGTATCGCGGCCACGGGCCGGGTGAGTTCCTTGATCAGCGGCAGCGTCCCCTTGTCGCCCGGACCGTAGACGGCGGGCGGCCTAATGATCACGGCATTGAGCCTGGCGGAGAGTTTCGAAATCGCATCCTCGCCCGCCCGCTTGCTGGCGGCATAGGCCGAAAGCTGCGGCTCGCGCGCGGCAAGCGAGGACACATGCACGAACCGCTTCGTGCCCGCTCTCGCCGCCGCCTCGGCAAGGGCAACGGTGCCATGCGCGTTGACGCGGAAATAATCATGGGTCCGCAATCCGGACAGCAACCCCGCGAGGTGCACGACCGCGTCGGCACCCTCAAGCAGTTGCAGCAGGGCTTCGGCATCCATCACATCGCCCCGCACCTGCTGCGCGGCATCGGGCAGCCGCGCCGCCGCAGGATTGCGCACCAGCGCCCGGACATGATGCCCGCGCGCCAGCAATGCGGAAAGCACGTGGCCTCCCGCAAAGCCTGTGGCTCCGGTGATGGCAATGATCCGGCTCATGGTCTCCGTTGACTGATGCAGCGTCTGAAACAGCGCTACTGTGCGGCCTGCAGAAAAACAGGCTGCATGATTTCGGCGATTTCGCCCGTCAGATACTTCTGCTTCGCACCCATGCGCGACAGCTTGCCCGACGATGTGAAGGGCAGGCTCTTCGGCGGCACCATCACCACCTTGCATTCGACACCGGCACTGCGGTGAACGGTGGCGGAAACTTCGCGGCGCAGCGTTTCGATCGCGTGTTCGTCATGCAGGCGGCACTGCACCAGCACGACGACATCGTCATCGCCATCATCGCCTTCGACGGCAAAAGCCGCGACATCGCCGGTGCGCAGCGGCTCGACCTGCTCGGCAGACCATTCAAGGTCCTGCGGCCAGATGTTACGGCCATTGTGCAGGATCAGGTCCTTGGCACGTCCGGTGATGACGATCTCGCCATCCAGCCAGTAGCCCATGTCGCCGGTATCGAGGAACCCGTCGCGCCCCACTGCGGCGCGCGTTGCGTCACCATTCTCGAAATATCCGGCCATCATGCTCGGCGTCGACACGAAGATGCGGCCAACCGAACGCTCGCCCAGCGCCTTGCCCTTCTCGTTGCGAATCTCGACAATGCTTGACGACATCGGCTTGCCGCAGACGACGAAGCTGCGCGAGCGTTCGCCGGCGGAAGGGATCGCCATGCCCATGGTCTTGAGCGCGTGGCGGTCGATGCTGTCGACACGGATCGGCGCATCGGGATCGACGAAGGAAATGGCCAGCGTGGTTTCCGCCATGCCATAGCTCGGCAGGAAGGCCCTCGGCTTGAAGCCGGCAACCGAAAGCATCGCCGCAAACTGGTCGAGAACGTCGGCGCGCACCATGTCACCGCCGATGCCGGCAACCCGCAGGCGCGAGAGATCGAGCGTCACCGCCTCGCCATTGATGCGCCGCGCCGCAAGATCGTAACCGAAGCTCGGCGAATAGGTGATCGTCGTGTTGTTGTCCGACATCAGCTTCAGCCACAGCGCCGGGCGCCGGGCAAATGATGTGGTGGCCATGAAGTCGACCGTCACCTGCCCCAGCATGGGCGAGATGCAGAAGCCGACGAGGCCCATGTCGTGATAGAGCGGCAACCACGAGAAGGCGCGGTCGTCCGGCGTCAGCTTCAGGCCTTCGCGGAGAATGCCCTGGGCATTGGCGACGATCGCTTTCTGGGTGATGAGCACGCCCTTCGGGTTCGATGTCGAGCCCGAGGAATACTGGATATAGGCATCCTCGTCCGGTCCGAACGGCTCGAGCTTGGTTGCCGCTTCCGGCAATTCCTGCAGGGCATCATGCGTCAGCACGCGGGCAACGCCTGCCTTCGCGGCGCCTGCGGTGATATGCCCGAGAAGATCATCGCCCGCGATCACGGTGCAGGCTTTCGCCGCCGCCAGCATTCCGGCGACGCGCTCGATATAGGAATCCTTGCCGCCGATATACATCGTATAGGGCATCGGACAGGGAATGAGCCCCGCATACTGGCAGCCGTAGAACACCGCCATGAATTCAGGGCCAGTCTCGGCCACCACGGCCACGCGGTCTCCCCGCTTCAGGCCCAGCGACAGAAGCTTCCGCGCCGTCGACATCGCCATCCGGCGAAGCTGCGCATAGGGCAGCACATGCTGAAGCGAGCCGCGCGGCGAATAGAAGTTGAAGCCGGTCACGCCCTCCGCGGCGTAGTCGAGGCCTTCGGCCAGCGTCGAAAAACTGCCCAGAAGCTGCGGAAGATTGCGGTTGGCGCGCGGTGTCCGGCTCAGGGGCTCGATCCCCCCTGCCACCTTCATCACTGCGCTCATCAAACCCGTCACTCAGTCACCCTGCTTTGCCTTTTAAATTCGAATCCCGAATTAACAATTCGTTTCGAATTTTCATGCTTGTAGCTTGCGTAACAGGGTGCCGGTGGCAATTGAAATCAATTGCTGTTTCAGATTGTAACCTGGCCCCCAGCGGGCGATTAAAAGCCGAATTTTCCCAGATAGATAGCAAGTCCCAGCAGCAGCAGGGCGCCGAGCGCGAAACCCGATGTCCAGGCGAGGATCAGCGAGGCCGTGGTGTATCCTTTCGGCATGGGACTCATGCCCACGCCGGCCGCCTGCCGCTCACGCGCCACAAGGCGGTGCGCCATGTGGCGGCGGATGTAATCAGCCACTTCCTGCCGGTCGCCGCTTTCGAACAGGGTTTCCCGGCTGTCCTGACGGTCCTGAAGCAGGCGGTAGGTGCGGGAATCGGGCTCCATGACGACATGGGAGATCAGGTCGATCCACAGCTTTGGCGGATCGCCCGGTACCAGCGCCAGATCGAACAGCTCAGCCGCGGCGGCGGAGGCCCGTACGGCCGGTGCCAGATCGTCCTTCAGAAGCTGCAGGCGGATCGACTTCGAATCCCGGAGGTCGAGCGCTGCCTCGAAATGGGCCGCTTCCGCCAGGCGTGCCTCACGGAGGGCTTGCCTCAGCCCGCCATCGTCATCGCTTCTGTTCAGCGCTTTTGCCAAGACTTTCAAGATCCAATGCTCCCGAACCCGTTCCAATATGGAACAAGTGGCGGGACTGTGACGTCCAGTGCCAGCACGCTGCATGGGATGTGCCATCGACCGGGCTTGCCCAACGGCAACCCGGGGAAGCTAGCGGCCGAAGCCGTCGAAGGGGCGCTTCACGAGGCCCGAAAACGC
>JALHQC010000017.1 GCA_022842165.1 bacterium
GTTAGAAGGGCTGTTCATAGATACACTCTAGATGAGGTAATATGATACCGCAATCTTCCAAAAAGCGGCTGGAGTGCATTTGTCTCCGTCGCTTCACTGCTTGGATGGATCGTAGCATCTCTGAGTCAAGCCCCAAGAGCCCGGATGATCGCCTGCCACTGCTCTGCAGTGACCGTCACGCCGGCCGACACGTCGCGAAAGCTGTTCAGTGCGCCGACGGCTTTCACCGGCCTCAACCTGGCTAGATCGCGTTCCGCCACGACATAGATTTCCAACGGGTTGATGGCCGCGAAGATGGCAAGGCGATCGGGCTGATCGTCTCCAAACAATTCAAGACGCTGCTCGCCTCGATCATGGAAGCCGATGAAAATCTTGAGCCGCCCGAAACTATCGCCGCGGATGACGAATGCACAAAGCTGCCAGGGCGTCGGGATTTCGTTGACCATTAGGACATGCTCGCCAGCCGTAGCGATGGGCGCCAGGCAGTCAGAGGCGACGTGCATCAACGTTAGGTCAAAACCGCCGCCCTGATGGCCGCCAAGCTGTTCAATGCCGTCATCAACTTTCCAGCCGATCACAGATGGTCCGCCGAATTTGGTTTCGCAGGTCAGCATCGCCGTCTCACAACTTCGGTGGCACAATGGATGTCAGGCCGATTCGCCCCTCGACACCGAAACTGGCGGCCGCCATGGCAGCGCCCAATCCACCTTCAAGGGCCCCTACGCCCAACATCATACCTAGCCCGCCCGCGCCGATGAATGCCGTTCCCGCCACGAGCGCCAGCGCCGCGACGATGGTGATGACCTGTTTCGTTCCGCCGCCACCGCCACCACCGCCATGCAGCGTTGGCGGATGGATGGTGATGATGACCGGGTCGGTGATCGTGCCCTCGCGCGGGCGCACCCGGCCCCACCACGAACGCGGCACCGGCTCGCCATTGATGGCGATGGTGCAGAACTCCAGCATGTATTCTGGAATGCCCGGCGCGGCTGCCACGATGGCCGCCAGCGTCATTCCCGGTTCAATGCGGTATGTGCAGGGCGGTTCCAGCCAGTCGGGCCGTGCGGTCACGTTAAGCATGGCGGTCACCTGTTGATGAGAGCTGGCGGGACGCCAAATGCGGCCTGCGTCTTGTTGGCGCCGACAATATCGATGCCCAGACGTTGCGTCGTCGCCATCAGCCTTTCTCCGTGTGTGAGTAGAAGGGCGCGGGTTGCGGGCTCTCAACCGCTCCCGCGCCCTTTGTCGCGGCCGTCGCCATGCAGAACGACAACCCGCAACCCCCTTGCCGCCTGACGTCGGTTCGGGGGCAGTGAGGCGAGGAAAGGACGCTCGCCTTACCGTGAAAAAATGCGAGCACGGCCACCATCCTTCGCGCGCATGTAACTGGCGAACACCGCGAAGCTGCCGAATTCCGCACGAATCTCGGAACTGGCGCGCCATGTCTCGGCATAGCCGTTGATTGCCAGCCTGTTGGCGCTCGATAGCTGAAGGCCGGCCTTTTCGAGACCGGTAATGTAGCTCGTCACGTCAGGATGTTGCGCGCGCAACTGCTCCGCCCTTATGCCGGTCTTTTTGCAATGTTCCTGTTCTCGCCAAGCACTGTATGCGCCTAGCGATCCGAATTCGGTCTGGAGAGCGGCATCGGCCTTCCAGTCGGCAAGAATCTGCTCATGGAAACTCTTGGGCGCCGACATCACCGAGGGGGCCGTCGCTAACAGTTGCCGCGGCGACTCTCTGCCGGGCGGACCAGCCTGAACAGCCATCCGGTTTACCGTTGAAGCCACCGGAGGCTTCGCGATCTGATCAAGTCCCGCCGCCCGCGCGACGGCCGCCAGCATCGATTCTTTGGGTTCCATGTTCGGTATTCTCCACGGTCGTTTCGGTATTGATGGACCGGATTTTGTCGGCTGTCAGGATCGTAATGGGTTGTAATTCAGCGCTCTCCGAAATGGGCGAAGTAACTGAATTGAGTATGCTTTCGAGTAATTCGACGGGGGTTGAATATTGACCTTGCAGATCCCCCGAACGCGACCAAAGAGCATCCAGCCGGTTCCGCACGCGCCGGAAGGCCATAAATCGCCCCTCATCCTCGAACACGTCCTGAAGCGGTTTCGAGTTGCGGAACTGCACCAGGGCAGCGGTTTCAAATGCCGCGGCCTCGCGATAGAACCGGCGCACTGCGATCTTGATCCAGCTATCGCTCGGCACCGGCAAACTTGCCGCGTTGAAACGATCACGAAGGCGATTCGCCAGGACAGACTGCGACACGGGAAGGCCGTCGGGGTCCTTGAGCGTAAGGTCGAAAAGCGCGGCTTCCGCCCATGCCCGGTCATGAACAGGTTTTCGGCCCGTGCGCGCTACGCTATGCCTCACCGATGACGCCGCCCCTATATTGCCGAAAATCTGATCTGCCAGTTCAAGGCATTGCTGATCGACCGCCACCGCACCCAGCGAAAGGCCAGCCTGGCGGCGCACAAAGGCGGCCAGAGCGGTGGCAAGCTGCCCTCGCCCTGACTTCGCCATCGATGCCGTGTGCCTGGTCATTCCTGATCAGTCGAGATGCTGCAGAACAGGACCGAAGGCGCGAACTTTGCCGGGATCGATCTTCGGCGCCGGCCAGTACGTCGGGAGCTTCAGAACAGCCGCCGGCCGCAAGTCGTTATCGAGAAGGAAATCCGCCGGCACATTGGCGTGCTCGATAGGCTGGCTGGGGTTCAACTCACGCATGGCGGCGAGACGTTTTCCAACGAGTTCCGTCCGGACGTTCGGCACCTTGAGATCAGGGCGCCCGGCGGCACTGAAGTGGGCATTCTCCGAAGCGATGTCTTTCTGCACGTCCTCGATTGCGGCCGTGAGATCGGCAAGTTTCACCGCGGCAGCATGCCATTGGCGAAGCAACTGACGTTCACGCCCGGCAAGCTTGGCCGCTTCCCGCGACCTGGCTTCCAGTGCCGAAGCCTTCTCGGCTGCTTCCGCTTCCTGCTTGCGGCGTTCAGCGCCGTCAACCGCGATGCGCAGGGTCTCGGCCCGTTCCTTCGCCGCAGCGATAGCGATCTGAAGTTTGGCGATGCCAGCCTCGCCTTCACTGAAAATCGCATCTTCGCGCTTCCCTTCGAGGTTGCGAACCTCAGCCACAGCCGCGGCCAAATCGGCTTCGAGTTGCGGAATGAGCTCTGCGAAACTGGCCGCCGTCTTCAGGCCCTTCAGCCGGTCGAAAATTTTCATGTCGTCGTTCCTTCGTTGCATCGCCGGACCATCCGGCGAAGGTTTGTGCGAACCGGCACCGTGCCGGTCCGAATTCATGAGTTCAGAATTCCTTGAAGATCGCCCACGTGGCCTGCTGCCGCTGCAGCATGGTGGCGCGTGATGCCCGGCCCCTCTCCTCGATCTGGCGCGCAAGGGCCGCAGCCGCCCGTTTGGCGGCATGCACAGGGCGAAACTCAGGGCGGGTCATGGGTGAGCCTCGCTGTCGGCATCCTGCACCACGTCGGCGCCGGAGATCGCATTGAGCGCCGCGTCGATCTCGTGGCGAATGTGGGACTCGATCTCAGTCACCGGCCGCGATGGATCAATGCGCGCGGCAGCAAGGCCGGGGATCATCAGCACCCTGTCGCGGATGGCGCCCGTGATGGCAGTCCAGGCCTGGTCGATCTGCTCCGCCGGCACGAGGCCAGCTGTCTTCTGAGCCAGGGCGAACTCAGCCAGGTCGGCCCGAGCGGCATCGAGGCGCGCGCGCTGCAGCTCCGGGCCTAGTCCCGCCCCACGCAACGCGAGCGCTGCCATAGCTGTGCGCACCGTCCAGCCGTCATATCCGCCATCAGTGACGCCATCAGGGGCCACGCCACGTAGCGCCGCGGTGATCGTTCTGCGGTCACGTCCGATCTCGACGGCAAGAGCGTTGATGCTGAAGACTTTGAGCGGTTTCATCGAAGGTTCCTGATGGCGTTGTGGTGGAGCACTAGTGAGTTCTGTGACTGGTTGTATGTCGCCGAGCGAACTACCCTGGGTTGCGTAATGCGCCAGAAGAACCTAGGCCGGCATGGGAGGTAGGCAGATGCTCCCTGCCCTCGTGTTGGTGCTGGTGGCGGCTCACGTGTTGGCTTCCAGTTCATCAGCGAGACGACGCAGCAATCGGGCAGCGGCATGAGGTTCGATGTCTGGTGCGAGCGTTACCGAGACAGGTGGCGATGACTTCACTACCGATGCTGGCATGGTCACCGAGCGTCGGGTCATCGTGCCATCAGTGGCGATGGTGACGGTCTGCCGGTCCATGAAAGTGGTCATGGCTTGATCCTCCAAAAGCTGTGATCTGGGGACGTCCGGACAGCCGGACACCCTCTTATAGAGGGGTGTCCTGTCCGTCCGGCCTCGACCGTGTGGGACAAGTGCCGCTTGTCCGGTGTTGTCCAGTTTGTCCGGGTCATCTATTGATCCAAGTCCAGTCATCGAATACGCCAACAATTCCAGCGTCTTGCAGTTTCTGAGCGGCGCGCGCGAACGCCTTGCGCTTTGCTTCTGCGGTGTCCGCTTCGGTGATTTGAACCTTCGCGCAAGCGTCTCTCCAAATGGGCATCCGGACAGCCCGTTTTGTCCGGCTTAAAAGGGTGCTGGCAGGCGGAATTTCACCACTGGCGGCGATGGCTTCTTCGAGTGCTCGAAGGGCAATGAGGGCGGGCCCGGAGACCTTGGCGCGCTTCGTTCCTTCGTTGGATTGCCAGGTGTCGACCGTGACGATGCAGCTGGTCTCGCCGCCGCTGCCGTCAATCTCGACGGGCTCCAGATCGAAGGAAAGGGTCAGGCCTTCCTGTCCATCCTTCTGCTTTGTGACGGTGGCACTGCGACCGGCTTCCGTCTTTTCCACGAGGATTTCGGTGTCGGCAGCAGCGCGGAGAACACTTGATCCCCTGGCGCCACGGCTTCCGTCTTTGCCGATGTGGTGCACAAGGGCCACCGATGTCTGCAGCGCCTCAATGATCTTTCCGCCATTGTCGACGAGGACAGAAACATCCTTGGCGCTGTTCTCATCCGCCCCTTGCATGACGCGCGCCATGGTATCGATGATTACAAGGGCGATGGCCTCGCCCACTTGCTGACGAATGCGAAGGATCAACTCTTCAGCGTCACCATCGGTATGACCCAGATCAGGCGCATCGGTGATGACATAGAATTGCACCCCGGAAGGCAGTTTCATTTGCTGGCGAAACGCCACCATGCGCTTCATGAAGCCGCGCGCACCTTCTGCTGTGACATAGACGACGGCGCCCGATGCTGTGGGTTTCCCGCCCCAAGATCGCGCCGCCGCAATGTGCATCCCCATATGCGATGCAAAGAAGGATTTGCCGCATCCCGACTCACCATAGATCACAGCCAGAACGCCGCGAGTTAGTATGTCCTGAACGAGATCATCCGCCTTTGGAGGCAGTTCAATTGCGTCAACCCGAACCGCAGCGAATCGCAACTTGCGCGACATGACCTGTTTCAGTTCAGGCACGCGTCCATTGGCCTTCGGATGGTCGACCTCTTCGCGGAAACGCGCATCCATCAGGCGGCCCCCGCGATGTCGCCGAAGTCCTGCCCGACGACATTCGGCGTCAGGCGGACCACCTCCCGTCCTGCAGCGGTCCAGCGCTCCGAGCATTCAAGTGCGGCGCGCTCGCCGGTGCCGCTCTCATCATTGTCGACCAAGATCGTCAGCGCTTCGATGCCGGCGAGAACCGGGAACTTGGCGAGATTGCCAGCCGTGGCAGTGGCCCAGGCAGGACAGAGAGCCGTGGAGCATACGGTGACACGGGTGGCAGCACAGAGCACGGTTTCGATGCCCTCGCCGATCACAAGCCCCGTGGTGACCTCATCATCAGGCCAGAGGCGGATGACGCAGCCTGCAGACCGTCCAAGCATCTTGCGGCCGATCTTTTGCCCCTGCGGGCTCACAGCGGTCCTGTGGATGGCCTTGGGCGCACCGGTGATGGCGTCGGTCATCAGGGCGATGATGCAGCCGTGACGCCCCTGCTCCCACGGGCATAGACCATGCCACCGTAAGGCGGTGTGGATGCGCTTAGGAAGCTGCCCGATGTCGACGCCGCGATTCGCGTAGTAGGTCAGCCCCTGGGTGCCATCCAGATGCGTAGCCTCACCCCAGATCGCCAGTGCTCTCGATGTGCGCGCTTCGTTAGCGGCCGATGCGGTAATCTTTTGCTCGTGCTGGCGCGGCTCCCATGCGGAGCGGTCAACCGGCTGCTGATCACGGATGCCAAGCCGGTCCTTCACATAGTCGCGGCATGTGCGCCAATCGTCACCGGCAAAGCTGTGCACCCGAAAGAGATCAGGTAAGTTCGGATCGAGAAACACCGCAAGGCTGCGGTCATGTTTCGAGTGACCTGGACCGGGCGCCAGCACATGGCCATTCGAAACGATGCCGCCAAGAGCGCGCGCAATGGTCTGCAGGTTCATGCGGCACCTGTGAAAAGTGCGGGATGCGCGGAATGCTGACAACTGCCTCTCTTGCTGCGCGACCTCGCCTTATACTTGGCTGCGGCGATGGCATTGCAGGCGCGGCAGCTGCGGCGGCCCTTGTGCCGGTAAGTGTTCTGTTCATCGAATGCGTGGCCGTGCTCGCAACTGACTTTCCGCGCATTGCAGGCAGGCGGAGAAAGCCCGATCATCGTGTTCTCAAGCCGGGTGAGCACCATCAAATGGAGCGGGTTCACGCAGCGACGGTTGCGGCAACAGTGGTTGAGAACCATGCCGGAAGGGATTTCCCCATTGAAGACAGTCCAAGCCATGCGGTGCGCCAGCCAAGTCGAACGGCGAAACGCGCTGCGACCATAGCCATCATCATCGACACGATGTTGCCACTGCCAGCAGCCCTCAGCCGTGACGATAACAGCGGCCTTGATCTGAGCGGGCGTCATGTCGATCGCTCCGCGATGGCAAAGGCGACGACCATGCAGTTCGGATCGAGCGTGTAGCGGATGCCAGTTGCAAACTTGCGGATGCTGTTGCTATATTCGCTGCGCGTCCCACACGCAGAACCCTCTATAGCCCCCGTCTTCGCCCCCCGGCTGGCGGGGGTTTTCATTTTAGGCGGGTCCTTCAAATTGCGAGTTCGCATCGTCAGGCGCTCGCCTCTTCCTTGGCGGAAGCCGCGCCCTCACCATTCAGAAGACGTTCGAATGGGATGCGCGGCACCAACAGGCGCTTGCCGATCCGGATCGATGGAATGTCACCGCGGCGCACGGCGTCATAACAAGAGTTCCGGCCAATCCCCAATCGCTGCGCTGCCTCGTCAACCGAGTAAGTCGCAGGCTGCAAATCATTTGACATGCCCGATCTCCTTTGAGGTTTTGTTAAATTTGGTTAACACATAACATCCAAAAACACGGGTTGCAAGATGTGTTAACACCAACTATAACAAAACTGGTTGGTTGGAGGCTTGTTGGTGGCAAAAAGAGCGGGTGGAAGACCGAAAATTGATCCAGACGCAGGCGAGAGAATCCATGTCGCGTTTCGGGCAACGCCTAAAATGAGAGCAGCGTTGGAGAACGCAGCGAAATCGTCAGGAAGGTCTCTGAGCCAAGAAGCAGAGCTTCGCCTTGAACAGTCGTTCCTGCGTGAGGGCTTGCTTCCCGAAGTATTATCATGGGCCTACGATCGCCAGTTGGCCGGCATCATGTTGGCAATTGCCGAAACTATGAAGTCTGTCGGCCCCCTCACCCGAACCGTTGGTTACGTTCGAGACGGACAATTTGTAGGCGGTGAACTGGGGAAATGGGACGAGAGCGACAACACTAAACGTCAAGCAGGTAAGGCAGCGAAACAGCTGATAGATCTGCTTATGCTTCCAGAGAGGGTAACCGACTTCGAAGAAGATGAGCGCGAGCCGTTGATTATAGCGCTCGGCGAGCAAGCCTATGGTGCAGTGATGCTGGCGCTCTTGGGCATCCGCGGCGAAGGGTACTATGCGACCGATGAGCGATGGCAGACGATCCGGGAACTGCTGGGTCCAATCGCCGATGAACTAAAAGCACTGAAGGGCAAATCGTCAGAGAGCCCATAAGTGGGCGACAGAAGGGAACGACATGGCCACCGTTCGCAAGCGCACCCTGCCCAGCGGCGAAGTACGCTGGATTGCCGATTATGCCGATGCCACCGGCAAGCGCCGCGCAAAGCAGTTCGAGAGACGGAAAGATGCTGATGCCTATCTCGTCGGCGTGCGAGGCGACCTACAGCGCGGCATCCACGTTGCACCTGGTGCCAGCATTACAGTCAAGGAAGCCGGGAAACTGTGGCTCGAACGCGCCGAGCGTGACCGGCTGGTAACCTCGACCATCCGCCAATACGAGGATCATCTTGACCTTCACATCGCGCCGGCGCTGGGCCGCATGAAGCTGTCAGAACTGACGACGCCGCGCATTCATGATTTTGCAGATGAGTTTCTGAAAACCCATTCTCGAGTTCTCGCTCGGAAAGTGCTCACAAGCCTCGCCTCGATCATTGATGAGGCGATTCGCCGTGGTGCGGCCAGCCACAACCCTGCACGCGCCGTGAAGCTTCGCGCTGCCCATGACGAAGAGAAGGAAGGCGAAGAGATCGAGATGCCATCGAAGGATGAGCTTCGCGCGATTGTCGCGGCGGCGTCCGGGCGGTGGCGGCCGATCCTGATCACTGCCGTTTTCACCGGCATGCGGGGATCCGAGCTGCGCGGCCTAAAATGGGAAGACGTCGATCTGAAGGGCGCCGTGATAAAGGTGCGGCGCCGGGTCGATGCCTGGGGCACCTTTGGCGCTCCGAAGACGAAAGCCGGAAAGCGGGACATTCCAGTTCCGCCGATGGTGGCGAACACGCTCAGGGAATGGCGCATTGCATGCCCCAAGGGTGAGGCGAACAAACTCGATCTGGTATTCCCCTCGCCATCGGGCGGCGTGCTGTCGCATTCCTGCCTGCTTAAGGATGGCTTCCATCCGCTTCAGGTGACCGCTGGCATGGTTCGCCTGCAGAATGACAGGCCAGTGGCAAAATACGGCCTCCACGCCCTCAGACACGCCGCTGTGAGCCTTTGGATCGAGCAAGGCTTCCAGCCCAAGCGCATCCAGGCGCTGGCCGGCCATTCCTCAATCAAGGTGACGTTCGACGTTTACGGGAAGCTGTTCAAGACTGAGTCCGAAGATCAGACGGCAATGTCCGAAATCGAGGCGCGTCTGCTGCGCTGAGCGGCTGTTGCAACACGGATGCAACACTTTCGGCCTAACCATCTGTTCTGAATAGATGAGCACGCGACTGCAAATCCTTGCACCCCGGTTCGATTCCGGGCGAGGCCTCCAGATTTCCCGAACCGCTGATGATCGCCCATAAGCGCTGCTACTGGCGGCGCACATTGCGCGGCGTGCCGTAGCCGAAACGGCGGGCAATACCCGGCCAGCGGCGATGCAGCCAGTTCCCGAAACGGACGGTCATCCGCCGTTGAAACCTGCGCACCGGCGGAAAATCCACCGCCAGGATTGCGAGGCCCACCGGCACCATCCAGAAGCCAAGCACCGGCAGGAAGCCCAGAACACCGCCAATGATCATCGCGATCCCCAGCAGCATCCGCACGATGGGGTGACCCGGCACCCCAACCCTGTAGCCCACGAAATTTATTTTCGGCATGAATCCCCGGCCCGTCCTGCCGACCCATGCGCGGCAAGACTTCCAATATAGTGTGCGGCGGCATCTTTCACAGGCCGCGTAACAAAATGACAAAAAGGCTTTTCCCCCGGAAAACCCTCTGCTATACGCGCGCTCACATTCCCCGATAGCTCAGTTGGTAGAGCATTCGACTGTTAATCGAATTGTCCCTGGTTCGAGTCCAGGTCGGGGAGCCAGTTTTGAGGCCGGTCCAGCGATGGGCTGGCCTCTTTCGTTCTTGCGCCACAATCATCCTGTGATTTGATAGCGTTGCGGAGGGGGCTCCGCGCGGGGGATTCGTCTTCTGCCAAGGGAACTGGAGATTTCCGATGGGACGGTTGAAGTCACTACTCCTCGCCGGCGTCATGCTGGCCTGTCCGGCTGTTGCCGAAGCCAAGACCATGGCGCTCCTGGTGGGCGTTGCCGATTACGACGAAGCCTCCGGCATCACCGATCTGCTCGGCCCCCGGAACGACGTGTCGATCCTGTGGCGGGCCCTGAAGCAGAGCGGTGTAGACGAGGCTGACGTCACGGTCCTGACTGACGGTCTTCCCACCGGCGAAAACTTCCCTGTTGCCAAGGGCTTGGCTCATGGAGCGAATATTCTCGCTGAACTCGACCGGCTGGCTGAAACCGCCGAACGGGGCGACACGGTGCTGTTCTATTACTCCGGCCACGGCAGCCGCCAGCCCGACAATCCGGACGAGCCTGAGGACGAACCCGAGACGGACGGGATGGACCAGGTGCTGCTCCCCTCCGACGTCGGCAAATATGATCCCATCAAGATGTCGCTGAAGAACGCCATCGTCGATGATGTGCTGGGCCGCAAGATCAGCGCCATCCGCGCCAAGGGCGCCTTCGTGTGGGCGGTGATCGATGCCTGCCACTCGGGCACCGTCACGCGGGGCGATACCGTCACCCGCTCGGTCGACCCCGTAAAGCTCGGCATCCCGCCGGCTTCCGCCATCCCCGCGCAGGCGTCGCGCGGCGGCACGCGCGAAGGAACGCTCAAAGCCAAGGCTGTAACCGGCGAAGGCGGGCTTGTGGGCTTCTATGCGGTCGAATCCTATGACGAGGCGATCGAGCGGGCCTTCACCGGATACAATCTTCCGATGGTTGGTGAAGCCGACAGGCAGCGCATGGGGGTTTTCACCTATCTCCTCCACCGCGCGCTGACGCGCGGCACCGCGCAAAGCTACCGCGACCTGGCGCAGGAGATCGTGTCCGAATTGAACATGGATCATACCGGCGGCAAGGTGCCGCCTCCGGTGTTCGATGGCGATCTCGACGCGCCGATTCCCGGCAGCGATGCCGAGCGGCTGCCGAACTCCGCCAGCGGCATCATATCCGATGGCAGGATCGCCCTGCCCGTCGGCGCAGTCCACGGCTACGACACCGGCGCCACACTGGACCTTTATGCTCCGGGTAAGCCCGGTGCCGTCATCGGCCAGGCCGAAGTCACCGAAGCGACGGCCGTCACGTCGGTAGCCGAGAATATCACGTGGGCCGAGGGCGCCACCGCAATTGCGCAAGGCACAGTGGCCGCCGTCGTCGCCACGCCTGCCATCAGCTTCCGCTTTGTCGTGTCCCCGCCGCCTGCTGCCGACCTGTCGGAGGCAACTGCCGCACAGGCCATCTCGGCCGCCTTGGCTGAAAGCTTCAAGTCCGGTGCCGAATCAATCGGCATCGAGATGGGTGAAGCCGGAAACCCTGATGCCGACGTGCTGTTGCGCGTGAAGGACAATCGCCTGTGGATCGTCCGTCCGGATCGGCCATGGGTCACCGAGGCCGGTTCCTTCAACGAAACGCCGAGCTTGGCGCTTGATGCAGCCCCTGAGGTTCTGGCCGAGTCGCTGAAAACCGCTGTCTGGAGTCTCGCCCGCGCAGCAAAACTGGTGCGCGTCACATCGGCGCTCGATGCCGCCGGCGAGGAAGATGGCGCCATCGCCATCACCGCATCCTTCGCGCGCGCCACCACGAGCGACCCCAGGGCCGCCTGCAAGACCGACGCCGTGCCCGATGCTGCCTCGGCCTCGCCCCTGTCGCCCATGCTGCCGCAGGCCGCCGGCAACTGCGACTATGTCGCAATCGAGGTCAGCAATGAAGGTGACGTCGACTACTACGTCGCCGGCTTCTACGTCGATGCGCTGGGCGGCATTGCCGCAATCCCCTACTCCACTGCCAAGTCGGGCTGCGTGAGGCCGTTGGCGGCGGGAACGGGGAAGAAGCTCACGTTCAAGCTTTGGATCGATACGTGGGACGAAAAGGCCGGAAAGCCCTCGACGACCGGGGCCGAGAATTTCGTGGTCCTCGCCGTACCGAAAGAAGGCGGCGCCGCGCCGCGCCTCTGCGCGCTGACGCAGCCGACCTTGTCCGGCATGCAGCAGACGCGCGAAGTTACGGCCGGCGTCACGCGCGGCAGCAAGGCCAAATTGTCGAGCCTGATGGATGGCATGCAGGGCAATGCCACCAGAGGTGCCAGCGCCGCGCCGGAAGACGGCGGCCCCGCCATGGCAGGGCGGCTCTTCGTGTTTGACGTAAAGCCCTGACGCTCACGGCGCTGGCGCGGAATAGCGCCAGCCTGTCCGGATTTTATCGAGCAGCGCCGGCGCAGCAGCTGCCGTGCTCCCGTGCAGCATCTGCGCGGCTTCAATGCGCCACGTGCCTTCGCCCTGCCCCGTCAGCCATGCCGCCAGCGCCAGCGTGCCCGCCGCCGAAGCGGAAGCCGGCGGCGCGCCCTCCGGCAAGCGCTCGGCAAGGCGCAGGCGCACCTGCACCTTCTGCTGCTCGGCATCGCGTACCACCAGCGTGAACCTTTCCTTCACCGCGGCTGGCAGCACAATCTCCGCCTCAGTCCCGGAAAGCTCGGCGGCAAGTCTGGTTTCGCCGCCTTCGCCCGCGAGGCTGACGGTGAAGGGCGCCGTGCCGCCCTCCCATCCCAGCCACAGCGCCTGACGGCTCTTCAGCACCATGTTGCTGCCGCGCGACGCCATCGGCATTTTGAGCGTGCCGCCTTTCGACACCATGTTCTCGGGCGCGGGTTCGTCATCACCCGAAAACACGCCGCCGATCGCCGCGATGATGCCCCATGTGCTGTCTCCGGTATCGAGTTCGCCCGTCACCGCGAAGCGCATGACGCTGCCACCGATGCGCACGGTCATGCCGCCGCCGGTTTCCAGCACGATGCGGCTGGCGGCCTCGCGCAGAAACACGATGTCGCCGTCATAGACCGGCATCATCAGCTTGGCCGCGATCTCGCCGCCGTCGCGCACGATCACGGTTTTCGCGGCCGCGTCTTCGCCGGAAAGCGAAATCTCCGTCACATAGCCTGCGGGCGTCCGGTCGCCGGCAACCGCCGCGATGGCGCCCGACAAAATCATCAGAAGGCTGAGGAATAACGCTTTCACTGCCGCTTCACCACGTTCAGGGTTTCATCAGCGCGCGCCAGCCGCGCTTTGGAATGTCGAGGAATATATACCCCAGCGCGTCTATCAGCTTGAACAGCGCGAAACCCGTGATTGCCACGCCCACCGTGTTGAAGCCCGATTCGAAACCGAACAGCCGGGAGATGATGATGAGAGACACGACTGAGATCACACCAATGCCGATGAGCGCCACCACGCCCACGAAGTAGCGCACGATCACGGCGAAGATGAGGAACACCTCGAGCGCCAGCAGATTGCGCACGAAGGCCGAGGCCGGAACGGTTTCGGCCAGTTTCTGGGCCTGCACGATGCTGTTGGCAAGAATGATCGAACCTGGCATGGCGCCAAGCGGCGTCTGATGCACGTCGGAACTCTCGGTGTAGCTGGCGCCGATGATGGCGACCCGGCCCGCGAAGGGATCACGGTCAACCTCGCCTGCGATTTCTGCCCTGCCGTCGGCATGGCTCACCAGCTTTTCAGCGCTGATGCGCCGCAGGACCACCGTCTTCTTGCCGCCCGACTTGATTTTCAACAGCGCCGGCGATGCGGCATTGTCGCCGAACACGTAGGGAAGCTGTGCCGATGGCTGTCGCATCGGCGGCCAGTTCGCCGTGTTCAAAATGCGCTGCCCGCAATCCTCCGCCACCCGTTCGGCGAGGAAGGTGTTGAGTGCCGCCTGATGGTTCGTGCCGTCGGTGAGGCGGGCCGCCGTCACCAGCGCGGCCGAGGGATAAGCGGTGCCCGACGCGCCATCGCAAACCGTCTGCCACATCCTGATCCGCCGGACCGTCCGGTCCGCGCCGATGTCGTTGAGAGTCGTCACCCATACGATGTTGGGTTTGGCCGCGGCCGCTGCATCATAGGGCGATGCGGTGGTGGATGCGGCCAGCAATTCGGCCTCGCCCCCGTCTGAAACCGCTCTTGCGAATCCGATCCTGCGCACCAGCATCAGTACCGGCGCATCGGCCGGATAATTCTCGAGAACCGACAGCAGAACCGGATCTCCCGCTACGCCCGGCACGTCGGACGTCAGGTCGAAATCGAGAAGAACGCCCTTGGCCCCGTTCGCGGAGGCGATGCGGACCAGTTGCGCCAGCGCCGCATGAGGCGTGGCGCCCTGGCTTTTCCAGGCCTGCCGCGTCGCGTCGTTGACGTCCAGCATCGTGACCGGGAGGGCATCGTCCGCCACGCCCGACAGGATCAGCGAGACCGCCGCCAGCCTGTCGGTCTTGGCGAAGCTGTCATGCGCATCCATGATCCTGGAGCCGAGCCCCGATACCATGAAGACCGCCGCCAGCGCGGTAATGACAAGCGTCATCGCCCGGTGCTTGCCGGGGATGAAGATGTCAATCAGCCGTGACAGCCGCCCGCCCATGCAATGAGCCCGTGTGCCTTGCGCCAGTACATGAAGCCCCGGCCCGCGAAGGCCGGGGGCAAGAAAGCACGATCAACCGCGGACTATTCCTCGTCCGCAGCCACGCCCTTGGAACCGAAATACGAGTCCATGTAGTCGATGCCGACGGACTTCGTCCCGGCGGCTTCCGCCTTCTGCATCATCTGGGCGAATTCGGCCTTGCTCTGCTCGAAGTTCTTGATGCGCGCCGAAGGATCCGAAGGATACATGTAGTTGATGGTGGCGCGGTCCGCGTCCGAGATATCCGGGTTCGAGAACGGGATATAGCAGGCGCTCTTGTCGCCATTCACGTAATACTCGGGCGGGAAGGAATAGAGCATCACCGACTTCGAATCGAAGTCCGTCATCATCAGGTCTTCGCCACCCATCGGCGCCATGTTGAATTCGATCGTTTCCTTGTCCCAGTTGTTCGGCGGGCCGCCCAGATACTTGATGATGAAGTCCCAGTTGAACTCGTTTCCGCAGGTGGCAACCGGGCTCTGGTGCTCGTGCAGCAGGCCCAGCGCGTGGCCGAACTCGTGAAGGATGATGCCACGCGGCTCCGGCTGGTCCAGCACGGCCGGGTCAACCTGGTCAAAACCTTCGAGGTTCATCGAGGCCTCTTCCTGCGCGACATAGACAACGCTGTTCTGCCCGAGGTGCGACCAGTATCCGCCTTCGGCATACGACACGCGGATTTGCGACTCGCGGCCGTTGGGATCGCAGTTGCGCGGATTGCCGGCCTTGCCGAAGTCGAGCTTCAGGCCGATGCCCGCATCATTCGCCCAACGATTGCCGATTTCGGCGACCTTGGCGTTGCTGGCCTTGTTTCCACCCATGAAGCACACGCGAAGCTTCGCATAGGACGGCGGCCACTGAACGAGGCGGCTATAGATGCCCTTCTTCTGGTCGTCGATCTTGTCGAGGCCCTTCATGCCCGCCATTACGCGCTTCATCTGTTCCTTGGGCATGCCGCCCTTGCCCTTGGGGTCGTGCGCGCCTGCTGCGCCCGTCAACGCCAGCGCCGCCACTGCAACGCCACAACCCAGAGCCAATGTCTTCATGGCTTTCATGTCTTACCGTCCTCCAGCTGAAACCGTTAACGCCCGGCTTGAGGCTATCACAGCCATTCGCACGGGCAATAGCGAAGCTGATACGCCACTGCGTTGAATCTTCGGGCGCACCGCGGCGGATTTGTGCGCCACTATGGCGACGTTGCGGCAACCGCCTGAAACACGAATTCGCTGCCCGGCTCGTCCCCCGCCCGCGCGATGCGGCTGAAGCCCGGCGTCTGGCCCTCGGTCAGGGCATTGGCGGCGGAAATCACTGCGGGCTTCACCTTCTGCTCGAACAATTCGCTCGCCGTGAAGGTCCTGTCCGGCATCGACTGCAAGGCTTCGATCAGTGCTTTCGCAAATACCGAATGCGCGCCGCCCCCGCCATCCTCGACGGGCTCTTCCCCGCCCGATGCCATCAACTGCCGCGATTTCAGCCGCGATGCCTTGGCGAGATAGCGTTCGCGGGCTTCGGCTCCCGGCCCCTCACCACTGCTCCCGCGCGACAGACCGCCCGCATAGCAGGAATCGGAAATCACCAGCACCGAAGCCGCGTTCATGCGCTTCAGCGCGGTGGTGATCTCATGTGCTTCCACCCATGTGAAATCGGCACCCGCCTCGCCATCGGCGGGAACCCAGAACGCGCCCAAATCGGGATCATTCTCGCCATGGCCGGCATAATAGATCAGCAATTGGTCTTCCGCCGTCAGCCTGCGGCGCAGCTGGAACAGCGCCTGTTCGATCTGTGCCTTGGTGGCATCTTTCAGGAACAGGTCCAGCGGCGCGTCGCCCGTGTCGAGCCGCGTCAGAAAGCCGAAGCGCTCGCGCAGCACGCTTGCCACTGCCTCGGCATCGGCAAAGGGCGTACGAAGCGGCTGAAACGCGGGATCGGCATAATTCTGGTTGGCGATCACCAGCGCGATCTTCCGCGCCGGAGAGGCAATGACCGGCTCAGCAGGCTTGTCGCGCAAGCGCAACTCGCCGGTAGCCAGCGTCTCGTAATTGGCGCCCAGCACGCGCAGCGCCACGGCAAATTTCGAGCCCGCATCGCTCACATCGCCACGGAACTGCCCGTTGGCATCAACCGGCACGAGATTGCCGTCGATGATCGCCATCTGCGCCCTGGCGCCGCCGGTGTAGCGCGCCACCACGCTCAGCACTTCCTCCTCGATGGCGGCGGCACCGCGCTTTGGGCTGGGTGAAATGATCTCGATGCCGCCATCGGTCTTCTGCAGCGGCACCGCGCGCGGCGCCAGAAAGGCGAGGTCGGGGTTTGAAGCCTGAAACAACGGGTCCTGCTTCTGGGCTTCCGGACGCTTGCTGTTCGCCTCTCCGAAAGAGCGCGCGATGACCAGCGCCATTTCGCGGAACCTGATCGAACTGTTCTTCCGCAACGCCTCCGCCACCCGGAAGATCAATGCGCCCAGCGGCTTTCCATCAGCCCCTTGCGGATATTCATAGGCCTCGCTGTCGACATTCGCTGCATAGAGCACGGCATAATCGCCGGTTCCGAACAGTGCCACCGGCTCGCGCTCGCTCGCCTCATCCTGGATCGGCGGAAAGCCGTTGTATTCGAGCATCGCCGAACCGCTGGCCGCCCAGGCGGGTGCGGCGGCGGCCTGCGTCTGCAAGGCGTAGAGTTCGCCCGAGGCAGCCAGCCGGGTATCGATGACCAGGAACGCATCGGCACCGCGATTGCGGATTCGCGTAACGAAGTTCGAGACGTCAGCCGCACTCACTCCGGCCAAATGCTGCAGCGTACCGCTGCTCGATGCCTTGCTGCCGCTGCCGATCAGCACATGAAGCCGGTTTCCCGGTGCAAAGGCCGTCGTGGGCTGCGACATGTAGAGCCACTGCCTGCTGGCCCAGCCTATTCCCTCGCTCACCGAGGCGAGATAATCCGCACGGGGCTCCGGCGCCTGCAGTTCGCTGCAGATCCGTTGCGCCTCGCCCGCTGCCGGCGCGGCGCAGAACGCTTCTGCAAAACCATTGTAGTCGAACCATTCCTGCGGATAGACCGTGCCCCAGCCGGTGTAGATGAGAACGACCTGATCGTTCTCGCGCAGGCACGCCAGAGGCTTTGCCATTGCGGCAAGCATGCCTTTCCGGTCCGCCGCATCGCCTTGCGAAATTGAAATGAATTCCTGGGCGATCCCGCGATCCGCCATCACCTGCGTCATCAGCTGAATATCGTTTGGCGGACCCTGGAGCCTCGTCAGGCCTTCGATTTCAGTCGGCCCCAGCATCACGCCGAAAACGCTCGGGCCTGTACCTGTCCGCGCCGGGCAGGCCGTCGTAGCACCGCTTGCCGCCACCTCGAAACGCTCGGCTGGCGCCGCAAGCACCGGCGCATGGCTTGCCATGTATGTGGGCATGTAAGCGTAGAGCGCCTGATAGCAGGACGCTTCGCAGCTTGGCGGCAGTACTTCGGTGCCGGCCATTGCCGCCCCGCCCAGCAGACTGGCGGCTATCGTTGCGGCGGCAATCTTCATCCTGTCGCCTGAAAAACAATGGCGCGCTCCGCCTATCGGCCAGATCATCTGGAAGAGGCCCACAAAAACCGCGCCTGTTTGATGCATGACAATATCTTCGTCCCCGCTTCCGGGCTTTTGTGGGGCAGAAGCGCCGCCTTGGTCAAGACAGGGCTGACGCCACCGCATTTGACGGAAGGTGCCCGGCTGGGGCATGTCTAGGACATGGATATCAAGCAAAACGTCATCGCCGCCATCGGCAACACGCCGCTCATCAAGCTTCGCAGGGCCTCGGAGCTGACGGGCTGCACCATCCTCGGCAAGGCCGAGTTCATGAACCCCGGTCAGTCGGTGAAAGACCGCGCCGCCCTCTTCATCATTCAGGATGCCGTGGCGCGCGGCGAATTGAAACCCGGCGGCACCATTGTCGAAGGCACGGCCGGTAACACCGGCATCGGCCTCACCGTCGTTGCGAATGCCATGGGCTTCAGGTCGGTCATTGTCATTCCGAACACCCAGAGCCAGGAGAAGAAGGACGCGCTCCGCCAGCTTGGCGCCGAACTCGTGGAAATTCCTGCCGTTCCCTACAAGAACCCCAACAACTACGTGAAATACTCGGGCCGCCTTGCGAAGGCGATGGGCGCGGTCTGGGCGAACCAGTTCGACAATGTGGCAAACCGCCAGGCCCATATCGAAACCACCGCACCTGAAATCTGGGCACAAACCGATGGCATGGTTGATGCCTTCGTGGCCGCGGTCGGCTCCGGCGGCACGCTCGCCGGCGTGTCGATGGGCCTGAAGGACCGTAACCGGAACATCAGGATCGCACTGGCAGACCCGATGGGCGCCGCTCTCTACAACTATTACAAGCACGGTGAGCTGAAGTCCGAAGGCTCCTCCATCACCGAAGGCATCGGCCAGGGCCGCATCACCGCGAACCTAGAGGGCGCCATCGTCGACGACGCCTTCCAGATCCCCGATTCGGAAGCGATCCCGGTGACCTTTGATCTTCTAGAACACGAAGGTCTTTGCATGGGCGGGTCGACGGGCGTCAACGTTGCCGGCGCCATCCGCATGGCAAGGCAACTGGGGCCGGGCCATACGATTGTGACCATCCTGTGCGACTACGGCACGCGCTATGCGTCCAAGCTTTTCAACCCCGCTTTCCTGCGTGAGAAGAATCTCCCCGTTCCGGCATGGCTGGAAAAGACGCCTAACGTACCGGACGTGAGCGAAGAGGTCCCCGCGTGACGGCGCTGCTGTTCCGCGATGACGCCGAGCTGAAATCCTGCGAGGCCACTGTCATCGCCATCAATGAGCGCGGTGGCATCGTGCTGGACCGCACAGTCTTCTACGCCACCGCCGGCGGCCAGCCGGGCGACAAGGGCCGGGTGATCTGGAACGGCAGCGAGACGGTCATCGCCACCACCATTTACGACGAGTCGAAGAACGTCGTGCATGTGCCGGCCGGAACGGGTGCATTGCCGCCCATTGGCGCGACGGTGACGGCGGAACTCGACTGGGCCAGCCGCAACCGCAATATGCGCGCCCATACCATGATGCACCTGCTCTGCGCTTCCGTACCTTTTCCCGTCACCGGAGGTGCGATCGGTGAAGACGGCGGCCGCATCGATTTCGACATTCCCGAAGGCCAGATTCCGGACAAGGCGGAACTGGCGTCGCGCATCAATCGTCTGATCACGGAGGATCATCCCGTTTCCTACCGCTGGATCACCGATCAGGAAATGGCCGAAAACCAGCACCTGATCCGCACCATGTCGGTGAAACCGCCAATGGGCTCAGGCTCCGTGCGCCTGGTCATGATCGGCGAGAACGGCAAGGTCGATCTCCAGCCCTGTGGCGGAACCCATGCGAAGTCGACAGCGGCAATCGGCCCCGTCGCGGTTGCGAAAATCGAGAACAAGGGCAGGATCAACCGCCGCATCAGACTGGTGTTCGCATGAGCAACGACCTCGTCTCCACCGCATGGCTCGAGGCCCATCTCGACTCGCCCGATATCGCCATCATCGATGCATCGTGGCACCTTCCCGCGGCGAAGCGCGATGCGAGGGCCGAGTTCCTTGAGAGCCGCATTCCCGGCGCGCAGTTCTTCGACATCGACGAGTTGTCGGACACGGCCACCGCCCTGCCCCACATGCTGCCGAGCCCGGAGAAGTTTTCATCCCGCATGCGGAAGCTTGGCATCGGCGATGGCAAGCGGGTGATCGCCTATGATGCCGCTGGCCTGTTCTCCGCCGCCCGTGCCTGGTGGATGTTCAAGGTCTTCGGCCACGAGGACGTGGCAATCCTCGATGGCGGCCTGCCAAAATGGAAATCCGAATCCCGTCCACTGGAGGATGGCCCCGCGAACAAGCCTCAGGAGCGCCACTTCACCGCGCGCTACCGTTCCATGATGGTGAGGGACCAGAAGGACGTGGCCGCAGCGCTGAAATCCGGTACGGCACAGCTAGCCGATGCAAGGTCAGGCACGAGATTCCGGGGCGAGGAGGCGGAACCCCGTGCGCATGTTCGCGCGGGCCATATGCCGGGTGCCAGAAACGTCCATTACGCATCGTTGCTGAAGCCCGACGGCACGCTGAAATCCCCCGCCGAGATCGAAACCGTCTTCGCTGCGGCAGGTGTCGATCTTTCCAAGCCCGTCATCACCTCCTGCGGTTCAGGGATCACTGCCGCCATCCTCACGCTGGGCCTGACACTGATCGGCGCCCGCAACCACGCTCTCTATGATGGCTCATGGACCGAGTGGGGCGGCAATCCGGACGCGCCAGTCGTGCGAGGTCCCTAGCCCCTGGCGACCGAAGACCGCAGCCAATCAGCCAACTGCGCTTCACTGACCTCACCTGCTGCCAGACCGTAGATCATCGCGACGATCATGGGTTCATCGAAAGCAACCTTGATGTCGTTGAGGGCAAGAAATACGACGGCGCTCAATGCTCCGGTCCGCTTGTTGCCATCGACGAAGGGATAGTTTTTCACTATCCCGGCGCAGTAGGCGGCCGCCAGGTAAAAAGCGTCGGCCTCGGGTACATAGGCATCGATGTTTTCTGGACGTGTTAAGGCGTTCAGCAACAGGCCTTCGTCGCGCGTGCCGTCAGCACCGCCGAAACGAGCAAGGGATTCACGGTGGAAGGCCTCCATCATGCCGCTTGTGAGCCAGAGCACCGGGAAATCTATTCCACCAGTTTTTTCATTGCGTTGGGGTAAGTCCGCATGAAATCGCGCGCTGCCTCGACAGCCTTGTCGAAGTTCGCGTCGTAAGGCGTGATTTCATATCCGCGAGGAGTGCGCACGGCATACACCTTGTCCCCCTCGCCTAGGCCCAGATCCCTGGCAATGTCTGAAATTGTGAGGCTCAGCGAATTGCCGACCTTGCGGATTATCAGAGGCTTGTTCATCTCACTGTATAATTATACAGACGTACTAACAATATCAAGTCACCTCACCGGCGGCGCATAGAGCAGCCCGCCGGCATTCCACTGGGCGTTGATCCCGCGTTCGATGGCGAGCGGTGTTTCGGTGCCAAGGTTGCGGTTGAAGATGTCGGCGTAGTTGCCAACGGCCTTCACGGCCCGCAGTGCCCATTCGGCATCAAGCCCCAGGTCGGTGCCAAAACTCCCCTCGGCACCCAGCAGCCGGCGGATGTTGGGCTTGCGGCTCGTAGCCTTCAACTCATCGGCGCCCGCCGCGGTCACTTCCAGTTCCTCGGCATTGATCAGCGCAAACAGCGTCCAGCGCACGATGTTGAACCACTGCTCATCACCCTGCCGCACCATAGGCCCGAGCGGCTCCTTCGAGATGACGTCCGTCAGCACGGCGCTGTCGTCGGGGTTCGCCAGCCGCAGCCGCACGGCATAAAGCTGCGAGAGATCGGCCGTGTAGGTGTCGCACTTTCCCTCGTCGAAGGCCTTCACCAGATCGTCGAGCTTGTCGAAGGTCACCGGCGAGAAGGTCATCTCCTTCTCGCGGAAGAAATCCTCCACATTGGCCTGTGTGGTGGTGCCAGACAAAAAGCAGATCGCGGCACCGGTGAGGTTGAGCGCCGAGGTGACGCCCAGCAGCTTCTTCACGATGAAGCCCTGCCCGTCATGATAGGAGACACCCACGAAGCGCAGCGGCAGCTTCGTCTCGCGTTCCATCGTCCATGTGGTGTTGCGCGCCAGAAGATCGATGGCGCCGCTCTTCAGCTTCTCGAAACGTTCCTGCGCGTTGACGGGCACGAACTCTACCGCATTGCCATCGCCCAGCGTGGCCGCCGCCACCGCGCGGCAGAAATCGACGTCGAAACCCGCCCATGCGCCATCCGCCGCCTTCGCTGCAAAACCCTGAAGGCCAGGATTGACGCCGCACAGCAGCTTGCCGCGCGCCTTCACATCGTCCAGCGTTGCGGCGCTCGCGGCGATCGCCATTGCGCAGAGAAAACCCATCGAGGCCAGCAGCCGCTTCATGATCCGATTCCCGTTGGCGTTGTGAGAAATCCTAGACCCTGAACTGCTCGCTGCCAAGCTCAGTGCAGGATCTGGCTCAGGAACAGCTTGGTGCGGTCGCTCTTGGGGTTCGAGAAGAATTCCGCCGGCTCGTTCTGTTCGACGATCTGTCCGCGGTCCATGAAGATGACGCGGTTCGCCACCTGCCGCGCAAAGCTCATCTCGTGCGTCACGCACAGCATCGTCATGCCGCTTTCGGCGAGATCAACCATCACTTCCAGCACTTCCTTGATCATCTCGGGGTCAAGCGCCGAGGTCGGCTCGTCGAACAGCATGATCTTGGGGCTCATGCACAGGGCGCGCGCAATCGCCACGCGCTGCTGCTGGCCGCCCGAGAGCTGGCCGGGATATTTCAAAGCCTGCTCGGGAATTTTCACACGCGTGAGATACTTCATGGCGATCTCTTCCGCATCCTTCTTCGGCATCTTCCGCACCCAGATCGGCGCCAGCGTGCAGTTCTCAAGAACCGTCAGATGCGGAAACAGGTTGAAGTGCTGGAACACCATGCCCACCTCGCGCCGCACTTCGTCGATCTTCTTGAGGTCGTTGGTCAGCGGAATGCTGTCGACCACGATATCGCCCTTCTGGTGTTCCTCCAGCCGGTTGATGCAGCGGATCAGCGTCGACTTGCCGGAACCGGATGGCCCGCAGATGACGATCCTTTCGCCCTTGTAGACGGTGAGGTTGATGTCGCGCAGCACATGGAACTCGCCATACCACTTGTTCATGCTGCTGATCTGGATCGCGACCTCGTCGCTCACCCGCATCTTCTTGGCGGCCTCGGCCATGGCTTACCTCTTGTGTCCGGTGTTGAGCCTGCGCTCGGTGTACATGGAGTATCGCGACATGCTGAAACAGAAGATCCAGTACATCGCGGCCAATGCGAAATAGCCGGTCGGCACCGAACTGGGCGTCGCCCAGGTCGAATCCTTCAACCCCGCCCGTACGATACCCAAGAGGTCGAACAGCCCGATGATCGAGACGAGCGTCGTATCCTTGAACAGGCTGATGAAGTTGCCGACGATATTGGGAATCGAAACCTTCAGCGCCTGCGGCAGGATGATCTTGTTCATCATCTGCCAGTAGGAAAGGCCAAGGGCCATGGCGCCCTCGTACTGGCCTTTGACGATCGCCTGCAATCCGGACCGTACCACTTCCGCCATATAGGCGGCCGAGAACAGCGCGACGCCAATCAGTGCACGGAGCAATTTGTCGAACGTCACGCCTTCGGGAAGGAACAGCGGCAGCATGACGGACGAAAAGAACAGAACGGTGATCAGCGGCACACCGCGGACCAGTTCGATGAAGGCCACGCAGAAGGCCTTGACCGCCGGCATGTCGGAGCGCCGCCCCAGCGCCAGCAGGATTCCGAGCGGCAGGGAGCACACGATGCCGGTGACCGACACGACCAGTGTCAGCATCAGCCCGCCCCATTGCGATGTCTCGACCGGCACCAAGCCGAAATCGAAATCGAGAATCAGCATGGCGGCAAGAATGGAAAGCCCGATACCCACCCAGCCAAGGATGGTCCGCAAACCCATGGCGCCGCCAATCCGCAAGGTGTTGAAGATCGACAACCCGCCGCCAACGAAAATCAGGAGGCCCGCCACCGCATTAAGATAGGGAATTCCGACGATCCACTTCTCGACTGCGATCAGCACGCTTCCCAGCCAGCCGAAGCCATCGGCAACCAGCGTCAGCCCGAGGAAACCCGTGAGGCCGCCCATAATGCCGATCGCCGTGCCGAGGAAGAGCAGAACCAGCGCCGCAATCAGCGGCAGAAGACCAAGCCCGATGGCAAAGAGACCGAAACGATTGCCCGCAGTTCCGTCTTCGAGACCCTTTACCACTATCGGCAGCACCGCGGTGGCCACCAGCAGCAAAGCCAGCACGGCGACATACGAAGCTGCCGAGAATCCGAAATTTCCGCCAGTCAGCAAGATCAGCGTCATCAGCGGAAATACCAGCAGCAGGAACAAGGAGTTCCACTTCTTGTATGGCACCGCCGGCATCAGCATCGGAACCAGCGCCACCGCCGCGACGATAAAGACGATGTTCACGCGCCAGCGTTGGTCGTGCGGATAGAAGCCATAGATCCATTGCGGAAACTTGTCGGCGATCATCGGCCAGCAGGCGCCCGTCACCTGGCCATCCGGCAGCAGGCAGGCCTGGCGATCGCTTCCGGACCATATCGCCCTGAAGAACGCCCAGTCGATGATTCCCCACAGATACCAGGCGATGATGGCGCCAAGCGCCAGCGACATGATGCTGTTGAGCGGCGTCGAGAACAGGTTGGCGCGCAACCAGCCCTGCCAGCCCACCATGTTGGCGGGTGCTGGCAGCAGCGGCGCATCGGCTTCCCGCACGAAGGCGGGCGATTTGGCGTCCTCTGCCATGTCAGCGCTCCACCAGTTTCATGCGCGCGTTGAACCAGTTCATCAGCAGCGAAGTAAGCAAGCTCAGACTGAGGTATACGGCCATCCACACGCCGACGATTTCAATCGCCTGCCCCGTCTGGTTCAGCACCGTGCCCCCTGTCGCCACGAGGTCGGGGAACCCGATGGCGATCGACAGCGAAGAATTCTTGGTGAGGCTGAGGTAGGTCGAGGTGAGGGGCGGAATGATCACCCGCATGGCCTGCGGAATGACCACCAGGCGCAAGGCCTTGCCGGGGCGCAGGCCCAATGCGTAGGAGGCTTCCGTCTGTCCGTGACTGATCGCCTGAATGCCAGCCCGCACAGCTTCCGCGATGAACGTGCCGGTATAGACGGACAGCGCAACCAGCATGGCGATGAACTCGGGGATGATCTGCAGCCCGCCCGCGAAGTTGAAGCCCTTGATTTCCGGCACATCCCAGGTCAGCGGAAAACCCGCGGCGATGAACCCCAGCAGCGGCAGTCCTATGATCAGAGCCAGCGCAGTCCGTAACACCGGAAACATCTGCCCGGTTGCCAGCTGCCGCGCTTTCGACCACCGCGCGATGGCGATCGTTGCGGCGATGCCAATCAGCAGGCCGGCCAGCGCGATCCAGGCGCCTTCGCCGAAAACCGGTCGCGGCATCATCAATCCGCGATTGGACAGGAACACGCCATCCATGAAATTGAGGGCCTGCTTCGGGCCGGGCAGCGGCTGCAGGATGGCGCTGTAGAAAAAGAAGATCCAGAACAGCAGGGGCACGTTGCGGAAGATTTCGACGTAAAGCGTGCCGATGCGCGATATCAGCCAGTTCCTGGACAACCGAGCCACACCCATGGTGAAGCCGAGAATGGTGGCAAAGAAGATGCCGAAAATCGAAAGGATAATGGTGTTGGTGAAGCCGACAAGCAGCGCGCGTCCATAGTTTGAGGCGCTCGAGTAATCGATCGGCGGTTGGATGATGTCGAAGCCGGCTGTACGGTTCAGGAATTCCCAGCCCGACGCGATGTTTCGCGATTTCAGATTATTCGTGGTGTTGACGACGATCTCATAGAACAGCACCGCCAAAATCAGCACCAGCAAGATCTGGAAGGCGATCGAGCGGACTTTCGGATTGTTCCAGAACGCGACTTTAACATGCCCGGAGGCATCAACAGTGGCGGTCATCCCTTACCCTTTGCAAAGCGTCATGCTCCTCCCCTGGGGCCTGCCGGCATTCCGGTTCAAGCTTGTTGCAAGAAGGTCGGGGTCCGGCATGAAGCCGGACCCCGGGAGCGATCAGCGGATGGGCGGAGCGTATTGCAAGCCACCGTTGTTCCACAGGGCGTTCTTGCCGCGGGCGATCTTGAGGTCGGTGCCGGCGCCAACATTGCGCTCGAAGATTTCGCCGTAGTTGCCGACACCCTTGACGATGCTGACGACCCAGTCTTCCGACAAGCCGATGCCGGTGCCAAAGCCGGCCGCAGAACCGTCCTCGTTGGCGATTCCGAGAATGCGCTTGATCTCGGGGTTGCCGTCGGCTCCGCTGTTCTTCGTCTTGATCTCGTCGACATTGGCCGACGTGATGCCGAATTCTTCCGCCGTCAGCAGCGCGTAGTAGGTCCACTTCACGACGTTGAACCAGGCATCGTCACCCTGGCGGACGACGGGGCCAAGCGGCTCCTTCGAGATGATCTCGGGAAGAATGACGTGCTCGGCCGGATTCTTCATCTTCAGGCGCTCGGCATAGAGGCCCGACTGGTCGGTCGTGAAGATATCGCAGCGGCCTTCGTCATAGGCCTTCACCAGTTCGTTGGCGTCTTCGATGGCCACAACCTGATACTTCATGTTGTTGGCCTTGAAATAGTCGGCGAGGTTCAGTTCCGTCGTTGTGCCGGTGGCGGTGCAGACCGTCGCGCCGTCGAGCTTCAGAGCCGAATCGACGCCAAGCGACGACTTCACCATGAAGCCCTGGCCATCGTAGTACATGGTGCCTGCGAACTTCAGGCCGAGCGAGGTATCGCGGCTCATTGTCCAGGTGGTGTTGCGCGACAGGACGTCGACTTCGCCGGACTGCAGCGCCGTAAAGCGCTCCTTGGAGTTCAGCGGAGAGAACTTCACCTTCTGCGGATCATTGAAGATGGCGGCGGCCACGGCGCGGCAAAAGTCCACGTCCATGCCGGTCCAGTTATTGTTCGAATCGGGATTGGAGAAGCCCGGCAGGCCCTGGCTCACGCCGCATTGCACGAAGCCCTTCTGCTTGATGTCGTCAAGCGTACCGGCGCTGGCCGCTGTTGCCGCCACTGCGCTCACTGCTGCACCCAGCACCCAAGACAAGAATTTGGTCTTCATTGATTGATCTCTTTCTCGACTGTGCGGCGCATGAAGAAAGAGTATCCGATGTCCATCAGCAATAGCCCTGTTCCTCGTCAACGCTTCTTCGCGCCGCTGTTACGTTGTTCGCTCCCTGGAGGTGATCTTGTACCGATTGTCACCCCTCTGCCGATAAAGAAGCGGGAAACGTCTTGGAGGTCAAGGTAAAAGCATAGCCCCATGCGCTGTGATCAATTCTCCAACATTCGCGTAAGTTGGGACCGCGGGTTTCGGCGGCCTCTCGATCATGATGACCGGCAAGCCCAGCGCCCGCGCCGCCCCAAGCTTGGCCGAAGTATCTGCGCCGCCCGCATTCTTGGTAACGAGATGTGAGATGTGATGTTGTGTGATGAGTTCACATTCATGTTCCAGCGTGAAAGGCGGACGCTCCAGGATGATGGTCCACGCGGGCGGCACCGGTCCGGCATAGGGCTCGATCATGCGCGCCAAGCCGGACACATCGGTCCGCGTCAGAAACATGCTGATCTCTTTCCGCCCGATCGTCACCAGCGCCCGCGATCCCGGCGACAGCAGCGCCGCCGCTTCGGAGGCGGATAGAGCGGCCGTCCAGCTGTCCCCCGCCTCGGGTTTCCATGGCGGCCGTTCAAGTCTGAGAATTGGCACTCCCGTCTCAGCTGCCGCCTGAACGGCCTGCCGCGACATTTGCGCCGCAAAGGGATGGGACGCATCGACGACCGCCGAAATCCTGTCTTGCCGCAGGAATCCGGCAAGGCCATCGCTGCCGCCAAATCCACCGGTCCGCACCTCGCCTGCGGGCAGCAGCGGCTTCGCAGTCACCCCCGCCAGCGACGTGATGACGTTACACCCCTTCGCGATCAGCGCGGCAGCAAGCTCGCGCGCATCCCGCGTGCCGCCCAGAATGAGGATGCGCTCACGCTGCATGGCCGATGATGCTGCCCCCGCGCGACACAATCATCACATCCGCCGCCACGGGTGCGCCACGCAGCACCACCTTCACGGTCTCGAGCGCCGCCGCGGCAACACGTGACGCAAGATCAAAACCCTGCGCCATTTCCAGTACCTCCTGCGCTGTATTGGCGGCCAGCACCGACTTGCGCGGCAACTCCGGGGCCATCGCCGCCAGCCAGTCAAGGTCGACCTGGCTTCGCCCGGAATGAAGGTCGAGCGCGCCCTGCCCCAGCTTGGCGATCTTCCCAAAGCCGCCGCCGATGGTCACCCGCGCCACCGGATGATCGCGAAGGTATTTGAGCAGTCCGCCCGCGAAATCGCCCATGTCCAGCATCGCCTCGAGCGGCAAGCCATAATGCGCGCGCACCGCATCCTCAGACGTCGAGCCGGTGCAGCCCGCCACATGCGTCAATCCAATGGCACGCGCCACGTCGATGCCGCGATGGATCGAGGCGATCCATGCCGCGCAGGAGAAGGGATGAACGATCCCCGTCGTGCCGAGGATCGACAATCCGCCGATGATGCCCAGCCGCGGGTTCCAGGTTTTCTGGGCCAGCGCCTCTCCATCCGGAATCGAGATCTCGATTTCGACATCCGTTCCCCCCAGTTCTTGGATGACGGCTGCCATCATCTGCCGCGGCACGGGGTTGATCGCGGGCTCGCCCGGTGGAATGGGCAATCCGCCCTTGGTCACCATCCCCACGCCTGGCCCCGCCTTGAAGCGGATGCCCGTGCCGCCTTCCCGCACCGTGGCGATCACCATGCAGCCATGCGTCACGTCCGGGTCATCGCCCGCATCCTTGATGATTCCGGCGCGCGTCCAGCCCTCGCCCATCTCTTCCAGCGCCAGCGGAAAGGCCGGCGTCTCGCCTTTTGGCAGGGTGATCGTCACCGGATCGGGAAACCTGCCGGTCCGCAATGCCGCAAACGCTGCCTTCACCGCCGCGGTTGCGCATGCGCCCGTCGTCCAGCCGCGCCTTAACTCGCCTTCGGGCTTCTCTAATCGCATTGGCCCACTCTATAAGGGCGCGATGGAACTTGGACCAACAAAAACGATCGGCGGCTGGGTGAGCGCCAGCGAAGGTGCGACAGGCTTCGCCCGCCTTGATGCCGAGCCGTTCCCTGCCTTCGAGCCAGGCTGGGTCTGGCTGGTGGGTGCAGGCCCCGGCGCGCCGGGCCTCATGTCGCTTCTCTGCTATCATGCGCTGCAGACCTGCGATGTCGTCGTCTATGATGCGCTGGTGAACCCCGACATCCTGCGCTGGGTGAAGCTGGGCGCCGAACTCGAATATGCGGGAAAGCGCGGCGGCAAGCCTTCGCCCACCCAGAAGGACATCACCCTTCGCCTGATCGACCTCGCCCGGGCCGGAAAGCGCGTGCTGCGGCTGAAGGGCGGCGATCCCTTCATGTTCGGCCGCGGCGGCGAGGAATGCCAGCATCTGGCCGGAGCCGCCATCCCCTTCCGCATCATTCCGGGCATCACGGCGGGGATCGGCGGCCTCGCCTATGCCGGCATGCCTGCAACCCATCGCGACACCAACCACTCCGTCATCTTCCTCACCGGACATGATGCCACGGGCAACATGCCGGCTAACGTCAACTGGGCGGCGATCGCCAGGGCCTCGCCGGTCATCGTCATGTATATGGCGGTTAAGCATTTGGGCGAGATCGCCACCGCCCTGATGGACGGCGGCCGCTTGGCCGATGATCCCGTCACCATCCTCTCCAACGCGTCGATGCCCCACCAGCAGGTGGCGGAGACGACACTTGGCGAAGCGGAAGCCTTTGTTGCGGCGAACGATCCGCCGACGCCCGCCATCGTCGTCGTCGGCCACGCTGCCGACTGGCGCTCGCTGCTCGATTGGTACAAGGGTCCGCTGCGGGAGAACCCGATTGGCTAAAGCCATCGTCGTCGCGGCGCCGTGCTCGGGCAGCGGCAAGACGCTGGTTACGCTTGGCCTGCTTCGCGCCTTCCGCAATCGCGGCATCCGCATCGCCTCCGCCAAGGTGGGGCCCGACTATATCGACCCGCGTTTTCACGAGGCTGCCACCGGCCGCCCCTGCTTCAACCTCGATCCCTGGGCCATGAGCGAAGGCCAGATCGCCCGCATTCTGGAGGATGCGAGCCTCGACGCTGATCTCATCATCATTGAGGGCGTCATGGGTCTGTTCGATGGCCCGCATCGGGCATTCGGCTCCACCGCCGATCTTGCCCACATGCTGCAAATCCCAGTGCTTCTGACCGTCGATGCCCGCCATCAAGGCCAGTCCATTAGCGCGCTTGTCCATGGTTTCGCCCGCTACAAGCTGGGCCTGAAATCCGCCGGCGTCATCCTGAACCGGGTTTCCAGTGACCGCCATGAGGCGATCCTTAGGGATGCTCTGGGCCGCCGCGTCCTCGGTGTGGTGCGGCATGACGACTCACTTGCTCTCCCCTCCCGCCACCTCGGACTTGTGCAAGCTGAGGAACATCAGCAGCTTGAACGGTTCATCGAAGGTGCCGCCTCAGCTGTTGCACATGAAACAATTCTTGACAGGATTCTGGAAACTGCAACGCAACCCCTTGGCGAATCAGCGAATCGCCCGTCACTGAAGCCCCTGGGGCAGAAAATCGCCATCGCCCGCGATCGGGCCTTCGCATTTGCCTATCCCCACCTCCTGCAATGCTGGCAGAGGGCCGGGGCGGAGCTATCGTTCTTTTCTCCTTTGGCCAACGAAGCCCCTGACGCCAGCGCCGACGCCGTCTTCCTCCCCGGCGGCTATCCCGAGCTTCACGCCGGAAGACTGAGCAGCAATTTGAGCTTCCTTGACGGCCTTCGCACCGCCCGGGGCCTCGTCTATGGCGAGTGCGGTGGCTACATGGTGCTAGGTGTGAGCCTGACCGCGAGTGACGGCACAGCCTATCCGATGGCGGGTCTCCTCCCCGTCTCGACCAGCTTTGCCGCCCGCAAGCTGCACCTTGGCTACCGGCAGTTGAAGCCGCTTTCCGGCGCGCCCTGGGACAGTCCGCTTCGCGGCCACGAATTCCATTATTCGACCGTTGAAAACGAAGGCGAAGCCGAGCGTCTCTTTGAAGTGGAAGATGCGGCAGGAGAGCCCCTCCCGTCCATGGGTCTGCGGCGCGGCAAGATCATGGGCTCCTATGCGCATGTGATCTGCGAGGTCGAATGACCGCCCGCGCCATCATGCTGATGGGCACCGGCTCGGATGTGGGAAAGTCGCTGATCGTCGCCGGCCTCGCCCGCGCCTTCACCCGCCGCGGACTGAGGGTTCGACCCTTCAAGCCGCAGAACATGTCGAACAATGCTGCCGTAACAGCGGATGGCGGCGAAATCGGCCGCGCCCAGGCCCTGCAGGCCCGCGCCGCCTGCGTCGAGCCCACGGTCCACATGAACCCAGTACTCCTGAAGCCCGAAAGCACCACTGGGGCACAGGTGATCGTGCAGGGAAAGCGCCACGCCACCATGGCAGCGCGAGACTATTTCCGGAACCGCATACAATTCATGCCGGCAATCCTCGAAAGCTTCCGGCGGCTGGCGGAGGATGCTGACCTCGTCATCGTCGAGGGTGCCGGAAGCCCCGGCGAAATCAACCTGCGCGATGGCGACCTCGCCAACATGGGCTTTGCCGCTGCCGCCAACATTCCCGCCCTGCTGGTGGGCGACATTCACCGAGGCGGCGTCATCGCCTCGATCGCCGGAACCTTCGACATTCTGCTGCCGGAAGACCGCGCGCGGCTAAAAGGCTTCCTGATCAACAAGTTCCATGGCGATCCTGCACTGTTCTCTGAAGGGCGGAGCTTTCTTGAAGAGCACACGGGCGCTCCCTGTCTCGGCATCATCCCGCATTTTGCGGAAGCCCGGAACCTGCCAGCCGAAGATGCAGTAGCTTTGGAGGAAGTTCTCACAAGCCATTCTGGGACCTACCGGATTTCAGTGTTGCGCCTGCCCCGCATCGCCAATTTTGACGATCTGGACCCGTTGCGCCTCGAATCCGGCGTCTCCGTCACCTTCATCCAGCCGGGCGAGCCGATCCCCGCCGACACCCGCCTCGTCATCATTCCTGGCTCGAAATCGACAATCGCCGATCTCGCGGCACTCCGCCGGGAAGGCTGGGACATCGACCTCAAAGCCCACGTCCGGCGCGGTGGCCTCGTCCTTGGGCTCTGCGGCGGCTACCAGATGCTCGGCCGGATGGTCCATGATCGCCAGGGCCTTGAAGGCCCGCCCACCAGCGTCGAGGGGCTGGGCCTCCTCCAGCTCGAAACCGAGCTGCTGCCGGACAAGACCCTCACCCGCGTCACCGGCACCCATGCCGGCACCGCGGCGCCGATTTCCGGCTATGAGATCCATCTGGGTACAACGGAAGGTCCGGACACCACCCGCCCCTTCGCCATGATCGGCGGCGTGCCCGACGGTGCCACCTCCGCCAATGGCCAGGTCATGGGCACCTACCTTCACGGCTGTTTCGGCAGTGACGCCTTCCGCTCCGCCTTCCTGAAATCGCTCGGTGCGCAGTCCTCAGCCCTCCGCTTCGATGACCTGATCGAGCGTACGCTGGACGATCTCGCCGCCCATCTGGAAGCCCACCTCGACGTCGATCGCATCCTGGCGCTGGCGGAACCCGTCTGATGTGGTGGCCCGTTCCGGCCTTCGCGGGTGCCGCTTTGGCCCTTCTCGTCGAGCGCTTCATCGGCTACCCGAAGCCGGTTTTCGCGAAGATCAGCCATCCCGTCGTCTGGATCGGATCTCTCATCACCTGGGCGGACCGCAACCTGAACCGTTCCGGCGCCAGCCCGAAGGAAGCCCGGCTTCGCGGCATCATCGCACTTCTGGTCCTCATCGCCGTCGCCTTCGTCCCGGCCTGGATCATCTCCCATCTCCTCGCCACCGCGCGCGCGGGCTGGATCATCGAGGCGCTGGTCGCCACCAGCCTCATCGCCCAGAAATCGATGCGCGACCACGTGATGGACGTCTTTCGTGCCTTCTCGAGGTCGCTGCCCGCGGCGCGCCAGTCGGTCAGCCTGATCGTCGGCCGCGATCCCTCGCAGTTGGACGAGTCAGGCGTTTCCAAAGCTACCCTCGAAAGCCTCGCCGAGAACACGTCGGACGGTATCGTCGCACCTGTCTTGTGGTTCGCGCTGCTGGGGCTTCCTGGCATCGCCGTCTACAAGGCCATTAACACTGCGGATTCGATGATTGGCCACAAGTCGGAGAAATACCTTCACTTCGGCTGGGCCGCCGCCCGCCTTGACGATCTCGTCAACCTCCCCGCCTCGCGCCTGACCGGCATTCTGTTTGCCGCCACCCAGCCCTCGCGCTTCCGCTATGTCTTCGAGGTGATGCGCCGCGATGCGCCAAAGCACGGCTCGCCCAATGCCGGCTGGCCGGAGGCCGCAATGGCTGCCGCGCTCGATCTCAAATTTGGCGGCCCCCGAGCATATCAGGGCGAAACGGTCGATCTGCCCTGGATGGGCGAAGGCCGGGCGCAGCTCACCCGGCAGGATATCAAGCGCGGCCTGAAGCTCTACAGTCGCGCCATGTGGCTGCTGTTCCTGGGATTGCTGGCGCTCGCCATCATCCTTTGAGCTTCAGCGGCAGTCCGGCGGCCACGAAGAATACCTCGTCGGCCACTTCTGCCAGCCGCTGGTTGGCGAAGCCCTGCTCGTCGCGAAAGCGCCGCGCCATGGCATTTTCCGGCACGATCGACAGCCCCACCTCGTTCGAAACCAGCACGATCCGCCCCTGCGCCGCGTCCAGTGCCCCACAAAGATCGGCGACGGCTGCGTTTAGATCACGCCCATGATGCAAGAGGTTTCCGAGCCACACCGTCACGCAGTCCACGAGCACGAAGCCCTCAGCGCCGGTCAGCGCCGAAACCGGATCGAGCGGCGCCTCGATGGTGGTCCACCCATCACCCGCCCGCTGTTCTCGGTGCTTCGCGATCCGCTTCCGCATCTCGTCGTCGAAGGCCTCGGCCGTCGCGATGTAGGTTTTCGGGCCTTCAATTCCCGCAGCCAGACCCTCCGCAAACCGGCTCTTGCCGGAGCGCGCACCTCCCAGAACCAGCGTGACGCGCCTCATGCCTTCACCGGCGGAATGCGGGCGATGAAATGTCCGCGCATGCGATCGGGCCACAGGCGGAACGGCACCTCCCCCGTCTCCGTCTCGCCATGCGCCGCAAACCAGTCGAGAATGGCATCCGCCTGCTCGCGGCTCGGCTCATGGTCGCCGGTGAAATAGGTGAAGCGCTCATCGTCGCGCAGCACCACGCTGCAATGCCGCTTGCAGTTCCACAGGCAGACTTGTGTCTGAACCTTCACATCGGCACCCCGCGCGGCGATCGCATCCCGCATGTGGCCGATCAGGATTTCACCGCCGGTCCGTCCATCAGGCCCGGTCTTTTCGGCGGGCGTAAAGCGGCAGGTGGTGCACATCACGATTTCGCGCATGAATTTCAGTGTATCCGTTCGGGGATTGCCAAAGTGGTTGCCTTCAATGTAGGCAATCACACTGGCTGTCAACGCGATGAAACCGGCATGAAATTCAAGTCTATCGCCTTCCTCGCCTCGGAATCGCCCGAAGCGAAAGAGGCTCTGGCGAAGCTGGTGGCCCGCCACGGCAATGCCGAACCGGATGAGGCCGATGCCGTAGTGGCCCTCGGTGGCGACGGCCACATGCTGCAGACGCTACACCGTTTCGTTTCAACGGGTAAACCCATCTACGGGATGAACCGAGGCACCGTCGGCTTCCTCATGAACGACTACGAGGAAGATCACCTTCTCGACCGCCTCCACGCCGCAGAACTCACCACCATTCACCCGTTGAAGATGGTGGCGAAGGACGAGTCCGGCAAAACCCACCGCGCCATCGCTTTCAACGAAGTATCCCTCCTCCGCCAGCGCTACCAGGCGGCGAAGCTGCAGATCGCGGTCGACGGCAATCCCCGGATGGACGAGCTGATCTGCGACGGCATCCTCGTCGCGACGCCCGCCGGCAGCACCGCCTATAATCTTTCAGCCCACGGACCGATCCTGCCGATCAACTCCCAGCTTCTGGCATTAACACCCATCAGCGCCTTCCGCCCGCGCGGCTGGCGCGGCGCCATCCTGCCGCATCAGGCGAAGGTCACGATCAAGATTCTCGAAGGCCAGAAGCGCCCGGTCGCCGCCGTCGCCGATCACGTCGAAGTCCGCCATGTGCGTGAAGTGGAGATCGCGGAGGATCGCAAGCGCTCCGCCAAGATCCTGTTCGATCCCGGCCACAGCCTCGCCGAACGCGTGCTGCGAGAGCAGTTCCGCTTCTAGGCTGCGCGGAGAAGGTCGGCTTTGAGTCGTCTTGCGATCAGCCTTGCGCGCTCGGCGGCAAAGCGGCCGACATATTCGAGATGCCGGGTGCGTTCTTTCAACGGTATCGATTCATACCGCGTCATCAACGCCTCGATCAGGCGGCGGCCCCAGTCGTCGGGCGGCAGCGTGATGCCCTCTTCCTTTTCATCCACCGCTACGTCGCAGGCAGCCTGCAGGATCCAGTAGCAGCTTGCCGGCAAGCCCGACTTGGCGTGAAGCCCCTTGAAGCCGGTAAGGCCCCGCCCCCGCATCAACTCGCCGGCGCGTTTGCGTGGCAGGTCCGCCAGATGCGCAAGCGCCTGCTCGACGACCGCCATTTCGCCAAGGCACGCGGCCCGGACGATGATCGAGGGCGTCAGCATCGCCTTGCCGACGAGGAAGGCGACGACGGAGGCGAGCTCTTCTTCGCTCGCCTGCGTGAGGATCCGCAGCACCGCGACATCTTCCGCATCCGCCACGAGCTCGGCGGCATCGTTGGCCGGAAGCCAGCCGCGCTCCGCCATCAGCTGGTGCATGCGGTTCGACGCGCGCTTTGCCTGCATGATGCGGATGTCGAGCGGCAGATCCTCGCAGGCCAGAAGGCACTCGACCATCTCGCCCGAATGTCCGAAGCGCTTGTAGAGCGTGTGATAGTCTTCGGCTGAGAACGTCACCGCCGCGTTTTCGAACAGCAGCAGCGCAATCCTCAGTGCACAGAACTTGACGGCGTGGTCGATCGCCTCTTCCGAAATGTCCGGGCGGCACGCCATGCAGGCCTGCCGCGCTTCATCGCCGACGCGCAGCACGGCGAGCATGTGCCAATGGTTCAGCGCCGGCGTGGCGGCCAGGAACGGCAGTGCCAGGTCGTCGTCATCCGATATGATCGAAAACAGGATGTCGGCGTGAAGATCCTTGAGGTTCACGAGGCCGTCGGCCAGTGTCTGCCGCACGTCGCGGACGGGGTCCACCGCCAGTTTCAGCACCACTGGCACCACCTGCTCGCGTTCGGCGGCGGGCACATCCTCGCGCTGCAGGAAATCCGCCAGCTGGGATGCAAGCTGCGACCGCTGCTCGGCATCGCCATTGTCGATCACATGCAGGAAAATACTGGTATCGAGTCCGAAACCGGGTTCTTCTTTAGTGCTGGACTGCATCGCTGGGCGTAGCCTTGTTTCAGGCCACCTTCCCATCCAACCTTTAACAATTGGTTCACCACGATCCTTAGCGACCGCGAAAGGATTTTCAGGCCCGGCAGCCTGCAGACAACGCCCTTCTGGCAACTTACTCGCTGCGGACGGCCGCGCCGGCGGAGGTGGTCACCGGGCTCACTGTCATCACTTCGTTGCCATGCGCCCGGTTGTGTTCCGGACGCTGGATACGCCGCATGAAGGCGAAGGCCGCCAGTGCGCCGTGCACCGCGATCATATAGATGAGGAAGCCTTCGCCACCGATATTGCGCATCAGCTGGCCGACGAGGATCGGCCCTACGAGAGAGCCGACGCCATAGAGCAGCACGAGCTTTGCCGAGGCACCGAGAATCTGCTCCTTCTGGAGATGATCATTGGCATGGGCGACCACCAGCGAATAGATCGGCAGCGAAATGACGCCGAAAGCGGTCATCATCGCGATCAGCATGAAGCGGGTGAGATAATAGCCGCCCGCCAGCGTCAGCGCCGAGACAATCGCCGCCAGGATGGCCAGCAGCATGATGATCGTGCGCCGGTCGAAGCGGTCCGAAATCCACCCGATCGGATATTGCGAGAGGATGACGCCCAGCGGCGGCAGCGCCATCATGACCGAGACATAGACGAGCGGCAGTCCCTTGCTGAGGCCGAACACCGCGCCCAGCGCGAAGAACGCGCTCTGCCCCAGCCCGCACGCGAACACCCCGACGACGGCGAGCGGCGAGGCCCGCCAGATTTCATCGACGGAGACGCTGCGTGCCCCCTCGACGCTTGGGGCCTCCGACGGCAGCAGGATGAGCGGAACGAGCGACATCGACAAGAGGCACGACACGATGATGAAGCGCACGAAGCCAGAAGGGTCGGACACGTTCAGCAGCAGTTGCCCGAGGCCCAGCGCGCCATAGGTGACGATCATGTAGACCGACATCATCTGCCCGCGGTTCCGGTTGCTCGAGGCCGAATTGAGCCAGCTCTCGCACACGATGAACATGCCCGAAACGCACAGACCCGATATCACGCGCATCAAGAACCAGAACAGCGGGTCGACCCACAACGGAATGAGCAGCACGGCGGTGGAAACGGTGGAGGCGAGACCGGCGAAAGCCCGCACATGCCCCACGCTCTTCACCAGCCGGGGCGTCAGGAAGGTGCTGATCAGAAGCCCGGCGGAATAGCCCGCCATCACGAAACCGGTGACGTCGGTTCCGAATTCCGCCGCGTTGGATTCGACGCTGACGAGCGAGCCGCTCAGCCCATGCCCGAGGCACAGCATCGCAACGCACACCATCAATATCCACAGGGAGAAATTCGCCATGGAACGATGCTACAGGATTCTCGGGTGGCGTCGCCCGGAATTTGGCGTCAGTCGATCACGCCCGCCTGCCGCAGCTTGAAATGCAGCAGATCGCGGTCGAAAGGCATCATCAGCACATCCGCCGCCCCTTCTAGGATGGTCTGTCCGAACATTTCGGTGTCGGCTTTCTCGGCGTAGAGAAACACTACGGGCGGCTTGCCCCGGGCGTTGTAGCGCAGGCGCTTCACCAGGTCGCGTGGGGTAAGGCCGCGCGTTCCGGCGGAGACCATCACCACGTCGGGCGAGTTGTCGTTGCAGAACTTCAGGGCGTCGTCGGCCCCGGCGGACAGCGACGTCTCCATGCCCAGCCCCGAGAGCATTTGTTCCAGATGCCTTCGGCCCGTGCTGCCTTCATCTATCAGCAGACATTTGGTCATGTCCAAAAGCCTTTCCAGCTTCATCGCTTAGCTGCCTTCTGTCGTCCCGCTTCGACTCCTGCGCGCCGGTGGTTAATGAGGCGTTAACACACTTATCCACAGCTTATCCACAAGATGTAAACACCTGTAATTACAGGATGAAGGTAGCTTATGCACACAAATGTCAACAATGGCGGAATTGCGGCGTTCCCGCCCCGTTCACGACTCGCAGCGCGACTCAGTCGCAGCAGAGTACAACTGGAAATAGACTAGTTTACCAGTGCGGCAACTAGTCAGGGCGGCGCATGCGCCAGGCCTCGGTCACCGTCGCATACTCGCTGTAGCCCATCCGCGCGATCGGCTTCATCGCTGCGGTGTCGACGCGGCCATCGTGAATGAAGCGGTCAGCGATGTGAATGCCGATCACGCGGCCCACGACCATGCTGTAGCCGATGCGGCCGTCATCGTCCGGCAGCGGCACGACCTGAAATAACCTGCACTCCAAGCAGACGGGGCTTTCAGCGACGCGCGGTGCCGCAATCAGCCTGCAGGGCGTCTTGGTGAGGCCCGAGAGTTCGAACTCGTCCACATCTTCGCTTGCGGAAGACAGGTTCATCTGCTCGCGAAGATCATAGGTAGCAAGATTGATGGCAAAACATCCCGTCGCCTCGGCATTGCGCTGCGAATGCTTGCCCGCGGCAGCGCCGAACACCACGTAGTGCGGATTGTCCGACATGGCATTGAAGAAACTGTAGGGCGCCAGATTGGCGATGCCACTGGTGGAAACCGTCGAAACCCAGCCTATGGGGCGCGGCGCCACGATCGCCTTGAACGGATCGTACTGGAAGCCATGATCGTTCTTCACCGCGTCGTAGAACATTCAGAGGCTCCTCAGCAAGGCTGGAAGCTCTGCCACGCTGGCGATTGTGTGGTCTGCCAGATGCGCGATATCCCCATGCGCGGCATTGCCGCTCAACACCGCGATCGCCAGCCCCGCCCCACCGTTCCGCGCCTCCTCCATGTCGTGTGAATTGTCGCCCACCATGGCAATGGCCGAGGCTGGCATCCCGGTAATCTCGGCAAACCGCCTGATCATGTTGCCCGATGGTTTCGGCACCGGCACCGTATCGGCGGCGATAATGTCCTCGAAATGCGCAATGACGCCGACATGCGCCATGTGATTGCGCGCCGAGACATGCGAGTCGTTCGTCGCCACGCCAAGCTTCAGCCCCATCGCCCGCAACTCGCTCAGGATCGGCTCCAGCGGCATCAGCGGCGAAAGCCGCTCCTTCACCAGATGCACATAATCATGGTCGAGCGCATGGGCCTTCGCGGCGGCTTCCTTCTCGCCGATCCCGGGCCACCAGGTCTGGACGAGCTGCCGCGTCGTGCCGCCCGCCAGGATGGAACCCGCCTTGAAACTCTCGCTCGCCTTGTCGTATCCGGCCTTTGCCATCAGGGCCTCGGCACCTGCAAGGTCGGTATCGAACAGGTCCATCAGCACTTCGCGGTAGATCGGAATCCACGTGGCGTTGACGTCGATCAGCGTGCCGTCCTTGTCGAAGAGCACTCCCTTGATGGTCATGACGCGGCCCAGCGGGTCAGCAGGTCCGCCGGATCGGGCCGTGGCCTGTCTTCCAGCGGTGCCGTCGGCGTTCCGAAATAGATGAAGCCGGCGACCTTTTCCTGCGCCGTCAGCCCCATCGCCGTGCCGATCTCGCCGTCATAGGCCATCCAGTCGGTGTTCCACTGGCAGCCGATCCCCATCGCGGTTGCCGCCAGAAGAATGTTCATGCAGACAGCGCCTGCCGAAAGCTGCTGTTCCCAAACCGGTATCTTCGGATGTTCCGATGCGGTGGAGACGACCGCCAGCACAACGGGCGCGCGCAGGAACAGCCCCCTCACGAAATCGAGTGTGGACTCTCCATGCTCGGGGTGCAGCGCCTTCCATCGTGTCTTCATGGCTTCGCCGAATTCCGCCCGCGCCTCACCCTCCCACAGGATGAAGCGCCACGGTGCCAGTTTGCCATGGTCTGGCACGCGCACGGCAATGTTAAGGATGTCGAGCAACTGGCCGGAAGACGGCCCCGGCTCTGTCATGGCCTTGGCGGAAGCGGACTTCCGGCTTGCCAGAAGCGAGAGGACGGAAGACGTGTCGTTAAGCTTTGTCATGATGGCGCGCAATCTGGCGATCCCCGCGCCAAAAGGCAATGGCGACAATTGACCCCCCTTCGTTAACCACTCGTTAATCTTTGGATTGCCGCGAAAGTGATGCTGTGGTGTTCTCGGGTTGCCGGCCGGAAGGCTGGGGGTTTGAGTAGAGGGGACTTGCAGCTTGCACGATTTCAGCACCCGTGCACAGCCACACCGCCACCATTGGCGCGGCATTGCCGCCGCCATGGTGGCGGTCTTTTTTTCGACCGCCTCTCCCTCCTCCGTCTTCACTGCGCAGCCGGCCGCCATCGAAGACTTTGAAATCTCGAGCGCGCCCGACCTGCAGGCACTTGGCGCCGAGGCCTCGCCCAGCCACGATCTTGCGATCCTGGTGGTTCAGCCCGGCCGCGAGGGCCTCGAACTTTCAGCCCGCCTCACTGACGACGGCGGCCTGATCGAGCTTCCCATCACCTGGAAGATCCAGAATTCCGAAGGCCAGACGGTCTATTCCGGCACTGCTCCCGGCGCTGACGTTTCCGTGCCACCGGGAGACTACATCGTGAGAATTGCCTATGGCGCCGTCCGCCTGTCGAGTACCATTACGCTTCTGGAAGCAAACCGCCTCATGGTCAGCTACGTGCTGAACGCCGGCGGCCTTCGCGTGCTTCCCCGCGTGCAGGATATCGGTCTGCCGGCAGCGAAACCCCGAAGCCGTATCTTCGCTCTGGGCGGCAAGGAAAGCGGCAAGCTCGTGGCGCAAAGCGATGTTCCGGGCGAAATCGTCCGCCTGCCCGAAGGCGAGTACCGTGTCGAAAGCCGCTTCGAGGCTGGCAATGCCGCCGCCGTCATCGACGTGAAGGTCAAGGCCGGCCGCATGAGCGCCATCGACATCGACCACAAGGCAGGCGTCGCCCGCCTGGCCTTCGTGGGCTCGCCGCTGGCCGACGTACGCTGGAACGTGGCCGACACTCAGGGCCTGCCAATTGCCGCTGTCGCCGGCCTCAATGCCGATATCGTTCTGCTGCCCGGCACCTATACCGCCAGCGCAAGGGTGGGCAGCGAGACGCTCTCCGCCACCTTTGACATTGCCACCGGCGAGGCACGGGATATCATCCTCGGGAACTGAGGAGAACCCAATGACTACCGGAACCATGAAGGCCGTCGTGCTGCGCGAGATCGGCACGCCCCTCAAAATCGAAACCCTCCCCATCCCGCAGCCGAAACGCGGCGAGGTGCTGATCAGGGTCACCGCCTGCGGCGTCTGCCATTCCGATCTTCACGCGGTCGATGGCGACTGGTCGCCGTTGCCCAACCTGCCGCTCATTCCGGGCCACGAAGTCGTCGGCACCGTTTCCGCTTTGGGCGAGGGTGTCGAGCATTTCGCCGAGGGCGATGCGATCGGCGTGCCGTGGATGTATTCCGCCTGTGGCCATTGCGAGTTTTGCCTTTCCGGCATGGAGACGATCTGCCTCAAGGCCGAAGCCACCGGCTATTCGAAACCCGGCGGCTATGCCGAATACATGATCGCCGATGCCGCCTTCTGCGGCCGCGTGCCTACCGGCGTCGACCCCTATGAACTTGCTCCCATTCTCTGCGCTGGCGTCACCACCTATCGTGGGCTGAAGCGCACCAACGTCAAGCCTGGCCAATGGCTCACCGTTCTCGGCATCGGCGGGCTGGGCCACATCGCGGTGCAATACGCGCGCGCCATGGGCATGCGCGTCGCGGCGGTGGATGTGTCGGACGACAAGCTTGCACTGGCGAAATCCTATGGCGCGGAACTTCTGGTCAACGCCTCGAAGGCCGATCCCGGCCCCGAGATCCGCAACGCCATCGGCGGCACGCACGGCGCCGTCGTCACCGCCGTTTCGGCAAAGGCCTTCGAGCAATCCGTAGGCGTGCTGCGCAATGGCGGCACGGTTTGCTGGATCGGGCTCCCCGGCGGCAAGCAGGATGAAATCCGCATGACGATCTCCGGCATCGTCAACGGCGAAATGTCCGTACGCGGATCAAATGTCGGCACCCGTCAGGACATGCAGGAGGCGATCGACTTCGCCGCCAACGGACTGGTGACGGCAAAGATCGAGAAGCAGCCGCTTGACGCCATCAACGAAATCTTCGCCCGCATGAAGAAGGGCCAGATCAACGGCCGGGTGGTCCTGGCTCTGCAGTAGAGCGCTCATCCGGCCCATCGGCCACCTTCTCCCATCCTGCGGACGGGAGAAGGCGCAAGAAACGATCCGCCTTCTCCCGTGGCAACGCCATGGGAGAAGAGCCTGCCCCCGGACTTGATCCGGGGGTCCCGACAGGGGGATGAGGGCAATACTTCCGCGAGTCCCGACTACTTGAACAGCACCAGGCTCGCCGCCAGCGCCGCCATGCCGGTGACGATGCCGTAAACCGTCTCGTGCCCCTTGGCATAGCGCTTGGCGGTCGGCAGCAGTTCGTCGAGTGCGAGGAACACCATCGCTCCCGCGATCATGCCGAAGACCACGGCAAACACGGTGGGCGTCAGGAACGGCGCCAGCACTGCATATCCGATGAGAGCTCCGGCGGGTTCCGCTAGCGCCGACAGGCCGGTGGCGATCAGCGCCTTGTTCTTGCTGCCTGTCGCGTAATAGACCGGAATGGCAATCGACACGCCCTCGGGAATGTTGTGAATGGCGATCGCGGCCGCAAGTGGAATGCCGACCACCGGATTATCGAGCGTCGCCAGGAATGTCGCCAGGCCTTCAGGCAGGTTATGGGCGGTGATGGCAAGTGCCGCCAGCAGCCCCACGCGCTTGATGTGGCTCTGGTCGTTGCCATTGGTGCTCGATATCGCCCCATGCGGATTGGGAATCGATCGGTCGACAATGGCGATGAGCAGCACGCCTGCAAAAAATGCGAGTGTTGCATAAAGATAGGCGGGCTTTGGCTCATAGATCGCGGCAAATGACGTTTCCGCTTTCAGGAAAATCTCGACCAGCGAGACATAGACCATGGCGCCGCCCGCGAAGGCGAGGCCAAAGGCCAGAAGCCGGGGGTTGGGCTCTTTTGAAAACAGCACGAAAACGCTGCCCAGAACGGTCGAAAGTGCCGCGGCGAAGCACACGGCCAGCGCGATCGTGAAGTTCGGCCCGAAATAGATGTCCAAGTGATCCTCTCCCTGCGGAAGAAGATATAGAGGCGGCCATGGGGCTTCTTCAAGCCCCGCTGGTCATCTGTCTGGCAGCGGGATGAAGTCTCTCTCGTCGCCCGGAACGATGCCGAAACGCGCCTGTTTCCAGTCGTCCTTCGCGGCCTCGATCTTGTCCCTGGACGAGGACACGAAGTTCCACCAGATGTGGCGCGGCCCGTCCATCGGCTCGCCGCCCAGCAGCATCAGGCGCGCATTCGTCCGTGCACGGATGGTGATGAGATCGCCCGGCCTGAACACCAAAAGCCGTCCGTCTTCGAAAACCTGTTCCGCGATTTCGATCACGCCCTCGGCCACATAGACGCCGCGTTCCTCATGATCCGCAGGCAATGGCAGCGCCGCACCGGCCTGCAGTTGCACATCCGCATAGAACAGGTCCGAATGCGTCTTCACGGGCGACTTTGCGCCATAGATCGAGCCTGCCACCACGCGCACCGAAATGCCATGGTCCTCGATCACCGGCAGGCGCTCCATTGCCACATGGTCGAAGGCGGGTGCCGTGTCCTCATGCTGCTTCGGCAGCGCCACCCAGCTCTGGATGCCGAACACCTTGCGTGTCTGCGCAAGATCGGCAGGTGCCGTCCGCTCGGAATGAACGATGCCTTTTCCCGCCGTCATCCAGTTCAGTTCGCCAGGCGAAATCGGCTGCTCGGAGCCGAGACTGTCGCGATGGAAGATCGAACCGTCGAACAGCCAGGTAACGGTCGACAACCCGATATGCGGATGCGGCCTGACATCGATCCCCTGCCCTGACTGCATCATCACCGGCCCGAACTGGTCGAAAAAGATGAAAGGGCCGACCATCTGCTTCTGCGCGGCCGGCAGCGCGCGCCGCACTTCGAAGCCGCCGAGGTCGCGGGCCCGCGGCACGATCACGGTCTCGATCGCATCCGCTGCCCTGGCGTCGCCCGGCATCGGGTCTGGAACATGGGGAAGTGTCATCGCAAAGCCTCCTTCACGCGTGGTGCAACCTTGGTGCCCAACAGTTCGATGGCCCGCATCAGCTGCGCGTGCGGCATCGCTCCGATTGCCATCTGGATCATGATGCGATCCTGCTTGAAAACCCGATGCAGGGCGATGATCTTGTCCGCGACGCGGTCAGGGTCGCCGATGATCAGGTGACCATCCGGCCCGCAGGCCGCCTCGAACTGCGCGCGTCCCGATGGCGGCCAGCCGCGCTCGCGCCCGATGCGGTTCATCACGCCATTGTGCGGCTCGTAAAAGATGTCCTTCGCAGCCTCCGTCGTATCGGCGACGAAGCCATGCATGTTGAGGCTGAGGCGCACCTCTTCAGAAGCGCGGCCTGCTTTCTCCCACGCCTGCCGGTAAAGCTCGAAATAGGGCGCAAAGCGCATGGGATCGCCGCCGATGATGGCAAGCGCCATGGGCAGCCCCAGCGTTGCCGCCCGCACCACCGAGTTTGGCGTTCCGCCAACCGCAATCCAGATCGGGAACTTCTTCTGTTCGGGGCGCGGATAGACCGTGACGCCCGCAAGCGCCGGGCGGAGCGTGCCCGACCACGACACCTTCTCCTCGTCCCGCAGCTTCAGCAGCAGGTCGAGTTTCTCGGCGAAGAGATCGTCATAGTCGTTGAGGTCATAGCCGAAAAGTGGAAAGCTCTCGATGAACGAGCCGCGCCCGGCCATGATCTCGGCGCGGCCGCTGGAAATCCCGTCGAGCGTCGCAAATTGCTGGAACACCCGCACCGGATCGTCCGAACTCAGCACCGTCACGGCACTCGTCAGGCGGATTTTCTTCGTCCGTGCCGCACCTGCCGCCAGCGCCACGGCCGGCGCGGAAACCGAATAGTCCGGCCGGTGGTGCTCGCCCACGCCGAAGATGTCGAGGCCCACCCGGTCGGCGAGTTCGATTTCTTCGATCAGGTCGCGCAGCCTCGCCCCATGCGAACCGCCGGGCGCTACATCCGCGAATGTGTAGATGCCGATTTCCAAGATGCCCTCGCTTTCGGGCTTCTATATGTATCTAATTCGATTACAATTCAAGAACCATTTGCGCCACGACGACGGGAGAATGAAAGTTCGATTCTCTGGGACGCGATGTCAGCCCTTGGTGCGAAGTGTCGCGCGGCCGCCGTCGACGCCGATCACCTGCCCGGTGATCCAGGATGCCTCTTCCGACATCAGGAAAGCGCCAAGCGCCGCAACGTCGTCAGCCTCGCCCAACCTCTGCATGGCGTGCAGACCGGCAATCGCCGTCGCCATCTGTTCGCTCGAGGTCAGTTCCTCCGCCAGCGGCGTTTTCGTCAGCGATGGCGCGATGCAATTGACCCGCACTTTCGGCGCAAGTTCCGCGGCGAGCGACAGCATCATCCCCTCGATGGCGCCCTTTGCCATGCTGATCAGAACATGTGAGCTGAAACCCTGCGCCACAGCCACAGTCGAGAACAGGAGGATACTCGAGACCCCTTCGCCGTGCTTCAGCGCGGGCAGCGCCGCCTGAACGGCCCGGAAGGCGCCAAGCGCATTCAGTTCGAAATTCCGCGTCACGTCATCATCCGTGATCCGTGAAACCGGCTTTAGATTGATTGTCCCTACCGCGTAGCAAAGCCCGGAAATCGCTGGCCCCGCCGCCGTTATGGCGGCCTCCAGAGCGGCGCGATCCGTCACGTCGGCAACAGCGAAACTCCCCGAAAGCTCGCCGGCCAGCGCCTCGAGTTTCCCGGCGTCACGCCCAATGAGATGAACTTTGCCTTGGCCTGCAAGGCGCCTCGCCAGCGCCGTGCCGATGCCGCCGGTGCCACCCACGATCACATATGTCTTTGTCATGCGAACACTACGCACAACCGGGGTGGTTGGTTCAGACCGGAACCCGCCGCAGCACCCGGCGGAGGATGACTGGGACGACGACGACCGCCAGCGCGATGAGCAGCAGCGCCAGCGAAATGGGATGCGTGAAGAACACTGTGGCATCGCCCTGGCTGATGGTCAGCGCGCGGCGGAATTGCGCCTCCGCCATCGGCCCGAGAATGAGCCCGATGATGGCGGGCGCCACCGGAAAATCATGCCGCCGCATCAGGAAACCGATGATGCCCACGATGAACAGCAGCACCAGGTCAAAGGTCGAGTTCGACAGCGAATAGACGCCGAGCGTCGAGAACACAAGGATGCCGCCATAAAGCAGCGGCTGCGGAATGGCCAGCAACCGCACCCACACGCCCGCCAGCGGCAGGTTCAAAACCAGCAGCATCACGTTGCCGATATAGAGGGACGCGATCAGCGCCCACACCAGCGTACCCGAGGCCGAGAAAAGTTGCGGCCCCGGCTGCAGATTATATTGCTCGAAGGCTGCGAGAAGAATGGCCGCCGTGGCCGATGTCGGCAGGCCCAGCGCCAGCAGCGGCACCAGCACCCCCGCCACCGCCGCATTGTTGGCAGCCTCCGGCCCGGCCACGCCCTCGATGGCGCCCTTGCCGAATTCCTCCGGGTTCTTCGCCAGCTTCTTTTCCATGAAGTAGGAGAGGAAGGTGGGGATTTCGGTGCCCCCAGCAGGTAGCGCACCGAAGGGAAAGCCGATTGCAGTGCCGCGGAGCCACGGCTTCCACGAACGCCGCCATTCCTCGCGCGTCATGAACAGCGAACCCTGGATCGGCAGGATCACCGCCTCGCGCAGGTCGCGCCGCGAGGCCATGTAAAGCGCCTCCCCCACCGCGAACAGGCCAACCGCGACGACAACCGTATCGATCCCCCGCAGCATGCTGGGAATGCCGAACACGAGGCGCGGCTGCCCGGTCAATATGTCAGTCCCCGCTAGGCCGAAGGCCAGCCCGATCATCAGGCTCGTCATGCCGCGCGTCACCGATGCGCCAAGCAGCGTTGTCACCGTCATGAAGGCCAGCACCATCAGCGCGAAATATTCGGCAGGCCCGAACAGGATGGCAAGCTTCACGAATTGCGGTGCAAGGAACGTCAGCAGCAGCGTGCCGATGGTGCCGGCGATGAACGATCCGATCGCCGCCGTCGCCAGTGCCGCCGCACCGCGCCCGCGCCGCGCCATCTGGTTTCCCTCCAGCGCGGTGACGATGGAACCGGACTCACCCGGCGTATTCAGGAGAATGGACGTCGTCGAACTGCCATACATCGCGCCGTAATACAGCCCGGCAAACATGATGAAGGCACCGGTCGGATCCAGCGTCCGCGTCACGGGAAGCAGCAGCGCGATGGTGAGTGCCGGCCCGATGCCGGGCAGGATGCCGATCAGCGTGCCGAGCGTGACGCCCACCATCGACCACATGATATTGATCGGCGTCAGCGCGGTCGCAAAACCATCCATCAAGGCGCCAAGCGCTTCCATCTAGATGATCCCCTGCAGCAATCCGGCCGGAAGCTGAAGCCCCAGCAGCCGCGTGAAGCCGAGATAGGCCACCAAGGCCAGAACCAGCGCCACGGCCCCGTCGCGCAGGAAGCTGCGGCTGCCGAAGGCGAACGTCACACTCATGAACAGCACCATGGCAGCAGGCACGAAGCCCACGGGCCGCAGCAGGTTCATATGCAGGATCAGCCCCGCCGCGATGACGGCAACTGCGAACCAGTCCGTAGCAGGCGGAAGGTCTTCGTCAAACGTCCTGCGCCACGCCTGCCACACGACGGCGGCACCCGCCAGCGCAAGACCGGATGACACCAGCAACGGGAAGAACCTGGGGCCGACCTTGGCATGAACGGGCGGAACCCGCATGCCGGACACATCAATCGCGATTATCGCCGCAATCGCAATGAGTCCGAGGCCGATCAGAAGACCGGCCACGGACATCTGGCGTTGCGTGTTCACGGAGGACCGGGATTACTGGACGAGGCCGACAGTCTTGAGGATTTCCGTCACGCGGGCATTCTCGGCTTCAAGCAGCTTGGCGAAATCATCGCCCGGCAGATAGAGGTCCGTCCACTTCTTGTCGGCCAGAACCTTCTTCCAGGCATCGCTCTTGACTGCCGCATCGACCGCATCGCGCAGCGCCTTGGTCTGTGCGTCGTCAAGCCCCGGAGGAGCGACGATGGCGCGCCAGTTGGCAAGTTCGACGTCGACGCCCTGCTCCTTCAAGGTCGGAATGTCGATCCCGGCCTGGCGCTCCGGCGCCGAAATGGCAAGCGCACGAAGTTCGCCGGACTGGATCTGGCCTGCCCATTCGCTGTAGCCGCTGATGCCGGCGACCACATGCCCGCCGAGAATGGCGGCCAGTGCTTCGCCGCCGCCCGAGAACGGCACGTAATTGAGCTTGGTGAGGTCGGCACCCGCCGCCTTGGCAACAAGGCCTGCGAGAATATGGTCGGTACCGCCGGCGGAACCGCCGCCAAAGGCAACGGTGCCCGCGTCGGCCTTGAGCTTCGCCACGAGGTCGGCCAGCGTCTTGATCTCGGAGGCCGCCGGAACCACGATCACTTCATATTCGCCGGTCAGCCGCGCGATCGGCGTAGTCATCCCGAGGTTCACGGCCGACTGGTTCGTCAGGATGGCGCCGACCATGACGAGGCCATTGACCATCATCACATTGGGCTTGCCCTTTTCCTGATCGATCAGCTGGGCAAGGCCCACCGTGCCGCCGGCACCCGGAACGTTTTCGACGGTAATGCCCGTGGCGCCGCCGGCGGTCATCACATCAGCCAGTGCGCGTGCTGTCTGGTCCCAGCCGCCGCCGGGGCCAGCGGGCGCGATGATCCGGAGATCGTTGACGGCGAGTGCTGGCGTAACGAAACCGATGCTCAGGCCAATGACGGCCGTGGCGGCAAGAAATGTGCGTCGAAGCATGTCTGGTTACTCCCTTGTCTGTTTATGTGTAAGCCCAAACGATTGCAGAGCTTCGGTCATCACTAAACCAGCGGGCGATTGAGCGCAACAATGGGCTTGGCCGATGCTACGGGCGGCTTCTCATCGCTAGCAGGGTCTTGCTCCGCCTCCTCCGGTGCCAACAATTGCTCCTGGGATTGTCTTGGGTCCGAATGAGTTCTCATCCGCATTTGGTTCGAGGACCGGCAGGCTTCCATCAACCTGTTATCGTTCAACTTGAACAGACAGGCCGAGTGGCTATCCCGTCAGCGACCACCCGGCGAAAACCGTTGCTGAAATTGCAGCGATGAACGTAAGGCACATGATCGACGCAGGAACGGCTGTATTGGTGTTCATGATGTCGCCGGCAGCCGTGTCGCCAGTTCTGACGGCATTGGCAGATCCCGCAATTGCCATCAGCAGCCATATGGCTGCTATGACAGCAAGAACAAAGCAGACCCAGGCAATTCTCATCGAGTCCGGAACTGCCAGCGGGGTTGCCGGATCAATGTCGAACTTTTCCGCAAAGGTGACGGTAAAGGCCAAGATCCCGGTCGCGACCGTCAAAATTTGCCTTGCGAGATCGGCCGCGAATTCGAGGGCTTTCGTATGTTCCCCGCTCATCGGCAGATCGGGAATATCGGGCACAGACGCGACCTCGCAGCAGCGAAAGTCCCTTCCCCGATGATGTTGTCCGAGTCACTGGCAGCGCCATAGACCTCATGGCGGCTGTCGATCATCGCATCGACGAAGCGGGCCAAGCCCCGCTCCGCATCACCCCGAAGCTTTTCGGCATCCTGCGTGCCGCTGCTCCAAGAAAATGCCACTTCGTTGAAGATGCCATTGCGAACATCACTTTCCGAGCCACGCCCGAACCGGACGCCGCGGGCCCTCGCATATCCTCGCGCGAAGCCAAACAGCTCAGCCGATAACTCCTGAGGTTCCATCCCGCCAGTCCCCAGCCAGTGACGCTGAGGAAATACTACGCCGGAACTTGATTGAACTCAAGTTCTGAGCAAGTCCGGCGGCGTCGCCTCATCCTTCAATGCGGCAATTGCATCGACCAGGCTCATCGGCGTCTGGTTCTGCGAGCCGAGGCGGCGCATGCTGACGGCACGCTCCTCCATCTCGCGTTTGCCCACTACCAGAATGACGGGCACCTTCTGAACCGAGTGTTCGCGAACCTTGTAGTTGATCTTCTCGTTGCGGAGATCGGCTTCGGCGCGCAAGCCGGCCTTCCGCAGCGCATCGCGCACTTCCAGCGCATAGCCATCGCCCTCGGAGGTGATCGTCGCCACCACCACCTGTTGCGGCGCGATCCACAGCGGGAAGTGGCCAGCGTAGTGCTCGATCAGGATGCCGAGGAAGCGCTCCATCGAACCGCAGATGGCGCGGTGGATCATCACCGGCACCTTTTTCTCGCCGTCGGCCCCGATGTAGAAGGCGCCGAAGCGTTCCGGCAGGTTGAAGTCCACCTGCGTCGTTCCGCATTGCCAGTCACGGCCGATCGCATCGCGCAGCACATATTCGAACTTGGGGCCGTAGAAGGCACCCTCGCCCGGGTTCACTGCCGTCTTGATCTTGCCGCCGGATTGTTCGGCGATCTGGATCAGCACCTTGTTCATGATGTCTTCGGCGCGGTCCCACGCGGCGTCAGAGCCGACGCGCTTTTCGGGCCGCGTCGAGAGCTTCACCACGATCTCCTCGAAGCCAAAGTCCTTGTAGGTCGACAGGATCAGGTCGTTGATCTTCAGGCATTCCTCCGCCATCTGCTCTTCGGTGCAGAAGATATGCGCGTCATCCTGCGTGAAGCCGCGCACCCGCATCAGCCCATGCAGCGCGCCCGAAGGCTCATAGCGGTGCACGTTGCCGAATTCGGCCAGCCGCAGCGGCAGTTCGCGGTAGGAGCGGAGCCCGTGCTTGAAGATCTGCACATGGCCGGGGCAGTTCATTGGCTTGATGGCAAAGACCTGCTCGTCTTCCGTCTCGTCTCCGGCGGACGTCGCCGCAAACATCGCCTCCTTGTACCAGCCCCAGTGGCCGGACGTTTCCCACAAACTCTTGTCGAGCAATTGCGGCGCGTTCACTTCCTGGTAGTCGAGCTTCGAGAGCCTGCGCCGCATATAGGCGATGAGCTGCTGGAACATCGTCCAGCCCTTGGCGTGCCAGAACACGACGCCCGGGCCTTCTTCCTGGAAATGGAACAGGTCCATCTCGCGGCCCAGCTTCCGGTGGTCGCGCTTCTCGGCCTCTTCCAGCGCATGGAGATAGGCCTGCAATTCCTTGTCGCTGGCCCACGCCGTGCCATAGATGCGCGTCAGCATCGGATTGTTGGAATTGCCCCGCCAATAGGCGCCCGCCACCTTCATCAGCTTGAAGGCGTTGCCGATCTTGCCGGTGGACGTCATGTGCGGGCCACGGCACAGATCAATCCAGCCGCCCTGGTCGTAGAACTTGATATCCTGGTTGCCGGGAATGGCATCGACCAGTTCGACCTTGAACAGCTCGCCTTTCTGCCGGAAGAAGTCCTTCGCCTCCTCGCGCGTCTTCACGCTCTTGGTGAAGGGCTTGTCGCGCTGGATGATCTCGCGCATCTTCTTCTCGATTGCGGCGAAATCCTCGGTCGTGAAGGGCTCGTTGCGGAAGAAGTCATAATAGAAACCGTTTTCGATGACGGGGCCGATCGTTACCTGCGTGCCGGGGAACAACTCCTGCACGGCTTCTGCCAGCACATGCGCCGCATCGTGGCGGATCAGTTCGAGGGCTTCCGGATCATCGCGCGTCACGATCTTGAGGCTCGAATCACCCTCGATCGGATCGGCAAGGTCGACGAGCGTGCCGTTCACCACCGCGGCGACAGCTTTTTTCTCGAGCGACTTGGAAATCGAGGCGGCGACGGCCTGCGCCGAAATCCCCGGTTCAACCTGGCGTTTCGCGCCGTCCGGGAACGTCAAGGTAATCATCATGTCCTCCTGCTCACTCCCGCGCACAAGTGCGGGTAAGCGATATCAAGTGTTTAACGTGTTGCAGCGCAGGCTTAGGTGGCGCGCGGCGCAGCGTCAAGCCTTGGCGCTGGCGCGGCAAAACAGTTCACTCCGGTAAGCCCCGCTTAAGTTCTGGATAACCCGTCATTAACCTTAACGCGTCATGATCATCCCGAACGTTGAATTAACTATAGTTCGGGGTAACAAATGAAATCGTCCTTGCTGCGTCTCGCAATTCTGGCCTCGGTGATGGTACCGGCGGCTTCCGCTCTTGCTGCCGATCTCGATCCGCCGCCGCCGGTCGACGATCTTCGCCCCGCGACATATGACTGGACCGGCGCTTTCGTCGGCGTCATCGGCTCCGTCGTTTCGCTCGAAGGCCATTACGACAAGGATCCGGATTGCGTTCCGTTCGATCCCACCTGCGGCCCCGTCGACCCTGAAATGAGCGGCACGGGCTACATGGGCGGCTTCATCGCCGGTATCAACTACCAGATCGACGATTTCGTCATCGGCATCGAGGGCGATTACCAGTGGGGCGGCGATATCGCCCAGAATCGTGACCCGGCTGAACTCACCGAGCTCGATTTCAACAGCATGGCCACGATCCGCGCCCGCGCCGGCGTCGTGTTCGACAGCACGCTGATCTACCTCACCGGCGGCTGGGGCTTCGTCGAAACCGAGTTCTCCGGCGACGTCGGCCCTCCGGGCTTTGCGTACAACGACTCCGACAGCCAGTGGATCAATGGCTATGTCATCGGCGGCGGCATCGAACATGCCTTCAACGCGAATTTCCACGCCCGCCTCGAATATCTCTACATGGACGCGGGCGATGCCGATTACCGCCTCGAGGATCCCAACGGCTTCGGCGGCGACATCGACATGCACTTCGACGGCATCCACTCCATCCGCGCCGGCTTGACCTACAACTTCAGCATGTAAATTTGCCGACTGTCCAGAATCTCAAGGGGTCCCTTCGGGGGCCCCTTTCTCATTTTCGTTTTTCGGCATCCGCCAGACCGGCCCGGCATAAACCTCCGGCACCGGATCGAACCCTGACTGCCCCCGCGGATGGCAGCGGCAGGCCCGCGCGAAGCCCAGCGCGAGGCCCCGCCCTGCCCCATGCCTGCGGATCGCGTCGCTGGCATAGTCCGAACATGTCGGTAAATAGCGGCAGCGTCGGCCGATGATGGCCGATAAGGTCAGCTGATACAGTCTGATAAGTCCGAGCAGGATGGTTTTCATGGCGCGGACAAGGATATAGGGGCACGCGATGGCCGAGGCAAAACCGAATATTCTCTTCGTGATGGCGGATCAGCTCGCCGCGCAGTTCCTGCCCTTCCATGGCCACCCGCTGGTCAAGACGCCGAACCTCTCGCGGCTAGCGGCTGAAGGTGTTGTCTTCGAGAACTGCTATTCCACCAGCCCCCTTTGCGCCCCCGCCCGCGCCACCGTCATGAACGGCTTGCTGCCGTCGCGCACCGGCGTTTACGACAATGCCGCCGAATTCCCTTCTTCGATTCCCACTTGGGCGCATTACCTGCGGCTTGCCGGCTACAAGACCTGCCTTTCGGGCAAGATGCATTTTGTCGGTCCTGATCAGCTTCATGGACTTGAAGAGCGCCTCACCACCGATATCTACCCCGCCGACTTCGGCTGGACGCCGGACTGGCGCCTGCGCCAGGAACGTATCGACTGGTGGTACCACAACATGACATCGGTACTGCAGCCCGGCATCGCCGAGATCACCAACCAGCTTGAATTCGATGACGAAGTTGCTTTCCTCGCCATCCGCAAGATCTATGACTACGTCCGCTTCGAGGACGACAAGCCTTTCTGCCTGATGACCTCCTTCACCCACCCGCACGACCCTTATGCCGCGCGGAAGAAATTCTGGGACCTTTACAAGGACGAGGACATCGATCTTCCGAAGGTTCCGCGCATGGAACGCTCACAGTTCGATCCCCATTCGCAGCGCCTCTACGATGTCTCTGCGATGGACGACTATACCGTGACGGAGGCCGATCTCCGTGCCGCCCGCCATGGCTACTATGCCAACATCTCCTACGTGGACGACCTCATAGGTCAGATGATCTCGGCACTCGAAGCTACTGGAAAACTTGACAATACCGTCATCGTCTTCACCTCGGACCACGGGGATTTTCTGGGCGAGCGCGGGTTGTGGTACAAGATGTCCTATCTCGAACCCTCGGCCCATGTGCCACTGCTCGTCTGGTCACCGAAGCGTTTTGCCGCCCGCCGCGTGGCTGAACCCGTGACGCTGGCCGATATCCTCCCCACCCTTACCGCGATCGGCAACGGCGGCGCCGCCACGCTGTCCCGCCCCGTCGATGGCCGTTCGCTTTATCCCCTCCTCATCGGCGCCAAGGAGGATCCTTCAGGCACCGCATGGTGCGAGTATCTGGCCGAAGGCGCCATTGCGCCCCTCTACATGCTGCGCCGGGGCCCCTGGAAATTCATCCATTCGCCGGTCGACCCCGATCAGCTCTTCAATCTTGTCGACGATCCCACCGAACAGGTGAACCTTGCGGCGAAGCACCCGCTGGGACCGCAGTTTCGTGCCGAGGTCGAGGCGAAGTTCGACATTCCGCGCATCCACCGCGAAGTGCTTGAGAGCCAGCAATCCCGCCTCATGATGTTCGAGGCGTTGAAGCGGGGGGCACACTTTCCCTGGGATTTTCAGCCGCTCCGCGATGCTTCCGAGCAATATACGAGGAACCACATGAGCGTCACCGAGCGCGACCTGAAGTCCCGCTTCCCCCAAGCCCCCGATATCGAGGCCAAGCGCACGAAATAGGTCCCGCAAGCCTGGCGTCAGCCCCGCAGCCGAAAACAAGCCATCGCCAAGGGGCTTTGATCGATGCTGTCGACCTATCAGGGCTACATGCTTTACACTCGCGATCCGGGCAAGGCCTACCAGCGCGCGGCGGCCCAGCCCCTCAATGCGCGCGATGAAGACTACTATCGCGAAAACATCGGCAAGGTCCGGAAGATCGATGACTTCCTGAACGATTTCCGCCTCTTCGGCTATGCCATGAAGGCCTATAATCTCGAAGACATGACCTATGCCAAGGCCTTCATGAAGAAGGTGCTGCTGAGCGATCTGTCCGATGAAAAGAGCTTCGCCAACAGGCTGAATGACACCCGATACCGCAGCTTTGCCGAAGCCTTCCAGTTCGATCCCGCCGGCAACGTGATCGATACCGCCACCGCCCAATCGACCGAACAGGGCTTCGACACCCTGAACAGGTTCAAGGCCGCAGCAGGCAGTTCTGTCGCCGCGACGATCGAATATGCCTACCTGGTCAAGAAGCTTCCCGCCGTCGATTCCGTCGATGATCTGATCAAGGACAAGCGCCTGCTGTCCGACGTTCTGGCCGCCTACAAGCTCAACTCCGGCATCGACCCCAAGGTCGTCTCCTCGGCTTTGAAAAGCGATCTCTCCGACCCCGCGAGCTACGTCAACCGGACGGGAAACGCGGCCTTGAAGGAACTCGTGGCCGACTTCAATTTCGATGCGGACGGCAACGTGGCGACCGCGCGCATCGCCCAGACGCAGGAGAGTTTCTCGCGCATGGCGAGGCTCTACTTGCAGGCGATCGGCACCGACCCGGAAGCCCGAAAGACCGCCGGCACCGAGTCGAAACATGTCTGGGAGGTCATTTCAACTGCTCCTTCGATCGATATGCTCGTTGCGGACAAGCGTACCGTCGCCTACATCGGAACAGCCTTCGGAGATCCGAAGATTGATGCAACGAAGCTCCGCGCTATCCTGACCAGCGATCTCGACGACCCTAGAAGCACGGCAAACACGCTCGGGCCAAAATTCCATGACATGGCGGCCTCCTTCCAGTTCACCCCGGCAGGCATGATCGCGCGGGAACTCAATGTCACGGCGCAATCGCGTACCGATATCGAGCTGGCAACCCAGTCCTATCTTCAGAACAGCATGGAAGCCGATGCTGGCAGAGACAATGTCGGCGTTAAGCTCGCCCTCTATTTTGCGCGCAAGGCGTCCGAACTGACGAGCGCCTACGACTTTCTCGCCGACAAGGCGCTCCTGAAATTCGTCCAGACCGCTCTTCAGCTACCGGCCTCGGGCGGCGCCAACGTCGATGTTCTGGCAAAATCGATCGAGAAGCGCCTCGACCTGGCAGACCTCAAGGATCCGGCAAAGGTCAACAAGCTCGTCGCCCGCTTTGCAGCACTCTACGACATGCAGAATGGCGTCAACAGCCAATCCCTGGTGCTGCAATTGTTCGGCGGAGGAAACGCCGGCTAGCAATTCTGGCCGCAGTCCCAAGTCCCTCTAAAGGGCCGAGCCATCCTTGCGGGTGAACGAGAACTTATAGTCCGACTTCACTGCCTTCAGGTCCACATCCGGATAATGCGCGGTTTCGGTCGTGGATCGCGTGCCGACTTCGAGATAAGTTGCCGGAACACTGGTTTTGTTGATCAGGCAATGCCCGTTCGGCACACCCGCCTTGAAGCCCGCGCACATGCCGGGCGTCAGCACATGCTCGCCCACATCGTCATGCAGCACGATCTCGCCGCTCAGCACATAGATGAATTCGTCCTCGGCTTCATGCCAGTGCCGGTGGGCAGACATGGCGCCCGGTTCCAGCGTGACCAGATTGACGCCATACTGCGTCAGGCCGAACTTGTCGCCCAGTACACGCTTGGCGCGGCCCGCCACGGCCTTCGCGAGGTCCGCCGGATAGTTGGAGCCAACCCGCGGCGCGACGGTCGAGGCAACGAGAAAGGCGGGCGGCTTTTCAGCCATGAGCGGCAACCTTGTCCTTCGCCTCGATCTGGTTCACCGCATCGACGACGGCATCGAAGGTCAGCAGCGTCGAGGCGTGCCGCGCCTTGAAATCCCTGACCGGCAGCAGCGCCTCGAGGTCGGCCCATTTTCCAGACGGAGGGGGGCCTCCTTCCTTCAGCATCCTGTACATCTGCTCGCGCACCGCGCGAAGCTCGTCCGGCGTCGATCCGACCACATGCCGCGCCATGATGGAGGAAGACGCCTGCCCCAGCGCGCAGGCCTTCACCTCGTGGCCAAAGTCGCTGACAGCGCCATCCTTCATGCTGACGTCAACCGTCACCTTGGAGCCGCACAGCCGGGAATGGCCTACCGCCGTCGCATCGGGATGCGCCAGGCGTTGCAATCTCGGTATATCTGCCGCGAAGCCCAGAATCTTGCGGTTGTAGATGTCGTTGATCATTCCGATATCCTAACCCGTCATGGCCACCTGCGCAAATGGCAGCAGGCATGACGTTTGCCGGTTTGCCATCCGGGGAGAGGACATGATATGGGAGCGCCAATTCCGGGGATCAAATCTCCGGCCATGTCATCCACTGGCGGCAGGTTTGCGTAAACAAGGCCGCTTGAGGGAAGGTAAAGTCAGGATCAATGGACGCAGTTATCAAGAAGATGCAGCCGGCGCCACGGCTTGTGAAGCGCCCGACGCAGGAAGAAGCCGAGGCCGCCGTGCGCGTGCTGCTCGCCTGGGCAGGCGACAACCCGGACCGTGAGGGCCTCCTCGATACGCCGCGCCGTGTCACCAAGGCCTTTCGCGAATATTTCTCGGGGTATGACGAAGACCCCGCCGAAGCCCTGTCCCGCACCTTCGAGGATGTCGGCGGCTATGACGATATCGTCATGCTGCGCGATATCGAATTCAATTCCCATTGCGAGCATCACATCGCGCCCTTCGTGGGCCGCGTGCATGTCGCCTATCTCCCCACCAAATCCGTGGTCGGCATCTCGAAGCTGGCGCGCGTGGTCGAGATCTTTGCCCGCCGCCTGCAGACGCAGGAAACCATGACGGCCCAGATCGCCAACGCCATCATGAACTCGTTGCAGCCGGGCGGCGTCGCCGTGCTGGTGGAAGCGGTTCACACCTGCATGTCGATGCGCGGCGTCGGCAAGCGCAACGTCGCCACCATCACCACGCAGTTCGCGGGCGAGTTCAAGACCAACCCGGTCATGCAGGCCCGCTTCATGGAACTGGTCCGCGCGCCCTCCAACGGCTTCTCGCTCTGACGATGTCATCGGACCTCGATGAAACCACCGCGTTTCAGCCGAGGTTCGATGCCGATGGCCTGATCCCCGCGATCGTCACCGACGCGGGCGATGGCACCGTGCTGATGTTCGCACACATGAATGCCGAAGCCTTGCGCCTTACGCTCGAAACCGGCATCGCTCATTTCTGGAGCCGCTCGCGCGCGAAGCTCTGGAAGAAAGGCGAAACCTCTGGCGAGACTCTGAAGGTCGAGCAGGTTTTGACCGACTGCGACCAGGACGTGCTACAGATCAAGGCCCGTCCGCAAGGCCTGGGTGCCGCCTGCCACACCGGCCGCCGCAGCTGCTTCTATCGCCGCCTCGACAATGGCAAGCTGGTTTTCACCGGGGCAACTCCGCTGTTCGATCCGAAGGACGTTTACTAGCTGCTGCCCATATGTCGGCGGGAACCTCTGAAGTTGCCGGTTCGTTCAACCATCCTGTCAGAAGGAATTTGAACATGGCAATGCAGCATACCGAAAACCGACAACCTGTCAGCGGCAGATGGAGCCAGCCCGACCCAGCAACAATTGCAATGGCGCGCGGCCTCGGCGTGGTCTCGCTGGCCCTTGGCGCCATGGAGATCACCGGCGCAAAGTCCCTCTCCCGCATGCTGGGCATGGAGCACCAGGAAAACCTCATCCGCATGTGCGGTGCGCGCGAAATCGTTCAGGGTGTCGGCATTCTCTCATCGCGCGACCCGACCATGTGGATGTGGGCACGCGTCGCCGGGGATGCGCTCGATATCGGTCTTCTGGCGCGCGAACTCGGAGGCAGGCGGCCGAAAACACTGAACCTTGGAATTGCACTTGCGTCCGTTCTCGGCATCACGGCGATGGACATCTATTGTGCCCGCGCCCTCGGCAATGAAGCAAAAAGGAACGCTTCGCCGGAGATCGACTTCAGCAAGCGCACGGGCCTGCCTGCCACAGCGGTTGGCCGCCATGGCCGCGCGCGCGGCACGCCGGGCCATACCCCCACGGACTGGAATGGATCGGGCACCGATGGCCAGCCGAAAGTGGGCTACCCGGCAGAGGCGATATAGGTCTTCATCTCCTCGGCCTCGCGTTCCATCATCTCCATCCGGTGTTTGACGACGTCGCCGATCGAAATCATGCCGGCGAGCTTGCCGTTGGAAACCACCGGAAGATGGCGGATGCGGTGCTCCGTCATCAGCGTCACGAGATCGGTTTCCGTATCGTTGGGCGAACATGTCCGCACCTTCGCGGTCATGATGTCGGCTGCGGTTTTCCGCGCTACTCCGGCGGCATCGCCCGCCATGGCGCGAACCACGTCCCGTTCCGACACGATCCCGGCGATGCCGCCGGCCTTGTCGGTCACCAGTACTGCGCCGATGCGGTGTCTCGACAGGGTATCGACGATTGATTGCACACTGTCTCCGGGTGCAACCGTGATCACGGTAGAGCCCTTCTGCTTGAGGATATGAGTGACTGCCATGTGAGTCTCCTTCCTGCAAGATTGAACGTGGGCGAGGCTATCACGGTTTCAGTCGGCGCGCACCGCTCTCCGTGCCAGGAGGTAAAAGCCGGCGATTCCGCCCATGAACCCTCCCAGATGCGCCTCCCAGGCGATGCCGCTCTCCTCGATGAAGGAATTGCCCGTCCACCCGGTCGCCCCGGAAACAAGCGTGATTGCCAGCCAGATCGCCATGAAAATCAGGGCGTTGCGGCTGCGGATCAGCTCACCCGGGGAAAGCGGCCGGACACCGCCCGCCACCCGCCGCCCATACATGATGGGAATGGCCGCCCCCAGCAGGCCCGAAACGGCCCCCGATGCCCCCAGCACGAAGACGATCGTGCCCCAGTGCAGTGCCAGGCTCGCGAGGCCACCCGTCACCGCCGCCATGGCGCACAGCCCGAAAAAGCCCAGGTGCCCCAGATACCGCGCCACCACCGTGCCGAAGATCAGCAGCCACAGGCCGTTGAACAGCAGGTGCATCCAGTCGCCGTGGAGGAATGCATAGGTGATGAGGCTCCAGTATTCCGAACCGGCCACCATGGGAAAGCCCGCCTCGGTGAACCGCGCCGGGATCAGCGCGAACAGGTACAGGCTTGCGCTCTGCCAGCTCTGCCCGCCATATTGAAGCGCGGCGTGGATCGCAGCCAGCACGGCAATCAGCGCCAGCACACTCCACGGTGCATTGAACACCGGCTGCGGCACGCCCGTTCTCCAGTTTCCCGGTCCGTTGGCGGACTCCGACACTCGCTACCTCCCGCCTGACTGGCACGATCGCTGCACCACCCTCGCCACACCGTTCACGAATGGAACACCGGCGGAACCCGCCGGCAAAACGAGGATCGACATGCTGGTTAACGACGAAACCACCCTGAGCCAAGACGAAACCACCATTCTCCATCCTTCGAGCCGCATGCTGTTCCGCTTCTGGGAGGCGATGCGCGGTGACAATCCGCAGCCCCGCCGCGACGATCTCGACCTGCACCAGATCAGGCAGTTGGTGCCCAATCTCTTCATTGGCGAATATGCGGTGAAGGCCCGTATGTTCCGCTGGCGCCTCGCCGGAACAGGCATCTGTGAGCTCTTTCGCCGCGAACTGACCGGCACCAACATGCTCGCCGGCTGGGACGCTTTCGAGGTCGACACGATCTCGCGTTTTCTGTCCAGCACCATGAATTCAAAGCAGCCCGCCGTCCTCCGCTTCCGCATGTACACCGATCGCGACCAGATCGTCGGGGCCGAAATGGCGGCGTTTCCCATGCTCGCCGTCGATGGCGTGACGACCCACCTCCTGGGTGGCGTATTCCCCTTCCGGGAAACCTGGTCCCTGGGCTACACGGCCCTGACGGGTTTTGAACTGTCCGCCGCCCGCCTTGTGTGGACTGAAAACCTGCCAGAAGCACCGCCCCAGGAGCATCCGGCCACCGTGGCCCGCCGCAGTTTCCATGTCATTCCGGGCGGTCTTTCCAGCCACTGACCCTGGGTGACGCCTTAACCAGGTCTTTACGACGCACGCCTAGTATCCTCCCCTGCCATGGAGGAGAAACCAGCGTGAACGCCACCGCACAAGCTTCAGCAGCCCCAGCTGCCGGTACCCTCGCTGCGGTCAAGCAAACGCTTTTCGGCCGTTTCATGCTGCCCGACATGAGCGAACATCCCTGCCAGGTGAACAGCATTACCCTCGACGGCGCCAATTTCCTCACCACGCATCATGTGCCGCCAGGCCTTCCCATCGTCGCCTACCTGGAAGAAGTGGGCCGCATCGAGGCAACCTCCTCCTCTGCAATCGATGGCGGTTTCCAGGTCACCTTCTCGCTGACAGGCGCCCGCCGCGACCGTTTCGAGACGCGCCTCAAGTGGCTGGTCCAGAAAGAACATGGCCAGAGTGCCGAAGACCGCCGCCACGTGCGCTACGAACCGCGCGAAAAGCAATCGCAGCTGACCATGCCGGATGGCCGCGAATACAATTGCGAAGTGGTCGACATCTCGCTGTCGGGCGCCGCGATCAAGGTCGAGGTCATGCCAAGTCTTGGCACCTATGTGCTGTTGGGCAAAATGCGAGGCCGCGTCGTGCGCTACCTCGAAAATGGCGTGGCGCTGGAGTTCGTGAAGCTGCTCGACCGCAGCCAGCTTACCGACAGCGTCCGCTGAGGCGGCGGGCCGGTTCCCGGTCCACAATCGCACTTCCCTATCCAGCCTCTCCTGTCATAAGGTTCCTGCCAGAAACGCAGATAAGCGTTCGCTTCAGGGGAAAAGCATGGACAGAATTCCGGCGCGGAAGAAACTTACCAGCCTCACCGATATCTACGCCTTTTTTCGCCAGAACCAGACGCCCATCACCTTCCTCTCGCCCACGCCATACAATCTGCTGGGCCTCGGCCGCTGGATCAACAAGTTCGAGTACATCAACTTCTTCGACAGTTTCGACGGTACGCACCCCAAGATCACGGTGCCGCGCGAGCATGGGCCGCACGAATTCCGCTCGATCGAAGACGTCAACAACTACCTTTTGCGCCACAAGGAAGTGCGCGCGAGGCTCAAGGATCGGGGCCCCGGCTACCTGCTGCTTGTGATGTTCGACGAGGAGACGGAAACCCTCGCCAGGGAACTCGGCCAGAAAATCGCCCTGCCGCCCGCCAAGCTGCGAAAGCACATCGATTCCAAGATCACCACCACCAAGCTTGGCAACGCCGCCGGCATCCACAGCGCGCCCAACACCATGGGCCGCGCCAAATCCTTCCGTGAGCTGATGAAACTTGCGACGGAAGCGCGCCTCGGCGCCGATCTGGTGGTGCAGACGCCCTATGGCGATTCAGGCCGCACCACATTCTTTATCAAGTCCGAGGACGATTGGAAAAAGAACGAAGCAGACCTCGTCAAGGAACAGTTGAAGGTCATGCGCCGCATCAACCACCTGCCCGGCACGGTGGAAGCAGTGGCCACGCGTCACGGCACGCTCGTCGGCCCGCTCCAAACCGATATCACCGGCTTCTCCGAAGTCACCCCGTACAAGGGCGGCTGGTGCGGCAACGATGTTTTTACAGGTGGCCTCGAATCCGAGAGGAAGGCCGTGATCCGGATGGCGCAGAAGCTGGGCGACCAGCTTTACAAGGCGGGCTACAAGGGCGCATTCTGCATGGACTTCCTCATCGATACCGACACGCGGAAAGTCTACCTGGGCGAAATCAACCCGCGCATCTCGGGCGCCTCGCCAATGACCAATCTCATCACCTCCACCTATGGCGGCTGCCCGGTCTATCTCTTCCACATGCTCGAATACATGGGCGTGGACTGGGAAATCGACCTGTCCAAAATCCAGCAGCGCTGGGCCGAGTTCGACAACTGGAGCCAGCTGATCCTGAAATACCCGGTGGATCGCGTGGAGATGATCACCAGGGCGCCCTCATCCGGCATCTGGCGCATGGGCAAAAACGGTTCGATCTCGCTTGTCCGCAAGTCGATCGACTGGTTCCTCACCGCCGATGAGGACGAAGCCTTCTATCTCCGAGTCTATACCGCTGGCGACTACCGCTATCACGGTGCCGATATGGGCATCATCGTCTCGCGCGGAAGATTCCAGACCGATGACCGCAAGCTCACGCCGCGCGCCGTGCAGTGGGTGAATGCCATCAACGCACAGTTCGAGGGCGTGCCGGTCACTGGTTCCTCCGCACCGCTGCCACCTCCCATGCATGATTCAAACAAGATGTTCTGAGAAGCACAATGGCGAAGCTTTCCGACTACATGAACTCCTCGATTGCCCTTCCATCCGAAGGCCTGTTCGTAGGCCGCGTCTGGAACCCGTCCGTAGACGGACCATGCGTCGTCCGCCGCGATGGCGCGAATCTGATCGATATCACCGCCGCTTTCCCAACGATGCGAGACCTCTGCGAGGCGGGCGATCCCGCCGGTGCCGCGCGCGCGGTCACAGGTGAAAGCCTCGGAACGATCGATGCCGTCATGGCCAACACGCCGCCGGAATCACGCGATCCCGCAAAGCCGTGGCTTCTGGCTCCCGTCGATCTGCAGGCGCTGAAGGCAGCGGGCGTGACCTTCGCCACTTCCATGCTCGAGCGCGTCATCGAGGAGCGCGCCCGCGGAAACCCTGAAGCCGCGGCCGAAATTCGTGCCACCATCGGCGATCTGATCGGCGACGATCTCTCGAAACTCCGGGCTGGCTCGCCCGAGGCCATGCAGCTCAAGAAAGTGCTGATGGAAAAGGGCGCCTGGTCGCAATATCTCGAAGTCGGCATCGGGCCGGATGCGGAGATCTTCACCAAGTCGCAGGTCATGTCGGCTATTGGCCACGGCATGGAAGCAGGCCTCAATGCCATTTCTACCTGGAACAACCCGGAGCCCGAAGTCGTCGTCGTCGCAGCGTCGAGCGGGAGGATCGTCGGCGCCACCCTCGGCAACGACGTGAATCTGAGGGACGTCGAAGGCCGCTCGGCCCTGCTCCTAGGCAAGGCGAAGGACAACAACGCTTCCTGCGCGCTTGGCCCCATGATACGGCTTTTCGACGCGAGTTTTTCGCTGGACCATGTACGCAACATGCAGCTGGCCCTTCGTGTCGAGGGCGATGACGGCTACGTGCTGAATGGCGCGTCCAACATGTCGAAGATCAGCCGCGACCCTGCCGATCTCATCGGTCAGATGGTCAATGCCAGCCATCAATATCCCGATGGCGCGATCCTGTTCCTCGGCACGCTCTTCGCGCCAATCGAAGACCGCGACGCCCCCGGCAAGGGCTTCACCCACAAGATGGGCGACATCGTCACCGTCTCATCGCCGGAACTGGGCGCCCTCACCAACCGCATGACAAGCTGCCACGAGGCCGCCCCCTGGACCTGGGGCACAAGCCACCTGATGCGGAATCTGGCGAAGCGCGGGCTGCTGTAGCCTTTGCCGTGCCGTATTGCGGGGCAGCACGCACCATGCCAAGCTAATCTCAAAGAAAAATGGGGGGACGGGACTTGCGTGGAATTTTGAAGATTTTGGCAGCGCTCGCCATAACTGTTGCTGTCACAATTCCGGATTTGGCCTCGGCGGCTGCAGTCTGCACCCGGAGCGACATGAGGCAGCTCAACAGCATGATTGCCCGACTGGATGCCGCGGAGCGGACGTTCAACAACAGCAAGATCAAGAATATTTGTCCAGCCGGCCGCCGGGTATTGGCCGAACTGCACCGTGCCGAAAAAACCGTCAAGTCGCGCGCCAAATGCCTGCTGGCGACCTCAAGAGATCGCCGTTCGTTTGCACGCATCCAACGCACCATTCGCGAGGCGGAACGCGAATTCAAAAAGGCCTGCTGATTATTTCACGAGGCTCCGGCGCAACGGCAGCGTGCTGATGTTGCTGGGTGCCGGCGCGTCCGCCCGGCGCGGCGTTGCCACCGGCCCGAGCGAGTCGAGGTAGGAGCTGTCGAAGCCCTGTTGGTACACGGGAAATTCCACCGGCCGGTCGCGGAAGCTTTTCGCCATCTGCCCAAGGCCGCGGATGCCGCGCTCGCGTGAGCGGCGCACCTGCTCGAAATCGATCTCGATCGGGATGATCTGCTCGGTCGCATCCGCCTGATGCAGCTTCCGCCCCATCGGGTCGAACACGGCGGATTGCCCGTTGCCGCCCGCACCCAGGCCGTTGATGTCGAACACATAGGCCTGCATCATGGCACTCGTCGCATGGCTTACGGCGAGGTCGATGTCGCGGTCGATCGTGTGCGTCATCACCGGGTGCAGGATCACTTCCGCACCCATCGCGGTGAGCGTGCGCGAGGTTTCGGGGAACCAGATGTCATAGCAGTTGAGAATCCCGAAGCGCCCCGCCCCCTCGATATCCCACACGAAGAAATCCTCGCCCGGTGTCACGCCCTGTTCCAGCGGGGTGAAGGGGAACATCTTCGAATAGCGGCCGATCACCTCGCCTTGCGGGTTGATGATCGAGGTGGTGTTGTAGATCTTGCCCTCGCGCCGCTCATACATCGATCCGTTCACCAGCCAGATGCCGTGGTGCCGCGCGATCTTGCGGAATTCCTCTTCCGTGCCGCCGGGCAGCGGCTGCGCATGGTGCAGCACCGGGCCGAACACGGCGAGTTCGGAGAACATCACCATCTGAACCCATGGGTAAAGATGCATCGTCAGGTCGATGCGGTGGCGCATGGCTTCCACATTCGACCCGTGGCCCAGAAACATCTGGATTCCGGCAATGGCAAATGGCGTCATTCCTGCCTCGTTCCGTAAAGGCAACACTCTTGCCCTCAAATGGTCTATTCTAGCCTATTGCAGCGCATGAAAGCAAATATCGGCCTAATATCTGCCATGAATAGAATTCCTTGCGCGCCATGGCGGCTGATTTGTTAATCTCGGGGCACGGAGAGATGCGATGAACATTCACAACCCCGCCGATCCTGCCGCCGAACTGGCCGCCAATGTGGCAACGCCCTTCGAGCGTGCCCGTGCCATGCCAACAAGTGTTTACACCTCGGAAAGGTTCCTCGACGCCGAACTCACCCACATCTTCGGAAAGGAGTGGTACTGCGTCGGCCGCGCCTCCACCCTTCCCAACCCCGGCGACTACATCACCGTCGAACTGGCGAACCAGCCCTTGATGGTGATGCGCGGACAGGACGGCGTGCTGCGCGCCCAGTCCAACGTCTGCCTCCACCGCATGTCGACGCTGCTCGAAGGCCGCGGCAACCGCCGCATCATCACCTGTCCCTATCACGGCTGGAGTTACGAGGCCGACGGGCGCTTGCGCGGCGCACCCGCAATGAGCGCCAACCACGGCTTCTGCAAGGAAAACTACCGCCTGCCGCAGGTGAAGTGTGAAGTCTGGCTCGGCTGGGTGCTGGTCTCGCTGAAGCCCGATGCGAAGCCTGTGGCCGAACACTTCGCCGATGTGGAAGACCTGATCCGCCCCTTCGACCTCACGAACTACACCGAGTGGTTCAACGAAAGCTTCGTCTGGAACACCAACTGGAAGATCCTCGCCGAGAATTTCATGGAGAGCTACCACCTCCCCGTCTGCCATGCCGGCACCATCGGCGGCTTGTCGAAGCTCGATGAAATGGTCTGCCCGCCAAGTCCGCCGCATTTCAACTGGCACACAATCCTCAAAGACCCCGCCTTCCGCATCGCCTGCGCGCATCCCACCAACACAAGGCTCGAAGGCGACCTCCGCCGCACCACCTTCCTGCTGGCGCTCTATCCCAGCCTGCTCATCACGCTCACACCGGGCTATTTCTGGTACCTCTCGCTGCACCCAAAGGGGGTTGACCACGTGCAAGTCACCTTCGGCGGCGGCATGTGCAATGACTTCCTGGGCGATCCCGACGTGCCCGAACTCTTCGCCACCGTGAAGGCGCTGCTGGACAAGGTGAACATCGAAGACAAGGGCTGCACCGAGCGCGTCTACAAGGGCCTGTGCTCCGAGATGGCCGTGCCGGGGCATCTCTCACATCTGGAGCGCCCCAACTACGACTTCGCGACTTATTTGAGCCGGATGACGAACCCCTAACGTCTTCTCCCGCGCGCGGGAGAAGAAGGGACCCGTTGCGCCAGCAACGGGGAGATGAGGGACCGCAAGCGCAGATGCATCCCTACAATTGCCATCCCCTCACCTACCACAACTGCGTTGGGG
>JALHQC010000018.1 GCA_022842165.1 bacterium
ATTGCCGCAGCCCTGTCCTCGCCGATCGGCCATCTCGCCAATCTCGCCAGTGCCTTGCCCTGGGCCATCCTCTTCGCGCTGATCCTCTTCGTGCCGCCCAACTTCATGGTGCTGTGGGCTGCGCAGCGGATCGATTCCGGCCGGGTTGGAATCCTGCTGATGACGGAAGTTCTGGCGGGCGCTGCCACGGCGGCGCTGTTTTCGGGCGAACAGTTTGGCGCCATGGAGCTGGCCGGCACGCTGGCGATCCTCTGCGCCGGCCTCGTCGAAGTTCTGGGGCGGCGGTGAAAAGGCGGACGGCGGTCTTCCTCAGGAGACGATCAGTTCCACGTCCTTCGGCGTCATGTCCGCGCCGTTGGTCGGCGCCATGTCCTGCGGGCAGGCGGAAAAGACGATGATGATGCCGAGTTCGGCGCCGAGCGTCACATGGCTTCCGGGCGGCGCCACCGGCGGTTCGATCACCAGAGCGCCATCCGGCTTGATCGCCGAATTCTGGAACAGGTTGAGCGGGCTCGGCGTCTCTGGCGCCGACAGCCTGAGCCGGCCCAGTGCCTCCTGCAGGTTGTCGGTGCAGTTGCGGTGATAGCCGGTGCAGCCCAGCATGCGGTAGCGGTGAATGTCGCAGGCCGCCAGCAGCGTGTCATGAACGCCGCCGGACGTATCCGCGAGCATTCTCAGCATCGGGCGGCGCGCATTGCTGAGCAGCACCGAGCCCGCAATGGGATTGACCCGACCCATGTGCACCCGCGAATGCTCCATCGACATGAACTCGTTCATGTCGCCATCGGCGAAGGCCCAGGTATCGACGACCTGACCGCCATGGGTGTTGACGATGCGCACCGTCTGGCCTTTCGCGAGGCGGAAGGCGGTGCTGTGGCGGGCGGGAAGATGAATGAGGGTTTGGGCCATGCCCCGTTTTACAGCCTGTGCTAGGCTGCGCCATCACCAAATCATCATCCGGGAGCACGAGCGATGAATGCCGGAAGCTTCGATGCCGCGGGCAGTGCTCCGCCTCCCGCCCTGAGCCGCCCGCGGCAAGCCCTGTGGTGGCTGAACAAGGGCGGGCTTGCCATGGGGCCCGAATGGCGGAAGGCGCATGAACTCTGCCAGATGCAGGAAGGCGACCCCGCCCACGACATCGTCCACGCGCTGGTCCACCGGATCGAGGGCGACGCGGCGAATGCCGGCTACTGGTATCGCCGCGCCGGCCGCCGCCCCGCCACAAGCGTGGCCGGCGAATGGCAGCGCCTCGCCGACGAGCTGGCCTGAAGCTTCAGATGTTGGGAGGCGTGAAGAGGCAATAGATGCCGCCCCTGACATTGTCGCGGTGGTGGGTCATGATGCAGATGTGATAGTTGCCGTCCTCCGAGGGCTGCACCCGGTCCCAGGTGACGACCGCATTGATGGGCGCCATCGAATAGGGGTTGATCTTGCGGGTTTCCTCGAGCGTCAGGCGGATGCGATAGCCGTTTTCTTCCGCACTGAATGCTGTCCGCGTGATGACGAGCTGCGCGCAATCGGTGCCGCCGCAGCAGGAATGCTTGAACACGGGGTCTTTCTTTTCGGAATACCAGCTGTGGGCCTGAACGGTGCTGGAAGCGGCGGCAAGGGCCAGGGGAATGACGGCAAGCAGAAGGGGTTTCATACGGCGTTCTCGCAAGGTTTGAGTGGCTTGGCCGAAGCCCTCGCCGTCATGAGCCTCGTTGCGAAAGTGAACGTAGCCTTGCGCTTCCGGTTCCAGCACTCGGGAAGCCGGGATCAGATTCTGCAGCCGTCCTGCGGCAGCGCCCGCCGCAAGCTTCGGGCACGCTTTGCCGCCCACTGTTCAGGCAATCCAAACGGCTGGGTAGCTTTGCATGAAAAATCGCCTGTCCCTGACCCGCGAGATGATGGTCACCGGTGGCCTGATCGCGGCCATCATCACAGCTCTCCAGGCCCGGACGGCCATCACCGGGACTGAAACCGGCCCGGTCCTCGCCATGGCCGCTGCCGTGCTCATCGCCTTGATTCTGACGCTCGTGGCAAGCGCCGCCGCCCGCTGACTTTTCGTCAGCCTGCGATATTGGGATAGCCTGCCGCGTCGACGGCCTTTGAAATGCGGTCAGCCGCGGCGGTGGTCTCGACGCTCACCATCTGCAAGGCGAGGTCGGCCTTCACCGCCGCCTGGGGATCGACGGCCTTGATGGCCTTTTCGATCACGCCCACGCAATGGCCGCAGGTCATGTCCGGTACCTTGAGTTTCAGCATTTGAGGAAGTCTCCTGTCGAGTGTTGCCGGGGTTATGCGGCACAGATAGGGATTCCAACGCTGGCAAGGTCAAGGGGGTCCGGGAAAATTCATCCGTTCCAAAATTCCGCTTGACCTTCCCAAGATGGGAAGCCCCACACCCTGGGCATCGGTGGAATGATCCACCCCGCCAGCCGAGGAGAGCGTCTCATGTCAGCCGCATCGCATCCTATGCCCCATCATGGTCACGGCCCCACCGGCTGGCCGTCGCTGAACCGCCTGGCCTTCCAGGCGACGCTTCACTGCATGACGGGTTGTGCCATCGGCGAGATCGTCGGCATGGTCATCGGCACGGCAATCGGCCTCGGCATGTGGGAGACGATCGGCCTTGCCGTAACACTCGCCTTCATCACCGGCTTCGGCCTCACCATGATACCGCTGGTCCGCAGCGGCATGCGGCTGCGCCAGGCTCTGGGAATTGCCTTTGCCGCCGATTTTGTCTCGGTGTCCGTCATGGAGATCGTCGACAATGCGGTGATGATGGCAATCCCCGGCGCCATGGCCGCCGGTCCGCTCGACTGGTTCTTCTGGGCGAGCATGGCGCTCGCTCTCGCCATCGCCTTCGCCGTGGCGCTGCCCGTCAATCTCTGGCTGATCAGGCGCGGCCAAGGGCACGCGGTGGTGCATGGGCATCATTGAAGGCGTGTTGCGCCGGAAATTTTGGACCGGGAGGGTGCAATGCGCTCTTGACCTTCCCATCTTTGGAAACCCTAGATGAGCGAGCATGCTGTCCGGAAGGAAGTGACCCATGACCGCAGTGCCAGACCATAGCCAGTTCCAGAGCTTTCCCATCGCGGGGATGACCTGCGCCTCCTGCGTGCGCCGCGTCGAGAACGCGATTGCCGCCGTGCCGGGCGTGACGAAATCATCCGTGAACCTTGCCTCCGAACGCGCCGACGTGACTTTTGCAGCCGGCGTCGATGCCGAAGCGGTGATCGGCGCCATCCGGACGGCGGGCTATGAGGTGGCGCGCCAGAACGTCGAACTCGGCATTGAAGGCATGACCTGCGCCTCCTGCGTGGGCCGGGTGGAAAAGGCCATTGCAGCGGCGCCGGGTGTTGTCTCGGCCGCTGTCAACCTGGCAACCGGGCGGGCGTCGATCGCCATGCTGGCGGGTGCGGCGCTGCAACCCGTCGAGGCCGCCATCCGCAAGGCCGGCTATGAGCCGCACCGCCTGAACGAGGCGCATGCCGTGGACGCGCTGGCCGCCGCCAAGGACGAGGAACAGCGCGTCCTGAAACGCGATCTCGTCATCGCCGGCCTCTTCACCCTGCCGCTCTTCGTGCTCGAAATGGGTTCGCATGTCATTCCCGGCATCGGCCATTCGCTGCACATGGCGGTGGGCCGCCTGCCGCTCCATGTCTTCTATTTCGTGCTGGCCTCGATCGTGCTCTTCGGCCCCGGCCTGCGCTTCTACAGGAAGGGCATTCCGGCCCTGCTGCGCCTGTCGCCCGACATGAATTCGCTCGTGGTGCTGGGCGCCACGGCGGCCTGGGGCTATTCCGTCATCGCCACCTTCCTGCCTTCGGTTCTGCCGCAGGGCACGGCCAACGTCTATTACGAAGCCGCCGCCGTCATCGTGACGCTGATCCTGCTCGGCCGCTATCTCGAGGCCCGCGCCAAGGGCCGGACCAGCGACGCGATCCGGAAGCTCATGAGCCTTGAAGCCAAGTCGGCGCGTGTCGAGCGCGGCGGCGGGATCATCGAGGTTCCGCTCGACTCCGTCGTGACGGGCGACATCCTCCAGGCCCGGCCGGGTGACCGCATCGCCGTCGACGGCATCCTCGTCGAGGGCCAATCCTATGTCGATGAATCGATGATCACCGGCGAACCCGTTCCCGTGCTGAAGGGCGAAGGCGCCGCCGTGGTGGGTGGCACCATCAACAAGACCGGCAGCTTCACCTACCGCGCCACCAGGGTCGGTGCTGATACCGTGCTGGCCCAGATCATCCGCATGGTGGAAGCCGCTCAGGGCTCGAAGCTGCCGATCCAGGCGATGGTCGACCGGATCACCGCCTGGTTCGTGCCCGCCGTCATGGCGGCGGCGGCGGCGACCTTTCTCGTCTGGCTGGTTTTTGGCCCCGAACCCGCGTTGAGCTTCGGCCTCGTCAATGCGGTTGCCGTCTTGATCATCGCCTGCCCCTGCGCCATGGGGCTTGCCACGCCCACCTCCATCATGGTGGGAACCGGCCGCGCCGCCGAGCTTGGCGTGCTGTTCAGGAAGGGCGAGGCGTTGCAGACCCTGAAGGCCGTCGGCGTCATCGCCCTCGACAAGACCGGGACCCTGACGGCGGGCCGCCCGGAACTGACCGACTTCGAAGTGACGGAAGGCTTCACGCGCGACTCGGTGCTTCCACTTGTTGCCGCGGTTGAAAGCCGGTCGGAACATCCCATTGCCGCTGCCATCGTCAAGGCGGCGGCCGCCGAAGGCCATGCGCTGCCCGCCGTGGAAGGCTTCGAGGCGGTCGCGGGATTTGGCGCTTGCGGTTCCGTTTCAGGACGCGACGTGGCAGTCGGAGCCGACCGCTTCATGCAGAAGCTGGGGCTCGATGTCTCGGTTTTCGCGGCGGCGGCCGAGAGGCTGGGGAAAGAGGCGAGGACGCCGCTCTATGCGGCAATCGATGGCAGGCTCGCCGCCATCATCGCCGTCGCCGATCCCATCAAGCCGACGACGCCCGAGGCGATCGCCGCAATGCATGCGCTGGGCCTCCGGGTGGCGATGATCACCGGCGACAATCGCCGCACGGCCGAAGCGATCGCCCAGGCGCTGGGGATCGACGAGGTCGTGGCCGAGGTGCTGCCCGACGGCAAGGTCGAGGCGATCAAAAAGCTGCGCGAAGGCGGCCGCAAGCTGGCCTTCGTTGGCGACGGCATCAACGATGCGCCGGCACTGGCCGAGGCCGACGTGGGGATCGCCATCGGCACCGGCACCGATGTGGCGATCGAGAGTGCGGATGTGGTGTTGATGTCGGGCGACCTCAACGGCGTCACCAACGCCATCGGCCTGTCGCATGCGACGATCCGCAACATCCGGGAAAACCTGTTCTGGGCCTTCGCCTACAACGTGGTGCTGATCCCGGTGGCGGCGGGCGTGCTCTATCCCTTCACGGGAACGCTGCTCTCGCCGATGCTGGCGGCGGGCGCCATGGCGCTGTCGAGCGTCTTCGTCGTCTCGAATGCCCTGCGGCTGAAGCGCTTCCGTGCCGCCGCGCCATCATCCGTACACTGACAAGAAGGAGACAGCCCTCATGAACATCGGTGAAGCCTCCGCCGCTTCGGGCGTCTCGGCCAAGATGATCCGCTACTATGAGCAGATCGGGCTGATCGGGCCTGCCTCCAGGACCATGTCCGGCTACCGCGTCTATTCCGGCAATGACGTTCACACGCTGCGCTTCGTCAGGCGCGCCCGCGACCTGGGATTCAGCGTCGCGCAGATGACCGAGCTGCTGACCCTGTGGCGCGACCGCGGCCGCGCCAGTAGCGACGTGAAACGCATTGCCGAGGGTCATGTCGCGGCCCTCGAGCGCAAGATGATGGAGCTTCAGCAGATGGCCGACACGCTGAAGCATCTCGCTTCCAACTGCCATGGCGACGGCAGGCCGGATTGCCCGATCATCGGCGAACTGGCCGGCGAGGACTGCGGCAAGCATGTGACGCCCGGGCCCCATGCCCATCTGGGCAAGGGCTTCGAGGTGCTGCGCTGAGAACAGCGTCTCAGCCGTATTGCACGCCCGGCAGCACGCACAGCATCTCGAACAGGAAATTGGCGCCGATCAATGCCGTGTTGCCGGAAGGATCGAACGGCGGCGAGACTTCGACGAGATCGCCCCCCACGAGATTGAGGCCGCGGCAGCCGCGGATGATTTCGAGCGCCTGCCAGGTGGAGAGGCCGCCCACTTCCACCGTGCCGGTGCCGGGCGCGAAGGCCGGATCGAGGCTGTCGATATCATAGGTGAGATAGACCGGGCGATCGCCGATCCGGCCGCGCACCTCGTCCATCACCGGCGCCATCGATTTGTACCAGCACTTCTCCGCCTCGATCACCGTGAAGCCCTGTTGGCGCGGCCAGTCGAAATCCTCCGGCGAATAGCCCGAGCCCCTGAGCCCGATCTGATAGGTCCTGCCGCAGTCGAGCAGTCCTTCCTCGACCGCGCGGCGGAACGGCGTTCCATGCGCGATCTTTTCCCCGAACATCTCGTCGTTGATGTCGGCATGGGCATCGATGTGGATCATCGCCACGGCCCCATGCTTCTTCTTCATCGCCCGCAGGATCGGCAGCGTCAGCGTGTGATCGCCGCCGAGCGTGAGGGGGATGCAGTCATGGGAGAGGATCTCGTCATAGGCCGCCTCGATGATGCCGACGGTCTTCTTCAGGTCGAAGGTGTTGATGGCGACGTCGCCGATGTCGGCGACCTGCAGCGATTCGAAAGGCTTGGCGCGGGTCGCCATGTTGTAGGGGCGCAGCATGCAGGATTCGGCGCGGATCTGGCGCGGCCCATGGCGCGTGCCCGAGCGGTTGGAACTGCCGATGTCGATCGGCACGCCCACGAAGCAGGCGTCGAGCCCTTCGGCGGTCTTCTGTGCCGGCAGCCGCATCATCGTCGCGGGGCCCGCAAAGCGCGGCATCTCGTTGCCGCCCAGCGGCTGGTTGAATCTGGTATCGCTCATGTTGGATGATCCGTTCTGGCAGTGATTGTGAACTCTCTTCCGGCAAGTCTTCCGCATCATCGCGGCCGAAGTCAATCCGCAGCTAGCGGCGGAGCGCCTGTTCCCTGACCGCCTGCCAGCGCGGGTCGCCATGCAGCGGATCGAGATCGGAATCGTTCAGCACCCAGTCCTTCATGTCGGCATTGCTTCGCGGCAGCAGCCGCCCAAGCATGGCGAAGGCCCGGTCGAAATCACCCGAGACGCTGTAGTAGCAGGCGACGTTATACTGCGTCAGATAGTCTTCGGGCGCGATCGCCAGCGCCTTTGCCGCCCAGGGCTCGGCGCGCGCGGTATCGCCAAGCTTGGCAAGCGTCGTTGCGATGAAATAGGCGGGCCTCGGGTTCTCGGGGTTGCGCGCAAATTCACGCTCGGCGCGTTCCACCCCGCGCGTTCCGGCCCTGGCCGCGTTCTCCTCCTGGCCGAGCGAGGCATAGACCTGGTTCAGCAGGATCAGCGCCTGATAGTCGTCGGGCTTCACTTCGGCGGCGCGTTCCCAGTGCCGCGCCGTCTCCTCGAGCTTTCCCTGCACATAGCAGGACTGGCCATAGAAGAAGCGCAGCTCGAAATGATCGGGGTCCTTGGCCATCGCGTGCTCGAATTCGCGCCGGGCTTCCTCGTAACGGTGGGCAACGGAGAGCGCCAGGCCCCGCGAGGCGCGGGCCTCGACAAGTTCCGGCGCCAGCGCCAGCGCCTTCTCGCTGTTCCGCAGCACCTCGCCCGCCACATCCTCGCTGTAGTCCATGTAGAGGAAGGCATCGCAATCGGCCAATCCCGCATAGGCGCGGGCATAGCCGGGATCGAGGGCGATCGCCTTCGCGAACATGCGTTTGGCCAGCGTGAAGCCCGACCGCGAGCCGCGATGAAAATATTCCCGGCCCTTGAGGTACCAGGTATAGGCCTCGACATTGCTGGTCGGCGCCTGTTCGATGGCATGAAGCTCGCGCGGCAGGAGCTTGACCTTCAGCTGCCCGACGATCGTCTTGGTGATCTCGTCCTGCAGCGCGAAGATGTCGGTGAGGTCGCGGTCGTAGCGTTCCGCCCACACATGGCCGCCGCTGGCGCCCTCGGTCAGCTGCGCGGTGATCCGCAACCGGCGCCCGGCCTTGCGCACGCTGCCGTTCACCACGAAGGCAACGCCCAGATCGCGCGCGGTGCGCTCCATGTCGATGGGCTGGCCCTTGTGCTGGAACACGGCGTTGCGGCTCAGCACGAACAAGTCAGAGACCTTGGAAAGATCGGTGATGATGTCCTCGGTCATGCCGTCGGAAAAATAATCCTGTTCCCTGTCGCCGCTCATGTTGGTGAAGGGCAGCACCGCGACCGACGTCTTGCCCCGGGGATTGCCGGCCACGCGCGCGGGCTTGCCGGGAGGCTCTCCGGTTTCGGGCGCGATGATGAAGACGTGGATGGGCTGCTGGATGTTCTTGACGCTCTTCGCGCCCTGGTCGTGGAAGCGGAGGTCGAGCTTGCTGCCGATCTGGTAACGGATTCCCGCCGAGCAGGCGATGCCGCCGGGCGGCGCCAGTTCCACCAGCCGTGAGGCCATGTTGACGTCGTCGCCGAAGAAATCATCGCCCCGCACGATCACGTCGGCGAGGTTGATGCCGATGCGGAAGATCATGTGCCGGTCCTGTGGCAGGCCGGCATTGCGCTCCATCATGCCGCGCTGGATTTCGATGGCGCAGAGCGTTGCCTCGATGGCGCTGGCAAACTCGGCCATGAAGCCGTCGCCCAGGGTCTTGAACACCTTGCCATCATGCCGGGCGATGAGGGGATCGAGAAAATCCCGGCGATGCTGGCGCAGCGCCGACAATGTTCCCTCCTCGTTGGCTTCCATCAGCCGGCTGAAGCCCACGACATCCGCCGCCAGTATCGCAGCGAGCCGCCGTTTCACCCGCTCCTCACGCATCACGCTTCTCCACGGCACTCCAGAGACTTAACTAGGCGATTCCCGCCGGCAATGACAATTGTGTTCTCAGCCGCCGGCGGCAGGAACCGGCATTGCGCTGCACCTCGCCATCAGCGCGAGGGCATTTTCCGTCGCGGCGAATTCCGCCGTGTTGTCGAAGATGCACCATGGGCGGCGCGCCTTCCCGCGATAGGCCGCGACCCGTGCGGCGATCGCGTCGAGCGTTGCTGCGTCATAGCGCGAATAGTAGATGCGCGGCGAACCGTGAAGGCGGAGATAGATCGTGCCGGGAGAGCCGCCCGGCTCGCCTGCGCCTGCGACCGGCGCCGGATCGGCGGCCACTCTCGCGATGCCATGCGCGTGGAGGAGGGCTTCGGCGGCCGGCGTGAACCAGCCCGGATGGCGCGGCTCGCACACGATCGGGGCATCGAAACGGGCCCTGAAGCTTTGGAGGCAGGAGGCGGCATCTCGCGGTTCGAAATCGAGGCTGGGCGGCAATTGCACCAGCACGGCGCCGAGCTTCGGTCCCAGCCCTGAAACTTCGTCAGCAAAGCGGTTGACCGGCTCCACAACGTCCCGCAGGCGCCGCACATGCGTGATCTCGCGCGGCACTTTCACCGCAAAGGAAAAACCGCTGGGCACCATGGCCGCCCATTTCGCGTAGGTCGGCTGACGGTGCGGCCTGTAGAAGCTGGTGTTGATTTCGACCGCGTTGAATATTCTGGCGTAGCGCTCGAGCACCATGCCATCGCCTGGAAAAACATGGCGGCAGGCCGCCGGAATGGACCAGCCGGCAGTACCGATGCGAACGGGTTCCATCATGCTGCAATGAATGCGGCGCGTTCGGCGGCAGTTCCCGGAATCCGGAATGCCAGCCTTGCATTCCGGGAGCTGCTGCAGCGGGCGATGAAACAAAACCGCGCCGCCGGCGTTCTGCTGCTGCTCTACAGGGCATATCTGCCCGTCATTTCCTCAAAGGACCAATCATGCGCCATCATGCTTTCGAAGAACCCGTTGCCGTGCTCATTGGTCTGGGCTTCGTCCGCGAGATCACCGATGTCTGGGAGGCCTATACCTTCCTGAACGAGTGGCAGCCCTGCGCCAGCCGGAAGGCCGACCATGCGGCGGCCTTGAAGGCCTGCCGTGCGGCCTTGTCGGATGAGGGCGGGGTCGAAACCGCGCGTTCGCATTTCATCGCCTTTGCCGGCAGCAACCACCTGCTTGCACCGGCACTCGTGCCTGCCATGATTTCGCCGATGGCAACGGCCAAGCGTGCCACCGCCGCCTAGCCGCGGTCGATCCGCCGGCCGTCCTCCCTTGGGGGTTGAAAGACCCATTATAGGCCGATCGCGCCGGATGATGGCAAAGCCTGTGGAAATGGCTATGATGCCGGCCATGCCAGGACCGGGGTCGTATCGCCGCAATACCAGCCTCATGCGCGGCCTCAACTATTTTGAGGCCGTCGCGCGCCATCAATCGGTGAAGCTTGCCGCTGCCGAACTTGGGGTCTCGCAGAGTGCCGTCAGCCACCAGCTGCGCGAGCTGACGGAGGCGCTGGGCGAACAACTGGTCGAACGGGCAGGCCGCGGCATCGGCCTCACCTCCACCGGCGAGCGGCTGGCGGCGAGGCTTGCCGTCGCGTTTGCGGGGCTGCAGTCCTCGGTTGACGAGATTGTCGGCGGTTCACGGCGGGCGTTGCGGCTGGCGGTCTGCAGCAGTTTCGGCCCCGGCTGGATCATTCCGCTCCTGCAGGATTTCTGCGACACCTATCCCGGGATCGATCTGCAGCTCTGCCTGCAGGCACAGGATCCCGAACAGACCGATCAGGTCGCCGATGCCTTCGTCACCGCGCTCGCCGTGCGCCCCGGCTTTGCCGCTGTCCGCATTGTCGAGGAAACGCTCGTTGCCGTTCATGCGCCGCATGGGCCCAAGGCGCCCCGGCGCCTGATCACGACGGAGCTGGGGGAAGGAACGCTCGGCGATGACTGGCAGGCCTATTGCCGGAACGCCAGGCTCAGGCTGAGTGAAGTGCAGAAGGGCTCGTGGCTGCAGTGTTCGCATTATCTGTTCGCCGTCGACATGGCGAAGGCCGGCCTCGGCGTGGCGCTGGTGCCGGATTTTCTGGCGCGGCACGGCATCGGCGAGGGAACGCTGGCCTATTTCGACAAGTCCCGCATGCCGACGGGCCGCGTCTATCATCTCTGCTACAAGAACCAGCGGGCGGGCGAGCACGAGATCAAATGCCTTGCCGCCTGGATCAAGGCGCAGGCGGCGGCGGCTTCCGTGGTCAAGACCCTGCAGCGCAGCGCCGGATGAGCCTTCGGTGCCGCGCGATGGAATGAACCTCATTCATGTATTGCGAACATAACTCAGTTGACGATGCGGAGCCGATCGGGAAAGTACATCCCCGAACCGACAGGCGCTGACCGGACCGCGCGGGGCAGGTCCCGCAAATGCCAGGAATGCGGTTTGGAACCGAGACATCGCATCCCTGTGGAGCCGAACGCCAAGCCCATGTTTATGACCAGACGCAAGTTCATCCTCAGCGCTGCGGCAGCCGGATCGGCATTGCAGTTCGAGCGAGCTTCGGCGCAGCTCGTGACCAAGCATGCCGACCAGCTGAAGAACGGCGAATTCAACTGGTTTCCGGAACGCTCGGCCGCCGGGCCGCTGCTGATCATCGTGTCGATTCCCGACCAGCTTCTGCATGTTTTCAGGAACGGCATCCGGATCGGCGCATCGACCTGCACGACCGGAAAGCCTGGCCACCGCACGCCAACCGGCGTGTTCAAGATTCTCCAGAAGGACAAGCATCACCGTTCCTCGACCTACAGCAACGCGCCGATGCCGAACATGAACCGGCTGACCTGGTCGGGGATCGCCATACATGCCGGAAACCTGCCCGGCTATCCCGCCTCGCACGGCTGTGTGCGCCTGCCGATGGCGTTTTCGGAACTGCTGTTCGGGATCACCAAGCTGGGAATGACGGTGGTGATCGCCGACGATCATTCCGATCCCGCGGCTGTCACCCATCCCGGCATGGTCCTGGGCGACTACGCGCGCCATGAATTCGCGGCCGTCGACCGGTCGCTGAAGAAGAGCCAGTATGCCGCCGGTCATGACGATCATCCGAAAGCCGTCAGCGTCGTGGTGAGCGGCAAGGACCGCAGCATTCATGTTCTGGAAGATGACAAGGTTATCGCCACCGGCAGGGCCTCGATTGCCGACGACCGCAAGCCGCTCAGGAACTTGGTCCACACGCTGACCGGTTCGCAGCATGACGACGGCAGCCTGAAGTGGTCGTCGAACGGCTATGGCAAGTCCGACCGCGAGGACATGGCCCGCGAATTGCGCCGCATCAAGGCGGACCCTCCGGTGCGCGAGGAAATCCGCAGGCGCATGCACCATGGCATGACGGTGGTGACGACGGACGCCACCCACACCGAAGCCCACCGGGCATCGGACTTCACCATCATCGACGGAATCTACTGATCATGAAAGCGACGATTGCCACGCTGCTTGCATCTGCCCTTCTGTTTGCGGCCGGGGAGGCGGCCTCGGCTGCGGACCGCACGGAAACCGTGCGGTTCGAGGCCGGGGCTTCCGCCGCGACGCGATCGGGGTCGATCAAGGGCTATGACGGCATCGTCTACCGCCTCGACGCCGGCGCGGGACAGGTCATGCAGGTGCTGTTCGATCCGTCCAGCCGCTCGTGCTACTTCAATGTCGCGACGCCCGATGGCGAAGGCAATTTCAACGGCTCGGTCAGCGGCAACGAGTATTCCGCCAATCTCACCGCCAGCGGCACCTATTCGGTGCAGGTCTACCTGATGCGCAACGCCGCCCGCAGGAACGAGACCTGCAAATATTCGATCTCGTTCGAAATCACCGGCTGAAGCAGCAGGCACGAAACCTCTTCCTGAGGCCGCCGCGAGGCGTTAGCCTGAAGCGGCAGGACACGGGAGAAATCCATGCCGACGCCATTCCACCTTGCGCTGCACGTGCGCGATCTCGATCAGTCACGGGCCTTCTATGGCGGTATCCTCGGTTGTGCCGAGGGGCGCTCGACGGAAACCTGGGTCGATTTCGATTTCTTCGGCCACCAGCTGAGCCTGCATCTGGGCGAGCCTTTTGCAAATTCCAATACCGGCCGCGTCGGCGAGAAGCTGGTGCCGATGCCGCATTTCGGCGTCGTCCTGCACCTGCCGGGCTGGAAGGCGTTGGCCGCGAAACTGGAAGCGGCGGGCATCGACTTCGTGCTGAAGCCCTCGGTGCGCTTCGAGGACCAGCCCGGCGAGCAATGGACGATGTTCTTCCGCGATCCCTCCGGCAACCCGATCGAGATCAAGGGCTTCCCCTTTATGGACGGTGTCTTCGCGCGCTGACAGCATTGCGTGCCGGGGCCCGATTGAGCGGGACAGGGATTGCAATACCTTGTCAAAACACCGGCGGTGCTGCAACCTTCCTGTGCGAAGGCGGGTGAAACACGGTGTTGCGATGTGATGCCGCGTCGACTGGGCCTTCCGTGAAACCCTGGGAGAGAAACATGAAGTTCACGCGTCGCCTCTTGTTCGCAGCGGCTGCCACCGTGCTGATGGCCGTTCAGGCTCCGGCCATGGCGGACATCAAGTTCGGCATCGCTGCCGAGCCCTACCCGCCATTCACATCGAAGGATGCGTCCGGCACCTGGGTCGGCTGGGAAGTCGACCTGATGAATGCCGTCTGCGCGCAGATGAACGAGAAGTGCGAGATCGTCGACGTGGCGTGGGATGGCATCATTCCGGCGCTCACCGCCAGCCAGATTGATGTCATCTGGTCCTCGATGCTGATCACCGAGGAGCGCAAGAAGACCATCGACTTCACGCAGATGTATTATGACACGCCGCCCGCGATCATCGGTCCGAAGAATGGCGATCTTGATGTCGCGGCTGAAAAGATGAAAGGCAAGACACTGGGTGTCCAGGTCTCGACCGGGCACGAGCGCTATGCGCAGAAGTTTCTTTTGCCGGCTGGCGTCGAGATCAAGACCTATGCCACGCAGGACGAGGTGAACAACGATCTTGCGGCGGGACGCCTCGACTATGTGCTCGCCAACAGCTCGGCGCTGTTCGACTACCTCAAGACCACGCAGGGTGCGGACTGCTGTGAACTCAAGGCCATTCTGGAAAAGCCCGACGATCCGGGTATCTATGGCGAAGGTGTTGGCGGCGGCGTGCGGAAGGAAGACAGCGCCCTGAAGGAAAAGCTGAACGCCGCCATCGCGGCACTGGCCAAGGCGGGAAAGTTCGAGGAGATCACCGCGAAGTATCCCGACCTCGTCGGCAAGATGACGCTGCCCAAGGGCATGTAACGCGGCAAGGCCCGCAGCACGCTGCGGGCCTTTCGTCCTTGTGGATTTGTCAGCCAAGGAAGCGGTTTAGGACGTTCCGCGTCACCTGCATCACCATCTCGTCGCACCGGGCGAGGCCCATCACCCAGTCGCAGGTGCCGGCATGGAACACTTCGCCCCGGCCGCGCCTGAAACTGACGATCATGCCGCAGCCGCGCTTGGTGCGTTCGATCGCGGCGGCATCGCTTTTGCCCGTCAGCACCGAGGCGACATATTCGCCATCCTCGATTCCCAGAAAACTCTGGCCGGGACGGATCGTCGGCCCTTCCTCGATTGTCGATGACAGTCCGAGGCCGAGGATCTCGATCCCCTGGGGCGCCATCGCCGGATCGGCGGGATAGGGAAGTCCGTTGCGGATTTCATAGGGGAGGCCGTCGACCTCATAGCCGAAGATGCGCGAGCTGGCGCCCAGCACGTCGCCATAATAGAGGCCGGTGTTCGCGAAGGCCCAGTGCTCGGGCCGGTAGATCGGAAAGCCCTTGGCGCCGCGCGGCGAACAGCCGGACCAGCTCGCATAGAGCCCGTGCGTGGCGTTGAGGCCGAAGGTCGCCGCTCCCGGCCGCCCGATCCCGGGCGCTTCCCATGACTCGGTGACGAGGTGGCGCTGGCTCCCTCGCATCAGGGGGTCTTCCTCGCGGGCGAGATACTTGTAGCACACCTGCCGCGCGCCCTCGTTCTCGAGCCTGATCTGCCACATGAAGTTTCCGGCAAAGCGCGCCACCCTGCCGCCGCGCTCGACAAAGGCATCGACCGCATCGCGCATCTCCCACGACCAGTATTCGTCATGGCCGATGCAGGCAACGCAAGGATAGGCATCGAGGAGTTGCGGATGATAGTGAAGGTCGATCTGGCTGATGATGTCGGCGCCATAGCCTTCGGCCTCCGCCCAGGCCACGAAATGCCGCTCGAAGCTCGCCCATCCCGATGACATGTATTTCTTGGAATAGCCATTGGCATAGGCCCATTCCATGTGCGGATAGCGCGGTTCCGCCATGATCGGCGGCGAGTCGAAGAGAACCGCGCGCGGCGCATCGGCGGGAAGGCTGACGAAGCCTTTCGCCAGCGGCCGCGCGATGCTGAGGATGGGCGAGAACCGGTCGCCGTTCGGGCCGCAGTAGCCCTGGTAGTGGTTGGAGCCGCCCCAGTCGTTATAGGCGTTCCATGTCGACGTCGCCGCGATCAGCAGGATGCGCTTGCCTGAAGCTTGGCCCGGCGTGGGCCTGACGATGAAGATGTGCTCGTGAACATCGGCAACGGTTCCGCCGGCGAGCGCCGAGCAGCGGACGACATAGGCGCCCGACGCCCAGGAAGGCTCGACGCGGAAGCTGAGCGATGGCGCCCAGCCGCAGCCGATGACCGAGCAATCATCGGGCGTATCCTGCCACTGTCCGGCAATATTGTCGCGCCGGTACACTTGCGCCTGCTTCAGCCCGTCGCGAAACACGTCGACCGAGAACGATGGCGCAGTGGTGCATACAGAAATTTGAACCTCATCTCCCGCCTGATACGAGACGCGGTTCGTATAGCTCCAGATTCGCGTCTCCTCCGGCGGCTGCGCGAAGGCCCGCTCGGCATAGTTTCCCAAGACGGCGCGTTGCCGCCAGGCCTCGTCGCGTTCGCCGCTGGCACTCATACCCCGTCTCCCTCGTTCAGAACGACATGGCCAGCACCGCCGCCAGCCGCCTGGCCCAGTCTCTGGCACCCTCTGTTCCGGCGATCAGATCCTGGCGGATCTCGACCAGCACGGCGTGAAGCCCGCGCTGCTCGCCATGGACCGGCACGGTGTAATCGCTGTCGTCCTCGATTCTGTAGGGCTCGTTCGCGGCGATGAGGCCCGGCCCCTTGCGGAGGCCGTCAACGAGATGCTCGCCAAACGCCGCCGATTTCCGGAACAGGATGCCGGCATGCCAGGGCCGGGCAATGCCCTTGAACACCGGCGTGAAGCTGTGGATGCCGACGACGGCATCGACATGGCCCAAGCGCTGCCTCGCGTCAAGAAGTGCCGAGACGGCGGCGTGGAAGGGTTCGAAATAGGCCTGAGCCCGCGCCTTCCGTTCATCGCCGGTCAGGCCTCTATTGCCGGGAATCTCAGTATTCTCGCTGATGACCGGGATCGAAGTGGCACTCGACAGCGGGCGGTTGAGGTCGATCAGCAGGCGCGAATATCCCGCCATCACCAATGGTGCATCGATGAGCACCGAGAGTTCCTGCGCCACGTCTGCCGCGCCGATGTCCCATGCGATGTGGCGTTCGAGATCCGCTCCGCCGAGGCCGAGGCCATGATAGCGCCCGGGGATGAAGCGCGAGGCATGTTCGCACAGCAGCACCACGCGCGACCGGCCTTCGGCATTGAGAACCCTTACCGGCGGCGGCAGGATGTCGTCAAGCGCCATCAATAGATCTCCGCATAGCGGCGGCAGAGCGCGTCATCGAGCTTGTCTCCTGCAAGCTTCATCTCCATCCGCTTCATGCCGATATAGGTTTCAAGTGCGATGGGGCTGAACCAGGAGGTGACCGTCGTATCGGCCCCAAGCGCCTTCAGTGCTTCATCGAGGCTTTGCGGCAGGCGGTGAAGGCCCATGGCCTTGCGCTCCGCCTCAGGGATTGCTGCGGGGTCGCCCGAGAACAGCGGCGGGGGCTCGAGCTTCTGGCGCAGACCCTCGAGCCCCGCCCGCACCATGACGCCAAGCGCCAGATGCGGACCCGCCGTCGCATCGCAGGGGCGGTACTCGATGTTGAAGGCCTTGGCCGGATCGGACTTGCCGATCCTGTTGACCGGGCAGATGCGGAGGCTGGCCTCGCGGTCGCGCTCGCCGAACCAGGTATAGCTCGAACTCCAGTGATGCGGCTGCAGGCGGAGATACGAGACGGGGCTCGGCGCGGTGATGGCGGTGAGTGCGGGAAGGTGGCGGAGGATGCCCGCCACGAAGCTGCCGCCCGCCGCCGAGACGGCACCCGGCTGCGAAGCGTCATAGAGGAGCGGCTCGCCCCGGGGCCCACGGAACGAGAAGTGGATGTGAACGCCGTTGCCCACGCCCCCGACGGCGGTCTTCGGCGCAAATGAGCTCCGCCACCCCATGTTGCGCGAAAGCTCGCGCACCGTTTCGCGCAGCACCACCGCGCGGTCGGCCGCTGCCAGTGCGTCCGCCGGCGCCAGCGTGATCTCGAACTGGTCCTGCCCATATTCGGCGATGAAGACTTCAGGTTCCGCCCCGGCATCGCGGAGTGCCGCCATCAGCATCGGCCCGAAGGGATCGGTGCGGCGCAAGGCCTGCAGCGAGAAGGCCGGCGCCTGTTGCCACGGCGCATCGAGGATCTGGAACTCGTGCTCGAAGGAGACGGCGAGCGTCATGCCCGTCTCGGCCTTGAGGTCGGCCAGCGCCTGCTTCAGGAAACTCCGCGGGCAGCAGGTCCAGGCTGTGCCGTCGAGCTCGGTGATGTCGCTCATCACGATGTCGAGGGCCGTCTCGGAGCCCTCGATGCCGAAGCAGTAGCGCGCCGTGTCGTCGGGCAGCAGGCGGAGGTCTCCCGCCGATCCCCACGGGTTGGGATCGGCGATCAGGTCGAAGGGAGTGAGCGACATGTTGGCCGGAACCCAGCCCAGCGACTTCATCTGCCTGGGCTTGTAGGCCGATGCCGCCAGCGAGCGGCCACGCGTGATGCCGGCATAATCCGTCGTCACGAAGGTGACGAGCTGCTCGTGATTGGGCGGCAGTTCGCTCATGCAGCCTTCTCCGCAATGGCGTTGATGCGCGAGATGACGGTATCGGTATCGGTGATCCAGCAATAGCCCTTGTAGGCGCGGAGTGCGGTGTCGTGGCGCTCCTGGCTGTAGGTCGCGCAGGCATCGCCCGGCACCGAGACGAGATAGCCGCGGTCGGCGGCATCGCGCACCGCCATGTCGACGCACTGGTCGGTGACGACGCCGGCGACGATCAGGTAGCGGATGCCGAGGTTGCGCAGCACATAGTCGATGGCGGTCGAGTTGAAGACGCCGGAGGACGTCTTGGGCAGCACGATCTCGTTGCGGATGGGGGCCAGCTCGTCGATGGGCGGCGCCAGCGGGTGGCCCTTCGGCACCAGAAGATCGGAGAGCTTGTGGTCGAGCGAGGCATCGCGGCAATCCTCGGTCAGGGCCTCGATGATGGTGTGCATGACCTGGACGCCATGGGCGCGCGCCGCCTGCAGGATGCGCACCTGGTTGGGAATGACGAGATCCTTGAGCCGCCGGAAGTAATAATGTTCCGCATTCATTTCAGGGTGCTGCGGATCGGTTCCCGGAATGCAGAACATCTTCTGCATGTCGACGAAGAGAACCGCCGTCTCGCCCTTCGTGTAATGCGCCTCGCGCCGGTCTGTGGTGGTCATGATGCCTCGCTGCGTTTGGGTATTGCCCGTCTGGTGGAAGTCCTGGCCTTGCCGCTGTCTTCAAGTGTCACGTGGTTCCGGCTGCGGGCTTCCTCGAAAGCCGCCGCGCGGCTCCGCCACTCGGGCTCCAGCCGGCCGGCCACCCCGGCGACGATCGCCTCGACCTGCAGCATCGGCGTTACCAGCGTGTCGAAGGCCGAGGCGGTGGCGGTGGGTGCTGCAAACACCACATCCGCGAAGCTGCCGATGGGCGACTTCCAGTTGTCGGTGAAGAGGATGACGCGGGCGCCCCGCGCCTTGGCCTGTTCCGCGAAGCTGACCACATCCGCCTGATAGCGGCGGTAGTCGAAAACCGCCAGCACATGGCGCTTGCCGATCGCCGCCAGCTCGTCGACGAGGTCGGCGGCATTGCCATCGAGGTGCTGCGTGCCTTCGCGCAGGTGGTGCAGGCAGCGCTGCAATATGCCGGCGAGGAACCGGCTGAACCGCCCGCCGAGGCAGAAGACGCGGTAGCGCGGATCGGCGAGCAAGGCCGCGGCGCGTTCATAGTCCGCCGTGGCGGTTTCCCGGCAGGTGGCCTCGCATTGCGCCAGCGTCGCGGTGGAGAAGGCCTGGTAGAGGTTGGGCTTCGGGCGGCGCACCGGTTCGGAGGCAAGCGTGAGGGGCGAGCGCATGTGCGCCTCGACTTCCTCCAAAAGTGCCGCCTGCATTTCGGCGAAGCCCTCGAACCCCAGCCGGTGGGCAAGCCGCAACACGGTAGGATCGCTGACGCTGGCCTGCTTGGCGAGCTTCGAGACGGTGGTGAGGCCCGCTGCCGGATAATTCGCCAGCAGGATGCGCGCCACCTTGAGCTCGGAATCGGCGAAACCGCGGTCCGTCTCCATCAACCGGTCGCGCACGCTGCGGCGGCGCGTGTCGGCGGAAGAGGAGCGTCTCTGGGCGGCCGTCGTCCGTGTCATGTTGTATCGTGCCTTGCAAGGGGCGGTGATGTGGAATTCATTACAGCATTCCGCCAGCCGCTTGCAAATTGAAACAATTATTGACTCATCCTCCAACACCCATGTTAGGCTTGATCCTCAACGAGGCAGAGGAAGCAATGTCCCCGGGGATCGGAGTTCCTGGACGAGCATGGACCAGCGCGGCGCTGCTGATCGCGGCAACGGGCGGGCTGGCGCTCGGCGTGTCGCTTCTCTTCGGCAACACCGGCATCAACATCGCGACGCTGGTGCTGCTGCAGATCGCCGCCGTCCTGGCGCTCGCCACCTTCAGCGGCAATTCCGGCATTGTCTCCTTCGGGCATTCGGCCTTCATGGGAATTGGCGCCTATGTCTCGGGCGTGCTGACCATGGCGAAGGGCGTACAGGCAACAGCGCTTCCGCAGCTGCCGCTGTGGCTGCAGGCCCATGAGCTTTCGCTGGTGAGCGTCATCATTGTCACCGCCATCGTCGGCCTCGCGGTCGGCATCCTGTCCGGCTTTCCGCTGGCCCGCCTGTCGACGGGCTCTGCGGCGATCGGCACGCTCGCCTTCCTGATCATCATTCATGTGGTGCTGATCGGCGCCCGCGAGGTGACGCGCGGCAGCCAGACCTTCTATGGCGTGCCGCGGCTGACGACGGTCTATGCCGCCTTCGCGCTGGCGGCCGCCTTCATCGTGATCGCCCGCGTCCTGCGTGACACGCCGCTCGGGCTGAAGCTCCGCGCCGCGCGCGAGAACGAGGTGGCCGCCGCGGCAACCGGCGTCAACGTCCGCCGCGTGCGCCATGCCGGCTGGGCGATCAGCATCACCATGGCGGTGGTGGCCGGCGCACTTTACGGCCACTTCCTCGGCGCCTTTTCGCCGAAGGATTTCTATTTCGACCTGACTTTCACACTGGTCTCGATGCTGATCGTCGGTGGCATGCTGACGGTGACAGGTGCAGTCGCCGGCACCATCCTGCTGGCCGCCGTCGTGCAGGTGCTGCGGCAGGCGGAAACCGGCATCGACCTCGGCGCCTTCACGCTGCCCGGCGTCTTCGGCCTGCCGCAGCTCGGCATGGGCCTGGCGCTGCTGCTGACCATCTGGCGGAGGCCGCTGGGATTGGCGGGGCTCCACGAGGCAGGCCCCGACTGGCCGCGCAGCAAGATGGCGCCCGCCGTTCCGGCGCGGCGGCAGCAGGAGGAGGGCGGCGCCCTCGAAGTGCGCAACGTGACGATGCGCTTTGGCGGCCTCGTGGCGCTCGATGATATCAGCTTCACCGTGCCGACGGGGCAGGTCACGGGGTTGATCGGGCCCAATGGCGCGGGCAAGACGACGCTCATCAACATCATCTGCGGCCAGGTCCGGCCGACTACAGGAAACGTCATCATCTCGGGGCGCGAGATGACCGGGCAGCCGCCGCACCGGATCGCCGCCGCAGGGCTCGGCCGCACCTTCCAGAACATCAGGCTGTTCGACCGCATGACGGCTCTCGAAAACGTCGCCGTCGCCGCAATGGCCAAGGGGCATAGTCCGGCGATGGCGCGCGCGCTCGCCCTGTCGCAATTGCAGCGCCTCGGCCTTGCGCCGCGCGCCGGCGAACTGGCGAGTTCATTCGCCTATGGCGACCGGCGGCGCCTCGAGATCGCCCGCGCCCTGGCCCTCGAGCCGCGCTTCCTGCTTCTCGACGAACCCGCCGCCGGCATGAACCCGGCCGAGACCGACGAACTCATCCGTATTCTCGAGGCGATCCGCGCCGATCATGCGATCGGCCTGCTCGTCGTCGAGCATGACATGCGGCTCATCATGCGCCTTTCTGATCGCATGGTGGTGCTGAACAAGGGCCAGAAGATCGCCGAGGGCACTCCGGACCAGATCCGCAGCGACCCCAAGGTGATCGAGGCCTATATCGGAAGCAGACGTGCATCGCATTGAAACATAAAAGTGGAGGAGACACACATGACATCGTTCCGTTTCGCCGTTCTTGCCGGCGCCATGTTCTTCGCAGCGGCACCGGCCTTGGCCGAGGACATCACCATCGGCCTCGCCACCGCGCAGACCGGGGGCCTCGCCTTCGCCGACCAGCCCTCGCTCGTCGGTTTCAAGATCGCGGTTGACGAGATCAATGCCAGGGGCGGGCTTGGCGGCAAGTACAAGATCACCCTCGACATCAAGGACACGCGCACCGACACCGCCACCACGGTTCAGGCCGCGCAGGAACTGGTCGCCGCCGGCGTCAAGGTGCTGATTACCCCTTGCGATGCCGATCCCTCGATCGCCGCGGGCCAGATCAGCCAGCCCGCGCAGATCCCCACCTTCACGTTCTGCGGCACGACGCCGACCATCCCCGATGCGGTGGGCGACTACATGTTCGGAACCTACCCCGCCGACAATGCGCAGGCCGCGATCCTTGCCGAGCATGCGGTCGCCAAGGGCTACAAGACCGGCTATATCCTGAAGTCTCCCGACAGCGCCTATACGCTGAAGCTGCCGGAGTATTTTGCGCAAGCCTTCACCAAGAAGGGCGGCCAGATGCTGGGCGAGGGCACCTATACGATGGGCCAGCAGGACTTTGCCGCCGAGGTTACCAAGATCAAGGCGCTGAACCCCCAGCCCGATTTCATCATGACGGCGGCCTACGAGCCGGACTTCCCCGCCTTCCTGCAACAGCTGCGCGGCGCGGGCATCACGGCACCCGTGCTCGGGTCCGACGGGATCGACAGCCCGACGACCACGGGCCTCGGCGCCATTGCCGACGGCATCGTCCACACCACTGCGGGCTTCCCCTCCGAAGGCTCGAAGCTTGCCGCCTTCTACGAGAGCTTCAAGACGGCGACGGGCAACGCCCCCGAGACGGTCTATGTCGCCACGGGCTATGAGATTCCCTACATCATCGATGCCGCGGTGACCGCCGCCGGAACCATGGACGGCCCGGCGCTGCGCGATGCGATCGCCAACCTCAAGGATGTCGAGGTCGTGACCGGCAAGGTCACCTATGCCGGCACCAATCGCATGCCGAGCCGCGATATCACGCTGGTCGAAATCCAGGGCGGCGCGCGGAAGTCGATCCTGCTGGCGACACCCAACCCCGCCGACGTTCCCGCTCCCTGATCCAGACGCGAAGTGACGGATCACGCAGCGCGATGCTCGAAGTCTCGGGGTTGAAGGTCAGGTATGGAGAGGTTGCCGCCGTCAAGGGCGTCGACCTTTCCGTGCCCCGTGGCGCAATCGTCGTGCTGCTCGGCGCCAATGGCGCGGGAAAGAGCTCGACGCTCAACGCGATTGCCGGTCTCGTTCCCGCTACGGGAGACGTGAGCTTCGAGGGAAAATCGATCTCCGGCCTTGCCGCGGAAGATATCGTGCGGCAGGGCCTGTCGCTCACCCCCGAAGGCCGCCGCGTCTTTCCTTCGCTGTCGGTGGCCGACAATCTGCATCTGGGGGGTGCTGCGCATGCGGGCGGCGACGAGCTGAAGCGCCGCATCGAGGCCGAGCTTGACCGCTTCCCCATCCTGCGCGAGCGCTACGCCCAGAAGGCGGGCCTTCTGTCGGGCGGCGAGCAGCAGATGCTGGCGATCGCCCGCTCGCTGATGGCGGCGCCGAAGCTTCTCCTCCTCGACGAGCCCTCGCTGGGTCTCGCTCCGCTCATCGTCGACAAGGTTTTCGAGCTGATCCTCGGCCTCAAGGGCAAGGGGCTGACCATCCTTCTCGTCGAACAGAATGCCGGGCGCGCCCTGGAGATCGCCGACTATGGCTATGTGCTCCAGACCGGCCAGGTCGTCCTCAAGGGGCCGGGCGCGGAACTGGCGCAGAGCGGCCTCGTCAAGCAAGCCTATCTTTCGGAGTGATGGCGATGGACCTTGTGCTGCAGCAGATCGTCAACGCCGTCAGCCTCGGCGGCATCTATGCGTTGCTTGCACTGGGCCTTGCGGTGGTGTTCTCGATCGTCTCGCTCATCAACTTCGCCCATGGCGAGCTGATGACGGTGGCGGGCTATGGCATGTTCTTCGCGCTTGCGGTGTCGCTGCCCTTTCCGCTGGCGCTGCTGCTGGCGGTCTCAGTCGCCGTCATCGCCGCATTGCTGACCGAGCGCTTCGCCTTCCGGCCGATGCGCAAGGCCGATGTCACCGGGCTTCTGCTGACGAGCTTCGCGGTGTCGGCCATTCTCCGCGTCATCTTCCAGAACGGCATTTCGGCGCGGCCAAAGCCGGTGCCGCTTCCCGCCGGGCTGACCGGCGTCGTCGAGATCGGCTCGCTCCACATCGGCATCGTGCCGCTCCTCTCGATCGTCACGGCGGCGCTGTCGCTGGCGCTGCTGCTGCTGTTCCTGAAGCACACGACGCTGGGCAAGGCGATGCGCGCCGCAGCCGAGGATTTCGAAGTTCTGCGGCTGATGGGCATCAAGGCCAACCGCGTCATCGCCATGGCTTTCGCCGTGTCGGGCGTTCTGGCGGGGATCGCCGCCGTGCTGTGGATCGCGCAGCGCGGCTCCGTCGATCCACTGATGGGTTTTGTCCCCGTGCTCAAGGCCTTCGTCGCGGCGGTGATCGGCGGGCTCGGATCGTTGAGCGGTGCTGTTGCCGGAGGCTTCGCGCTGGGCATTCTCGAAGTGCTGTTCCAGGCCTTCCTGCCGGATGCCGCACTGCCCTATCGCGATGCTTTCGTGCTGAGCTTCGTCATCCTCATCCTCGTCTGGCGGCCCGACGGGCTGATCCCGGCGCCAGTGTCGCGCCGCAGCTGATGATCGGCGCCAACTCCCTTTACGCGCGCGACGGCGAAGCGATCTCGAGCCTGCAGAAGCTGCGCTTCTTCCCGCTTGCCCTTGAAGGCGGCAACGGCGCCCATGTCATCGACGAAACCGGCCGCCGCCTTCTCGACCTTTCGGCGGCCTGGGGCGCGGCAAGCCTCGGCTATGGCCATCCCGAGCTTGTGAAGGCGATCGCCGAAGCCGCCGCCAATCCGGCGGGTGCCAGCATTCTCTCCGCCACGCATCGCGGCGCCGTCGAACTCGCCAGCGAACTGCTTGCAACACTCCCCGAACTTGAAGGCCACAAGGTCTGGTTCGGGCATTCCGGATCGGATGCCAACGAAACGGCCTTCCGTGCCATTGCCGCCGCCACCGGCCGCCCGCGCATGATCGCCTTCCGGGGCGCCTATCACGGCGGCACCCAGGGCTCGATGGCGATCTCGGGCCACGGTGTGCAGGCCCACGCGGCGCGAGACCCGCGGCTGACGCTGATTGCCTATCCCAATCCCTATCGCGGCGAAGACGGTCAGGAGGTTCTCCTCGATCTCGAACGGCAATTCGCAACCACGCTGCCGCCGCATGAGGTGGGCGCGCTGTTCATCGAGCCCATCCAGTCGGACGGTGGCCTCATCGTGCCGCCGCAAGGCTTCCTGCGGGAACTGGTGACGATGTGCCGCCGCCACGGCATTCTCATCGTGTCGGACGAGGTGAAGGTCGGGCTGGCGCGATCGGGTCTCATGCACTGTTTCCGGCACGAGGGCTTCACGCCCGATCTTATCTGCCTCGGAAAGGGCCTGGGCGGCGGATTGCCGATATCGGCGCTGATCGGTCCTGCCGCCATCATGGATCATGCCACCGCCTTCGCGATGCAGACGCTGCATGGCAATCCCGTCTGCGTGGCCGCCGCCCGCGCCGTGCTGCGGGTGATCGGGACGGAGCAGCTTGCCGCGAATGCGGCGCGGATCGGTGGTGAACTGCTGCAGGGCCTCCGCGATCTCCGGCGCCTTCATCCTTCGATCGGCGACGTGCGGGGCCGCGGCCTCGTCCTCGGCGTCGAGCTGGTGTCAGACGTGGCAGCGCGCACGCCATCGAAACCGCTGGCGGCAAAGACCGTGTACAGGGCATTCGAACGGGGCCTCGTGCTCTATTACGTCGGCCAGAATTCCAATGTCCTCGAACTGACGCCGCCGCTGACACTTACATCGGCGGAGGCCGCCACCGCCGTCCGCATTCTCGGCGAGGCGATTGCGGATGTCGAGGCAGGCCAGGTCAGCGATGAAGCGATCGCCGCTTTCGCAGGCTGGTAGCGCGGCAGCACTTCGTGTGCGTGGCTCTCAGAAAGAAATCTACGCCAGCTCGACGATGCCGATCGGTTTGGAGACGCCGGGAATGCTCGAATTCGGGAATCGCCGCAGGATGGCGGGCGAGTAGCCTTCCGCCTCGGCGCGCAGGTAGGTCGCATCGTCCATGATCATGCTGGAATTCAGCGTCTTGTTGTATTTCTCGAGCTTCGCCGCGAGATTGACCGTCTCGCCGATGACGGTGAATTCGAGCCGGTCGCCAAAGCCGACCGTACCGAAGAGAACCTCTCCGCTCGAAATGGCGATTCCGATATCGACCTCGTGTTCGCCATTGGCCCTGCGCTCGCGGTTCCAGGCCGCGACGTCGGCTGAAAGCTCCTGCGCCGCGCGGATCGCGCTGCTGGCGCGTGCTTCGAGCGGCCTGACGCAGCCGAATGTCGCCAGAATTCCGTCGCCGAGGAACTTGTCGATATCGCCGCCATTGCGGTTCACCGCCGCCACGGCGCGGGACTGCAGGCCCGTCAGCATCTCCAGGGATTGTTCCGGTGTCGAGAGGCTGGCCAGCCTGGTGAAATGGCGGATGTCGATCATCATCACGGTCGCATCGACCTTGACTGCACGTCCCGCCTCGGCCCGGTTTTCGGACGCCGCGATTTTTCCAGCGAGCCCTGCCGCGAAGAACCGCGACAGTTCGTTCGTGGCCGTGGTGCCAAGCGCCGCCATGAGCATCTGTTCGCGCGCCGAGGCAATCCCGACACTGAGGACGGCGGTGAACAGCAGGATGGCAATGACGCGATCGACCTCGGCACCGATCAGAACCCGCGACGAGGTCATGTAGGTCATGAAGTCGTGGGTGAGGATCGCGCTGCCGCCGTCCTGAATGGAGGCAAGCGTCAGCAAGCCCCAGCCTGCCGATGCCACGAGCCCCGCAAAGATCACCCGCAGCGGGTCCATCGCCAGGCCGTGCCAGGCGATCACCACAAACAGGTAGAGCTGCGTCGGCGCCTTCAGATAGAGCGCCAGGGCGTCTCCATACTGCATGTGAAAGCTCCAGATCAGCAGGATGATGACGGCGATGTCCATTACGGCGCTGAAATAGACCCATAGCCTCGTCAGCCGCGGCACAAGGCTCAACACGCCGACGCGAAGGGAAAGGGCAACCGCCATCGCCGCCAGCGCATAGGGAACCGGACGCAGATCGGAAACGGGGCCTTGTGGCCGGGGTGCCAGGAAGAACAGCACGCCCAGGAACACGACGATCAGCGCCTGCACCAGCGTGATGCGCCACTCCGCGCGGCGGAGGCCCGCGTCGACGATCTGCTGGGCGCGCGCCGGCAGCGGGACCAGCCCCCAGATCGCCCGCCGCGGCAGCAGCAGGAATGTCTGGTCTGGCGAACGGGTGATGGCCGGAGTCAGCGATGCCATGGCAGAGCCTTCATGATTTCATTGCGGCGGATCAGGGCGACTCACTGCGGCGATTGCTCGCCTTTCGGACGGCAGCGGCGGCGAGGATAGCACATATCGACAACCGAAAGGCCGATCGGCGCACTCTCACCACGCTACTTGATCACCGGGCCTACTGCATCTCCCGGCATCGGGACACACACAAACACCGCGCCCGCCGTCACGGCTGCGTGTCCGGTCCGCGATGCAGGCTCACATCCGCTCCTGCGCGCTCGCATTGAGGCAGGCTGGCCACGACTTGAAATATTCCGGATGGATCTGGCAATGGCTTTGCCCTCGTTTTCCGGCCAGCCACGAAATGCAGGCAGCGATTGAGAGAGGAATCCGATACTCCGACTCCCTTGCTGATAAAATGTCCATGAGACATGTTTTGACTTCTCTCGCCGGCACCACCTGCTATGTTAGCGATAACAAGGATCCGCTAGGGAGAAGGGTTTTGGCTGTCCGGCCCGCGGCAACGACCTTTACAAAGGCCTCGCCGCCAACCATGTCCGATGTAGCGCGAAAGGCCGGTGTTTCCACCATGACCGTGTCGCGCGCATTGCGTGATGGTGCATCGATCGCAGCGGAAACGCGCGACAAGATCATGAAGGCGGTCGAACAGCTGGGCTATGTGCTGGACCAGTCCGCCGGAAGCCTGTCATCGAAGCGCACAGGCTTCGTGGCCGTTCTCGTTCCCTCGATCAACAATTCCAATTTCGCTGATACGGCGCGCGGCCTGACCGATGCACTGCAGGGTTCAGGCCTGCAACTGCTGCTGGGCTACACGGATTATTTGATCGAGAAGGAAGAGGAACTGATCGAATCCATGCTGCGGCGGCGGCCGGAGGCCATCGTCGTCACCGGCGGCAAGCACACGCCGCGCGGCCGCAAGCTGCTCGAGAAGGCCGGTATTCCCGTGATCGAAACATGGGACCTGCCGCCAAAGGCTGTCCGCCATGTCGTCGGCTTCTCAAATGCGGAGGCAGCTGAAGCACTCGTCAGGTATCTTCACGAAAAGGGATACCGGAAGATTGGCTTCATCGGCGGGACCAGTAACCGCGACACACGCGGTGCCGACCGGCGGCTGGGCTACGAGCGCGCCATGGCGGCGCTCGGGCTGATGGACACGCGCATCATCTCGTTCGGCACGCCGCCCATCTCCATGAAGCAGGGCGGCGAGGCGCTGGCGCAGCTGATCGAGCAATGGCCCGATGTGGAAGCCGCGATCTGCGTCTCCGATCTCTCCGCCTTCGGTGCTCTGACCGAATGCCAGCGCCGCAAAATCCCTGTACCGAACCGGATTGCCATCGCCGGATTTGGCGACTTCGAGATTTCGAGCTGCAGCCATCCGTCGATCACCACGGTGGGCGTGAATTGCTACGACATCGGCAGGCGTTCCGGCGAATTGCTGCTGCGCGCCATCGAGGGCGAGCGGGCGCGCAGGCCGATTGCGGCAGAGACCATCATGACGCAATATTCGGTCATCGCGCGTGACAGCGCGTGAGGTCCGGGGGCCGAAAATCTTCTAGACAACCGGTTTCGCCCCCTTCATGTTATCGATAACATCCGTAGTACGTTTTCGGGGGCATCATGAAGGCAATCGTCATTCACGCCGCGAAGGACCTGCGAATCGAGGACCGCGCGGACGAGACGCCGGGTCCGGGGCGGGTCTCGGTCCAGCTTTCACGGGGCGGCATCTGCGGCTCCGATCTTCACTATTTCAATCACGGCGGTTTCGGCATCGTCCGCCTGAAGGAACCCATGATCCTCGGCCACGAAGTGTCCGGCCACGTGACAGCGCTGGGCACCGGCGTTGAAGGCCTGCGTATCGGGCAGCTTGTCGGCGTCTCGCCGTCGCGGCCGTGCCGCAGTTGCAAGTACTGCAGCGAAGGCATGTTCAACCAGTGCCTCAATATGCGCTTCTATGGCTCGGCCATGCCCTTCCCGCATATTCAGGGCGCCTTCCGCGAAACGCTCGTTGCCGATGCCAGCCAGTGCATTCCCGCCGACGGGCTGACAGCCGGGGAAGCCGCGATGGCCGAGCCGCTGGCGGTGACGCTTCACGCCACCAGGCGTGCGGGCAACCTGCTGGGCAAGTCCGTTCTGGTGACGGGCTGCGGACCCATCGGCGTGCTCTCGATCATCGCGGCGCGCCGTGCGGGCGCGGACCTGATCGTCGCCACCGACCTCAGCGACTACACGCTTTCCATGGCGAAGAAGGCCGGAGCCGACATCGTGCTGAACACGGCCGCATCGCCCGAGGCGCTTGACCCCTACAAGCCGGAGAAGGGCAGCTTCGATGTGCTCTACGAATGTTCCGGCGCGCAGGCCGCCCTTATCTCTGCCATAGCCGTGTTGCGGCCGGGCGCCACCATCATGCAGCTTGGCCTTGGCGGCGACATGACGCTGCCGATGATGCAGATCACCGCGAAGGAACTGGTGTTGAAGGGCTCCTTCCGCTTCCATTCGGAATATGCAACGGCGATCAGCCTGATGCAGAAAGGCCTGATCGACGTGAAGCCCCTGATCTCCGAGACAGTAGGGCTCAGTGATGCGCTCAAGGGTTTCGACCTCGCGAATGACCGCAGCCGGGCGATGAAAGTCCAGATCGCATTTGGATGAATGACATGACGGGCATGATCGGGAAGCTTTTCAATCTTTCGGACCGCGTGGCGCTGGTGACGGGGTCGAGCCAGGGCATCGGCCTCGCGCTGGCCGAAGGCCTGGGCGCAGCAGGTGCCCGCGTCATCATCAACGGGCGGGATGGGGATAAGCTTGAAGCCGCGAAGGCAGCGCTCGCTGCAAAGGGCCTGACCGTTTCTGTTGCAGCATTCGACGTGACGGATGAAGCGGCGGTGACCGCAGGCATCGACACCATCACGCGCGAGTTTGGCGGCATCGGCATTCTTGTCAACAACGCGGGCATGCAATTCCGCACCACGCTGGAGGATTACCCGCTGGAGAAATGGCGCGAACTGATGCGCGTCAATGTCGAGAGCGCCTTCATCGTGGGCAAGGCCGTGGCGAAGGGCATGATCGCGCGAGGAACCGGCAAGATCATCAATATCGGCTCGGTGCAAAGCGAATTGGGCCGCCCCACCATCGCGCCCTACACGGCCACCAAGGGCGCCATCAAGATGCTGACCAAGGGCATGTGCGCCGACTGGGCGAAGCACGGTCTGCAGATCAATGCGATTGCGCCCGGCTATTTCAAGACGCCGCTCAATCAGGCGCTGGTCGATAACCCTGAGTTTTCATCCTGGCTCGAAAAGCGCACGCCCGCCGGGCGCTGGGGCACGGTGGATGAACTGATCGGCGCTGCCGTGTTCCTCGCGTCTCCGGCATCCTCCTTCGTCAACGGCCACATCCTCTATGTGGATGGCGGCATCACCTCCGTCCTGTAAATGTTCGGGGGCGCCGCAGTCATCATGGGCGTTGCAAGCTGCGGCAAGACGTCGGTTGCTGAATTGCTGGCGGAACGGTTGGGTGCAGTCTTCACGGAAGGCGATGTGCTCCATCCGAAAGCCAATGTGGAGAAGATGTCCGCAGGCCTTCCCCTTACCGATGAAGACAGATGGCCGTGGCTCAGCCTCGTGGGCGAGGCCTTGCAGGGCGAAGGCGGCAGGATCGCATCATGCTCGGCGCTGAAGAAGGCTTACCGCGATCACATCACGGCGAAGGCTGGCCGCCCGGTGGCTTTCGTCTTCCTCGATGGCAGCCGTGAACTTCTTGAGAAGCGCATCGCGGCAAGGACAGGGCATTTCATGCCGCCTTCCCTTCTGGCGAGCCAGCTTGCCACGCTAGAACGGCCCGGGCGGGATGAATTTGCCCGCGCCTTCGATATCGCAAGACCGGTTGAAGAGATTGCCGCCGAGGCAGGCGCCTGGCTGCTGCAGGAGTTTACATGACGGAAAAGATCGGCCTCATCGGCGCGGGCATCATGGGGCAGGCCATCGGTACAAGGCTTCTCGAATGCGGGCATGATCTCGCCGTGTTCGACATCGATGCTGCGAAAGTGGCGCCACTTGTTGCGAAGGGCGCACATGCTGCGGGCAGCCCGGCGCAGGCCACCGCGCGCTCGGATTTCGTGATCCTCAGTCTCAATCATGCGAACATCGTGAACACGGCGGTGTTCGGCGCTGACGCCATTGCAACATCTGCCGATGCATCAAAGCTGCTGATCGACATGTCTTCGATCGATCCCGCCGCCACTGCCGAAATGTCGGCGCGCCTCAAGTCGCAAACGGGAATGGCATGGGTTGACTGCCCCTTGTCGGGCGGCATGCCGGGTGCGCTGAGCGGCAAGCTCACCATCATGGCCGGTGGAGCGGAGAAAGATTTCGAACGGGCACGCTGCGTGATGAAGGACCTTTCCACCAACTACACGCTGATGGGCGGCTCCGGCGCGGGGCAGACGACGAAGTTGGTGAACCAACTGTTCTGCGCGCTGGCCTTTCAGGCCGTGGCGGAAGCGGTGAAGCTGGCGGAAGCCGGCGGCGTCGATCCGCAGCGCATTCCGGCTGCACTCTCGGGCGGCCGCGCCGATGGCCGCATCATGCAGGAGTTCATGGCTAAGTTCGCCGCGCGCGATTTCACGCCCACGGGCAGCCTCGGCAACATGCTGAAGGACCTCGATTCGATTCAGGCCTTCGCGCTGAAAACCAAAACGCCCCTGCCGCTCACCGGTGCCGTCACTGAAATCCACCGCATCCTCATCGCCATGGGGCTGGGATCGAAAGACAGTGCGGAGGCCATGCGCCTGCTCGACGGAAAATAGATTGCTGTTGACTCGAAGGTAAATGCGGGTCACGATGTTATCGATAACATTAGAGAGAGGCCAGCCAAGGTCTCCGCTAGCGCATTGGACCAGCAAGTGGAATCACTTGCGACGTGAAAAATGCGCCAGATTCAAAGCTTTCGAGCAACTTATCGGCGGTTTATGACCGCCGGTTGCTCTAACGGGAGAAATGGTTGAGCGAGCGCCTCATCAGCTTTGAAGGCATCACCAAGCGGTTTGGTGGCACCACCGCCTTGCGCGATGTGAGCCTGCATCTCGATGAGGGCGAAGTGCTGGCGCTGCTGGGCGAGAATGGCGCTGGCAAGTCCACCCTCATCAAGAGCCTCGCTGGCATCCACGCCCCTGACGAGGGCCGCATCCTCTTCCGGGGCGAGGCATATGTGCACCGCCCGCCGAAACCCAACGAGAAGCAGCGCGTCGCCTTCATCCATCAGGACCTGGGCCTCGTCGAATGGATGTCTGTCGCTGAGAATGTGGGTCTTGCACAGGGCTATTCCATGCGCGGCCCTGCCATCGACTGGCGCAAGACCGAAGCCCGCGCCGTTGCGGCGCTCACAAAGGTCGGCTGCGACTTCGATCCCTCCCGCCGCGTGCAAAGCCTGAGCCGCACGGAAAAATCTCTCGTCGCCATTGCGCGGTCTCTCGCGGCGGAGGCCGATGTTCTGGTGCTGGACGAACCGACCGCAAGCCTTCCCGCCGATGAGGTGGAGCGCATGTTCATCGTGTTGCGCGATCTCCGCGCGCGCGGCGTGGGCATGATCTATGTCTCGCACCGGCTGGATGAGATCTTCCGCATTGCCGACCGCGTGGCCGTGCTGCGCGATGGCAAGCTGGTGGGCGCGAAGCCCGTGAAGGACACGAACCCTTCCGAGCTCGTCAGCATGATCGTCGGGCGCGAAGTAAAGGATCTTTATGTCCGCGCCACGCTCAACCGCGGCCGCGAGACGCTGCGCGTGAACGCGCTTTCGGCGCAGGACGCAGGGCCTGTGACGTTCTCGGCCTTCGAGGGTGAAGTGCTGGGCCTCGTCGGCTTGCGGGGCGCAGGCCAGGAGGCGATCGCGCGCGCCATGTTCGGGGCGATGCCTTCATCGGGCGCGGTCGTGCTCGATGGCAAGGCGTTGGACATGTCATCCCCGCAGGCCGCCCTGCAGCAGGGCGTGGGCCTGATCGCCCGCGACCGCACCGAGGAAAGCGTGGCGCCGGCGCTTTCGATCCGCGAGAACATGTTCCTCAATCCGCTCTCTGTCGGCCGCACGCTGATGAGCATCCTCTCGCCATCCGCCGAGGCGGCGCGCGCACTGGAGATCGGTGAAGATGTGGGCTTGCGCCCCAATGATCCCGCGCTGGCGGTCGAGGCGCTTTCTGGCGGCAACCAGCAGAAGGTGGTCGTCGGCCGCTGGCTGGCGACGGGCCGGAAACTCCTGATTGCGGAAGACCCGACGGCCGGCGTCGACGTTGGCGCCAAGTTTGAAATCTACCGGCTCGTGGCGAAGGCGCTGGAGTCCGGCCTTACCGTCATCGTCGTATCAACCGACTTCGAGGAAGTGGCCCACATCTGCCACCGGGCTCTCGTCTTCTCGCGTGGCAGGATCGTCGCGGAGATTGCCGAGCGCGCGCTGACCACGGAGTCCCTCATCCATGCCGCATCCGCATCCGAGGCCGCCTGAGCCATGAACTCGATCCAGTCCAATGCCCTCGAACCGACACGCAGCGAATTGAAGGGCCTCTCAGGCGCACAGAAGCTGGCGCGCCTGGTGCCGGTCTATGGCCTCGTGATCCTTACCGTCTTCCTGATCCTGCTGTTCTCGGTGCTCTTGCCCAACACCTTCCCGACGGTCCTGAACCTCCGCTCCATCATCTCCGACAAGGCGATCATCCTGATCCTGTCGCTGGGCGTGATGATCCCCATGTCGGCGGGCCGCATCGACCTGACGGTCGGCTACGGCATCGTGCTGTGGCACATCCTCGCGATCTCGCTCCAGACCATGTACGGCTTCTCCTGGCCGGTGGCCGTCATCACCGTGCTGCTGCTGGGTGGCTTCATGGGCATGCTGAACGGCTTGCTGGTGGAAGTGGCGAAGATCGACAGCTTCATCGCCACGCTTGGCACCGGCACCATCCTCTACGCGCTGGCGCTGTGGCATTCGGGCGGGCGGCAGATCGTGGGCGCCTTGCCCGACAATTTCTATGCCCTGAACACCACCATGGTCTTCGGCCTGCCGATCACCGGCTACTATGTGATCGGCATCGCCTTCATCATGTGGTTTGTCTATGAATATCTGCCCATCGGGCGCTACCTCTATGCCATCGGCGCCAGCCCCAAGGCCGCCGCGCTGAACGGCATTCCGGTGCGGAAATATGTGATGGGTTCCTTCATCGCCTCCGGCCTGTTCACGGCATTGGCGGGCGTGCTGCTCGCCGCCAAGCTGCGCATCGGGCAGGCGAGCGTCGGCCTTGAATATCTGCTACCCGCACTCGTCGGCGCGTTCCTGGGGTCGACCACCATCAAGCCTGGCCGCGTCAATGTCTGGGGCACGATGATCGGCATCGTTATCCTGGCGGTCGGCATTTCCGGCATCCAGCAGTTCGGCGGCTCGTTCTGGGTGGAGCCCATGTTCAACGGCGTCACGCTGCTCATCGCCATCGGCATCGCGGGCTATGCCCAGCGGCGCAAGGGCGCCACACGCAAATAACCAAAAACAGCAAACGGGAGGAACACCATGCTGAAACGTGACGTGATGAAATATCTTCTGGCAGGAACAATGCTGATGGGCTTCGGCCTTTCAGCCTCCGCCGAAGACTTCGATGGCCCCACTTCCGGCCCCAAGGCTGCCGAGGGCAAGACCATCGTGGTGCTCGCCGCCGACATGAAGAACGGCGGCATTCTGGGCGTCACCACCGGCATCGAGGAAGCCGCCAAGAAGATCGGCTGGACGGTGAAGGTGCTCGACGGCGCAGGCTCGGTGCAAAGCCGTGCGGCGGCCGTTGGCCAGGCACTCGCGCTGAAGCCCGACGGCATCGTCATCAATGGCTTCGATGCCGCCGAGCAGCAGGCAGCGCTTGAAGGCGTCACCGCCGCCAAGATCCCGATGGTGTCCTGGCATTCCGGTCCCAAGATCGGCTGCGATGCACCGGGCGGCATCTTCGCCAATGTCTCGACCGACGCGATGGACGTGTCGAAGAAGGCCGCCGAGTGGGCCTTGAACGACGCGGGCGGCAAGCCGGGCGTCGTCATCTTCACCGACTCGACTTATACGATCGCCATCCTGAAGGCCGCCAAGATGAAGGAAATCATCGAAAGCAACGGTGGCACCGTTCTGCAGTGGGTGGATACGCCGATTGCCGAAACCTCGAGCCGCATGGGCCCGCTCACCACCACGCTGCTGCAGACACATGGCGAGAAGTGGACGCATTCGCTGGCGATCAACGATCTCTACTTCGACTTCATGGGACCGGCACTCGCGGCCGCCGGCATCGACGGCAAGGCGAACCCCAAGGCGGGCTCGGCGGGCGATGGTTCGGAAGCTGCCTTCCAGCGCATCCGCACCGCCCAGTATCAGGCGGTGACGGTTGCCGAACCTTTGAACCTGCAGGGCTGGCAGCTCGTCGACGAGTTGAACCGCGCCGTCCAGGGCGAGGCCTGCTCGGGCTATGTCACCGCACCCGCGCTGGTGACGGAAGATGGCCTGAAGGCTTCGGGCGACAGCAACCAGTTCGATCCGCAGAACGGCTACCGCGACGCCTACGCCAAGATCTGGGGCAAGTAAGCCCTACACATCGTCAGGAAAATCACGGGTGCGGCTTCGGCTGCGCCCGTAACACGAGGCTATACCCATGTTCATTCGCTGTGCCTTCTTTGAAGGCAAGGTCAAGCCGGGTCGCGAGGAAGCATTCGCCACTTTTGTAAAGGAGCGGCTCGTGCCGCTGTGGACACAGTTTCCGGGTGCTGAGCATGTCCGCGTCCTGCGCCAGCGGGATTCGGATACGGAGCAGCCGCACTACGCCATGGTGCTTGCTATACAATACCCGAGCCAGGCGGCGATCGACGAAGCCCTGAAGTCCGAAGTACGCGCGAAAAGCCGCGCGGAAACGGCAGAACTCGTCAAGATGTTCGAAGGCCGGATATTCCATACGGTCTTCGAAGCCGCACACGACAAGACACTGGCCTGAGTCCTGGGATAAAAAAGTTACCGCGAGCAGCTTCTTGATGAACTCGCTCACGAGCAGAAGAACATGGACATCATCTGCCGCGCTCTGCCAGACTAGGTAAGTGTCGCATAAAATGAATGCCGATCCAAGGCCGGCTGAACGGCAACACGTGCTGCGGAGCAGAAAACGCAGCGGTTGAATGCCGGGACATCTGACCCCAGAATTTGATGGTGCAGTGGCTTCCCTGCAAAGGAAGGAAGTACGATGGGCAAGGTTCTTCGCGGGGCGTGCCACAACCGTTGAGGCAATATTTTTGACACACATATGACCGCGCGGACAGAGCACTGGAGCCCCGCCGCGCGGCCGATGACGGCCGATAGATCAGACGATGAGAAAGTCGTCTACTGTCAGTGTATTGACGGTCTGCAGCGTCGCGATCGTTACCGCAGCAGCTCCCCCCTGGCCGTCGGCATCCCAGCGCAGCACGCCAGTTCCGCTGTTGAACAGGAAGGTTCCGACACCGGCAGCGGTAGCGACGGGTGCCGCCGATACCACCAGCTGGTTCAGTTCCAGCGAGCTCCCTTCCACAAGTCCGCCGCCGAACAGGGCGTCGTCAATGGCGATCCTGTCGCCGCCACGGGTGAAGTCGGTCACCACGTCGCGGTCGGCCGTCAGGTTCGAGAAGACGAACAGATCATTGTCCGCACCGCCCGTGAGCGTGTCGATACCGGCGCCGCCTTCGATCCAGTCATCGCCGCTTCCGCCGGAAATGCGGTCTGCGCCCAATCCGCCGTAGAGCATGTCGCTGTCGTCCTCGCCGAAGAGCCGGTCGTTGCCGTCTCCGCCGAATAGCGAGTCCGTGCCCTTGCCACCGTACAGGAGGTCGATGTCGAGGCCTCCGAATGCCGTGTCGTCGCCTTCGCCACCCCGCAAGGTGTCGCGCCCGCCGCCACCTTCCAGCAGGTCGCTGTCGAAGCCGCCATCGATGGTGTCGGCGCCTTCGCCGCCAAACAGCTGGTCTTCACCGGAGCCGCCCTTGATGTTGTCATTGCCATCGCCACCGAATACCGCGTCCTTGTCTTCACCGCCGTCGATCACATCATTGCCAAGGCCGCCATAGATTTCGTCCTCGCCTTGGTCGCCGAAGAGGCGGTCATTGCCTTCCCCGCCCTCCAGCAGGTCGTTGCCTTCTCCGCCATAGATCAGATCGTTGCCGAAGCCGCCAAACACGAAGTCATTGTCCTTGCCGCCGAAAAGGCGGTCGTCGCCGTCGTCACCATAAATCTCGTCATCGCCGTCGCCTCCGTCGATGATGTCGTTGCCGCCAAAGCCTTCCAGCAGATCGCTTCCGCCGAAGCCATTGATGGTGTCGGCGTTGTCGGTGCCGAGGAGATTGTTGTTATTGTCGTTACCGTTGATGATCATAGCCGGTCTCCATATGATGTTGCGGTGCTCGTGAGCGGCGCAAGTAGCGCTCGTCCCGGTGATGAGAACGGAGAGCGTGGAGGAATATTCCGGGCCGCAGCCCGATTTGTTCGGGCGCGGAGGCTATGGTTCGCAAATGGAATAATGCAGCGGCCTGTACGTTGTCTTCGCAGTCGCCAAGATGGAGAGACAGATGCTGTTCCAGCGAAAAGCCCCCAGACTCGAGTTCCGCTGTGCGAAGGAGGATCACGGTGTCATCGCGCCGCCCGTTCCCTCGAAGACCGTCCTGCCCGAGTGGTTCCGCAAGGTGCCGGCTGTCGACAAGGCGAAGCTGTCACCCACCGACAATGGCCTTACGGTAAAGCGCTGCATGCCGTTTCTCGATGCGATGATGACCGGGTGGATCATTCCGCTCGCGGCGACCGTGCGCCTCGAAATCAAGGACGAAGGCCGTACCGTCACCGCAGGATGGGAGTTCGACAAGGTGATGATCAGCAATCACAACGCCTATCAGATCGCCGGCAATCCCGCAGAACCGCGGCCGCCGTGCAAGTTTCATAACTACTGGACTGTCGCCACTCCCAAGGGCTGGAGCTGCCTTTTCGTGCCGGTGCTGAACCGGCCGAAACCGCTTTTTCAGGTTCTTTCGGGTGTTGTCGATACCGATACCTATCAGTCACTCATTCATTTTCCCTTCATCCCCACCGGGCCGGACGGCGTTCATGTGATCGATAAGGGAACGCCCCTGGTCCAGGTCATTCCATTCCAGCGCGAAGACTCGACGATCGAGGCGGAGGTGCGGGCCGAAACCGAGGGCGAAGCCGAATTGCGCGAGAAAATCCTCCGCAACACCCAGGCCAAGGAAGGCTGGTACCGCGAGGACGCACGTGCAAAGCGTTAGGCCGGTTGGCGGGTAAAACTACTCTCAGGCTGAACGGGCGCCATATGGAAAGCAACCCGCCGCGGCCTGCCTTTGCGGGTTTTTTCTGTACATTGTCGAAAACAGGAGGAGCCGGAAAATGTCCGGCTCCTCCCATGCTTTCGCCGGAATTGAAATCAGCGGCGGCGCGTCGAGGTGTTGGAAGAGGTGTTGGAGCTGGTGTTGGAGCTCGTATTGCTCGACGTGTTGGAGCTCGTATTGCTCGACGTGTTGGAGCTTGTGTTGCTCGACGTGTTGGAGCTTGTGTTGCTCGAGGTGTTGGAGCTTGTGTTGCTCGAGGTGTTGGAGCTCGTGTTGCTCGACGTGTTGGAGCTCGTATTGCTCGAGGTGTTGGAGCTCGTGTTGCTCGAGGTGTTGGAGCTGGTGGTGAGGGCAAGCTGCTCGGCCTGGTCATGGACCAGGACATGGGCGGGCCTCTCTTGTGCGGCAGCATCAGGCGGGAGAGCCGCCTGCGCAGCGCCCATGCTCGCCATGGCAGCGCCGGCAAGGGTCGAAATAGTAAAGAGATGCTTGGACATTTTTAACTCCGTCGTTTGCGACCGCCGTCAGCGGCGGTCACTTGGAGAACGGACCCGGACTTGAAATAATCCTCCAGGGGCAGCACGTTTTTTACATTTCCTCAGGCACAAAAAAAGGAGCCATGATACCCGGCCCCTCATTCGGTACACATGAATTCCCGTCAGCGCAGCTCAGTCCCTGCCGAGTACGGCTTCCTCTTCCTCATCCGACAACGCGGATCCCGCTCCAACCGCGGTCAGGTAGGCTTCCACCGCCTCATGCGAAGATGCGGGGGAATAGCCGTTCTCCAGCGGGTTCGATGCGACTGCAAAGCGCGTGTTCCAGGTGCCATTCTGCTTACAGGCCACGGCAATGACCGCGCCATCTGCCTTGCTGGCATATTCGAACTCCCGGCAGATCGAAGCGTCAGCGAGGCGGAACGAGGAGACGAGTCTGATGCGGTCTTCTCCGGCCGGCGATTCGACACCGGACTTCGCAGATTCGAGCATCACGGCAATGCCGGACGGCGGCGGTACGCCGACCGCGATGTGGGCAGGCCCAGCCTCTTCCAACGCCAAGCGATAGCCGGCAAAACCGCCAAGAAAAGCCACGACGGAGGCCGCCGCGGCCATGCGCCAGACAGGCCAAGCCGGAGCGGCGCGCATGGGAGCAGGCCGAAACCGCAGCACGTTTCCTTCACTCTCCGCTGCTTCAACCCTGGCCTTGATGGCGGCAAGCAGCGCATCCGGAACCGGTTCGGCGGCAAGCGGTACTGCCGCGGCGCCGATCAGGGCGGAGGTTTTCCTGAACACCTCAACCCGCCGGCGAAGCTCCGGGTTTATTTCCAGAAGCTTCTCGACTTCAAGCTGTTCTGCAGGTTCAAGCATGCCGTCGGCATAAGCCATGAGTGTTTCATTGCTGGGGGTGGGAAGGGTCATGGCATTTCTCTTTCTCTGCCATACAACGTGCGTGTCACGATTCTATTCCTGCCTGAACCGCTATCTTTACGCGGGCCCGCGCCAGCCGGCTCATCACGGTGCCAATCGGCAGTTCCAGCACCTCTGCCGCCTCCTTGTAGGAGTGGCCTTCGATACAGACCAGCAACAGCACTTCGCGCTGGTCCTGGGGCAACTCGCCGATCGCCAGCCAGACCCGCTGCAGGGTCATCTTGCTTTCGATATCCGCCTCGCCCTGCGCTCCGACAAGATCCGGGCGTTCATAGACGTCTTCGGTGTGGCCCTCGGTCTTCCGGCGGCGAAGTTGGTCGATCCAGGAATTTCGCAGAATGCGGAACATCCATGAGTCAAAGCGCGTACCGGGCACAAAGCTCGCTGTGTTTGCAAGCGCCTTCTCGCAAGCGAGTTGCACAAGGTCGTCGGCCACATCGCGCCTTCCGCACAGCGAAACCGCAAACCGGCGCAAACGCGGCAGCATTTCGACCAGCTGTGTGCCTATCTGCGCCGTCATTACCCGAGCGTCTCCCCCGCCAGCGGCTATAGTATGGCCTGCCGGCCGAAACAACGGCACCTGGAATAAAATCTGATGTGATCCGTTTTCGGCTTCATACGTTCCCAGGTTAGGGTTTGGACAATGTCGCACGTCATGAATTCACTTTTCCGGCTGCACAGTGATTTCTGCGGCATGGTCCGGCAGCGACTGCGCGGTGCCGGCCTTGTCGTGATCTGTGCATCGGTGGCGCTATGGCCGGGTCATGGTTTTTCTCCATTCGGCCCGCCTGCCGCCCTCGCCGATGATGACGATGGAGGCGATGATGATGGCGGTGATGATGGCGATGACGGCGGCGGCGGTGGCGGTCGCAAAGCAGGTGGTGGCAAGACGTTCGGGAAAGACAACAGCCGTAACCTGCTTCTGAAAAAACAACAGCGTACCGGAAAGACGCGGCAGGCCTCTCGCCGCTCTGCAGCGCGTGCCTCTGCAACAGCGATCAAACCCCTGCGCGTCCGGTTCGAGCTGGTGGCTTCGGGAATTGATGGCGCTGCCCGCACAGCGCTGCTCGGGCGCGGTTATCGTATCCTTGAGGAGTCGCCACTTCTCGCGCAGCAGGGCCAGACAGTCGTGAGGCTGCGGGTGCCGCGCGGCATCAGCATTGAGGCGGCGCGTTCGGAGGTGCGGGCGCTGTCCGGTGCTCCCAGTGCCGATCTCAATCACTATTACCGTCCGGAGAGCGGTGACAGTTGCAGCAATTCATCCTGCGAAAGCTGGTCACTCATTTCGTGGGGTCAGGCTGAAAGCGCACAATGCGGGCGCGCTCCCGTCATCGGGATTGTCGATACCGGCATCAACACGCTGCACGAGGCGCTGAAGGGTCAGGATATCGAGGCGGTAAGCCTGCTGCGGGACGGGCTGAAGCCATCCGACAAGCGGCATGGCACTGCTGTTGCAGCCCTGATCGCCGGTGCGCCCGATACGCGCGCCCGCGGGCTTCTGCCGGAAGCGAAGATCATCGCCATCGATCCGTTCCATAAGGGCGAGCGGGCCGACAACCGGGTCGATGTCTATGATCTCGTGCGGGCCGTCGATATTCTGGTGTCGCGAAGTCCCGACGCCATCAATCTCAGCCTCGCGGGCCCTCCCAATCTCCTGCTGGAGCGATCGATGACCGCAGCAATCGAGGCTGGAATTCCCGTCATCGCCTCCGTTGGAAATGAGGGTCCCCGCGCCAAGCCTTCCTTTCCCGCAGCCTATGGAGGGGTCATCGCCGTAACCGCTCTGGACAAAAAGCTCGGCGTCTATCGCCGGGCCGGGCAGGGCGAGCATGTCGATTTCGCCGCGCCCGGTGTGGGCATATGGACGGCCTTCGGCAGCAGCGGCATGCGCCGCAGCTCCGGCACATCGTATGCCGCCCCCTTCGTTACGGCTGCTGCCGCGCTGATCAAGGTTGCCAATCCCGACGCGTCTGTTGATGTGGTGGAAGACCGTCTGACTGCAACAACCGTCGATCTTGGAAAGACGGGGCGTGACAAGACCTATGGCTCAGGCCTCATCCGCGGCGCGCCATTGTGCAAGGCGCTGGGCGGGTAGCGCGCCCTCTGAACTTTCTTTCCATGTATTCTATTGGAGAGCGGGAGACGCCCCGTGGACGCAGCTCCAAGGGTTGCAAAGCAGCAGCTGAGGTGCTCGACATAAGGCGGCAACATGTGCCGGCTGGATTGTCGCCAGCGAGGTCAAGCCCCGGTCCTCGCACCAGGCCAGAAACTCCCAAGACCCCGCGCATTGGCCTTCCTAGTGTTCAGTCCCGGCATTTGGTGGAGCGGATTGAGCCTGAAATGTGCGGGCTTGCTGACCCACTGCTTGCGAATGAACTCGTAGGGCGTGAGACCCTTCGGCGTCTTGAGCCTGCGGCCAAAGTTGTAAGCGGTAATGAAGTCACCAAGATGCCGCTCAAGCTGCGCGTGATCGTCGTAGCGATAGCGTCTGACAGTGGCCTCCTTGATGGTCCGGTTCATCCGCTCGACCTTTCCGTTTGTTCACGGATGCATCGGCTTTGTCAGTCGATGCTCGATGTCGATATTGGCACATGCCGCATCAAAGGCGTGACAACGGAAGAGAACACCCTCGGCCCGCATCCCCTTGATGTCTGCGGGTGTCCAGCCATCGCCGGTTGGGTCGGTGAAGTGCGTGCCATTGTCTGTCAGGATGGTATGGACTCTGTAAGGAACGGCATCAGCCAGGTGACGGAGGAAGTCGGCTGCGAATCTACGCGTCGCCTTCCTGTGCAACTCGACGAAGGCGAACTTCGAGATCCGGTCGATGGCGACCAGGAGATAGAGCTTGCCCTCGGCGGTCTGCACCTCGGCGATGTCGATATGGAAGAAGCCGACCGGATACGCCGTGAACTTCTTCTTCGTGACCTTCTCACCTCCGACATCCGGCAGTCGTCCGATGCCATGGCGCTGGAGGCAGCGATGCAGCGATGACCGGGTGAGAGTCGGAATGGTCGCCTGCAAAGCATAAGGGCAGTCATCGAGCGGCAGGAGTGTGTGCCGACGGAAGGCGACGATAATCGCTTCCTCTTCCGTTGTCAGCACCGTCGACCTTGCTTCCTTGGGCTCGGTCCGCTTATCAGATGCCGAGGTTCTCCCTCGCTATTTGGATGCGGTCGTTGGATTGATGCCGTAGCGCTTCGCCAGCGCACTCAGGCTCTCTTGACTATGCTGTATCGCTCGACGGACCGCCTCAGTCGTCGTGGCGCTACCATGAAGAACCTGGCCCATAGTGCCTCCTTCCATTGCACGGAAAACATTGCACCATCAAACCCTGGGATCAAACATCTGGGAGAGAATCTTGGCGGATTCCTGTTCCGCTGATTGCAGCTGGTTCACATCCCAGGTTTTCTGGATTGATCGCACAGTCTTCGTCATTCGGCGACAGCATGTGCCACAAGTGACGAACCCGTCTCGACGCAACTGTCACACGGATCCGGGAAAATATCTTCGAGGCCCTGAGACTGGGGCGAGAATGCCGTCGAGTTAGACCCAAGAAAGTCTCAGGTAAGACCGCAAGTGCGCCGCCCGAACTTCACAAGCTACGGAAATGTCGGAGCTATTTGGGAGTCATCTGAGAACCGTGAGTTCGTCTGAGACTGGATGGTGGCGGATGCAGTCTGTGGCGAACCGGTCTCTGCCTAGAATTCCCTGGTAACAGGGAAAAAACAGGCAATTTTTTCCGTTTTCGATCCAAGCGTACTCATTTAGCCAGTAATTATGTCCGTTTGTTAAATGATTAGGCCTCAATTCCCTGCATACGGTAACAGGGAATTCTCCATCCCGTTGCAGGGTACTGCAAAGGCATGAACAGGGAACTTTCTCCAGGTGGCGGCGAATATCGCCCGTCGGAATGGCACATTTTGTGGGATATGGTGTCCTGGTCGTGGGATGTCTCCAGTCTTCCGTGGGATTTTCAGTCCACCGTGCGGGATAGACCTCGCAAGTCATGGGACCTGTCGGCCGGTTCGGGGAAATCAAGAACAAGCCTGGGAGTTCGATCTGGCGAGACGGGACAGTTGCTTCACGCCAGTGATCATGGCGGGACAACCACGCTGCGCCAGGAACACCCGGGCAGTCATGTTCGCGAGTTGGTAGCGAGGCCGCTGCCAGGTTCTGGAGGTTCAATCCTGGCACCTGAAGTCGCTCCCGCTCATCAGCCCCACGTCCGGTCGGGCCGCGAATCGGAGATCGAGCTTCTGAAAGTTTTGACAGATTTTCGCGCGACACGGGCGATGGGCCGCGCCATGCCTACTGTGACTCTTATCCTGAAATCGGAGTATATGCCTCAAAACCGCCCTTTAGGGCCGTTTGACACGGCCTTGAAAGCAACAACCTAACCCACTCAAATCGCATGATTATTTTCTGGACAGAGGGTTCTGGGCGGGTTTAGCCCTGATTATGCGCCATCTGACGGGAGATTTCGATGCCAGCACCATCCTTTGCCTACCGGATCGAGTAGACTGCCACTGGCTCCCTGCGTCCCTACCCCCGCAATGCCCACAAGCACTCGAAACGGCAGATCAAGCAGATTGCCGCCAGCATCGAGAAGTTCGGGTTCACCAATCCGGTGCTGGTGGGCGAAGAAGGCGAGATCATCGCCAGCCATGGCCGGGTGGCGGCTGCAAAGCTTCTGGGGCTGGAGACCGTCCCGACCTTGCCCCTGTCGCACCTCAGTGCCGCCGAGCGCCGTGCTTATGTGCTGGGTGACAACAAGCTGGCGCTCAATGCCAATTGGGACCAGGACCTGCTGGCGATCGAGTTGCAGGGGCTTATCGACCTCGAGTTCGAGATCGAACTTACCGGCTTCTCGCTGGCCGAGACCGAGATCGTGCTGGCAGACGCCCGGAACCGCCAGGTGGCGGGAGACGATCCAATTCTGGATCATGTTCCGCCACGGGCGGAGGTGGCCACAACGCAGATAGGCGATGTCTGGCTGCTGGGCCATCATCGGCTGGTTTGCGGCGATGCGCGTGATCCTGCCGTGTATCCGGCGCTGATGGGCAATGAGGCGGCCGATCTGGTCTTCACGGACCCTCCCTACAATGTCCCGATCAATGGCCATGTGGGTGGCTTGGGCAGCATCCAGCACCGCGAGTTCGCTTTTGCCGCGGGCGAGATGAGCATGGCGGAGTTTACCTCCTTCCTCACCACTGGCCTCTCCAACATGGCGCACGTCTGCCTGGATGGCGCCATTGCCTTTGTCTGCATGAACTGGCGCCATATGCGCGAGTTGCTCGATGCCGGTGCTTCGGCCTTCGCCGAACTCAAGAACCTCTGCGTCTGGAACAAGACCAATGGCGGCATGGGGAGCTTCTATCGCTCGAAGCATGAGCTGGAGTTTGTCTACAAGGTCGGAACCGCGCCCCACATCAACAGCTTCGAGCTCGGCCAGACCGGGCGCTACCGCACCAATGTCTGGGATTATGCCGGGATCAGCAGTCTGGGCGCCAACCGGGAGCAGGAACTCGCCATGCACCCGACGGTTAAGCCCGTCGCCCGGGTGGCCGACGCCATCAAGGATTGTTCGAAGCGCGGTCATGTCGTGCTTGACGGCTTCGGCGGCTCCGGCTCGACACTGATTGCCGCCGAGACCTGCGGGAGAAAGGCGCGCCTGATCGAGTATGACCCGCTCTATTGCGACACCATCATCGCACGCTGGCAGGCGCGAACCGGCAAGACGGCGATCCATGCCGGTCTGAGCCGATCATTCGAGGACATCGCAGACCAGAGACGGACCCTGTCATAAGCAGCCTCTGTGAGCCCTCCGGGCCAGTTCAATAGGCACCAGCGATGATGCCGCCAGGTTGCATCACCAACAGGAGGAGTTGCCGTTGAACCCCAATGATCCGAAAACCCCTTCGTCGGACGGCCGCAACATTGCGAGCCACCTCACAGAACCCGTGGTGCAGCAGGTCCGTGCTGCAAGTCTCGGGATGACCGGAACGGCCGACGATCCGGCCCCGAAGATCGGCTATCGCAGTCCGCCAAGGGCCGGCCGCTTCAAGCCCGGCCAGTCCGGCAACCCCAAGGGGTGCCCGCGGAAGGCAGTGGCACCCTCCGCGCCTCCCCTCACCCCGCCTTTGCAGCAGGTCCAGGAACACCTGACCCGCCCGATCAGCATCCGGGATGCCGAAGGATCACGCCAGGTCCCGGCACTCCTTGCGGCAGCCCGGATGATCGAACAGGGGGCGGCAGAAGGCAGTGTTCAGCTGAAGAAGGCCGACAACAAGCTGACGCTCGAGGCCGAGCAGGACCGCCAGAAATCCATTGCACATGATCACGAGTTCTGGCGGGGCTACATCAAGCAACACATGGAGTATGTGAGGGTTCTAACGGCCAAAGGCGACATCGTCGCTGAGTGGCTGCCCTATCCGGAAGATATCGTCATGGCACCAGGACAGACCGTTCACTATCGTGGCGCCATAACGGATGCTGAAGCCGAAGGCCTGAACTACCTCCGCCGCTTCCGTGACGCAGTGATCGTCAAGGTGATCCACGACATCTACAGAACGTCCTATGCGGCGCAGCGCCGCGGTGAATTCCCGGATACGGATATGGGCATGGTGTTTATCGAACTCACCAACAGGATGTTCCCCAAGCGCATCGCTGAAGAGGGCGACTATCTCTTCGACGAAATGCAGCGGTTGGCACAGGTGTCACCGCGCTACATCGACCGCGAGATGACGCGGGCCTGGGCGGCGTTTGACATACCCGCGCCGCGAAAGCCCGGGTTTCCGCCACTGGCACCGCTGCTCAAGCGGCTTCGCAAAACCCATAACCTGAACTTGTCGAATTAATCGCTAGGTTGCCTGGAGTTTGGAAGCTACTGACAGTCTTAGGTTCCAGCAACTACATCGCGTAGACAGCACTACTGGCGACGGCTTTCGTCAACAATTATACAGGCCGGAATCTCAGTACCGTCACAGAGACTCCTAATCTGTCTCATAGATTCAAAAAAACTATCGAGATCGGCCATGCTGCTGTCAAAACAGCCTCTGCTATCAGGCCAGAATTCTGGTCGCCTACCAGTGGGCTTCTTCTGCCAGTGTCCAGGCGGCATGGTCGTGTTCGCGGCCTTCCACGCAATTGTTGGGCAGAAGCGGTGGCCCTTCGTTACGTGAGGTAGCGTGTGGCACTCGAAACAGCCTGTACCCGGTGTCGCTTCCTTGATGGAGTCAAAGTTGTACCAACTGCCCGATACACCATCGAACCCGGCAAAAGTGAATGACGTCACGGTGCCGATTTTGCTATACATTTTGCGCACTGTCGTGCCGAGATCGCTCTTGGGATCAACAAGGAACGGATTGCTGCCAACATGGCAGGAGCTGCAGTCGTCGCCACCATCCAAGGGATAGATAAGCGAAGAAAACGCCGTGGATTGGAACTCCTCGAAGCCCAGCCGCCGATCGCTTTGACCTTCCGGAACGACATTATCGAAGAAACAGGCATGGCTCTCGTTAGCGTTTACGCAAATCGTCCCGATCGCGGGAGGTAGTCCGGTACTCTCGGCTTTCTCGCGCTTGAGCATGACGCAGTAGCCTCCACCTTGATCACGGTAGGTCCACACATTAACGGAGCTCCACGCGTTGAGGATCAAATACCGTTCAACCTCGTGATCCAAGGTTTTGGGCTGCGACCAGCCTTTGTCGGTGGCAAGTGGTCCGGGGACAGCAACACCAGCACTCTGGCATGCCGCCACATACTGGGTGGCGTCGCGTTTCTGCCCCTTAACTTCAGGTGGCGCCCAACCGAGTACCTTGAGGAGTTCATCTGCTTTCTGACCACGGACGGCGGCGGTGGCTGCCTCGTCTCCGCCAGCGAGGCGGCGGGCTACTACACGCTGCTGCCGAATGGACACATCGGGAGAAACAAGTGCTGCAATCTCGATGCGTACGAGATCGCGCTGTTGCCGTTGTGACGCAGTGTCAGGGGGGCCGCCAAGCTTGGCGTCGGTGTCCCGGTACGTGGTCAGTGCCGCCGGCGGCAAAAGCGACTCGACGCAAGCTCTTACATCGGAAAGCAGGTCCGTTCGACTGACGTCGTCGACTTGCAGCTCTTGGCCATCGGGCACCATGATTATAGTCGAGTAAGCCGCTGCTAGTTTGCACCGTGCGTCCGTCGGCTCTTGTTGCCCCGTGCCTTGCGAAGCACTCCAGATGAAGGCGCCCACCACTCCCATGACTGGCAGTATGGCGCTACGTAAACGGCGTTGAGGGGCGATCATCGCGCTCGACTTTCAAGACTTCGAAGCAACTGATCAGAGAACCTGGTATGCTGGAACGGTATTGGCGCGGCTGCGCGCGATAGTGGGACTGTCAAGGTCTCCAGCAGGTCAAGAGCGTCGCGGGCCTTTGCGGCCGGTCCGCTTGCGGCAATCCAATCCAATAAAATCTGCTGCTTGTTCTCGGCAATGTCAACAGCAGTAAGCAGGCCTTCCCAATTCCGCACCTTGTAGTAAATGGAACGCGCCGCTTGCTGCAGCTTCCATCTTGTGGCGGATGTAATAAGTTTTTGGGCTGCCATGCGATTAGTGCAATCGTCGAGGTCGACGAGGGGTACCGACAACGGGCGGTAAGAGAGCTCGGCGGGTCCGTGGAGCAGGGCAACATCCGCATCGGAAGAGCGCCGTCCGATCCTATAGTCCTCGTAGACCCCGCCAGTGCCGATCATGCCAAATGGCCAGCACTCCGCAGCCCGCAAGGCGCCCATGCTGGCTGCTCCTAACACGTGGCAGCCCGCGGAGAGGGCAAAGAGAATCTCTTTGTGCCAGACTGAGGGACCACTCTCGAAAATCCCGTCAATAAGTGCAATCACCGTTCGTCCGGCAAGTACAGCTCGCATGATGTCGCCGCAGCTGGCAGGTGGAGCCAGATCGTAGGCTGCAGGTTTCGCAAGAGCCAGACCATGGAGACTTGGGCCTGCGAAAACAAGGGGCTTCATGCACTAGCCCATCGGTGAAGCAGCTTAGCAGCGGCGCGCCCCGTACGTGGGAATGCTGCAGGCGTGTGCAAACTCACCAGATCGTCTGCAAGGACTCGTACGGCTTCGAAACCATGCGCCGAGCCGCCTAATGGAAAAACGTAGAAATCTCCCCTTGTCAACTCATAAACCAGTCGGGCGACTTCACCAAGCGACGTGGCAGCAGGTTCGAGATCTGTCATTTGTTCAACGAACTGGCATGGTGCAAAGAGTGCCAGCGATGAACTCCCGGGCCTTCTGTGATAGCTCTCCTCATACAGATCATCACGGGCGCCCGAGATGAACACCGCCCGGCATTGAACTGCTTCGAGCAGGGCGCCGAGTGCTGCATCCTCTCGGGACAATCTGCAGCAGAACCCTGTGAAACACGGTTGCCCTGGTATATCCGGTACCAGCGTTGCCGCAATGACTGGCAGCCCCGTTTCGTGTTGCAAGTCCATGAATTGCGCTTCGACTCCTGCCTTTCCAAGCCGGTCAATTGCCTCGCGCATCAGCACTCCGCGACCATGATCGAAACAGACCGCGCGGCTGGCTGTCCCGGCGCGTGGCAACATTGCGGCGAATAAAGCGTCATCCTCAAGGAGTTCACACAGACCATGAGTGATGGCGCTAGCCTGGTTCGCGCCCGAAGCAAGTCCGGATGACGTCATTCGGAAGTGGGATGTATCCCATGGTGCTCCCGACTGCATGTCCAGTCCGACGAGCTCATAAGGCGCATAGACGTGTTCGCCAGTTCGCCACGATATTCCCTTCACCCAAGCCATTTCCCTTTCAGGATCGAGAGAACGCAACGCGCAACGCGACTGCCTGCTTAGTGGCACGCTGCTCAGTCCGCGCCGTGCGAGCCCACCGCGGGTATCTACAAGATCTACCAGGTCAGCAGCGCGTTCGGCCCTGGCCTGCTCGAGGCTTTCCATGACAGCCGATGTCCAGGCTGCCTCATCCACTAGGCCTTTGCCGGCCGAAACCGCGAGTGAACGTGATGCCGGTCGCATGGCCGCCCATATGGGAATACCAATCCTATCAAGTCCTGTCAGACTGCAGACTCGAGTAACTCCATACGCTACAAGAACAGGCTCAAGATCCGCTCGCGTCAGACAGCTTGCCGGTTCGCGCGTAAGTGGACCTTCGCGCAATCGCTCAAGCCTCTGAAAACTCTCCGCGATCACATGGGGGGAGGCCGCCATCAAGCTTCCCCGTCCTCCGGCCGCCAAGGATCAAGTGGCTCCAGATTGTCGGTCTTCAGGTTGTTGATCTTGAACCGTTGTGATGCAGCTGGAACTGTCTTGCTGTCTTTGAACTGAAGAAGGTAGCTCCGGATTTCCGTCGCTGGGCCTACACTTCTGGCGCGGATCTCGAGGTCTGTTGGCTCGATGGTCATTGCCAGGCAGAAATCAACATCGTGTACTGAGCCATTTGCACGAATTATGCGCCCAATGGTGGCGGCGTTGTCCCGCTCGGAAAGCAGCGCCTCGATCTTCTCAAATGTGGCGGGCACTGTACCGTCACGGTACTTGCTCTCAACGGAATCGAGCAGGTTGATGTCGGTCCGGAAGTACTGAACGAGCTCTTGCGCAATACCCGCAAGCGACACGTTGAGGTCCTTGCCTGCCATGTCATTGAATTGCGGGTCCAGCAAATCCCCCTTCGAGTAGTGCAGGACCATCACAGGATCGGTGATGACGATCGTTAGGCCATGCTCCTTGTCTCCGATAATGAATGCACGCGACTTGCGATCCTTGCTCATTTCTGCGTCCCCATGTTGTCGTTCACTTTATCCCTGCGATCCGCAGGCCATTGATGAAAGGCTGAAGATCGGACTTCGATCGGTGCGGCTGCAGCCGCGCCATGCTCTCGGCCGTCTCGCCCGGATAGTTTTCGATCAGCCGCTGTCCGTAGTGACGCGCCTCTATCCGATTGCCCAGTTGCCCGTGGCTTGCAGCCAACAGCCGTAGCACCGGCTCGTCACTAGCCAGCCTGCCGCACAGTTCGATAACCTTCTCGTATGCGCTCTGCGAGAAGGCCACGCTGGCTCCGGCCCACCAGTAATGGTCAGGCGGCATGGGATTGAGATCGATAGCCACCTCGAACTTGCTCCACGCTAAATCTGCGTCACCGACGTGACCCAGCGCATCGCTATGGTCCAGCATGATGTCCGCGGAGTTAGGGTGAAGTTCCTGAGCGCGGCTGAAACAAGCTTCGGAGTCGTCGAAGCGATGCTGATAGAGCGTCACCATTGCTTTCCGCCAGTGTCCTGTCGAGTTAAAGGGGTCATGAGAAATCGCCAGATCGGCGAGTTCTTCAGCCTCAGACAGGAGCTTCGGTTCGTTGCCGCCCAGTAACAGCCATTCCACGTAGAGCGAACATGACAACCCCGAATAAGCGTCGGAAAACCGCTTGTCTTGTGACAAGGCTTCAAGATAGTATCGGCGCGCTCGCCGCACGTGGCGCAAGTCACTGATCTTCAGAGCCTCCTGACCACGGAGGAACTTCAGGTAGGCCGAATGATCTTTGGTGCGAATAGGCTCATTGAGATTGTCTCTTTCCACTGCCCTGGAGATCAATGATGCAATGCGAGCGATCAGCACCCGGCCGGAACGGATGAGCAAATCATGACTGAGAGCAAAATTCTCAGCCCACACGATGGACTGGGTCAAGCTGTTGACAAGCCGGACCGTAAGTGTGCCCAGTCCTTCGCCGGGCCGTAACACGCTACTGATCGTATAGTCGGTGCGCATCGCGGTGTTGTCGAGGAGCACCCCACCATCGTTGACGGCCAGGAAACTGCTATGCGCGGCAAGCGTGACCAAGCTTCTGTAACGGGCAAGCTCATTAGCCACGTCTTCGACAAAGCTCCGCACGAAGTTCTGACGACCGCCCTGTGCAACCCAGTTTGGTGCGAGCAGGCCAATCCGGGGCACGTGCGCCGAAACGAAAGACGTAGAGCCCAGTGATGCGGCATTGAGTTCGACGGCGGGCAGAACCGCACGTGCAAGCGAGGTGCGCGTTTGAGGTTCGGGAGTCTGTGCGCCCTCGCGGCGCAGCATGTCCATGAGCAATGTGAACAAGCGGCGTGAATCCTCGCTGGAGCCAATTGCTCCGTAGGCGGCGATCAACCCCCGGTAGGCATCCTCTCGGCTATCGTCGATTCCGAGCGCATGGGCTTCAAGCGCTCGCAGCAGGGCGGCATCGGCATGGCCATACCTAGTCAGTCCCCTGAGAGCGTTTACGAGAAAGCCGAAATAGCGCTCGCGCAGATAGGCTCTGGCAATAGCAAAAGGGTTCTCTTCAGACCGATCAAGGTCAAATCCCCGAAGTAGATCACCTCTGTAGAGATCCATCAGCGAACGAGCCGCCGCGACGCTGGACATGTCTTCGAGACCGAGAAAACAGCAAATGTCTATCTCGGTCGGTGCCACCAGCCGCACAGCTCTTTCGTCGATTGTGAGAACGGAAGGCAAGGAAGGCAACGCCCTCGTCATGCGCAATATCAGCTGGCGGAGGTTCCCGAAGCTGGCTGGGCTGCTACTGTTCTCCCAAAGGCTGGACGCCAACTCAGCCCGGCTCAGTGTCTTGGCGGGGCTCAATGCCAGCAAGGCAATAAGGCCAAATCCGCGCGCCGGAAAGGTTATCTCCCGCGCCGGTGCCGCCACCGACGGATGCCCGAGCAAACGAATTGAGGGAGCATACAATTCTGACACTGCAGTTCTCCGTGCCGTACGTCGAAAGCAAGTAACTTAGGCATGATTCAGCACCGCGGTCGCTGCCTGTCAATGGATCGCGAACACCTTGTAACGCCCGTGTAACGGCGGACCTCTCACTCTTCGGGGCGTCAGGATACGAAGCGAGCGGATCACCGCTTGACGGATATCCAAGACTAACGAATGGAGACAGAGATGGCTGGAATGATTTCGTTTAACCGCAACTATGCTGCGTTTGCGGCCGGGGTGCGTCCGTTCGAGAGTGCCGATGACGTCGGCCTCGTGGTGACCGAGTTCCTCTGGGACGGCGGCTTTCCTTTCTATCCGATCGGCGCACTGATCGACGCCAAGATCTCTTCGGCCTGGCTCGGCGAGAGCGACGCGCCGGGCAACGAGGCGGATCTCGATCTCATCTTCAAGATGCGCGAACTCGAAGGTGCGAACTATTTCGAAATCATTTTACGCACCGCATCTGGTCCCATCTACGGCGGCTGGGTCGCCGGCCAGTCGTTGGAGGTCACCGACGAGTTCATCAATGGCCATCGCGTTCTCATCGGGCACGACTCCGGCGCTAAGGGGCGCTATGAATTCGACCTGCAGGCGAGCAGGTACTTGCTCATTGAGGTCTTCGGTGGGGCCAGCGCACGAGGGACCGTGTCCATCCGCGCCATGAGGAAGTCGCGTCGACATCGTTGACTTCGGCCAGTACGGAGACGCTGATCGGAAGTGCAGACCTCCCCTGCATGAAATGCGGCGTCAAGAGCCGGGGACGTTGATCGCAATGCAGCGGTCCGTTCCCGGCAGTTCCCCAAATCGAGGTGGATAACCATGGACTTTAACATAAAGTTGGGCAACGAGCGTGTTGCGCTGCGGCGCAGCGATGTTCTTGTGGCGCTCCAACCTCAACGAGGCCGTACAACGTCCTTCGAAGCCGAACTCCAGTCCGTCCAGCTCCGCGGGTTCGGTGTTCTGCGCGGAAGGGTGGGGAGCTACGAAATTTTAGAGTTGCCGGCTACGACCAAGGTGCAGAATGCGGCGCGTGATGACCTCAGCCGGATGATGTCGCTGAACAGGACAGTCCCGATTTACCATACTTCGGACGACAAAGTCCCGTTTGTGCCAAAGGGCACGATTTACCTGGCGTTTGCCGAGCATGCATCACAAGACGGGATTGCTGCCGTAATGACGCGGTACGGCCTCGTCGTCGCCAGGTCGGAACGAGGCGGTTTCCTGACCGTGACGACCAACGGAGACCCCGTCGAAACCACCGCCGCTCTCCAAGCGGATCCATCGGTCGCGGTTGCGGAGCCGGACCTCATCACGCCACGGCTGGCGGCAAATCAGCAGCTTCTCCAGGACCGTCTGTTTAGCCGCCACTGGCATCTTCGGAACTCCGGCGTGCAAGACGGAGTAAGCCATGGCTTGAAAGCAGGTGCGGATGCCCGGATCGTGGAGGCGTGGAATGTCCTCGGCAGTATGGGCGCAGAGGCCGCAATCATCGGGATGATCGACGATGGTTTCGACCTCTCCCACCCCGATCTCAGCGGCAAATCGATTTTCCCCTGGGACTTTGCCCGCAACTCATCTGACGTCAGCCCGGGTGACCCAGATGTGGCTGTTCCCGACTGGCACGGCACAGCCTGCGCTGGCGTGGCGGCGGGAAAGGCGATGGGAGGCGACATTGTCGGGGTGGCCCCAAATGCCCGCATCATGCCGGCACGCATGGGACCCGATATCGATACTGAGACTCTGTCTCGTATCTTCGAATACATGAGTGAAAAGGGCGCTTGGGTCGTGAACTGCAGTTGGGGGCCAAAAGCGAACCGCTATCCGCTGCCCTTGCGACTATTCAATGCAATTGCATGGTGTACAAGTCAAGGCCGCGGAGGGCTTGGCACAGCAATCGTGTTTGCCGCCGGAAACCTCAATAGGAACATCAATAGCGATGTCTGCTTGAATGGATTGGCCATCCATCCAGATGTTATCGCAGTGTCATCTTCAACAAGCCTCGACCAAAGGTCCGACACGTCGAACTTCGGAAAGGAGATCTGCGTCTGCGCGCCCTCAAGCGGCGGCGGCGGTTGGGCAATTGTCACCAGCGATGTGACCGGTAGCTGGACGGATGCGGGAGGCGTTGTCAAGGTGCGCGGTTATAGCAACAGCGATTACTACTTGCATTTTGGAGGAACCTCGAGCTCGTCGGCCGTTGTCGCGGGCGTCTGCGCGTTGGTGTTATCAGCGGCTCCACATCTCTCTCTTTCGGATCTGCGCAAAGTCATTGAGCGCACGGCACGTCCGATTGGAAATCCTGAAAACTACGATGATCGCGGTCATTCCGAGCACTTTGGATATGGCTGCATCGATGCCGCCGCTGCGGTTGCGGCCGCCCGCGCCAGCTTCGTCTCGTGAGGCTAGCTCCGGTGACTTGAAGAAGAACTCGTGAACATTAATCATAGGAGAAGCAGACATGACACGCTATCACTACATCGCAGGCGCACTGGCATTTGTAACATCCGCACTTTTGCCCCTCTCCTCGAGCGCCGGCGATTTCCAAGGCTTCATCGTTGGCGGCGTCCCAGCGCAGAACATCGACGAGTTGCCCTGGCAGGTCGCTCTTCTCGATGGCGGGTCGACGGCGCCCCGGCAGTTCTGTGGCGGCTCGATCATCGCACCCCGCTGGGTGTTGACCGCCGCGCATTGCGTCGAAGGGCGTACGCCCCAGAGTGTCGACGTCCTCGCCGGCACCGTCTTCAAAGGATCAGGCGGCATGCGCGTCGATGTGGCAGCCCTCTTCATTCATCCGAACTGGGGGCAGACGCCGACCAAGTACGACTTCGACTCCGCGCTCATAAGGCTGAAGGAGCCGCTGGCTGTGGGCTCGCCAATCGATCTGGCCACGAGCACGACACCGCTGCCGGTCGATTTCCCGGTCCGCGTGTCCGGCTGGGGTGCGACGAGCGAGGGAGGACCGAGCTCGCATCAACTTCTGTTCGTCGACGTACCTGTCGTCTCCAATGAAACCTGCAACGGGACGGCGAGCTATGGTGGTGCCATCTCGGAGAACATGATTTGCCTCGGTAAAGCGCAAGGCGGTCAGGACTCATGCCAAGGCGACAGCGGCGGTCCGGCAGCCTTAATCGGTTCCTCCAACACACTCGTCGGCATCGTCAGTTGGGGCTGGGGTTGCGCCCGTCCGAGCTACTACGGCGTCTACACGCGGGTTTCAGCAGTCAAGGCTTGGGTTGATGCCACCCTCGCCGCAAATCCCTGAGGCTCGCTCCATGAGACGTAAGCTCAAGATAATCGGCGAGGATCGTACAGCTCTGCGGACATTCCTCGCCGACGCAGATGTCGACTTGGGATGCCGCCCATCCGTTTATCGTGAGGGCGGCAGGGTCGCGGTTTTTGTTGTAGCCGATGATGAAGAAATCGAGAGGCTGTCGACGCGACAGTCAGGAGCTGTGACCATCGAATTTCGCGAACCAGTTCCGCCGCCAGAAACGCGGCGGGCGATGGTTGCCAGCGGCAACCGCTTCGTAACCGGAGAATTGCCACGCGGACTTGGGGAGAAATTTTAGCCATGGCGTACTTCAACTACGACGAGATCGTGAGCGCTCTGCAAATTCTGTCCTACCGTTATCCTGACTTGGCCGAGTTGATCACCTTGCCACATATGACGCAGGAGTCGCGCCTATCAATGGCGCTGTTGATTGGGAGGGCGCGTGCCGTTGACAAGCCAACCCTCGTTGTTGTGGGCGGTATTCATGCAAGAGAATGGGTACCGCCGGATGCGCTGATCTGCTTGGCAGCCGATCTTCTGGAGGCGGGCAGCGCGGGAAAGGGCCTTCGCTATGGGGGCGCGGAGTTTAACACCTCCGCCATCAGTTACCTACTCGACACGCTCCAGATCGTCATATTTCCCTGTACAAATCCAGACGGTCGAGTCTACAGCCAAAGCATTGATCCCGACTGGCGCAAGAATCGGCGCACGACTGCACTGGCGGACGGTACTCTTTGCCATGGTGTCGACATCAACCGCAATTTCGACGTGGTCTGGGACTTCCAACGGCACTTTGTTCAAGGTGCGGTCAGTGCCTCAGCCGACCCATGTCACAAGTATTTGTACGTCGGCCCGTCGCCAGCCTCGGAGCCGGAAACACGAAACATCGTCTGGATGTTGGACACGTTTGTGGCCGCCCGCTGGTTCATCGACGTCCATAGTGCCGTTCCCGCAGTGTTTCATTCATGGGGCTTGGACAATAACCAAACCGTCGACCCGACGCAGAACTTCCTCAACTCCGCTTTTGACGGTAAACGTGGCGAAGCCGGAGACACCTACGGCGAGTTCATCCCTTACGCCGATCTCGATGCCGTGCAGTACTTTGCGGATGCCATGAAAGACACGATCGCCCTAGTTGCTGGCGATCACTACCCAGCAGGCCCCGCCTTCGAACTCTATGCGACGTCGGGAGCAAGTGACGACTACGCCTATAGCCGACATTCGTCACGGCCTGGCACTGCCAAGGTCCTTAGTTTCACAATGGAATGCGGCCGAGAATTTCAGCCGCCTCTTCTCACCCGCGAAATCGTGATAAAGGAAGTCAGCGCCGCACTTGTTGCGCTTGGACTGAAGATTACTGTTGACCATCGTCCAGCGTAACACCTTCGGTGTACAACTACTGACTGCCCATGACGTGCAAGAAACTCACCTCCAAAATAGACGGCGGGCACGAAATGTACCCTGTTCACCTATCTGATGTCTGTATCATCGCGGCAGAGGTGCTAAAGTACACACAGGACAGGTCCGGCTCTTACACCAATGCATCCATACTGCATATTATGCGAATCGGTGGATGACATGCGGACGATCACAACGGATTGGCAGCTTTTCGGGAGCGATGCTAGGAAAGCAGGCGTGCGTTAACGGTCGAAAATGCAGCGTCTTGGTTTTCGGGCAGAACTGAGCCGATTTTTCACCAAGAATTGAGCCGGCTCTGATTGTGGAGTTCGGTTCATGCCGTGGTCAACAAATAGGTCTTGTTCTTCTTCTTGTAAGCTAGTCAGGGAGTCTGCTTTGGATCTATCCGCTTTCAATGTCATGATTAGCTGCTGGACGACGTCTAGGCCGAGGTTAGCTTAGAGGCGAGACACCGCATCTAAAGACCACGTTCATCCAACCACACTCTCAATTGACTTAGTTTCTGCTCACGCCAATCTTCCGGACTGGTAATCGCCACCCAACCATCGAGATAGTGGCTGGCAGCATAGACATGACCGACGCCCCTGGGAACAGCGGTCGCCGTCATCATGTCAAGAATCAACTGGAGAAAGGTCACACCTGGAAACCAGGTGAGTTGCGACGACACATCAGCTGGCCGCGGTTCCTTCAGTAGACCCGGCATGCGGCTCCAGCTCTGCAATTCGAAGAACACAATCGGATCGGACGGATATTGCAGATAGAGGATGCGGAGCGGCCCCCAGTCCGGCTTGCCAGCCTGGGTATTCTCGGCATTCGTCATGAAGCGGAACAGCTTCGAATTGCTCGCTTCGGGCAACCAGTGACTTGTCCCGGCCAAGCGCGTTGCCGTTACCTGATTCCAAGTGCGACTGGCGAAGGGAGGCCCGACCCAGAAAGCACCGTCATAGGGATCGCCGACGATGTCAAATGCGTCGCTGGAAAGATCCGAGTTCAACGCCCCGAGGCTGAGGCCGAAGAGGTATAGGCGAGGCCGCGCACCCTTTGGCAACGCGTGCCAATGGCCGTACACAGTCTTGAAAACAGCGCGCGCGGTCTCCTGACCATACTCAGGCTGAACCAGCAGCGACAGCCAGCTCGGCAGGTAGGAATACTGGACCGAGACGCTTGCCACGTCGCCACGGTGCAGGATTTCCAGGGGCATCATCGCCGCAGGGTCCACCCAACCGGTTCCGGTCGGCGTGGCGATGACCAGCAGCTTGCGGTCGAAGGCTCCAATACGAAGCAGTTCCGCCAGCGCGAGCTCGGCCCTGGCTTCGGCAGTGTCAGCGGAGTTCAAGCCCACATAGACGCGCAAAGGCGACTTGGCAGGTGTTCCCGCCAAAGTTGCAATTTCATCGGCGGATGGGCCGGAGAGGATGCGGGCGCGGCCTTCTGAACCAAGACCGGGCCACGCAATGAGTGAAGCTGCGCTCCCACTCTTCAGGGGATCGAGGGGCGCCGGTTCGTCAACTCCTTGGAGTTGGTCGACTTCGCGATAGGCAGAATCGAGACCGCGCAGCACGGCGTCCAAAAGGAATCCGTTGCCGGCCGCCCAGAAACTCCAGGCCGCGAGAACCGAGGCAATCAGAAACGATGCACGCCGCGGCAAGACACGCTCCATCGGAAGAGCGTAGAGATCCCTTAGCAGGCGGAAGAACCGGCCAAGAAAGATAAGAATGAATGCGACTCCGAGGCCGGCCGCCGCAATGACCAGCGGCCGCACCGTCTCGACAGCAGGAAGTCCCAGCGCCGCATGGGTGGCATTCTGCCAGCCCCGTGCCTTGATGAGCCCGGCGATCACCAGGCATGCGGCCACTGCTGAAGCGGCCCAGCGGGCGATGCGGTGGTAGCGATCGGGGAGCGCGGCGAGACCCAGCCAGTTCCACACGATGGTCACCGCGGCACCAAGGCCGTAGGCAGCCGCGAAGGCCATTCCGGCAATGGCGCCTTGGACGGGGCCTGCGCGAGGAATCAGGCTTGGCGTCAAGGCCGCCAAGAACGCAGCCGCTCCCAACACCACACCAAGTACCGAAGATGGTGCCGTCAGCCGCAGGATCATCAAATCGCGGAACTTGCCCATGAAGGCTCCTTCACACGATCAGCGCGAAGGCTCCAGACCCGCGCGGCGCAGCTTGAGAGCGAAAGCGATCAGCACGAGACCGACGAGGAAGGCCGTGACGGCGATGATCCAGATGATGCTCAAAGCACTGCCGGCCGGGTAGAGCATGATGACTAGCCCAAGCAGCGCGGAGAGAATGCCGCCGAGGCCCAGCAGCCAGGCGTTGCCCAGTTCATTGCGCAGCACGAAGGTACCCGCAATCTGAAGCAGGCCGGCGGCGATATTCCAGAGACCAATCAGCAGGATCACATAGGTGACTGCGACAGTGGGAAGGAACAGGCAGAACAGGCCCGCGGCCAGACTGGCCAGCCCCTGCAGCAGCGGCGCGGGGCCTTTGCCATTACCCCGGAAAAGGCCCCACATGGCAACGAGGCCGTCGACGATGGCATAGACACCAAACACCGTGACGAGGACGTTGAGCGTAATGCCGGGATAAGCGAAGGCTAGAGCGCCAAAGAGGAGGCTCGCAAGCCCCCTCAACAGAATTGTCAGCCACATGGAGGTGAAGAACTCCTGCATTCCGGACTTCGCCATCACTTATCCTCCATTCGCTGTTTGCGATTAGCCCTCAGTACGCCGTCCAGCCGCCTTCGGTCGCATAGATGCCGCCCGTAAAGTTCGAGGCTTCACTCGACAGCAGGAACAGCATCATGGACACTTGCTCGCCGACAGTAGCTGGACGGTGCTTCGAGTCTACATACGCCAGAAGGCTCTGGGTTTTGATCTTTGAAATGCCGGTGCCGCGACCTTCCTTCATCGAAGCGGCGACGAGTTCACCGGCACGTGCGATCATTGGCGTGTCGGTGGCCGCCATGTTTACGGAGTTCACGCGGATACCATAGGGTGCATAGTCCACGGCGGCGTTTTTCGTCAGTCCATTCATCGCGTGCTTGCTTGCGACGTAGGCCGGGTTGCCGGCCAGGCCAGTCATGCCGGCAATCGATCCAACGTTGACGATCGATCCGCCGCGCTTCTGCGCTACCATCTGCCGGAGTTCCGCGCGCATGCTGCGGAATACGCCTGAGGAATTGGTGTGAAACACCCGTTCCCAATACTCGTCGGTGGCTTCATGAATCACGGCAAACGACACCGGCTTCTGCTTTTCATAGTCGATCGGGTCGCCAGAAAACACGCCATCCAAGACGCCCGCATTGTTGAGCGCCATGTCAAGTCCGCCGAACGTGTCGACCGCGGTCTTGACCATCCGGTCACAGACAGCGCTGTCGCCGACGTCGCCATGGACAAAAACCGCCTTGCCGCCAGCAGCGGCAATGTCAGCCATGGTCTTGGAGCCTAAGTCTTCGATCCAATCGACCCCGACGACGTTCGCTCCTTCCAGCGCCGCTCTCTTTGCCGCCGCCGCTCCCATGCCGCGGGCGCAACCGGTCACAATCAAGGTCTTTCCGGCGAGTCGACCTGGAGCGAAGTAGTCCTTGTCGACAGGTGTGATGTCTACGAGCCCTACCGCGGCATCTGCTGCCTCGGCGGTGCTTGAGGCCTTGATTTGAGTAGCCGACGCCGCAGCAGCCGCGACCGCCAGACTTCTCAACATATCCCTGCGTTCCATTTGTTTCTCCTTCTTGAAGTGACTGATTCAGAATCCAATTCTTACAAACATCATGGCGCTGATCCACGGATCGTCGTAGGCGCCAAGTGCTGTATCGATCGCATCGCCGGCGAAAGTCGCGGCCACCGAGCCTTGGATCAGCACGTTGCGTGACATGAAGTATTTCGCAGTCATGTTCACTTCGAAGCCAAGATCCTTTGACCCGAGCACCGACAATGCCGGGTTGCCGCCGATATTGGTGGTGGATTCGGCCTGAAAGAACCATAGCTGCGGGACTAGCTCGACCTTCGGCGAGGGCCTGACACGCGCTTGAATGCGATGGGCAATCAGGTTGGAGTCCTGAAACAGTTTGAAGTGGTTGATACCCTGGACCCATTGCTCGCCGGTGCCGCCGGAATACAGAGGGTCCCAGCGCTCGAAGCGCGATGTGTCTGGATCATCACCCGAAAACTGCGCGTAGCGGTAACTGATGGTCGGCGTCCAGGGCACATCTGCGAAGCTGTAGCCCACCTCGCCGAAAAAGCCATAGGCGGCCATGTCGAAATTCTCGTTGCGTTGAAAGGCGCCTTCCGCCGCGATGAATGGGCCAGATACACCGCCGGGATTGGGCTGCCAGCGGAGACGGGCATCAAAAACTTGTAGTCCCTCGCGGCTAAAGGAGCCGGTGGTCGTAAAATAACCGAAGGTCGACTCCGGCACATATAAGACCGTTGCGCCAAGATCAAGTTGGTTGCCGATGCGGGTTTCAAGATTGGCTCCGACAATTTTTGTATCCGAATCAATCAATGGTAGTTCGTCCGGATCGAAGTAGAACGCTTCCAATTTAGTGTTATTATATTTGACTTGGCCGATTGCCAGCATGTCCGAGGCCCAGCGGGGATTGGACTGCAGAGCCGCACGGTCACCGCCATTGGCGGCTGAATTGACGATCAGAAAACCCTCACCGATGCTGAATCTCTGTCGGCCAGCCGAAGCATTGACGACGAGCCGATCCCCTTTCTCTGTCGTGGTTCCGCCAACAATGCCGACGTAGGCATCTTCAAGCCCGAGATAGGATCGTGTTTCGTCGGTGAACAGTTCCTGCCCTACCGAACCGCTAACGATGGCGCTAAGCCCGCCATAGACATAGACCGAGTCGCTGAGTGGAGTGATGCCATAGAGACCTGTGTGAAAGAACCCTTCAGTCCAGTCATGATACCCTGGACCTGCGGTCTTTCCTTTCACAAGGGGATTGCCGGCGAGCGTCAGGTCGGGGCGTCCGTACCAGGCATCGTTGTTGCCATAATACATGGCAAGGCTTTCGAGTTTCAATTTGAGGAAGGTACCGTTGGCGTCGTAGAGGACCGGAAAATCCTTTGCCCCGCCTTCGGTCAGCATGCCTCTCGGCTTCGCTTCCGCGGCTCCCGCTCCAAGGGTGATCACAACATTGACGATCACACCACCGGTCTGGCCGAACTCGATGCTGTGCGTCGCCTCGGCGATCTCTGCCGAGCGCTTCGTCCGGGCGAGTGAGAATCCGAAGCCTTCGGGAGAATATCGGTCGGATGGATAGGCTCCAAGTGTCCGGCGCACGAAATCCTCGATCCGCGCGTTGACACGAGGATCGGGGCTAGGATTAGCAATGGAGATGTCAACGGACTCGATCTGGAGGTTCAACTCCGGGTCAACGATTCCCTGGGCAACTGCCGGACCCGAACAAGCCGTGAAGGTCGCCGTTACCAAGACTAGCGCCCCCGCCACGATCGGCGCCAGCCGCCGAGAAGTTATAGATCCTGCCACTAACACTTCCCCACTCACCTTCTCACTCAAAGCTCTCACGCGCGTGCCGATTGCACAAAACCAAAATCGTTCACATCGCAGCACGTCCACAGCACGCACTGTCCAACCTTTATATTTGCGCGTATCATCCCCTGACTGCGCTCTATACGTCCGAAATGTTTCCCCGTGTGTTGGGGTTCTTACGTTGTTCGGCTCACACTATGGGCGAGCCTCGAACTGAGACAATGCAATGAGTGCTCATTTTGAGCACTCATTGCGATCTTAAGGTAGTTTGACGAAGCGCTGACAGGAAACGGGTCGCCCGAGCGATACCGCGGGCATCCAGATGAGCGAGGTCCTCACGAGCTCTGCTGGTCTGGCCAGAAACAACTATCTGCCAGCCTTGTAAATCCGTTTGTTCAATCCAGCCGCGTGCTTCCAGTGCCGCCAACTTGCGTCGCACGGTCTGGCGCGGGATGCCGGTGACATCGGAAATCCGCGAGGCGTTGATGGATCTGTTGGGCGAGGCCGGGCCCTCTTTTGGCAACGACTGAGCGCCTTGCTTGATCAGTGAACCCAGGTGGGACTGGCCAATGATTGCGAGCACCAGCATCAATTGGAGATCTCCACCGAATACGCGGGAGCAATCGGCCAGATGGTCGGCAACAAACTGAATGAAATGATACTGGGCCACCGGGTAGTTTTCGCCGAATGCCCGTTCGAAGTCATCGGGACCTGTGGCGGGTTCACCGTCGGATGTCACTGCCATTTCCGCCCCAATGTTACCGATCCCCCAGCTTTGGATCACAGGTCTTCCACAGGAGACAATTGAAGCGTGGCACCCCACTACGTCAAGTGCTAACGCATGCTTCGAGGAAGCGCCTCACTACTCCAATGATCAATAGCAGTAGTCCCAGTAGCCGTGGGTTCTGGAAGAGTTGGTCCAATACCAACACAGGTCACATGCCGGACGGCCCAGACTGGCATTAGCCGCAGTTACGATAATGACGCCCAAGACGACACCTGCCACCAGCCGGCCGAAATAGTTCAACACCACAGCGACGGCCTCTGCGGGGTCCAATTCCGGAGGCACCAGAACAAGCTTCCGGTGTGGCACGTAGACATATTGGGCGTAGCCCTCGTGGATGGGCATGGCAGCGGCCATCTGCCCAAATGCAAAACCAGTCACTCCGGAACCAAGCTCATCGACGATGACGACGAGATCCCACCCGGGCGTATAAGGGACACGCGGCGCCTCGGGGTGGACACCCTCTCGCGCGAGAACATCTGACAAACTGACACCGGCTGCGAGTACCTTGACCAGAACCTGACCGCTGCTCGGGCTCGGGACTTCTTCATCGATGACGGTGATCACCTCGGGGCCGCCGTAACGAGAAACGACAACGCGCTTGTGACGCACTCCCTTACCTCCGACTATGGCGCGAGAACAACGGATACTCGCGAGCGTCTTATGGTGTTGTTGCGGACCTGTATTTGATTGACCGTGGTCAAACTGGTAGCCCGGTCGCTGCTCTCATCAACGACGCCAAGTCATCAGCGCCCGGACATGGCGCGGTTGGCAATCTTCATGCAAGCGCTCCGCGCACCCAGAATGACAACCTGGGCGAAAATCGACAATTCAAGAACAGGCGCGATGTCGCCGTAACTATATGATTTCTTGTGGAAAAGAATGGTGCCCAAGGGCGGAATTGAACCACCTACAGTCGGATTTTCAGTCTGCATGTCGCTGTAACTTCCCTGGACTTCGACGCTGATTCGAGCATTGCTGTTGAGGCAAGCTCATGGTGCGACAACTCCAAAAGCTTCAGCCCGCCTCGATCGCGGGCTTTGGGTGGTGAGGGAGCCAACAGTTGGCTCCTCAAACAGGAGAACTACCCATGCCAAAGAAAACACCTAAGCTGGAAAGGCCAGCTGCCACTAAGAGCGAGAAGATTGCCGCACTGTTGCAACGCAATACCGGCGCAACACTTGCCGATCTCATGAAGGCCACTGGCTGGCAGGAACACAGTATTCGCGGGTTCATGTCCGGCACTCTGAAGAAGAGGCAGGGCATCGAAGTCCGGAGCGCACAGGAGGAAGGCAAGCCACGCCGATACCTCATGGGTCGGGTCGCGTCATGAGCGCGGGGAAAGAGATGCAGGTCGATCTTGTTGCCCTTGGTGGTATGTCGGCTGCCGAATTGGAAGGTATCTGGCGAAGGCACCTCGGAGGATCACCGCCAATCGGACTACCCAAGGCTTTGTGTGCCCGGATGCTCGCCCATCGCCTGCAAGTCCAGCGATTCGGCGACTTGCCCAAGGCGGCGATGAAGTTTCTCGATGGCTCCGCCGCTGATCTCGCCGCCGACATTGATCCAGAAGTACCCTATCCGGAAGACTGCCGCTTGAAGCCAGGGACCGTTCTGGTTAGCGAGCATGGCGGGGCGCAGCATCGGGTGATGGTGCTGGAGGAAGGCTATGACTGGAATGGCAAGAACTTCGACAGTCTGTCGGCTGTGGCCAAGGCCATTACCGGCACCAATTGGAATGGCCAGCGCTTCTTCGGTCTCGACAGGAAAGCCTAGGCTGGAGGCGGACAGTGAAGTCTGCGCAGTCGATCCGTTGCGCGATTTACACTCGTGTCTCGACAGATCAGGGGCTGGAACAGGAGTTCAACTCCCTTGACGCCCAGCGGGAAGCATCCGAGGCCTATATCAAGAGCCAGGCTCACGAAGGCTGGGTCTGTCTGAGGGATCTGTATGATGATGGTGGCTACTCCAGCGGCAGTATGGAACGACCTGCTCTGCAGAAACTACTGGAGGACGTCCGTCGTCGGAGACTGGATGTTATCGTCGTCTACAAAGTCGACCGGCTTACCCGGTCGCTGGCAGGCTTCGCCAAGCTGGTGGAACTCTTCGATGCCCATCAGGTCTCCTTCGTCTCGGTATCCCAGAGCTTCAACACGACTTCGTCGATGGGCAGACTGACGCTCAATGTTCTCCTCTCATTCGCCCAATTCGAGCGGGAGGTCACTGGAGAGCGCATTCGCGACAAGATTGCAGCATCAAAGAAGAAGGGGTTGTGGATGGGCGGCGTCGTGCCCCTTGGCTACCGGGTGGAGGACCGGAAGCTGGTCATCGACGAAGCAGAGGCGAACGAGGTCCGATTGATCTTCGAGCTTTACAACCAGCTGAAATCCATTCCGGCGCTGATCCGGGAACTGGATGCCAGAGGCATCAGGACAAGGGTTCGAAAGCTTGCGTCTGGCGGCACCGTCGGTGGCATTCCCTTCACTAACGGTCCCATCGCCCACCTGCTGGGTAACCGGGTTTATCTTGGAGATATCAATCGCCGGGACAAGATCTATCCCGGAGAACACGAGCCGATCATCTCGGCTGAACTCTTCAACGCCGTGCAGGAGATCCGCCGCTCGAACGCCAACAGCAAGACCAGAGGCTATGAACGATCGGGCGCTTTGCTGGCAGGTCTCATCTATGACGATGCGGGCAACCGGATGACACCGGTCCACGCGAAGAAGGGTGGTGTCCGATACCGCTACTACCAATCCTGGGTACTGGCGCAGGGGCAGAAGGCTAAGGCCGGATCGGTGTGCCGCGTCCCGGCAGGCGAGGTCGAGCAGGTTGTCGCCGAAGCGATCCAGAAGCACCGTGAGATGATTCCGGCCGTGAGCGGAGTTGGGAGCGGTGTTCAAATCGTCCGTGACCATGTCGCGAAAGTTGTTGTGCACCGAGACCGTTTGGTTGTGAGCCTGCTGACAAGCGACGAAACTCCGGCAAACACAGTATTGTCTGAAGCCGCAAATCAAACCCAAACCCTCAACATCGACTGGTAGAAACCATCACTGATCTGCAGGCGTGCCGTGCTTGGAAACGATGATCCGGTAGTCTCCACGAGGCCGATCCGGAGTGAGGCACGGACCAGATTGCTGAAGGCCATCGCGCAGGGGCGGCACTGGCTTGACCAGATCGCCACGGGAGATGCGACCGACATCGCAGTGATCGCCGAAAGGCAACAAATCTCTGAGAAGACCGTGCACTCGACTCTGTCACTCACCTTTCTTGCCCCTCACATCGTGCAGGCTCCGATTGATGGCAGGCTGCCGCGCAGCCTCGGTATCTCCCAGATGACCGACCTCCCAGTTGACTGGACGAAGCAAAGACAGCAGCTCGGACTCGGCTGAAACTCTCATGAGTTCCCATCTGACCGGGCTGGATCACATCACGGTCTAGCCTTCGTCGTTCGGCGACGACATGTGCCACTCTTGCAACTGACGAACCCGTCTCGCGCCACTGACGAACCTGTCTCGAAGCAATAGACACTCGGATTTGGGAAAAAGATTTCGAGGGCCTGAGACGAGGTCGAGAATGCCGCCGAAATGACGCAGCCAACGTCTCACATGAGACAGCAAGCGCGCCACACGAATTGTGCAAGCCGCCGGAATGCTTAAACTATTTGCGAGGGAAGCAGGAACCGTAGGTTCGTCTGAGACTGGATGGTGGCGGACGCAGTCTGTGTCGAACCCGTCTCAGTCCTGAAATCGCTGATAACAGGGAAAATACAGCCAATTTTGTCGTTTTTTATCTCCGGCAAAGTGATTTAGCCGACAATAACGTCCACCTATCAGTTGGTTAGCGCTGAATTCCCTGCATACCGGAACAGGGAATTTCCATCCCGTT
>JALHQC010000019.1 GCA_022842165.1 bacterium
GCCATGCGAAACAGAGGCCTGCAATCTTGAGCTGGCGAAAGCCGTCCAGGTCAACGGCAGCAGGCGCGGGCTTTACTTCGTCTTGATCGGGTCCGCCTGTAAGGAGGGCTAGCAAGCGGTTTCCGTCCTCATGGCTTAGTCGCACGACAAGTTCATTTTGCATGCCAGAGTCTTTCAGCAAATCAGCGAAAGCGAAAGCGCCCCGAACGAAATCAATAAGTTGACCCACGATTTCCGATCCCCCCAAATCCACCCACCATGCACAAGCAATTCGCATGCCACGACGGGCATGCTACACTTAGGCGTGTTTTCTATCCCTGGTAGAATCATATCGATTAGATTCTGTTTTTCAAAGGGCAGAGTGGCGTAGTCATACCGCAAAGCTAAAGCGGAAATATGACCTATAGGGAAACTGTAAACGGTTCTGTATTGCCCATGATGTAGCCTTCAGTACTTCCACGACCCGGTGTCCTCTTGAGGACGTGGCTCTATGAGGAATGCGATGAAGGCGGCAATAGGTCTGCAGAATGACACTTGGGACGACCTGGCCTTCCTGTCCTTTGTGAAGACCTTATCTGAAGAGCTTGCCAAGATGGCCGATGACCGTAGCCAGCCGAAGATTGCAGAGGCTTTGGGGAAGGTCGCGGAGACTAGCAATCACCTTCTCACATTGGCACGCAACCAAGACGGCACCGCGAACTAGCGCGACGGTGGCAGCATAAGGGCGACACCTAGTTGAGCCATGGTAAGCTGATAGGAGATTCAGCATCGTCTCCCACGATAACTTGGAAGTGGCCCGTCACGGTGACACTACGGGGATCGTCGCTTGTGATCTGATATATCTTGGCCGGGCGTCCAAGGACGGTGAGGCCTACGGGCAGGGACGGCGGCACGGTGAACAGATCGAGCAACACCCGGCGTAGCTCTGCCGGCACAGGTAGGGTCATGGTGAAGTCATAGTGCATTGCCGTCCCCCGTCACGCCATGCCGAGCAGTCCGGATAGAATAACCTATCGGAAGCGACAGGGTCAAAAGCGAATTCTGGTGTCGCCACCTCGATTGACTTGCCCGGCGCTTGCACGTCATCGTGGGGCATGACCTGGACGAAGTTCGCAAGAGATCGCCACAAGCCAGACGGCAAATGGGTGCAGGCGACGGCCGTGGAGAAGGTCGCCGGCGTCATCTTCCGGTATGCCGATGCCAAGACATTTGCAGATGAGGCAAAGACGGCCGAACTGAAGGGCCGGCGATATGGCGTCGATCTTCGTCCCGAACCCGGAAACCCCGTCGATCCGCAAGCCATCGCGGTTGTGGGCTGGGTAACAGCGAAGGGCTGGGTATCGGGCGAACGCCGGAAGGAATGGCACATCGGCTATGTCGCAGCCGAGACAGCAGCGAACCTCCATCGCGCCATTCTCTCGCAAGGCCAGCCAATCGCGGGCGAGATCTATGCGATTTTCGAAAGCGGTGATTTCCTCGATTTCAGCATCATCGTTCTGGCGCCGCCGGGGTTCTCGCAATCTTCACTGGCGAGCCAAGCTGCAGAGCCTGGAAGTGCCGACGACATTCGATCTCGTGTGTCCGTGCTGGTGAAGGCTGGGAACGCCGATGCAGCAATAAGCCTGCTCCTCGACGCCTGCGATGAGCAAGAGGCCGGAAGCATCCGCTCGGGGCATGGCGTGGCCCCCTGGTGCTATGAGGATCTGGCGAAGCTGTTCCGGAAGCTGAAGCTGCGCGAGGAGGAAATTGCGATCCTCAGGCGATACGATGCACAGCAGAAGGCGCCCGGCGTCTCGCCAGCGAGATTAAGGGAACGATTGGATAAATTGCTTCGGAAGATGCAAAGAGCAAGTGGATAGAGTGCTTGATTACCTCAAAGGATTCGGCATTTGAAACACGCATCCTATAAAGACTGTTTGAAAGTTCCTTGAGACAATGGGCTATAAGTTCTGCATTCCGAAAACTGACTGCTCATGCGGATTTCGAAATAACTTGCCAAAAGTTCACTTCTGAGCAAATCTAATTTATGCAGCGCCAGTTGTCTGGTGGATGCGAATTCAGGTCGGTCATAACAGGCCGCTCTTCGAGCAGATGTCGGCGAAAAATGATAGGAAAATCCATGCTTAAAGCAATAGCGACCGGCGCGATGCTTGCCATTGGTCTGTTTGTCAGTAGTGGTGAGGCGTACGCCGGGCACTGCAGGTCCGGCACCAGTAAAGAACGCATTCGTTGCCTCAACAATGAAGTTGCCTACCTAACAACAAAATACAAGCAGGCGGAAGAGAACATTTTAGATCTGACAGGTCAGCTGGCCACGACGAATGAAAGCCTAGCTACGTTGACTACGGCCCATGGCGATTTGGTCAAACGTCATGACGAGCTAGCAGAAAAAGTTGATACCATGGCGACCTCAGTAAATGGATCAGTTAAGTACGGCACGCATTTGAAAATGCGCTCTTTAAAGTGGGACAATAAGTGCCTCAGTCAAACCGGCGCTGATACTGCGTCAGCCGAAAATTGTGACACAGCTCCCAAATGGTTTCTGTTCGATTGAATGCACTTCGAGAACATTGCCAGTGCGCCCGCGGGCGTCCTAGAAGCCCACAATGACCCGCCTTGTCGACCCTCGCCGCTTCGAAGGAAAGCCGTTCACCGCTCGCAAGAGAGCTGATGGCGACTATTAAATTCTGATCGATGGTCTGGCAGCCGGTCGAATCCTTCGCGTTTCGAGATCGGGAAGTCTTGAAGCATGGCTTTGGACTGTTACCGCGCCCTATTGCGGACATGCTGGCGTTGCCAGTTCAGGCGAAGGCAAGATTCTAGAACTTGCCAAGGCGCAATTTCGAAAATCGTTTGACGGGTGGCTTCAATGGGCGTTTGCCCAGCAAGGGAAAGCCATTTGCAGCGGTGTGAGGTCGATGTGATGGGCTGGCTATCGGGCGAGCGCCCACAGCAGTGACGAGAAAAATTGTTTTCCTTTCGCTTTCCACATTGCTGACGGTGCATGCAGTGTGGTCACGCTTTAGGTCGCGCTGCCTTTTTTCTGTCGGCTTCTTCGGAGATGCGCTTGAGGTTGTCGATGAGCAGTCTACCTGCAGCAAGCAATTTATCGGCACGACCAATTGCCGATTCGAGTTGGCCCAGCTCAGTGTGTTCTGCAGACTTGCCAGATAGGTCTAGAACTTTAAACAGCTTTGCTACTGCCGGTGAATGAAGAACGACCGTTTCACCTTTAAAAGTCAATACACTATGCGCGGCAATATTGCGCCAGCGATTTACGACTTCGACTTCATCGGCATGGGCGCGAAGGCGCTTTTTCCACTCAACCGCCGTGATCTTCGACGCGAGGGCTTTGAGTATTTCGACTTTGCGAGCACTATCGAGTGTTGCAAAGACTGACTCCAGCATTGCCGTGTCGCCAAGACGAAGTGCTAACATGCAGACCCTGTTCATCTGCTGGTCGACTGCTGATCCTATCAGAATCATTTCTCCGACCACAGAATAAGCGCGCTCTGCTGCCTTGATGTCGTTCGGCGTTAGCACACCGTATCATCCGTTGCGAACCGAGTGAGAACCATTTCAGCCTAACTTAACATGATTTGCGAAGCAAGCTTCAGCCCGCGACGACCTTCCGGCTGATGCTTTCCCCAAACGCCACCAGCATTTCATACATCATCATGATCTGATCAGCGTCATCGGCTCCGACTTCGAACAGCTCGGCCGCGCGCTCGATCTCTGCATCTGTCACCGCCGCCGGCCCTTCCTGCATCCGCTTCACGGCAAGTGACAGGGCTGCTTGCATCACGTCCAGGGCGAGGGTGGAAGAGGGTGCGCCTGCCATCATTCGGTCCGCCTCGCCACTATTCGCCCTCCACCGTGCGGCTCTTCGCCATGTGACGCGCGCTCAGTGTACGAGAATTGGCCCGTTTCGCCGCCGCTATGAGCTCAATTGCTTCAGCCAGGTCTTTCGCTGTTTCGCGCATCTTCTTCAGCACGTCTTGAAGCCGGCGCTTTGAATAGAATTGATGATCATCCGCAATGATATTGCTACCGATGCACATCCTCTGCGGGCCGTGTTCACCGGTCGCAAGGTCTTTGCCATAGGTCCAGTGCCCATGAGCAAGGCTGTTCCTGTCCTTCGATCGCGCCTCTATGCGCTTCAACGCATTTTTCAATTTTCGGGCAGTAGTGGGCCGATTCATGAGGGCATACCTGGCAAGCGCTTCCACCATCGAGCGGCGCGCAGCATGCGAGTGCTGGGAGTAGAAAACCGCCTGAGTAGCAAATGATGTCTCTTCCGAGAGCATCGCATCGAATGCGTTGTACAGAAGCCTTTCGATGTCATCCCAGGCGTTGTTGATCTGACCCCAAATCTGCATCAGGTCAGGATCGCGTTCTGCCACTTCGGCAGGGCTCTTACCGCCAAAATCAACTTCCATCGCTTTTACCTCGTGCAGGCCTTTGACGATGATCGGCCGCAGCTATCTCGGCTTCCGCGCCCGTATTAACCGCGCGTTGCCAATGAGCGTGCCTTTGCCAGTCTTTCGGTGGAACGCTTTCATGGCCTCAGATTTCGCGCGCCGGGTTCCTTCGCTCTGGCCGGCCGCGCGTTCGTAAGCGCCGCCCTTCCGGTTTTCGTGATCAATGGCCTTCTTTGGACACCCAGAGTCGATGCTGCCGTCGCCCATCATTCATTCCTTCGGCAGATAGCCACTGCGCTTCAGATGCGCGACGAGCAGCTTTTCGATGAGAGACGTGAGAGACCGCTGATCATCAGCCGCGGCTTTTTCTGCCGCTTCTTTCACATGCGGCGGAAGTCGGATTCCGACTTGGGCAGTCCGGGTTTGCGCGTTCATGTCTGACAATGCTTGACGTTAATCGTTTGACATTGTAAAACAGACACTGCAGAAATGCAAGCGGCCCGAAAAGGTGTTGGAACCACCGATCCGGGCCTCACCATCATCAACCTAGTCAGGAGGCCGAAATGGCTGATTTCTCCGATAGCATACCCTTGCCCGAAAATCGCGTGGACCTCGAAAACATGATCGAGGCCGCCATATCGCGCCTGGACGAGATGGACGGCGATCCTGATCTCGAGCCCATGCTTGGGGCCAATGACAGCGGATGGCACTGCGGAAGCCATTGGCCGGCTGAATGGGCGGATCACAGCCCGAACTCGGCTGCGCTCGATGAGTGCGAGGACGTGTCCGAAGACGAAGGCGCGGCATGTGAGGATGAGGGCGCGGTGGAAGAGGACTGCGATTCGGACATTGAGGATGAGGGTCCGGGCTGGGTATGGGGCCTGAACATGTGCCATTTGCAGCAACCGGGCTGGGCGCGTGACCTGATGGCTCGGCAGGAAGCGGAGCGGCAGGCGACCGCCAAGGCCTGCCAAGCGGCTCTGGACGGCCTCAGGGCCGTTGAGCGGGGCACCGGGTCACCGAAGACGGTGCGGTCATGAACCGCCGCGAGATCGTCGCCGGCGCCGCGGCAATGGCCGTCACCGCCGTGCTGCCGCGACTGGCCTTTTCAGAGGCTGAGATCGCCGCCACGGTTGCCACGTTGGAGCGGTGGAGATTTTGGCCTTGCGCCGATCTTGGCAGCAGGCATTCACTCTGGGTTGCGATAGCCATGGAGGACCATGATGCCGAAGGCCTGAAAGAGGAAGCCGCTTGGCTGACCTTCCGGCGCTACTGCGACCATTCCGAAGGGCGGCGCATGCTCTATGACTGGCTTGCAGCGACTGGACGATCCTATCGGTTCAAGGTGGGCAGTCATTTATAACGAGAAGCCCGGCGCGCCGGATCGGAGGCGCCGGGCGATCACTTTCCGCGCGTCGACATATCGTCGCGTGCGGTTCACCTGGCATTGGTGCTGCAAGATTATGGTGAGTCGCCAGGTTCGATGATCGTGCTTGGCGGCTCCAAAGCACTACCAATATCGCGATGCGATGATCGCATTCCGCGAAGAACAGGCGAGCAACAGCTGGCCAAACTCGTGTTGCAGTCGTGTTGCATCAACTCACTAACACCATTTGGTACAGCCAATGAAATCAAGGGATTGAGAAGCAACAAACAAGACAGCGGCTGCAACACGAAATCGGCAACAGCCATCCGCACAAGGGACTGATTTCACTATGTGATTTGTTGGAGGCCTCGCCCGGAATCGAACCGGGGTGCAAGGATTTGCAGTCCTCTGCGTAACCACTCCGCCACGAGGCCTTCGGGCGCGGCTTATAGTCGAAGGCCAGTGAGGTGACAACCTATTCCACGCATGCGGCAATTGGCGTGCATTACGCGCGTGTCCGGGTGGACTTCGAGGGCGGCATTGAGTATCAGGAGGCTTGCAATCCGGGTGTATATTTCCGCAGGACCACGATGACAGACTACGCAGCCGCCCGCCTGAACATGATCGAATCACAGGTGCGGCCCAACGGCATCACCGACCGGCGCATCATTGCCGCGCTCGAACAGATCGCGCGCGAGGATTTCGTTCCGGAAAGCCGCAGGCCGGTGGCCTATGTCGATGAAGATGTGCCGCTGACTTCCTCTCACTCCGCTTCGGGGCCACGATGCCTGATCGAGGTGATGGCCTTTGCGCGCATGCTGCAGCAAGCCATGGTGAAGCCTGCCGACAAGGTTCTGGTGGTGGGTGCCGCAACAGGTTATGGCGCGGCGGTTCTCTCGGCGCTGGGTTCGCAGGTGGTGGCGGTCGAGTGCGATCCGGCGCTTGCAGCGGAGGCCCGGAAGAACCTTTCCCACCTCGCCAACGTGAAAGTGATAGAAGGAAAGCTCGAAGCCGGTGCGAAAACCGATTCGCCCTTCGACGTGATCATCGTCGAGGGACGGGTGGCGGAAGTACCACAGACGTTGATTTCGCAGCTGGGCGAGGGCGGACGCCTTGTCGCAGTGGTCGGCGAGGCGGAAATGGCGCGGGCCAACGTCTATACGGTTTCGGGCACTGCGGTTGCGGTGCGCGGGGTTTTTGATGCCTCGGTCGCGGCGCTTCCGGGGTTCGAGAAGAAGAAGCCGGCCTTCGTCTTCTAGGCCGGCACGGGTGAGGTGCGTTGGAGTGGATGCGGATGGGGTGACACGGTCATCCCGATGAGCTCTGTGAATGGTGTGGGAATGACACGGAACTGGATGCACAGACTTCTCTTCGGTGCGGCACTGACGGCTGCGGGACTGTTGCAGGCTGCTCCGGCCCTGGCGGATACGCTGTTCGGTGCGATGGAGAGGGCCTATACCACCAACCCCACGCTGCAAGGCGAACGCGCCGGCCAGCGCGCCATCGACGAACTGGTGCCGCAGGCGCTGTCCGGTTGGCGGCCGAGCGTGACCGTGAACGGGCAATTGCAGCGCGACTGGGAAGATACCGCCGGCACGGCTTTCAAGGAGCGCGATTCGAACTCGGGCGCTGTTTCCATTCAGCTGAGCCAGCCATTGTTCCAGGGCTTCCGGACCACGGAAAACACCAGGGCTTCGGAGGCCCGCGTCGACGCCGGCCGCCAGAACCTTCTGCAGACCGAGCAGGAAGTGCTGTTCGACGTGGTGCAGGCCTATATGAATGTCTACGCGGGGCGCCAGCTTGTGGCGCTGCAGCGGCAGAATGTGACGGCCTTGCGCGGCCAGCTGAATGCCTCGAACGAGCGCTTCAACGTCGGCGAAATTACCCGCACCGATGTTGCCCAGTCGCGCGCCAGCCTGGCTGAGGCGCAAACCTCGCTGACCAATGCGGAAGCGCAACTGGCGAACAATGTCGCGACCTATCTGCAGATCGTCGGCAAGGAGCCGGGCAAGCTCAATTACCCCAAGATCAGCAAGCTGCCGAAATCGTTGAAGGCGGCGCTGGCGACGGCGGGCGAAACCAATCCCAACATCCTGGCGGCAGCCTTCGTCGAAGTGGCGGCACAGCACGACATCGGCGTGCGGCGCGCCAATCTGCTTCCGCAGGCTTCGCTCGATGCGACCGCCAACCTGAGCGACACGTTCGGCGACAACAATCTGCGCGGCAAGAGCATACCGGCCAATCAGTCGGCCTCGGTCATCGCGCGGGTCAGCATTCCGATCTACGAGGCCGGCCTCGACTACTCGCGGGTCCGCGAGGCCAAGCAGCTGGCCAGCCAGCGCCGCATCCAGGTGATCGAGATCGTCCGCGCGGTGCGGCAGGCGGTGGCGCAATCGTGGAATGCCTACGTGGCATTTGGCGATATCATCCGCAATGCCAAGACCCAGGTTTCGGCCGCGCAGCTGGCGTTGAGCGGCGTGCAGCAGGAATATCAGGCGGGCACGCGGACGACGCTTGACGTTCTGAACGCGCAGAGCGACCTGGTATTCGCCCGGACAACGCTTGTCACCGCCGAGCGCGACCGGGTCATCGCGGCCTACCAGCTTCTGGCGGCAATCGGCCGGCTGACGGCGGAGGACCTGGGCCTGAAGGTTGCCATCTACGATCCGGAAGCGAATTATAACCGCGTCCGCAACAAGTGGATCGGCACGGATGTGGAAACCATCGAATAGTTCAGCGCAGCATATCGACAAGGCTGCGGCGGTCGCGTAATCCTTTCAAGCAACGGACAGACCTGACATGTCCAGAGGGTGACGACAGTGAGTGCAGAACCGAGAATGGAGGAACTCCTCGCGTCGATCCGCAAGGCGATCCATGACGATATCGGTGAAGTGCCTGCATCCATGTCGGCCAAGTCTTCCGGAACCTTGCAGCGCGGCTCGATGCGGGAGCTGCACGTGAAAGTGGGCGACGAGGCAGCAAGTGCCGCCGCCGAAATCCAGCAATTGCGCGAAAAGATCAACCGTTCGCGTGGTGCCGATTCGCTCCCCCTCGTTGCGCCCCCGCCCGTTGCGGCGCCTTTGCGAGAGCCGCCACCGCCGCGGAGCGCCAGCCTTGCAGCAGCGCTGCAGACGGAAACGCCGCGGCGCTCGTGGCGGGATATCGAGCCGCCGCAGCCCAAGCTGCGCCCGGCCATTCTCGACCAGGAGTATGCGGCCCCGGCACGGCCCTCCTATCAGCCGCGCCAGCCTGAGCCTCTGCCGGAACCGCCGAACTATTCCCAGCCTGCCTATCCGCAGGCTTCCTGGCAGGAAGAGCCCGCAGCATTGCCGCCGCCGCGCGAGGCCTATCGCGCTCGTATGGAGGAGGCCGCGCCGAACATGCTGTCTGGCGATGCGAGCCATGCCGTTCAATCTGCCTTCAACCGGCTGGCGGATACGGTGCTGTCGCGCGCCACGGGCGACAGGTCGATCGAGGACATGACGCGGGAACTGCTGCGCGGTATGCTGAAGCAGTGGCTGGACGACAATTTGCCGGCCTTGGTGGAACGCCTGGTGCGCGAAGAGATCGAGCGCGTGGCCCGCAACGGCCGCTGACAATACAGCTCGCGCGCAAGTAGCAAATTGTGACTGCTGGCGAAACCAAGTCTTAACAGAACGCAAGGGGTTTGGCGCTAGCATCGAGCAGTCTCATTTCGAGACGATGCCGGACGTCGACAATGCCTGATCAGGACACCATCGAGACAAACAAGCGGACTGCACGGCGCCAGCGCGTGCTGAAGCAGGGCAAGATCCTGTTGTCGAACGGCATGAGCGTGATCGATTGCACGGTGCGGGACGTTTCAGAGACGGGCGCCAAGCTGCTGTGCGCGGATCCTGGCGCCATTCCCAATGAATTCAGGCTGGTTTTCGCGTCAGACCGGGTGATGCGGGACGTGAAAGTGGCATGGCGGCGGCCTGAAATGCTGGGTGTTCACTTCATGTCTGAACCGCGCAAGGCGCCGCTGCTCAAGTGGTAGGCTTAAGCGTTAGTGTTAAGGTGCCCGCGTAGACCGGCGCCGCCCGGACTGGCGTGGAGGTTGCTTCGGAACTTTCCATCAAGCCCCGGAGTGAGCCCAAGATGGACGACAATCGGACAACTCCCCGCATGCGGCGTCTCAAGGAAGGCCGCCTGGTGTTCAATGCCAAGAAGTCAGTGATGAGCTGCATTGTGCGCGATGCCAGCAAGTTTGGCGCGCGGGTGCAGATCGGCGAGCCATATCTCGTGCCGCACGAGTTCGACTTTGTGGTGGCGGGCGACGAGCCCCGGCCGGCACGCAAGATCTGGATCCGCCAGAACGAGATGGGACTGCAGTTCACGGCCTGAGTGCTGCTCGGGGACTGGCCAGTTGCATGGCCGCTTCCGCTGGTGTTTAAGGCGCGCCAACGCCAACACCGGTGATTTACAGATACGCCATGCTCGACAAGACCTTCACGCCCGCCGAAATGGAAGCCAGGCTCTATGCCGAATGGGAAGCCCGTGGCTTCTTCAAGCCGGGCCGCAAGCCCAAGGCAGAGCCTTTCACCATCGTCATTCCGCCGCCCAATGTGACGGGCTCGCTCCACATGGGGCATGCGCTCAATAACACGATCCAGGACATTCTCGTCCGCTTCGAGCGGATGCGCGGGCGTGACGTGCTGTGGCAGCCCGGCACCGACCATGCGGGTATTGCCACCCAGATGGTGGTGGAGAGGATGCTTGCCAAAGAAGGCAAGACCCGTCGTGACATGTCGCGCAAGGACTTCATTGATCGCGTGTGGGAGTGGAAAGCCGAATCCGGCGGCATCATCTCGCAACAGCTGCGCCGGCTGGGCGCCTCCTGCGACTGGTCGCGCGAGCGCTTCACCATGGACGAGGGCCTGTCCAGGGCGGTGCTGAAGGTTTTCGTGCAGCTCTACAAGGAAAAGCTGATCTACAAGGACAAGCGGCTAGTGAACTGGGACCCGGTTTTCGAAACCGCGATCTCGGACCTCGAAGTCGAAACGCGCGAGACCAAGGGCGCCATGTGGTCCTTCGCCTATCCGCTGGCGGATGGGCCGGTCGACGGCATTTCGGAGATCGTCATCTCGACGACGCGGCCCGAAACCATGCTGGGCGATGGCGCGGTAGCGGTTCACCCTTCCGACGAGCGCTACAAGAACCTTATCGGCAAGCTGGTGCGGTTGCCGATCGCCGAGCGGCTTATTCCCATCATCGCGGACGAGTATCCCGATCCCGAATTCGGCACGGGTGCTGTCAAGATCACCGGCGCGCACGACTTCAACGACTTCGAAGTGGCGCGACGCAACAACATTCCCCTGATCATGCTGATGGACAAAAAGGCGCGCATGATCTCTAGCCCCGAGAACAACGTGCCGGCGCGCTATCACGGCGTCGACCGCTTCAAGGCGCGGGAGATGGTCCTCGCGGAAATCGAAGAACTGGGGTTCTTCCGCGGGCGCGAAGACAAGATGATCGCGCAGCCGTTCGGCGACCGCTCCAATGTGGTCATCGAACCGATGCTGACCGAGCAGTGGTATGTGAACGCGGCGGAACTGGCGAAACCCGCCATCGCCGCGGTGGAGAATGACGATACCGTCTTCGTGCCGAAGAACTGGGACAAGACCTACTTCGAATGGATGCGCAATATCCAGCCGTGGTGCATCTCGCGGCAATTGTGGTGGGGGCATCAGATTCCGGCGTGGTATGGGCCGGATGGCGAGGTCTTCGTCGAGGAAACCGAGAACCTGGCGCTGGGTGCCGCGCAACGGCACTACGGATCGCGCGTGGCGCTGACGCGTGATGAAGACGTGCTCGACACGTGGTTCTCCTCCGCACTCTGGCCGTTCTCCACGCTCGGCTGGCCGGAGGAGACGCCGGAACTGAAGCGGCACTACAAGACGGATGTGCTCGTCACCGGTTTCGACATCATCTTCTTCTGGGTGGCGCGCATGATGATGATGGGGCTGCACTTCATGAAAGAAGTTCCGTTCCACACGGTCTATATCCATGCGCTGGTCCGCGACGAGAAGGGCCAGAAAATGTCGAAGTCGAAGGGAAACGTGATCGATCCCCTCGAACTGATCGATGCCTATGGCGCGGATGCGCTGCGCTTCACGCTCGCTGCCATGGCCGCGCAGGGGCGCGACATCAAGCTTTCGAAGCAGCGCGTGGAAGGTTATCGCAACTTCGGCACCAAGCTGTGGAACGCGGTGCGCTTTGCCGAGATGAACGGCGTCTCGCGCGACTGGAACTACGATCCGGTGGCGGCGCGCGTCACCGTCAACCGCTGGATCGCCGGCGAGACGGCGCGGGTCCGCGATGCTGTGACGCGCGGCATCGAAGAGCACCGCTACAACGAGGCGGCGGGTGCGCTCTACCAGTTCGTGTGGAACGTGTTCTGCGACTGGTATCTCGAATTGATCAAGCCGATTCTCTCCGGTAGCGACGATGCGGCGAAACAGGAAACCCGGCAATCCACGGCCTGGGTGATCGACCAGATCCTGCTGCTGCTGCATCCCTTCATGCCCTTCCTCACCGAGGAGCTGTGGCAGAAGCTGGCGCCGCGCTCGCAATGGTTGATCGAGAGCGAATGGCCCTGGTATATGGGGATCGGCGACCCGGCGGCCGATGCCGAGATCGAATGGGTCATCCGGCTCATCTCCGAGGTGCGATCGGTACGGGCGGAGATGAATGTTCCGGCGGGCGCCAAGATCGCCTGCGTGATCGTGAGCGCGGGCAGCGAAACCCGCATGCGCGCCGCAAGCTGGGAAACCGAGATCATGCGGCTGGCGCGGCTCTCCTCGATCGGGTTCGAGGATCAAGTGCCGAAGGCCTCGGCGCAGATCGTGATCGCCGAGGCGACGGTGGCGCTGCCGCTCGAAGGCGTCATCGATTTTGCGGCCGAGAAGACGCGGCTTGCGAAGGAACTCGACAAGATCGCGAAAGACACCGCACAGATCGAAGGCCGCCTCAACAACCCCGGCTTCGTCGCCAAGGCGCCGGAAGAAGTGCTGGTGGAGGCCCGCGAACGCAAGGTGGAACTCGAGGCACGGAAGGCGAAAGTGGAAGAGGCGCTGGGGCGTCTGGGGTAGCCATGAGGGACAATACGCGAGGGATGAGGCGTATTGTCCGTCGTGCACAGGCCGCCTTTCGTCCGAAAGTACCATTTGCTTCTGCATATCGCCCCAAAGGAATCTGGGAACATTTCACACGCGCGCCGCAACACGTGTGGCGGCGCTATGAGGTCGCTGCTCCAGTCGAGCGGCTACTAAGGATTGCTGTTCTCAGCGACTTGCATGTGGGCAGCCATGCCAATGACGTTGAGCGGTTCTGCTGCATTGTCGAGGAGGTGCTGGCTCGAAAACCCGATCTCTGCCTGCTGCCGGGCGATTTCGTGAACATGCAGATATTCGGTGGTGGACGTATTTCCCCTGACGAAATCTCAAGTCTCTTGGCACCACTTGCACGTAATGTGCCTTGCCATGCAGTTCTCGGCAATCACGATGCAGAATATGGGAACGACGCCACTTGCCGGGCGCTCGAATGTGTAGGCATAACCGTTCACTCAAACTCCCATACCGTCCTTGAGAGTCTCGCTGGTTCAATTTTCATCTTCGGGCTCGAAGATCATTCCACCGGCAGTCCGGATTTCGGGCTTGGTGCTGCAGGCATCGCGGACTTGCGGCGTGCCATTGTCCTCGCCCGTGATCCAGCTAGCTTTGCAGACGTGCCCGAGGGTCCGATCGTAACGATATGCGGACATACGCATGGCGGCCAGATCAGACTTCCGTGGCTTGGTCCCGTCGTCAATGCCAGCGCTGCGCCCATGGAGTGGACGCAAGGCCACATCGTTGAGGATGGACGAAATCTGATTGTCTCGGCAGGGCTTGGGACTAGCGGCCTGCCATGGCGGTGGAATTGCCCTCCTGAAATTGTTGAAGTCGACCTGCTGCCGCTTGGGGCGTAAGCCCCGGGCCTGTTTTGACCGTCATGCCCGCGAAGGCGGGCACCCCGCTTCTTCTTTCCGCCGCTTCGCGCGAAGCGGGATCCCGGCTTTCGCCGGGAGGACGTTTGAAGTAGGATTCAATGATGATCCTTTCATCCCGCATCGAAACACCTGTCGGCCCTACGGTGCTGCTGGCGCGAGATGGCGTGCTGCTGATGCTCGAATTTGAGGATGCGGCGGACCGGGTGGCGCGGGAGATGAAGCTGCGGTTTGGCGCGGAAACTCATCAGCCAGCGGATGATCCATTTGGACTGGCGTCGCGCCTGGACGCATATTTCCGCGGTGACCTTTCAGTTATTGAAGGCATAGAGACCGACGGCGGTGGAACCGTGTTTCAGAAACGCGTGTGGGCGGAGCTGAAGCGCATTCCCTGTGGCGTCACTATATCATACGGCGAACTGGCACGGCGGCTGGGAGACAGGAACCTGATGCGGGCGGTGGGGCTTGCCAATGGGCGGAACCCGATTGCTATCGTGGTGCCGTGCCATCGGGTGATCGGGGCCGACGGATCGCTGACCGGATATGGCGGCGGGATCGAACGCAAGAAGTGGCTGCTGGCGCATGAGGGCGTAGGTCTCAAGCCCGAGCAGGGCGAGTTGTTTTAGGCGCTGCGGCCCAGTCTTGTCATGAAGTAGCCGCCCAGCTGGCGCGTAAGGCCACGCAGTTCCGACGAGGGGCCAGTTTCGGTATAGAATTTCAGCACACGCTCCATCACTTCGCCGACCGTGCCTTGGCTGGTCGGGGTGGACAGCACGGCGATGGCCATGCGGTTCAGCACATAGTTCTTCGCACCTTCCTGCACGCGCACGATGCCTTCGAGGCGGATCCAGTCATCCGCACGGCTGGTGAAGTTGCCGGCGTCATTGTCGTCCATCGCCTCGATGACGGTGCGCATGATGGCGCGGCTGAAGGGGGCGACGGGGACCGGCGTCTTGCCATACATGTTGGCGAGCGACAGGACGAGGAGCTCCATGAAGCGCTTGCGCGTCGAGATATCGGGGTTGATCGGTTCCGGCGGCGGCGCGGCGGCGAGAAGGTTCGCGATCTGCCGCACGAGGTTTTCGAGCGGCGGCAGTTCGGTCACGGGCAGCGACATCGGGGCGATCTGGTTCATGATCCCACGAGGTAGCCGAACGGCGTTGGAATTCCGTTAAGGGACAGCCTTAACGGTTTTCCTGTTGCGGAGAACATGCTCGTGAGAGGCATCGTAAAGTGCCGAGTCGCGGAAATCATGGGCATCCAGCACGGGGCCGACGAGGATGAGGGCCGTGCGGGTGAGTTTCGCCGCGCGCACTTTCCCGGCGATGGTGGACAATGTGCCGCGCAGGATCATCTCGTCCGGCCAGGTGATGCGGTAGGCGACGACGACGGGGCAATCGGCGCCGTATTGCGGCGTCAACGCACGTTCAATATAGCCCAAGTTGCGGATCGAGAGATGGATGGCAAGCGTTGCCTTCGAGCGCCCGAGTTCTTCAAGCGTTTCGCCCGGCGGCATGGCGGAGGCCTGCATGCTGGTGCGGGTGAGGATCACGGTCTGGGCGATCTCGGGCAGCGTGAATTCGGTTTTCAGAGCTGCGGCTGCCGCGGCAAAGGCCGGGACGCCTGGGGTGACGTCATAATCGATGCCGAGCTTGTCCAGCCTGCGCATCTGCTCGGCAATTGCTCCGTACAGGGAGGGATCGCCCGAATGGACGCGGGCGACGTTCTGTCCTCCCGCGTGGGCCGCCGCGATCTCGGCGATGATTTCCTCGAGATTGAGGGGGGCGGTATCGACAACGCGGGCACCTTCCGGTGCCGCCTTCACGATCTCTTCCGGCACGAGCGAACCGGCATAGAGGCAGACGGGGCAGGACTGGATGAGCTTCAGGCCGCGCACGGTGATGAGGTCTGGCGCGCCGGGGCCAGCGCCGATGAAATGAACGGTCATTCCGCTGCTTCTCTCTTCTTCGCATAGCCGCGCGGGGTGTAGGCGTAAACCATGCCATCGCCGCGCGTGAGGGTTCTGGATTGCGATGAGCCGACCATCACCAATGTGAGCATATCGACATTATCGGGATCGAAGTCGGCAAAACGCACGATCTTTACCTGCTCGTCGGGCCGCCCGAGGTTCGAAGCAATGACGACGGGCGTATCGGCGGGGCGGTGTGCCGCGAGAACGGCAAAGGCGCGCTCCAGCTGGTCTCGGCGTTTGAGAGAACGCGGGTTGTAGAAGGAGATGACGAAATCCCCCTCGGCCGCTGCGCGCACACGGCGTTCGATAGCGTCCCAGGGGGTGAGCAGATCGGAGAGCGAGATGCAGCAGAAATCGTGGCCGATCATGGCACCGGCCTTGGCAGACGCGGCCTGGAAGGCCGAAATGCCGGGGATGACATTGACGGCGATGCGGCAGGGTTCGAGGTCGATCACCTCGTAGAGGAGTGCCGCCATGGCATAAATTCCGGCATCACCAGAGCAGATGAGGGAAACTTGCCGGCCATCCTTCGCGAGTTCGATCGCATGGCGCACGCGATCTTCCTCGCCGCCCAGGGGGAAACGGTGTTCGATCTGATCAACCTTGAGATCTCCGGCCAGATCGAGATAGAGGCCATAGCCAACCCAGTCGGATGAGGCCTCGAGTGCAGAGCGCGCGGCGGGAGCGCGCCACTCCGGTGTGCCGGGGCCAATGCCGACGACATGGACGATGCCGCGCGGGCGGCCCGGAATTTCGAGCAGGGGGGCAGGTGACCTCGCAATTGCGCAGGTGGCACGGAGGCTCTTGGTTTTCTCCACAATCAATTCGGATTGTGGGCCTGCCGCGGCGAGCGCTGCGGCCTCAGATACGCCGGGGGTGCCGACTTCCCTTTCAACCAGCATGGACGGGTTCTTGAGACGCGGCGATTTCTTGCGCAATTCTTCCGCTGTGAAGAAGCGGGCTGGCACTTGGAAGTGTTTCGCCGCGGCGTGGATTGCGTGCTCGTCCGACTTCAAGTCGATCGATGCGATGGCTGCGATGGATGCAGGCGCGAGATTGCCGGCCTCAAGGGTTTGCGAGACGAGTGCGATCACTTCGGCGGCCGGAGCGTTGCGCTCGCAACCGATGCCGATGACAAGAGTTTTCGGGTGGTAGACAATGTGGGTTTCGCTACCTGCCGTAACGCGCTCGGTGAATTCGACGCGGACATCTTCACCTGCAAGCTTGGCTGCTGTGGCAGACTTCATGTGCTGCGGGTTGGCGAGTGAGTAGCCTTCCGGCGGTACATCGAAGGAGGTGCCGAAGCGGACTTCGCTGGCCGTGGTGATGGCCGCGTGACCTTCACAAATGGTGGCGATTTTCCGTGCGAGATCATTGGCGCCGTGGTGGCCGCCGAGCAGCGGCACTGCGGAAGAGCCGTCTTCGGCAAGCGCAATCACCGGAGGTTCGCTGTGCTTGTCTTTGAGTTGCGGTCCGATGGCGCGGATCAGGATGCCCGCGGCGCAGAGGCCGATGATAGTACGGCTTTCCCTGAACAGCGAGGCCAAGTGCGCCGAGGCTTTTGGATAGGTGACATCTCCGCCAGCAACACAGTCCGGCGTGTGGATCTCGGCGTCGAGTTCAGATTTGAGCCTCACCGCCAGCGGCAGTGCGGAAACACCCAGAATGAAGAGCACCGGCTTCACCATGCTTCAGATCCGGTATAGACGAGGATGGTCGAAAAATAGGGCAAGGTCTCTTCGGTGATTTCGGCCAATGGGGAGACGCGCTCGCCCTGATGTGTGGCCTTGATGATGACGTGGGCAACGCTGGTGAGATCGAGCGCGCCAAGAATGTTCCTGATCTTCGGCAGATGGCGGCCGACCTTGATGATGGCGGCGCTCTCCGCAGTCAGAAGCTCTTCCCGCAAACGGTCCTCCGGGAGCGTTGCGGGGAGAACCTTGACGACTTCATTCCTTGCCGACAATGGGCGGCCAATTGCGGCAGCGGATGCGGTGATGGAGGTGACGCCAGGAACGACAATGGTGGGATAGGCTTTCGCGAGGCGTGCGAAGAGATACATGAAGCTGCCGTAGAAAAAGGGATCGCCCTCGCAGAGCATGACGACGTCGCGGCCAGCCTTCAGGTGGACGGCGATGGCGGCGGCGCCGAAGTCATAGGCCTTCTCTCCAAGTTCGCGCTCGTTACGCATCGGCATGTCGATGACGAGATGCTCGGCATCGTCCGGAATGAAGGGGGCCGCGATATCGCGCGCTGTGGAATCCTTGCCGTTCGCTGCGAGATAGGCCAGCACCGGCGCGGTGGAGATGAGGCGCCAGGCCTTCACCGTCATCAGTTCGGGATCACCGGGGCCGACGCCGACGCCATAGAGTGTGCCGGATTTTACCATGGCTTCTGGGCCCGCCACTGGGTAACGGCCATGCGCGGCTTGAGCGCGCGCAACGGGCCAATCCTGTGAAGATGCGAAACTTCCATACGGACGAGATCGCCACCGTGCTTTTCGTGGAGATCGTAGAGATGCAATTCACCTTCGATGGTGACGACGTTGACGACCATGTTGCCGCCGGGCTTCAGGTGTTCCCATGATGTTTCAAAGACGCCGGGAAGCCCCAAGCCGCCGCCGATGAAGACGGCATCAGGCGCTGCGTGGCCCAGGAGCGATGCCGGGGCCTTGCCAGGAACGATCTCGAGACGCGGCGTTCCGAGGCGGTCGGCATTCGCTGCGATCATCCTGAGACGCTCGGCGTCATGCTCGAAAGCAAAGGCTTCACAGCCACGCGCCGAACGCATCCATTCGATGGCGACCGAGCCGCATCCTGCGCCGACGTCCCACAGCAGCTTGTCAGGCGAAGGTGCCAGAGCCGCCAGCGTCGCGGCGCGGACTTCGCGTTTGGTCAACTGGCCGTCATGCTCGAAAGCGTTATCCGGCAAGCCTGCCAGGCGTGACAGGATTGTGGCCTCAGGCGAAGCGACGCAATGTATTGCGAGTGTGTTGAGAGGTGAGAACTCCGTCGACGGAACGGTTTCTGCGCTGAAGGTTGACTGCCGCTCGCGCGGGCCGCCCATGTTTTCGAGCACGGTCAACGCGCTTTTGCCGAATCCGCGCTGCACGAGGCGGCGGGCCACTTCCGGAATCGTGGTTCCATCCTCCGTGAGCACCAGCAGGCGCACATCGGGCTGGATGAAGGCTTCGACATTGGCGGCGTGCCGGCCGTGCAGCGTCAGCGTATCGCAATCGGGCATTGACCAGCCGATGCGGGAAGCCGCAAACGAGAAGGCCGACAGATGCGGAATGATCTCCATTTCGGCGAAGGGAATGAAGGTCATCAGCTTTCGCGCGACGCCGTAATTCAGCGGGTCGCCGGTCGCGAGAATCACCGTCCTGCGGCCACGAAGCGGAGTGATTCGGTCGACCACGGCGGAAAAAGGCTGCGGCCATTCGTGGGTTTCGGCCTTGTGCGGAGGCAAGAACGCGAGCAGGCGTTCCGAGCCGACGATCACCTCTGCCGTTGCAATGGCGTGCCGCGCGCGGGCCTGCAGGCCGTCGTGGCCATCCTCGCCCATGCCGATGATGGTAAGCCACTTCACAGCGTTTCATCCCTTGTCATGGCGTTGACGACAGCTGCGGCCATGGCGGAACCGCCACGGCGGCCGAGGAGCGTGGCGTAGGGGATACCGCGCGGGTCCGCAAAGAGTTCCGACTTCGACTCGACCGCGCCCACGAAACCGACCGGCATGCCGACGATGGCCGCTGGCTTTCCGGCCCCGTTGTCGATCAATTCGAGCAGTGCGAAGAGTGCGGTCGGAGCATTGCCGATGACCACGAGCGATCCTTTCAGCTTCGGCACCCAGAGGTCGACTGCGGCGGCGGAGCGCGTGGTGGCGCGCTGTGTGGCGATGGCGCGTGCCTTCGGATCGTTCAGTGTGCAGACGATGTTCAACGACTTGTCTATAATGCCGTGGTGGACCATTTCGGCATCGACGAAGATCGGCAGGCCGTTCTGGATGGCGCGGTTCGCAGCTTTGAGGAAATCCGGCGAAATGCGGAGATCGGCGGCAATTTCCGGCATGCCGCAGGCGTGGATGACGCGCGTGGCAATGCCATGCGCTTCTTTCGGCAGCTTGGAAAAATCGGCCTCGCCCTTGATGATCTCAAAGGAGCGCGCGTAGATAGCCTTGGGGTCGCGGAGATAGGAAATCACTTCTTCAACATGCTCCGTGGGCCTAGCGGATGATCCGCATGGGGGTAGGGTGCGTGGGTGTGGCCGTGATCATGATCGTGATCGTGCCCATGCGGATGATCGTGATGGTGATGATGGCCGCCTGCCAGAACCTTGGCGGGATCGAGCGCGAGCGCCGGCGCTTTCGTCTTCGACATGGTCTTGCACATGGAGTTGCACACGCCATCGCAGTATTCGCAATTCTCAGACGTGCCAATTCCTTCGACGTGATGGTGGTGGCTCTCCTGAACCGCGCCGACATCCGCCTCGAAACCCAACACCTGCGTGCGGTACTTGCACATCTGGCAGTTCATGGCGATGTCGCCGGTGAGGATCTGCTCGATGCGCTCCTGGAAGGTGGCGATCACCTGGTCATGATCGTTAAGGTAAGGCGCCTTGACGAACTCGATTTCCGGATGGCGCGCGGCCACGGCATCGACCGCGCTGTAGATGCGGTCCACCAGAATGCCGGTGAAGAGGAAGTAGGGGAACACCACGATGCGCCTGTAGCCGAGGCGCGCGGCGTGCTCGAGGCCGGGTTCGACCAGCGGGAAGGTGACGCCCGAGTAAGCCGTTTCCGCCCAGCCGAAGCCGAAGCCCTCCCACAACAGGCGGGTCACTTTCGAGACGTTGGAATTGGCATCGGGGTCGGATGCGCCACGGCCGACGACGACCAGCAGGGTCTCATGCCTGGGAACGCCGGGGCCAGCCTTTTCGAGCGCTTCCTGCACGCGGTCTCCCGCAGCGCGCATCATCTTGGGATCGATGCCGAGCTCCTTGCCGTAGTCGATCTGCAATTCATTCTGCGCGGCATAGGTGTTCAGCACCGAGGGGATGTCGTTTTTGGCGTGGCCGGCGGCAAATAGCATGCCGGGGACGGCCAGCACGCGGGTGACGCCCTGGGCTTTCAGCGCATCGAGGCCGGTGCGGATGATTGGCGTCGCAAATTCAAGATATCCGTATTCGACGGGATATTGCGGCAGGCGCTGCTTCAGATGCTCCGAGAGCACGGCGAATTCGCGCACCGCGTCCTTGTCGCGGCTGCCGTGGCCGCACAGCATCACACCCAGTTTTTCCGCCATAGCATCCGCCTTCCGTTCAACGCAGGGTCACCGGAAAATCCGGTCCGGAAGGCAGCTCCGGCATTGGCCCCCATCGTGGGTCAGCCGCACCGGAATTTGCTCTCAGTCCCATCGTTGGGGACGCTGCTGAAGCTGTCTCGTAGGCGCAGGCGGCAGGCCGGTCAAGCGGGGCTGCGACATGTGCTTGTGCGATTGCGCCGTCTGCCCTTAAGGTATTGTGTTATGAGAATGTTCTTGGCACTTATGGTTTTGGCTCTCACCGTGCAGCCTGTGCTATCCCAAGATTGGCAGCTGTACGAGAACCAGCGGTTTAAGTTTAGTGTCGAAGTTCCGGTACAGGGCTGGGAGGACAAGTCACGGCCCAACTCTAACGGTATTGCTCTATTTCCCCTTGAAGGTTGCTGTGCAATCCTCGTTTATGGGAGAATTCTCAAAGAAGAATTCGCAAAAGTGCAGGCCGCGCAAGTAGAGAAGTACAGGAACGAAGGCAGAATCATACACGACGAAGCGGGCTGGAACATGGATTTGAAGGCGGGCCCTTTAGGTTCGCACAGCTACAGCTCCACCTATCGCGGGCGAACAGTGGAGCTAAAGGGAGTGGTCACATGCGGCGGTAAGCTGGCAATCTATGTTCACATTGAATACCACATGAAAGCTGAAGATCGGGTCTCAGCAATCAGGCAACGGCTCATCGGATCACTGAAACCCCCGCGCGGCGCAGCCTGTTACGAGGCGACCAAGCCCGGCACCCGGACGAAGGCAAAACCGGCCTAGTTGTTTGGTCGCCGGTTTAAGTCTCCTTTTATCAGAACTCGATCCCGGCCTGCGCTTTCACGCCGGATCGGAAGGGGTGCTTCACCTGCTCCATCTCGGTGACGAGATCGGCGATCTCGATCAACTCGTCCTTGGCGTTGCGGCCGGTGACGATCACGTGCTTGTCGGCCGGCTTGTTCTTCAGCACGTCCAGCACTTCATCGAGCGCCAAGTAATCATAGCGCAGCACGATGTTCAGTTCGTCGAGCAGCACCATCTTGTAGCCGGGGTCGGCGATCATCTTCTTCGCCTCTTCCCATGCGGCGCGGGAATGCGCGATGTCGCGCTCCCGATCCTGGGTTTCCCAGGTGAAGCCCTCGCCCATGGCCTTGATGGTGACGAGGTCGGGGAATTTTTCCAGCACGGTGCGCTCGCCCGTGCCCCAGGCGCCCTTTACGAACTGGATAACGCCCGACTTCATGCCGTGGCCGACGCAGCGGAACACCATGCCAAAAGCGGCGGTGGACTTGCCCTTGCCCTTGCCGGTGTGGACGATGAGCAAACCCTTCTCGATGGTCTTCCCCGCCATGATCTTGTCGCGGGCGGCCTTTTTCTTCGCCATCTTCTCGTGGTGGCGGGCGTTGTCGTGGTCTTGTGTTTCTTCGGTCATCGGGTCAACTCCTCAAGGAGATCATAGGCTGAATTGAGTCGCGGCGTCCAAAGTCCGCGCGTGGCGGCCTCGCGGAAGCGCTCCGCGATTTCCTTCAAGGCGGCGGGATTGTTGGCGCGGATGAAGTCACGGGTTTCGGCATCGGCGACATAGGCATCGAAGGCCAAGTCGAAGTGGTGGGTGCGGACCGCACCGGTGGTGGCGGCGAAGGCGAACATATAGTCGACCGTCGCCGCAATCTCGAAGGCGCCCTTGTAGCCGTGGCGCTTGACGCCGGCGATCCATTTCGGATTGACCACGCGGGAGCGCATGACGCGGCCAACCTCCTCTTCCAGCGTGCGGATCACCGGGCGCTCGGGACGCGAATGATCGTTGTGATAGACGCGCGGGCGCGTGCCGGAGGTCTGTTCGACGGCCGCCGTCATACCGCCTTCGAACTGGTAGTAATCATCCGAGTCCAGCAAGTCATGCTCCCGGTTGTCCTGGTTGTGGACGACGGCCTCGATGCGCTTCAGGCGCTCGGTGAATGTGCGCTCGTCACTGATGCCCTGAGCCTTGGCGCCATAGGCATAGGCGCCCCAGGTGACATAAGCCGCCGCAAGATCGGCGCGGCTTGTCCAGATTTTTTCATCGATCAGCGCCTGAAGGCCCGCGCCATAGGCGCCGGGCTTCGAGCCGAAGATTCGGTGGCCGGACATTTCGCGGGCATCCGCAGCGGCGATGCCGGAGGCTTCGAGGGATGCTGCCTCAGTTTTCATGCGGTGGGCGATGGGGTTGTCGTCCTCGTCCTCATCGAGTGAACCGACAGCTCGCATTGCCTTGTCGAGAAGTTCGATCTGCGAAGGGAAGGCATCGCGGAAAAAGCCCGAGATGCGGAGCGTGACATCGACGCGCGGGCGGCCGAGCCTGGCGAGCGGAATGATCTCATAGCCAGTGACGCGCCAGCTTGATGGTTCCCACACCGGCCTCGCGCCGATGAGGGAGAGGGCTTGCGCGATGTCGTCGCCGCCGGTGCGCATGTTGGAGGTGCCCCAGGCGGAGAGGCCCAGGGCCTTCGGATATTGTCCGCAGTCCTGAAAGTGACGGGTCAGAAGATCTTCGGCCGACTTCTGCCCTAAGGTCCATGCCGTGGGCGTGGGTACCGTGCGGTTGTCGAGGGAATAAAAGTTCCGGCCCGTGGGGAGAACGTCGAGACGGCCGCGCGTAGGAGCTCCCGATGAGCCGGGGGCGACGAAGCGGCCGGAAAGGCCCTTCAGCAGTGAAGCGATTTCGCTGCGGCCGCAGGCGCGGAGGGCGGGGCGGATTGCGGTTTCAAGAACTTTCAGAACCGCCTTTGTTCTGGCTCCGTCATTCCAGCCAAAGCGGGAACCCAGATTTGCTTTCGAAGGAAGCGGGGCCCCCACCTTCGCGGGGGTGACGGACAATGGGGCAGGGTTTGCCAGGAGGTAGGACGCGAAAAGCTCCAACCGTTCGACTGTATCGCCAGCCGTGCGCCAAGGGCTAGCGGACAATTCGGCAAGCTCTTCGGGTTTTGGCCCCGCCCATGGCTTTCCCATGTCGCAGGTGAGGGGATCGAAATCGCCGAATCCGAAGTCGATGCTCAGGGCACGGATCAATGACTGGTCGCCGCCTTCACCGAGGCCGCGGGGTACACGCGTCAGGGCAACCAGAAGATCGGTTTCAAGGCGGCCTTCGGGTGATTGCCCGAGGATATGAAGGCCATCGCGGATCTGGGCTTCCTTCAAGTCGCAGAGGTAAGAGTCGAGGCGCTGCAAGTCGGCATCTTCATCGCCGGTGAAGCCTGCGTCGAGGTCGAGGCGCGAGGCCCTGGTGAGGTCGAGGATATTGCGTTTCAGGGCATCCATGCGGCGGCGGTCGAGGCCCGAGGCAAGGTAGTATTCATCGACGAGGGATTCGAGATCCTTCAGCGGGCCATAGGTTTCGGCGCGCGTGAGAGGCGGTGTCAGGTGATCGATGATGACAGCGCCGGTGCGGCGCTTGGCTTGGGTTCCTTCGCCGGGGTCGTTGACGATGAAGGGATAGAGCTGCGGCAGGGCCCCAAGCGTGATCTCGGGATAGCAGGACGCGGACAAGGCATTGGCCTTGCCCGGCAGCCATTCGAGATTGCCGTGCTTGCCGTTGTGGATGACGGCGTGAGCGCCAAAATGGTGACGGATCCAGAAATAGAAGGCGAGATAACCGTGCGGCGGCACGAGGGCAGGGTCGTGATAGGTCGATTTCGGATCGATGTTGTAGCCGCGCGCCGGCTGGATGGCGACCGCAGCATTGCCATAGATGCAGACAGGGAGATGAAATGCGCCTTCAGCAAAGAAGGGATCGCGTGCGGCTTCGCCCCAGCGGGATGTGATCTGTGCGCGGATGGAATCGGCAAGCGCATCGAACTGAGTGAGATAGTCGGCGATGGCGAGCGATGGGCCAGTCTGCCTGGTGACGGCGTTGGTCGTACCGGCCTGCAAGTGCTCAATGATGCCGTTGCCGGTCGAGGGATAGCCTGCGACCGAGTAGCCTTCGGCCTTCATCGCATCGAGGATTGCAATCGTGCTCGCGGGTGTATCGTAGCCCACACCATTGGCGATGCGGCCGTCCTTGTTCGGGTAATTGGCGAGGATGATTGCGACGTTGCGTTCCGCAGGTTTCAATTTGCGGAGCTTAACCCAATTGGCAGCAAGATCAGCGACATAGTCAACGCGGTCGGGGACTTCGCGGTAGGTGACGATCCGGCATTGCGTGGCCTCGTGCCAGTGTGTGTCGGCCTTGAAGGAAATGGCGCGCGACATGATGCGGCCATCGAGTTCGGGCAGAACGATGTTCATCGCGAGATCGCGCGCGCCCAAGCCTTGCGAGGACTCGCTCCAGCTTTCCTCCGAGGAGCCCGCGAGCACGACCTGCAACACGGGGCAATCATGGGCAGCGAGTGGATCGGCGCTGCCTCCTGAAGCGACTGCGAAACTGGTCGCGTTCAGGATGATGTGCGGTGCGTGCGGCGCGAGAGACTGCGTGAGACACTCAACGCTCGCGCGATCCTTCAGGCTGGCGACGTAAAAGGCCTTGGTGCCAATTCCGCGCCTGGCCAGCGCATCGACCAACGCATCGATGGGCGCGGTCTGCGCGCCTTCCAGGGCAGACCGGTAGAAGGTGATGGCCGCGAGCGGCAGATCGTCTTGCGAGGTATCGCGATAAAGGCCCGCCTTCGGGAGTTCGGAGGCGGGTTCAGGCGGAGTTGAGCCGTTCAGCAGGTGATTGCAGTAGGTGAGGAAGGCTGCCGCGTTCGCGGCACCGCCCATGACGAGATATTGCCGGAGCCGCTCGCAGTGATGCGGTGCAATCGTCGAGCGGGATGTGAGTTCCGGGTCCGGCTGTGCATCGCCCGGCAGCACTGCGAGCATGATACCGCGCTCGCGAGCCATCGCTTCGATCTGGTCAAGGCCGTAGGTCCAATAAGAGACACCGCCCAGAAGCCGGAGCACGACGAGCTTCGCGTGCGCGAGGGTATTCTCGCAATAAAGATCAACCGAGAGATTGTGCTGAAGCTGGAGCAGATTGGCCGAGCGCAGCGGGCACGGGTTCGCATCATGGGCGCGGGCGATCAATGCGAGTTCGCTGTCGGCGGCGGAGAGCACCACGATGTCGGCTGGAGTCTGACGGAGATCGATGGCTTCTGCTGCGCCATCGACCACTCCGGACGTGGTGGCAAGAAGATGCATCAGCCTCGCAGCGTCGCTTCGATGGCAGCGCGATCCATGTGCCTTTCGCCGATGACGACAAGCTGCGTGCCGCGGCGATCAGAAGGCTTCCACGGACGGTCGAAATAGCTGTTGAGACGGGGCCCGACGGCCTGCACCAGAAGCCGCGCGGGGGAGCCCTTCACGTCGGCAAAACCTTTCAGGCGGAGAATGTCATGCGCGGCAATCGTTGCCTCGATGCGCTTCAGCAATGCGGCCTTGTCGGCCACTTCACCGAGACTCACGATGAAGGTGACGAAGTCGTCGTGATCGTGCTGCTCCTCGCCTTCTATCTCGTGATGCGAAAGGCGGTTTGCCATATCGTCTTCCGCCGATGCGTTGACGCCCAGAAGCGCGGCAATGTCGATGGCGCCGTGGCGGGTGGGAACGAGCCGTGTCCCGCCGCGAACCAGCGACTTCAATTCAGACGTCACCTGTTCCTGCTCGCCGTCGCGCAGCAGATCGATCTTGTTGATGATCACCATGTCGGCGCAGTTCAACTGATCCTCGAACAGTTCCTCGATGGGGTTTTCGTGCTCGAGGTTGGGATCCGCCTCGCGCTGGGCCTGGACGGCTGCTTCGTCGTCGGCAAAGCGGCCTTCGGCCAAGGCCTTCGAATCGACAACGGTGATGACGCCATCGACGGTGACGCGCGACCTGATCTCGGGCCAGTTGAAGGCGCGCACCAAGGGCTGCGGCAGGGCGAGGCCCGAGGTTTCGATCACGATATGGGTAGGCGGGTTCGGACGGTCCAGCAGCTTTTTCATGGTGGGCACGAAATCGTCCGCCACCTTGCAGCAGATGCAGCCATTGGCGAGTTCGATCACGTCTTCCTCGCGGCAGACGTCATCGCCGCAGCCTTTGAGGATTTCGCCGTCGACACCGACATCGCCGAACTCATTGATGATGAGCGCGATGCGACGGCCCCTGGCATTCTCCAGCATGTTGCGGATCAGCGTCGTCTTGCCGGCACCCAAAAAGCCGGTGATGACGGTGGCGGGGATTTTCTCGGTGCTCATGTGGCGTAGGCGTCCTTGGCGTATCGGTTGAGGGCCAGCCCGAGGAAGATGCCGATCAGCGACCAGAAGATGGCGTTGGCGGCAATGGCGTTGGCGGCAAAGGTTGCGGCGAGGTTCGGCGGAACTGCACTCACGTGGGTGACGGGTGCGGGCGCGCCGATGATGTGGGGGAGGCCGATGAAAAAGATCGCGAGGGCCAGTGCCCATGTCTCGCGACGTGTGGCGATGAGATAGAGGGCCGCGCCGGTGGCGATGATCGTACCGACCCACCAGACTTGCCTTGCGAGAAGATCGCCCGCCGGCATTCCGGGAAGTTCGGGGGGCAAGCCCGCAGCGGGCGCAACGGTGGCAGCCAGGAAGCCGCAGAGGCCCCAGATCACGCCATTTTCACGCGTGATGGGAAGGCCCGTCAGTAATGAAATGCCTGCGAGGATCGCGGCGAAGGCGGCTCCCGCCATGGCCTGCGTGGCCGTGGTGGCGAGCGTTCGCTGCCAGCCATCTGCCGGTGCCCAGGCTTCGGCTTCGTGGGTGTGTTCTTCCGTAGTGGCGGTCGTGCCGTCGGCGGCGTGGTCATGCGAATGACCGCCGGTTTCATAGGTTTCAGCTTCAAGGATCAAGGGGGTCAGCCGCACATGCAGGATGATGCCCATGATCAGTCCCGCCGCGATCCCTGCCAGGAGCGCGGCGAGGAGCACTCGCCCGATCATATGTTGGTCCGGCCGTCTAGTGGCAGGGGAAGCCGATGGAGTGGCGCGTATCGTGCGCGGTGTTGTGGGCGACCGCCATGCTGGATAGGCCCACCGCGAAGAAAAGCGTGGCGCCGACGAACAGCAGCGTCAGGCCAGCGGCAACGCGCTGCGAGATCGAAAGCGAAGCGGAATTGGTACGAGCGGTCATGAACACCCTCCGTGGTGACCCATTGATTTCGGGCGGAATGCCCGGCGGCTTTGCGTGGCAGGTCTCCTGACTTGCGGGTCGTAAGATCTTCGGCGGCCTTCCCGGTTTCCCAGTGGCAAGTTGCCTCGATCCTCTCCGCTCACAGTTGCGGGGGCAGTCACGGATTTGGCCCCTTTTGGGTCGTCCACACCGTGTTCCCTGTTCGGCCTTCGGCCTTTTGGCCTTGGGCACCACACACCTCACCTTGTCGCAGGTCGGAAGGGTGTTCGTCAACTGCCGGAAGCCGTGTTTCTGTCCGAAAACGACACGGAATGAGCCCGCCATTAAGGACCTCGAAAGACAATTCGCGCCCGGTGGAAAGACGTTTTTAACCCTGTTATCCCAATACTGCCTCTCATGAGCGTCCGTACATTGTTCCTCGCGTCTGTGTGTTCCGCGTTTCTCGCTGCAAGCGCAGCTGCATCCGGTTCGGCAGCCGCCACCACCGACAGCCAACTGGTCTCGCAGGCCTACAAGGCCCTGCAGGTTGGCGATGCCGCATCCGCCATCTCCGCCTATGGCAAGGCGATCGAGTCCCGGACTCTCGAGCCCGAAGTGCTGGCCAATGCACTGCTCAACCGCGGGCTGGCCTACCAGAAGCTCAACGAACATGAATTCGCGGTCGACGATTACACCGCCGCCATGCGGATCGACGCCATGTCGGGAAAGCTCCGCGCGCTTGCCCTTTATAATCGCGGACTTTCATATCAGCGGCTGCAGCGCAATGCGCTGGCGGTCGAGGATTTCACCAGTGCGCTGTTCCTCGACAGCCAGTTCAGCCACGCCTACTACAGCCGCGGAACGCTGCTGCGTGATGGCGGGCAGTATCTCTTCGCGCTGGCCGATTTCGACAAGGCGGTGCGTTTCGAATACCCCGAAAAGGCGCGCGTGCATTTTGCGGAAGCCGTGACTTACGAGAAGCTTCGCCGCGTCAACGATGCGAAAAACGCCTTGGCCAAGGCCCTGGCAGCCAACCCCGCCTATGAACCCGCCGTGCAACGCCTCGCGGTGCTGGACGGAAAACACGCACCGAAAGCGGTTGCAGCCGGCGCCGACACCATCACTACGGCTGCGGTTACCGTGCCGCGGCAGAAACTGCCCCAGGCGCAAGCACCATCCACCGCGCTGATCAATGGAAATGCGCAGGCCGGGGCCACGGAAGTGGTGTCCGGTTCAACATCCAAGAAGAAATTCACCGACCGCGTACCCGTCGAAACTGCGGCCACGAAGATCGTTCCGGCATCCGCCCCGGCGCAGGAGCCTGAGATTGTGCTAGCGGTCGAAGATGTTCCGGAAGAGCCGGCCGCGGAAGCGCCGGTTGCCGAAGCCCCGCCAGCAGAGGAGCCAGCGGCAACTGCGGAAGCTGCCGATGAAGCGCCGGCCGATGCGCCCAAGATCTCGGGCTGGTCGGTTCAGCTGGCATCCGCAGCGACCGAGGATGCGGCCTGGTCGACCTGGAAGAAGATGAAGGCCCGCAACAAGGCCTTGGCCGCCAAGGAGCCCGTGGTAGTGCGTGCTGACCTCGGCATCAAAGGCATTTTCTACCGCGTCCGCCTTGTCGGATTCGACAGCCAGGGCGATGCCAGCAGTGAATGCTCGAAGCTGAAGTCGAAGGGCGTCAAGTGCTACATCAGCAAAGCTGCATCCTGAAATTGAGATTCCGTTAGGTCAAATTAGCTGTCATAGGGGAAACTTGCGGCAATACGCGGTATTACTCTTTCTGTTACGCTAGGGCAGGAAGAAGCGCATGTCGATGATTGCCGATTTTCAGCGCCTCATGCAGGCCACCGAAGAGACGCCGGTGCTTCCCCCGCCGCCAAGGCTGCAGGTCGCCGCGATGTCTCCAGGTCCGGAGCCGGGATTCGCGGTGCTGATCCGGAACGCACATGCCGCCTTGGTCGAGGAACTGATCGCGCGCATCCACGCCCAGCGGCCGGAGTTTTTCGAAGACCTCGTCCTCGATGTGCTGGTGGCCATGGGATATGGCAACGGCAAGCGGGATTTTTCACAGCGGCTTGGTCGAACCGGCGATGGCGGCATCGATGGGATGATCGCGCTCGACGCGCTGGGGCTGGACTGGCTGTGCGTTCAGGCCAAGCGGCTGCGGCCAGGAAACCCGGTTCCAATCAGCGAAGTGCGCGATTTCGCGGGAAGCCTTGAGGCGCGCCATGCCGGAAAGGGCGTGTTCGTGACGACGACGCATTTTTCCCCGGGCGCCAGCGATTTCTGCGCGCAGCTTTCGCGCCGGGTGGTGCTGATTGACGGAAGCCAGCTGGCTAACCTCATGGTTCACCATGGCATCGGCGTGAAAGTGAAGGAATCCTTTGTCCTCAAGCGGATCGACCCGGACTATTTTTCGATCCCGCCATCAAGCCGGATCGAGGAGACGATTTCGGCTTCCAGCCACCCGCGCAGATAACCGGCGGCGCGAAGAGCCGCGCTGTCCGGATCGTCGAACGCCGCCACCATTTCGCAAATGACGCCGAAGGTGACGCCTTGCCTTGCGGTATCGATCGCCATTGCCTCTTCATCGCCCAGTATGCGAAAGCGTGCGCCGGAGCCCTGGCGCCACACCATGATCTGCAGCGGTGCGGAGATATCCTCCGGGCGGGGCGGAACTTCATCGCATTTGAGCGACGACCACAGGCTCGAGACATTGGTGGTGACGGCAAAGCGATGGACCGTCGACGCGATGACGAAGCTGACCGACCCGAAATCTTCCGGTGCAACTGCGCCAAGATCGGCCATGGTGCAGACGGGCTCGTCCGGACCGTCGAAGGCATCGTTCAGGGCACGTTCCAGACGCGCCAGCTCGGCAATTTCCGGGTTGCGGCGATAGTGGTGCGAGGCTTCCAGAAATTCGGGAAGAAAGCGTGAGAACCAGCGGGCGTTCGGCTGGTCGGAAGGGTGTTCCTTGATGTAGTGCTGCGCCATTTCGGCAAACCGGACGCCGCCCAGATACGTGCGCAGCTTTTCATAATCATGCTCGAGAAATTCAGTGAGCCGCAGGGTGTAGGCGCTGCGGTAGACACCAAGCCGCGAATCGCGGCTGCCAACGGGCGGTGCAGCGACAAGATCATCGGCCGGGGCATTGCCGAGAACGGCGAGCTGCAGCCTCTTCTGGAGATCGGCAAGCTTCGTCATTGAAAGGCATCTTCCACAACAGCGACAGATGAGGCAACCGCGCGTGCGCGGTCAAGTTCCAGTATCAGTTCGGCCAGAGGCGGGATATTGCCGTCCCGCTCGATCATGGTCGAGACCGGGCCAAAGCGCTCCAATGCCTTTGCATAGAGTTGCCAGACATCCTCGCAGACGGGCTGGTCGTGCGTGTCGATCAGGCAGGTTTCACCTTCGCTGTGCCCAGCGAGGTGGAACTGCACGACACGGTCGACAGGGATTGTATCGAGAAATCTGCGGGTGCTGAAATCATGATTGACGCCCGACACGAAGACGTTGTTGACGTCAAGCAGCAGCCAGCAGTCAGCTCGCCTGGCAAGTTCGGCGACAAACTCCCACTCGCTCATTTCCGAGCATTCGTACTGGATATAGCTCGACACATTTTCAATCACCATGCGGCGGCCAAGAAAATCCTGCACCTGTTCGACGCGGGAGACGACATGCTGAAGCGCCTCCTCGGTATAGGGTACAGGCAGCAGATCATGGAGGTTTACACCATGAACTCCGGTCCAGCAGAGGTGATCCGATATCCAGCGCGGCTTGACGCGGCCGGCAAGAGATTTCAGGTTATTGAGATAATCGCGATCGAATGGGGAAGTCGAGGCAATCGACAACGAGACGCCGTGCATGACGACTGGATAGCGCTCCGCGATCGCGTCCAGCATGCGGAGCGGCTGGCCGCCGGGCACCATGTAGTTTTCCGAAATGACCTCAAACCAGTCGATATCGGGGTTGCCATCGAGAATTTCCCGATAGTGCTGGGCACGAAGACCAAGGCCGAAGCCTAGACTGGGGGGACGGAAATCACTCATTTGCAAGCGGTGGGCAAGCCGCGATCCCGACGGACCGCAGCTTGCCGGCAAATCAGCCTTCGACCTTGCCACCGGCCGTGTCGCACTCGGCCTTGGTCATGGAGAGGAAGCCCTGGCCCTTGCAGGCGTTCAGGCCCTTGCAGGACGAGCTTGCCGTCTTGCACTCGGACGTGCCCTTGCACGAGTTGACGCCGACGCAGTGAACCTTGGCGTCTTCTGCCTGAGCCGGAGCGGGGGCCAGGCCACCAAGGGCCATCGCGAATGCTGCAGCTGCGAGAACGGCGCCGGATTTGCCAATATGCTTCATGTTCGTTTTCTCCAGGTTGTTTGAGAACCGCCGAGCGGCCGGTTCGAAAGCCTTGTTGCCAAACTGCCTGATCACCTGCCAATCACATGGCCGTGGAGCCCCTCACGCTTGAGTGATCCGGCTGTTACTCCTTCAACAGGAAAGTTACCTTCATGTTGACGCGCCACTCGGCAATCTTGCCGTTCTTGACTACGCATTTGATATCCTGAATCCAGGCGCCTTCGACATTGTCGAGCGTCGTATCGGCGCGCCGGATGCCATTTTCCACGGCATCCTCGATGCTCTTGGACGATGAGGCGTTGAGTTCGATGACCTTGGCAACCGCATTTGACATGAGCCATTCCTTTCCTTGTGGAGCTGGGGAAAACCGGGCGAGGTGCGTTTCCCCGGCCCGCAGGCTAACATATGATGGGCTGGCGCGGGCGAGACAATTTCACACCGTCACGATCAAGGAAAAATGACTCTCAATATTCTCAAGCTCTGCGTGGGCGTCAGCGAAATCGAGGAACTCGAAAGCTGGGTGAAGGACTGCAAGGCTGGCCGCGACACGCTTGACCACGTGACGCGCATGTTCCCGAAGCGGAAAAACGAAATCGTGCCGGGCGGGTCGCTGTACTGGGTTATCCGCGGCATGATTTTATGCCGGCAGCCCATCGCAGCTCTGGAACCGGTGACTGGGGCGGACGGCATCGAGCGCTGCCGCATCGTGTTCAAGCCACAGATCATCCCGGTGCGACCGGCGCCACGGCGGGCCTTCCAGGGATGGCGCTATCTCGAAGCGGCGGACAGCCCATCCGATCTGCCGAAAATGGGCCGTGGCGCGGGGATGACCGACAAGATGCGGCGCGAACTTGCCGAACTGGGGCTGCTCTGAGTCTCAGACGGCGAGATTGTCGATCAGCCGGGTCTTTCCCAGCCAGGCGGCGGCGATCAGGCGAAGCGGCTCGCCCGGGTGTTTCGGAATCGCGAGGGTTTCGGCATTGCGGGCGGTGACGTAGTCGACCTTGAAACCCTGTGCCATGAGCGAGCGGGTAGCCGCGCGCATCGCGTTCTGCGGAATGATCCCGGCGCGGATCTTGTCGGCTGCGGCCTGGAGGTTCCGGTAGATGGCGGTGGCCTGCTGGCGTTCGATCTTCGAGAGATAGACATTGCGAGAGGACTTGGCGAGACCGTCTTCCTCCCGCACGGTGGGAACGCCCACTACCTCGATGGGCAAATCGAGGTCCTGCGCCATGCGGGTGACGACTTTCAATTGCTGATAGTCCTTCTCGCCGAACATCGCATAATCCGCGCCGGTCTGGATGAAGAGCTTGGCGACGATGGTTGTAACGCCATCGAAGAACTGCGGGCGGAACTTGTCCTCGAGGCCTGCCTTGGCGGGGCCGGCAAGGGAAACGGTCGTCGAGAAGCCTTCGCCATAGATTTCATGCGGCGGGGGCAGGAAGATCAGATGCGTGCCGGCCTTGCCGAGTTTCCTGACGTCGCCATCCTCGTCCCGCGGGTATTTGCCCAAGTCTTCATGGGCCGCGAATTGCCGCGGGTTCACAAAGATGGTGGTGATCACCCGGTTGGCGCGGTTCAACCCCTCGGTGACAAGCTGCGTGTGGCCGGAATGAATGGCGCCCATGGTGGGCACGACGGCATATCTCAGTCCATCGCGGCGCCACTGGGCCGTCTCGCGGCGAAGCGCTGCGACGGTGCGGACAAGTTTTGGTTTCATCAACGGTGATCTTTGGGATTGGGAAGGGGCAATGACGGCTCTTCCTTTACCTCCTCCATCACGAAGTAGGAATGGGTACCTTCGACCATGGGCAGGGCGCCGATGATGCCGCCCAGCGTATCGCGGTATTCGGCCATGTCCCGCACGCGGATTTTCAGAAGATAGTCGAACCCGCCGCCGACCATGTGGCATTCGAGAATCTGCTTCACCGGCTTCACCGCCGCGTTGAAGGCTTTCAGTGTCGCCTCATCCGTCGCCTTCAGGCTGACCGTGACGAACACCATGAGCGCCTGGCCGAGTGCCGAGGGCTTCAGCCTTGCATGATAGCCGGTGATCACGCCATCCTGCTCGAGTTTGCGAATCCTGAGCGTGCACGGCGTGGGAGAGAGATTGGCCCTTCTGGCAAGCTCGACGACGGAAAGCCTGGCATTGGTCTGCAGGGCGTCGAGGAGTGTCAAATCTACGGAATCGAGATTCGCTGGGCTAGCGGGTTTCGACAGCATGAATTCACCAGGAGCTCAGCGAATTTCAGGAACTATCCCTATATCATGCGGCATGTTTGGTGAGAAGCACGAAACGTTTTCTGGCATGCAGTGCCAAGTCCAGGGAGATCAGACACATGCCCGCCTTGCCTGACCGTTCAGCCATTGCCGCCAAGCTTTTTGCCGACGAAACCCAGACGGTAAAGATGCTCGCAGCCGAAGCCGCACTCGATGCGGAGGACCAGAAGCGGGTGGCTGAGCTCGCCCGCCAATTGGTGGCGGCAGTGCGGGCGGCACGGCGGCAGCAGGGCGGGATCGACGCCTTCATGCAGGAATATTCGCTGTCGTCGGAAGAGGGCGTGGTGCTGATGTGTCTGGCGGAAGCGCTGCTGCGCATTCCCGATACCGGCACGGCCGACAAGCTCATCGCCGACAAGGTAGGCGGCAAGGATTGGGAGCGGCACCTTGGCCAATCCGAATCGATGTTCGTTAACGCTTCCGCCTGGGGCCTGATGCTGACGGGCCGATTCGTGGACCTCGGCAAGGTGGCCCGCGGCAATGTCGGCAGCTACCTCAAGAAGCTGGTGACGCGGTCGGGCGAGCCCGTCATCCGCAACGCCATGCGCCAGGCCATGCGCATCATGGGCAAGCAATTCGTCCTTGGGCGGACGATCGAGGAAGCGTTGTCGGTCGCGAAGCCGCAGGAGGAGGAAGGCTACCGCTTTTCGTTCGACATGCTGGGCGAGGCCGCTTTCACGATGGAAGACGCTGAGCGCTATTATGCATCCTACCAGGACGCGCTGAAAACCGTGGGCGCAAGGGCCAAGGGCGGCGACATTTTCTCCCGCGCGTCCATCTCGGTGAAGCTCTCCGCACTTCATCCGCGCTATGAGGAGAAGCAGGAAGCCCGCGTGATGGCCGAGCTTCTGCCGCGCGTGGCGGAACTCGCTATTCAGGCAAAGGCGCTGAATGTCGGCCTCACCATCGATGCCGAGGAAGTGAACCGGCTCGATCTGTCGCTCGAGCTTTTCGGCCGCCTTGCGCAGGACGAGCGGCTGGCCGGGTGGAATGGCCTTGGCCTCGCGGTACAGGCCTATTCGAAGCGGGCGAAACCGGTGCTGGAATGGCTGGCCGCGCTGGGCGAGGCCTCGGGCCGCATCATCCCCGTGCGGCTGGTGAAGGGCGCCTACTGGGACACCGAGGTGAAGCGTGCGCAGGAGCAGGGGCTTCCCGCCTATCCATTGTTCACCCGCAAGGTTTCGACTGACGTCAGCTACATGGCATGCGCCAAATACATGCTGGCGCGGCGCGATGTGTTCTACCCGCAATTTGCAACGCATAACGCCCATTCGCTGGCGGCGATCTCGGTGATGGCGGGCAATGACCGGCGTTTCGAGTTCCAGCGGCTGCATGGCATGGGGCAGGCGCTGTACGAACAGGTCGTCGGCAAGGACAGGATGAACCAGCCGTGCCGCATCTATGCGCCGGTCGGCAGCCATGAGGATTTGCTGGCCTATCTGGTAAGGCGGCTTCTCGAGAATGGCGCCAATACCTCCTTCGTCAACCGTCTGGCCGATGACGAGGCGCCGATTGCCGAAATCATCGCCGATCCAGCCGTCGAGATTGGCAAGCTTGACCAGATACCGCATCCGCGCATTCCGCTGCCGGCGGACATCTTCGCAGGCCGGGTCAATTCGCGTGGCGCCGCGCTGTGGGACGACGCAACGCGCGCAAAGCTGGTGAGCGGCATAGATTCCGCATTGGCAAGGCCTTTCGAGGCGCATGCGCTGATCGACGGAAAGCCCGATCTCGTCGGCCCGCTCCGCCGTATCACCTCGCCGCACGACCGGCGGATAGAGGTGGGCCAGGTGTGGGAGGCTGACGAGAAAGCCGTGACGCGGGCCATGGACAGCGCCGCCAGAGCCCAGATCGAGTGGGACCTCGCAGGCGGCTCGGCGCGGGCTGCCACGCTGGACAAGGCCGCCCAGCTGTTCGAGGCGAATACCGGGAGGCTTGCGGCGCTGCTGGTGCGCGAGGCCGGAAAATCGCTCGACAACGCGATTGCCGACCTGCGCGAGGCGGTGGACTTCCTGCGCTATTACGCGGTGCAGGCGCGGGCCGATTTCGAGGCGCCGTTGCTGCTTCCCGGCCCCACGGGAGAGCGCAATGAGTTGACGCTTCATGGCCGCGGCGTATTCGCCTGCATCAGCCCGTGGAACTTTCCGCTGGCAATCTTCACCGGGCAGATGGCGGCGGCGCTGGCTGCGGGCAACAGCGTGGTTTCGAAACCAGCCGAGCAAACCCCGCTGATCGCATTCGAGGCGGTTCGGCTCATGCATCAGGCCGGCGTTCCGGCGTCGGTTCTGCAGCTCGTTCCGGGCGATGGCGCGCGGATCGGCAAGGTGTTGCTGGCACACCCCGCACTTTCGGGCGTCGCCTTCACCGGTTCGAACGAGACAGCTGCGATCATCAACCGGGCGCTGGCTGCGCGCGACGGCCCATTCCCCACCCTGATTGCCGAGACCGGCGGCATGAACGCCATGATCGTCGACAGCTCAGCCCTGCCGGAACAGGCGGTGCGCGATGTGCTGGCGTCAGCTTTCGACAGCGCCGGGCAGCGCTGCTCTGCCGCGCGGCTGCTCTTCGTCCAGGACGATGTGGCCGGACGCGTCATCAAGATGCTGAAAGGCGCCATGGCGGAACTGACGGTCGGCGACCCGCTGGATTACGCCACAGATGTCGGCCCGGTCATCGACGAGGATGCGCGGCAAGGGCTCGAGGCGCACAAGGCACGCATGAAGGCAGAGGCGAAAACCATTATAGATCTGCAGCTTGGACCTGAATGCTCGCATGGAACATTCATTGCGCCAGCAGCCTATGAACTTGCTTCCGTTGCCAGTTTGAAGCGCGAGGTTTTCGGCCCTGTCCTGCATGTCGTGCGCTTCGCCGGAGACCGCATCGCTGATGTTTGCGTAGCCCTCAACGACACGGGGTATGGCCTGACGCTTGGCCTCCATACCCGGATCGAGAGCACGGCGGCAGAGGTTCGGCGGCGGGTGCGGGTTGGTAACATGTATGTGAACCGCAATCAGATCGGCGCGGTGGTGGGTGCCCAGCCCTTCGGCGGCGAGGGGCTTTCCGGAACCGGTCCGAAAGCCGGCGGACCGCATTATCTTCACCGTTTTGCGACTGAACGCGTGTGCTCGACGGATACCACGGCATCGGGCGGCAACGCGGCCCTAATGTCGCTCTGATCACTAAAATTTAAGGCTGATCTTTAAGAGGAATTTGAGCGGACCTGCACTAGGGTTAGTCTCGATAGAGGAAACCCATGTGCTTTGAACCTCGCCATGAGCCCAAGGAGGCGTTTACGTCCTTCGAGGAGGCGACCCAGTATCTGGAAAAGATGGCCCGTGTCTTCATGGTGCGCCATTTTTCCTACTGGAGCCTGTCGCTGCTTCATGGCCAGCCAGATCAGGTGACGTGGATCGCCACCTACGATCCGGCCTATATGGCTTACTACATGGGCCATTATACCCCGCTGGGCGACCCGGCTTTCGAGAACGCCTCCGGCAAGGCCAGCATGATCGACTGGTCGGAGCCGAGTGCCATCAACCCGACGACGGATGCCATGAAGGCGGCGGCTTCGCGCTATGGCATTGCCGAGCGCGGGCTTTCGTACCATTTCAAGGATGGGCCGGCGCGCAACATCATGTTCTCGGTCAATGTCGACTGCCTGCCGGCGCAATGGGCGGATGAGAAGGCACGCATCATCGGTGGCTTCTGCGGCTTTGCGCATTATTTCCATGCCCGCGCCCGGCCGCTGATCGAATCGCGCCGCGAAGCCGCCTGAACCTAATCCTCGCCGCCAAAATTTATGCCGCGGCCCACGGCTGTGCGGCCAAACTTGTTACGGATCTTGTCGACGGCCAATTCCGCCCTGGCACGCGCGGCGACTCCTGAATCCAGCGTTTCGGTTTCCTCCTCAGGCCTGGCGGGCGTCAAGCCGATGATGCTCACGCCGATCAAGCGAAATGCCGTGCCCAGCGCCTCGCGCTGGAGCAGCGGAACCGCCGCGTCGTAGATGCGGTTCGCCAGCAGGGTCGGGTCGGACAGGCTGACGTTGCGGGTGCGCAGCTTGAAATCCGCGGTCTTCAGCTTCAGCACGACGGTGTGGCCGGCAACGCCTTCGGCCTTGGCGCGGCGCGAGACCTTTTCCGCCAGCGGCCACAGGATACGTTCGAGTTCGGCGCAATCGCTGATATCGGTATTGAAGGTCGTCTCCGCGCCGATCGATTTCGAGTGATCGTCCGTCGAGACGTGGCGGTCGTCCTCGCCGCGCGACAGGTGGTAGAGCCTCGATCCCATGCTGCCGTAGCGGCGCATCAGCTCGATCTTGTCCATTGCCTGCAATTGCCCGATCTGGGTGATGCCGCCCTTTGCCAGTTGCTCCTGCATGGCCTTGCCAACGCCCCAGATGAACCCGACCGGACGCTGGGCGAGGAAGCTCAACGTCTCGGATCGTCCGAGGACGGAGAAACCGCGCGGCTTTTCAAGGTCGGAGGCGAGCTTCGCCAGGAACTTGTTGTGGGAGAGACCGGCAGACGCGGTGATGCCGACCTCCTTCGCGATACGGGCGAGAAGCCGCGCAAGCGTGTGGGCCGGGCTCATCCCGTGCAGCCGCGCGGTGCCCGTCAGGTCGAGAAAGGCCTCGTCGATCGACAGCGGCTGCACCAGTGGCGTCACATCCTGCATCAATTTTCGCACCGTGCGGCCGGCCTCGCTGTATTTTGCCATGTTGGGCTTGATGACGATCGCCTCGGGGCAGAGCTTTAGCGCCTTGAACATCGGCATGGCGGACTTCACGCCACGGATGCGCGCGATGTAGCAGGCCGTCGAGACGACGCCGCGCACACCGCCGCCGATGATCAACGGCTTGTCGGCAAGTTCCGGGTTGTCGCGCTTTTCGACGGCGGCATAAAACGCATCGCAGTCGATATGGGCGATCGAGAGGTGATGAAGTTCCGGATGGCGGAGCAGGCGGGGGCTGCCGCATGACCTGCAGCGGCGCTCGTCGCCTGTCACTTCCGTGAAACAGTCACGGCAGAAGCCAACCGTCGCGGCAACGTCATCCATAGAAACCAATACTAGCGCCAATGGCCGAATTGGGGAACACTGACACGCGGGATGACGTGTTTGCGGGAGATGCCGAATGTACAAGCTCTATAACGTGAAAGCGTGGGGGTCGATCTCCATTCACTGCCTGCTCGAGGAAATGGAAGTTCCCTACACCAACATCTGGATGACGGCGGAACAAGTAAAGGCGCCGGAGTTCCGCGAATTGAACCCGCTTGGAATGGTGCCCGCCCTTGGCCTCGACGATGGCCGCACCCTTTATGAATCGGCGGCGATCGTCACGTTTCTGATTGCCGCACATGCGGACAAGGGCATGTCGCCGCCGCTGGGCAGCGACGATTATGGCGAGTTCATGAGCCTCCTGCACATGATGAGCACGGAACTCTACCCCATCAACAGTCTTGCTTTCGGCGGAACGCCCTTTGCGCAGACGGCAGCGCATGATGCCTTCATTGCCGACACAGCGCGCGATCGCGCCGATTTTTATTGGGCGCTTCTCGAAAAGCGGCTGGAGGCCAATGGCCCATGGCTGATGGGCGACGCGTTCTCGGCCATCGACATCTATGCCTTCATGTTGACGATCTGGGGCCGCCCCACCGAACAGGCCTTGCATGACCGGTTCCCGGCGCTCAAGAAACTGGCCGGCGCGGTGCGGGCGAGGCCCAGGCTGAAAGCCGTCCTCGAATCGCACGGCGTTCTGGAGATTGGCGGCTATCCGAACTAGCTGTTCGAGATCAGGCCCAGGATATGGGGTTTCGCTTCCGACCAGTTGGCTGTCCGGAGCGAGACATAGTCGAACGGCTCGATGTGACGGGAAAAGCGTTCGTCATGCAGGAAATGCACAAGGTGAACGTCCGGCGCGTGCTGATAGGCTGAAGAGATGAAGGCGGGGCTATCGTCGATGAAGACGGCGGGCTTGCCGGTCTGGCTGACGAGGTGATTGATGGCCGGGCCCTTTGGGCCGGAATTTGTGACGACCGGAAAACTGAGGCCGTGTCCCGCCAGATTCTCGCGGCGATGGTCGCCGGACGTATGGGGCAGGTTGGTGAGGAGCACGACATCGGCAACCTCGCCGATGTGGAGCAGCGAATCGATGGCGCCGTCGATCGTTTCCATGTGGCGGGTGCGGTGTTCGAAAAAGTCCGAGATCAGTTTGGCCACCATCTCGTCGGCGGCGGGAGTACCGCCATCGGCATGGCGGATATTGCCGTTCAGTGCGAAGCTGGACGTATCGAGCCACAGCCCATGGTCCGAGATGTAGTTCTCGAAATCGCGGGTGAAGTGGACGATCACCTCGTCGACATCGCAGATGACCAGCGGGCGGCCGGTGAAAGTCAGCGTTGCAAGCTGTCCTTTGGTAATGTCAGAAATCAAGCGAAGCTCCCGGCAGTTTGCGGCGGATGCGGACGATATGCTCGGGCTTCAGGCCATGTTCTTCGGCAAACATCAAGAGCAGCGTCTGGTCCGACAAAATATAGTCCAAAACCCCGCCCAGAAATGCCGTATCGGCGGCATTGGCGCGAATCGCTTCGACCGGCATTCCGGCAAGATCCATGAAACGCTGCAGGCGTTCCGGTTCGGAGGCCAGAAAGCCCAAAGCGTTCAACGCGATGATCTCGGCTTCTTCGGCCGATTCGGGGGAGCTGACGGGTTTCATGGGGCCGCAATTAACCACCCTTGAACCTCGTTGAACAGCAGATACGGCTGGTTAAGCTGTTGGTTACCCGCGGTGTAGAGAGTGGGGCACGACCAAGGGGATGCCGCATGCCAGGAGAATACTCCGGCTGCATAAACAGAGATCAGCGCCAGATGAGCTTGAACATGTCAGTATCGGCAGGACCAATGAGAACGCCAGATGCCATACCGGCTATGCCGAAGCGGGTTCTGATCGTCGAGGACAACGAGCTGAACATGAAACTGTTCAACGACTTGCTCGAGGCGAACGGTTACCAGGTGATCCAGACCCGCGACGGGCTGTCGGCGCTCGACCTGGCGCGCAAGCATCGCCCTGATCTCATCCTCATGGATATCCAGCTTCCCGAAGTATCCGGCATCGAAGTGACAAAGTGGCTCAAGGAAGACGATTCACTGAGGCATATTCCCGTCATCGCCGTTACTGCCTTCGCCATGAAGGGTGACGAGCAGAAGATCCGCGAAGGCGGGTGCGAAGCCTATATCTCGAAGCCCATTTCGGTGGTCAGCTTCCTGCAGACCATCGACAGTTACCTGAAGAAGCCCGAATGACAGCGCGCGTCCTCGTCGTCGACGATATACTGGCCAATGTGAGATTGCTCGAAGCAAAGCTCGCTGCGGAGTATTTCGAGGTCGTCACCGCCATGAACGGCGTGGATGCCCTCGAGGCCGTTCAGCGCACCAAGCCCGATATCGTGTTGCTCGACGTGATGATGCCAGGGATCGACGGCATCGAAGTGTGCCGGCGCATCAAGTCCAATCCGCTGACGCAGCATATCCCCGTCGTCATGGTGACGGCGCTCGACCAGCCCGAAGACCGGGTACGGGGGCTGGAAGCTGGCGCCGACGATTTTCTGACCAAGCCCGTCAACGACGTTTCGCTGTTCTGCCGGGTGAAAAGCCTGGTGCGGCTGAAGATGCTGACCGACGAGCTGCGCACCCGCACCGGCGGCGATCCGCTGCGGCTGATCAGCAGCGAGCAGTTGGCGATCGAGAACCAGCCCGGCAACGTTCTGGTGATCGATAACCGCGCGGCGGTGGCAGAACGCATCAAGACAGCGCTGCTCGGCAAGCATGTGGTGACGATCGCCACCGATCCGCAGCAGGCGCTCGAAGCCTGCGGACAGGCCGAGGGCGGGTTCGAACTCATCATCGTCAACCTCGACATGGAAGGCGTCGACGGGCTCCGCATCTGCTCGCAGTTGAAGTCGATGGAGCAAACCCGGCAGACGCCCATTCTCATCATCGTCGATCCGGACGATCACCAGCGGCTGCTGCGCGCGCTCGACATGGGGGTCAACGACTATCTGATCCGGCCGCTGGACAAGCAGGAACTGCTGGCCCGCGTTTCGACACAGGTGCGGCGTTACCGTTATACCGAACAGCTGCGCACCAGCGTGCGGGCCTCGATCGAGATGGCGGTTACCGACGCCCTGACCGGCCTTTACAATCGCCGTTACCTCGAAACCCATCTGGCGCACCTAATCGAGCATGCCGTGAACCGCGGCAAGGCACTGTCGGTGCTGACGCTCGACGTCGACTTCTTCAAGGCCGTGAATGACACTCATGGTCATGACGCGGGCGATCGGGTCTTGCAGGAAATCTCCGGCCGTATCCGCGCGGCGATCCGCAATATCGACCTTGCCTGCCGCACGGGAGGCGAGGAATTCGTCGTCGTGCTGCCGGCGACCGATATCCAGACCGCCGAACGGGTGGGCGAGCGGATCCGGCGGATGGTGGCCTCGAAGCCTTTCAATGCCGGGCCCGATACGCATCTCAACATCACGGCATCGGTCGGCATTTCGGCGCTTGCCGGCGTCGACGAGACGGTCGAGGAATTGCTGAAACGGGCCGACCAGGCGCTCTACCGCGCCAAGCGCGAAGGCCGCAACAGGGTCATTCTCGCGGCAGCGTAATCATTCTGCGGCGCTGCAGCATTTCCATCGGCCAGGAACTGTTGTAGACCGCCCGGTGATGAAACCATCCACGGACATCGGCACGGACGAGCGCAATGCCCGCTGGGGCCAGCGGGGAACGGCAGGGGCGACCTTTGCCGGACTGCTCGAATTCGAGAATGTTTCCAAAGCGTTCGGCCGAACTCCTGCGGTAATGGATGTAAGCCTGAAACTGCACCCCGGCGAAATAGCCTGTCTTCTCGGCCCATCGGGATGCGGGAAAACCACCCTGCTGCGCATTGCCGCCGGCATCGACAAGCCCGACTCCGGACGACTGCTGTTCGATGGACAAGAAATGGCCGGGCCGGGCAAGTTCGTGCCGCCGGAGCGGCGCAATATCGGGTTGATGTTCCAGGATTTCGCGCTGTTTCCGCACCTTTCCATCCTTGACAATGTGGCTTTCGGGCTGAAGAACCTGCCGCGGGTTGAAGCCCGCAGCATTGCGCTTCAGGCATTGGAGCGGGTGGGCCTGGCGCGTTATGCGGCGTCGTACCCTCACCATCTTTCAGGCGGCGAACAGCAGCGCGTGGCGCTGGCACGCGCCGTTGTGCCGCGGCCACAGGTGATGCTGATGGACGAACCGTTTTCAGGTCTCGATCAGCGGTTGCGTGAATCCGTGCGGGCCGAGACCCTGGCGCTGCTTCGCGAGACCCGCGCCTCATGCCTGCTGGTGACGCATGACCCCGTCGAGGCCATGGGCCTGGCCGACCGCATTTTCCTGATGCGGTACGGCCGCCTCATTCAGGCCGGGACACCCGAAGACCTTTACCGCCGTCCCGTCGATGCTGCCGCGGCGCGGTTCTTCTCCGATACCAATGAGGTGAAGGGCAAGGTCGTGGATGGCGTAATCAATACGCCGCTGGGCGTCTTTCAGGCGCCGGCCGGGCTTGTGGCGGGCGAAGCGGTCGTCATGGTGCGGCCCCAAGGCATCACCCGGGCGCGGCACGGCGAAGGGATCGAGGGACTGGTGACCGAAACCCGGTTTCAGGGCGATGATGTCCGCTGCAGCGTCATCTTCAACGGAATCGACGATGCCCTGACAGTTCTGGTCAGTGCGCTCAACGCGCCGGCCAAGGGGCAGGCGGCCTGGTTCAAAATCGATCTTCAGCATGTTTTTGTGTTTGAATCCGGCGCTGCAATCACCAAATCCTGAGGCGTTGAGCTTTGGTTGCGGTGCGCATGGGTTTCTGCTTTAGTGCCCGCAAATAATGGAGGGAACAGGTTCTCTCCGGTCAAGAGGAGTTTGTCTTATGGGTGCAATGTCTGTCTGGCACTGGGCGCTGGTGATATTGGTGGTCGTTCTGCTGTTCGGCCGTGGCAAGATCTCCGATCTGATGGGCGATGTCGCAAAGGGCATCAAGAGCTTCAAGAAGGGCATGGCGGACGATGACAGCGTCGCCTCCACGCCTGGTGAGGCCAAGTCGCTGGAACAGCAGGCTGTCGTGAAGACCGAAGCCGAAAAAGCCAAGAGCTAGGACGGTCCGGCGGGAACGCCGGCATGAACCATGTTTGACTTCGGCGTCGGCTACACGGAAATGTTTCTAATTGCCGTGGTGGCGATCATCGTGATCGGCCCCAAGGATTTGCCGCGCGTGCTGCGCGCACTCGGCAAGACCGTGGCTAAAATGCGCGGCATGGCCCGCGAGTTCCAAGGCCACCTCGACGGCGCGATGAAGGAGGCGGGCCTCGATGACGTGAAGAAGGAATTCAACAACCTCAAGAATTCCGCCAACATCATCGACCCGGTGAAGAAAGACGTCATCTCCGACGTGAAGAAGCAGGAAGACGATTTCAAGAAGCTGTTCGGCGAAGTTCCGGCCGACCCCGCAAAACCGCAGGCGGGCGCATGAGCAAGAGCGAAATCGATGCCTCGGAAGCCCCGCTGATCGAGCATCTGATCGAACTCCGCACCCGGCTGATGTGGAGCGGCGCGGGCTTCATCCTGGCCTTTATCGTCAGCTTCTATTTTTCGTCCGACATTCTCTATTACCTGGTGCTGCCGTTCAAATGGGGCACGGGCGAGGACGTCTCGCTCATCTCCATCAAGCTTCTGGGCGTGTTCCTGGTGAAACTGAAGATCGCCGTGTTCGGCGGCATGTTCATCGGCTTCCCGGTCATTGCCACGCAAATCTACCGGTTCGTGGCGCCAGGCCTTTACACGCACGAGAAGAATGCCTTCAAACCCTATCTTTTCGCGACCCCGGTGTTCTTCATCCTGGGCGCAGCGCTTGTCTATTTCTTCCTGCTGCCGGTGGCGATTTCGTTCTTCTTCGCGCTGGCGGCAAGCACCGGCGGCAATGGCCAGACCTCGATCGAACTCATGCCCGACATCGAGGCCTATCTCGATTTCGTGATGATGCTGATCCTGGCGTTCGGGGTCTGCTTCCAGCTTCCGGTGGTCCTGACGCTGCTCGGTCAGATCGGCGTGGTGAGCTACGAACAGTTGAAGAGCGGCCGGAAGTTCGCGGTTGTCGGCGTATTCGTGATCGCTGCAGTGCTGACCCCGCCAGATCCGATTTCGCAGATCGCCATGGCGGTGCCGCTGATGCTGCTCTATGAAGTATCCGTGCAGGCGGTGCGCTTCCTCGAATCCCGCCGCAAGAAGACCGAGACTGCCGAGGAAGCAGCCTAACTTCTCCCTCTGAACCCTTCCCGCCGCCCTTTCGCCGTCCTATAGGAGGGCACGAAAAGGGATTTGACCACATGCACGACATCAAGGCCATCCGCGACAATCCGGACGCGTTCGACACGGGGCTGGCCCGCCGGGGGCTGCCGCCGATGGCGGGAGAGCTTCTGAAAATCGATTCGGAACGGCGCGACCATCTGCAGAAGTTGCAGGATGCGCAGGCGCGGCGGAACGCAGCCTCGAAGGATATCGGCGAGGCGATGAAGCAGGGCGACAAGGCCCGGGCCGAATCCTTGAAAGCCGAGATGGGCACGATCAAGGATTTCATCGCGTCCGGAGAAGCCGTGGAACGCGACCTGAACCAGAAGATTGAAGCAGCACTCGCCGTCATCCCCAACATTCCGCTTGATGACGTGCCGGACGGCAAGGACGAGACCGGCAACATCGAAGTGCGGCGCTGGGGAGAGCGGCCGCGTTTCGAATATGAAGCCCGGCAGCATTTCGACATCGGCGAATGGTTGGGGTTGATGGACTTCGAAGCGGCGGCGAAAATCGCGGGAGCCCGTTTCGTGGTGATGCGCGGGCAGCTGGCGCGCATGGAACGGGCATTGGCGCAGTTCATGCTGGACCTGCAGACGGGTAGCAATGGCTACACCGAGCATTACGTGCCCTTCATGGTGAATGATGCCGCCGTGTTCGGTACCAACCAGCTGCCGAAATTCGCTGAAGACCTGTTCAGGACGACTGACGGGCGGTGGCTCATCCCCACGGCGGAAGTCTCGCTCACCAATCTGGTGCGGGAATCGATCGTTGAGGAGAAGAACCTGCCGATGCGGCTGACTGCCTACACGCCGTGCTTCCGCGCTGAGGCGGGTGCGGCGGGGCGCGACACGCGGGGCATGATCCGCCAGCACCAGTTCTCGAAGGTAGAACTCGTCTCGATCACCACGCCGGAACAATCCCGCGAGGAACTTGAGCGGATGACGGGTTGTGCCGAGAGCGTTCTGCAGAAGCTCGGCCTGCATTACCGCGTGATGCGGCTGTGCACGGGTGACATGGGCTTCGGCAGCCGCATGACTTACGATCTGGAAGTGTGGTTGCCGGGGCAGAACGCCTTCCGCGAAATCTCGTCCTGCTCGGTGTGCGGCGACTTTCAGGCGCGGCGCATGGATGCGCGCTACAAGCCCGCCGATGGCAAGGGCACACGCTTCGTTCATACGCTGAACGGTTCCGGCCTCGCCGTTGGCCGCACCATGGTTGCCATTCTGGAGAATTACCAGAACGCCGATGGCAGCGTCACCATTCCCGAAGCCCTGCGCCCCTATATGGGTGGCGCCGACAAGATCACGAGGCCCTGACATGCGCATTCTGGTAACGAACGACGACGGCATTCACGCGCCGGGGCTCGAAACTCTCGAGCGGATCGCGCGGACGCTTTCGGACGATGTGTGGATCGTGGCGCCGGCAGAGGAAAACTCGGGGGCAGGGCACTCTTTGTCGCTCGCCGATCCGATCCGTTTCCGGAAGATCGCCGACCAGCGCTTTGAGGTTGCGGGAACGCCGACCGATTGCGTGGTGATGGCGGCGCGAAAAATCCTTCCCGGCGATCCGGATCTCGTGCTGTCCGGCGTCAACCGCGGGCAGAACATCGCCGATGACGTGACCTATTCCGGCACCATCGCGGCGGCGATGGAAGGAACGCAGCTTGGCTTCAAGTCGATTGCGCTCTCCCAGGTGACGGGCATTCACGGCAACGGCTTTTCCTATGAGGTGGCGGAGCATTATGGCGCGGGCGTCATCAAGAAGCTGGCGGCCATGAGCTTCGGCCCGGGCGTGCTGATGAACGTGAACTTTCCCGATTGCCGGCCGGACGAGCTACATGGCGTGGAAGTGACGCGGCAAGGCAAGCGCGACGTGAACCTTCTGCATGTGGACGAGCGCACGGACATGCGCGGCAATCATTACTACTGGCTTGGCTTCAAGCGCGAACGCGGCAACCCGCCGGTAGGCACCGACCTGTGGGCGGTGTTCAACAAGCGCATTTCGGTGACGCCGCTGCATATGAACCTGACGCAGGTCGAGGCGATGGAAGCCGTGCGCACGGTGCTGGACGCGCCGTGACGCAAGACCCGCGCAAGACGAGCCTGATGGCGGCGCTGCAGAAGCAGGGCATCCGCGACAGCCGCGTGCTCGATGCGATAGCTACCGTTCCACGCGAAGTCTTCGTCGAAGACGCGTTTTCGGATCAGGCCTATGCCGACCAGGCCCTGCCGATTTCCTGCGGGCAGACGATTTCGCAGCCCTACGTCGTGGCACTGATGACGGAGGCGCTGGACGTGAAGGCCGTTCACCGCGTGCTGGAGATCGGCACGGGGTCTGGGTATCAGTCTGCCGTTCTGTCTCACTTGTGCAAGCGGGTCTATACGGTGGAGCGGTTCCGGACGCTGGCGGACAAGGCGGCCCGGCGATTCGACGCGCTGAAGCTGAAGAACGTGACGCAGACGGTGGGTGACGGCACCAAGGGCTGGCTGCGGCTGGCGCCGTTCGACCGCATCATCGTGACGGCGGCGGCGAAGGATGTGCCGCAGGCACTGCTCGATCAGCTTGAGCCCGGCGGCGTGATGGTGCTGCCCATCGAGGAGAGGGCGGGGAAGCAGGACCTTTACCGCATCACGCGCACGGAAGCAGGCTTCGAACGTCAGCATCTGGTGCCGGTGCGCTTCGTTCCGCTGGTCGAGGGCCTGCCGAAGGAAAGCCTTGCCTGAGATTGAGCGATTGGCGGCAATAGTGTAACGCGGAAGGCTGAAAAGAGGAGTTCGATCCCATGAAGACTGGCCTCAAGTCCCTGATGATGGCGTCGATGCTGAGCCTTGCGGCGCTTGCTGATGGACAGGCGATGGCGGCGGATCAGCTTCTTGGCACCGCAATCTTCGAACCACGCCCACAACGCGACGTGATCGAGGTTGGCGCGCAGGAGGGCCGGTTTCGCGGCATCCGTTTCGAGGTCCGGCGGAACGACGTCGAGATTCTCGACCTGCGGATCGTCTATGGCAATGGCACGACGGAAGACCTGCGGGTGAGAGAGATTTTCCGCGCCGGGTCATCGTCGCGGGTGATCGACCTTCCGGGGCGGCGGCGGGCGATCAGGCAGATCATCGTCACCTATCTCGCGAAGGGGCCGGCGCGCATCCAGTTTTTCGGTGTCGAGGGCGGTGGCGGGCTCGACGTGGCGCAGTGGGAACGGCTGGGCTGCAAGGATGTGCGGTTCCATGTAGACCGCGATTCGCTGAGGGTCGGGCGGCAGGAAGGCCGGTTCAGCGCCATCCGCGTGAAGGTGCGGCATGCGCCCGTCGAATTCTACGATCTTCGCGTGGTGTTCCCGAGCGGCAGGGCCCAGCAGATCCGGGCGCGCGTGACCATTCCGCCGGGGGCCGTTTCGAACCCCATCACGCTCGATGGCGAAAATCGCGGCATCGACAGGATCGAGATGGTTTATCGCGCCATCCCGACATTCAAGGGCGTCGCCGAAGTATGCTTCGAAGCGCTTCCGAGGTAGGTGCGGATCAAGGCTGCTCGAAATCGCGGATGGGCTCGATATTGCGGGCGCGTTCGCGGATCGAGATATAGATCGCGCTGGCGATGAGGATGCCGACGCCGACGAAGGTCCAGACATCGGGAAAGTCGCCGAAGAAATACCAGCCGGCAGCGACGGCCATGATCATCTCGGAATAGGCAAGCGGCGCGAGGAGCGAGGCTTCGCCGTAGTCATAGGCCTTGACGATCAGATAGTGCCCGCCATTGGCGATGAAGGCCAGCAGCACGAAGAAGCCCCACTGCTCCGGCGTGACAGGCTGCCACACGAAGACGACGGCTGCCGACATGATGATGGCGCCCAGCAGGCTGGTGTAGAATGTCGTCACCATCGCGGGTGCCGAGCCTGAAATCTTGCGGGTCATCAGCATGTAGATCGCCAGCGACAGGCCCGCGGCCAGCGCCATGAACACGCCGGGGTTCAACTCCTGAAAGCCGGGGCGGATGATGATGAGCGTGCCCATGAAGCCGATCAGCACCGCCAGCCAGCGGCGGATGCCGACCTTTTCGCCCAGCACCAGGGGCGACAGCATGGTGACAATCAGGGGCTGCACGAAGAAGATCGATAGCGTATCGGCGATCGAGAGGTAGGTGAGGCCCCAGAAGAAAAAGCCGGTCGCCGAAATCAGCAGCAGGGCGCGCGCCGTGTGCATCAAAGGCATGTTGGGCATGATGCCCCTTGCCCCGACAAGATTCAGCGTGAAGGGCAGGGTGATGAGTGCGCCGAAAAACAGGCGCGCCCAGACGATCTGCAGGATCGGCACGCCCTGCTGGCCAAGGAACTTCGCCACCACGTCCAGAAACGGCAGGACTGACATGGCCAGCAGCATGAGGCCGATGCCGAGAAGCGGATGAGTGGAGTGCGATGTCATGGGCCGGACTTAGCGGCTGTGCTGCCCGGGCGCTAGGCTTTCAGCCTTGCGTTCCCCGCATCCCAGACCGACTCGGGGATGATCCGCGCCTTGCGCATTTCAGTGAAGACCATCACGTCGAATGCGGTTCCGTCCGCCGCCAGTTCCGGTGGCACATAGGCAAAGGCGAGCGATTTCCCTACCTTGTGGCCGAAGGCGCCGGACGTAGTGACGCCCACGACCTTGCCGCCGTGATAGACGGGCTCGTTGCCCATGCAGTCCGAATCCGTATTCTCGACCTCCATGTAGACGAGCTTCATGCGGGGGCCGCGCTGCTTGTTCGACAGCGTTGCCGCCCTGCCGATGAAATCTTCCTTGTCGAGGCGGAGGAAGCGTTCCATCGAGGCCTCGATCATGTCGATCTCGGTTGTCAGTTCCGAGCCCCAGCCGCGATAGGATTTTTCCATGCGGAGCGAGTTCATCGCGTAGGTGCCGAACAGGCTGATGCCGTGGGGCCTGCCCGCAGCCATCAGCGCGTCGAACACCTTTGGCATATCGGCCATGGGCACGTGGAGTTCCCAGCCCAGTTCGCCCACATAGTTCACGCGCAGCAGGCGGACACCATCGACACCGGCCACATTTGCGACCTTGCCGGTGAGCCAGCGGAAGGTGGCGTTGGAGAGGTCGGTGCTGGTGCATTGCGCCAGTACATCGCGGGCGAGGGGGCCTGCGAGTACCAGCACGCCGTAGTCATCGGTGATGTCGGTGATCGTCACTTGCTCGTCTTCACGTTTGCGCCAGTTCAACTGGTCGTAGTCGTGAAGCTGCGCCACCGCTGCGGAGAGGACATAGAAGTGATCCGCCGCCAGCCGCGTGACGGTGATTTCCGACTCGATGAAGCCGTTGGCGTTGAGCAGATGACCGAGGATGATGCCGCCATCCTTCGCAGGGATCTTGTTGGCGCAGATACGTTCGAGGAAGGCGTGGGCATCCTTCCCCTTCACGTCGTATTTCGAGAAGGTGGAGAGGTCCATCAGCCCCACGCGCTCGCGCACGGCAAGCGCCTCTTCCTTCACCGCATTCCACCAGTTCGAGCGGCGATAGGAATATTTCTCGCCCTCGCCGGCCTTGTCGTACCAGCGCGGCCGCTCCCAGCCGAAAATCTGCGCGAATTGCGCACCTTCGTTTTTCAGCTTTTCGTAAAGCGACGACTTGCGGAGGCCGCGGCCTACCTCGTGCTGCTCGGCGGGCTTGTAGCAGTAATACATGTGGTGATAGTCGGCGACGGAGACTTCCGCCGTATAGTCCTTCGTGGCCCAGTTGCCGAAGCGGCGCGGATCGAATTCGCGCATGTTGATCTCGGCCTGGCCATGCACCATCCACTGCGCGAGGTACTTGCCTGCGCCGCCGCCCTGGCAGATGCCGATCGATGCGCCGCAGTGCATCCAGTAGTTCTTGGGCCCATGCGCGGGGCCCGAAAGATAGGTGCCGTCCGGTGTGTGGGTGATGGCGCCGGAGACGATCGACTTGATGCCGGTCTCGCCGAAGAGCGGCAGCCGCTCGGTGGCCTTCTCCAACCAGGGCATGATGCGGTCGAGTTCGGGGGCTTCGAGTTCGCTTTCATAGTCCCAGCGCGGGGCCTGGCCATCCCAGCAGACATGGGCGGTGGCGGTTTCATAGGGGCCGACCAACACGCCGTTGGTTTCCTCACGCAGGTAGGCGTGGGAATAGGGATCGCGCACCACGGGCAATTCCATCTTCAGGTCTATCAGTTCCTTCAAGGGCTCGGTGATGATGTAGTGGTGCAGCATGTTGGCGATGGGCACGTTATGGCCCGTCCACGAGCCGACGACATCGCAATAGGAACCCGCCGAATTCACCACATGTTCGCAGTCGATATTGCCGTTCTCGGTGAAGACGCGCCATTCGCCGTTGGGCAGCAGCTTGATGTCGGTCACGCGGTTGCGGCGGACGATTTCGGCGCCCAGCTTGCGGGCGCCGCCCGCCATGGCGTTGGTGATGTCGGCAGGGGCCACGTGGCCATCATGCACGGTGCGGAAGGCAGCCTTGATGCCGAAGGTCTCGAGATAGGGATGATACTGCGGGATTTCGGAGGGGCCAATGATCTCGCATTCGTAGCCCGCGAGGCGCGAGATGCCGTAGACGTATTTCAGCCAGTTCACCTCTTCGTCGGTCGTGGCGAGGCGCAAGCCGCCGCAACCGTGCCAGGACACGGCATGGCCGGTGAGCTTTTCGAGATTGGCGTAAAGCTCGGTGCCATAGGTGTGCACTTTCGTCATGTTCAGCGAGCCGTTGAAATGCGGGCACTGGCCAGCGGCATGCCAGGTGGAGCCCGACGTCAGCTCGCCCTTCTCGATCAGGACGATATCGGTCCAGCCTTCGAGTGCGAGATGGTAGAGGAGCCCCACGCCCATCACGCCACCGCCAACGATCACCACACGCGCATGCGACTTCATCTCTATCTCCGGAATAACTGGCGGCGAGAATAGAGCCTTCCCGCGCCGATGCTCAAGGTCCAGTCAATCCTCTTCACCGGGCCACGGCTGTTTTCAAGGGAAATTCCGGTGTATGGTGGTGAACACGGCTCATCACCTGCACCATTCATCGGCGGTTCAGGCGCGCCGCCATAGCTTGCGACGAAAGGAGACACAGATGAAGAAACACCTGCTGACCGCAGCCGTCCTTGCGGCTATTGCCACTCCCGCTGCCGCACCGGCCTTGGCGACGTCCGGCCCAGGCTGCCTTGTCGTCGTCAACGTGGCGCGGAACGACGCGCTAAACATGCGGTCGCGGCCATCCGCCAGTGCGCGGATCGTCGATATTCTGGTGCCCCGCCGCCATGGCATTATCCATCTTGATGGCCCCTGCAGGCCATCGAGCGTGCCGTGGGCCAACCGCTGGTGCCCGGTGACCCACTATGACGGCGATGACGTGACGCGCGGCTGGGTAAAGGCCCGCTTCGTGCGCGATTCGGATTGCCCCTAGATCAGGGGCACAGCGGCGAATTCAGGCCTTGCTGCGCCAGGCCCGTGCACAGGGCGCCGACCAGCTCGTTGCGCTGGTCCCACAGCATTGCGCCGATTAGCAAGGGTATGCCGACACCTGTGGCCATGTAGTACAGGAGATTGCGGACGCTGTCCGCCGCCCAGAAGCCGGCGTCGTCCCACTCCGCGCCGATGACGTGCTTTTCCCACTGGTAGTCATCGCGGGTGAGCGTGTTGAGCGGTTCGCCGAGCCCCAGATCCTCGGCATACATGGTGGCGTGCGCACGCCAGTAATGCGCCACGATGCCAACGAGGCCGCCAAGAATGGCGATGGCGACAACGAAGGCGATGTAGGCGAGCGTGACCATCGGCCATTCTGTGCACGGGTCGATTACCTAGGTCTTAATCACCTCGAACAGCATGAGAGCGGTTGCGACTGCGACATTGAGCGATTGGGCTTTACCCGGCATGGGAATGCGGACGAGGGTGGAACAGGCTTTCGTTGCGGCGTCCGACAAGCCTTTCCCTTCGCTGCCCATGACGAGCAGCGCCGGAGATTTGTAGACGCGGCGGTAGCTTTCGGTGGCTTGCAGATGCGTGCCCACGGTTTCGCCCGGCCATGTGCGGCAGAGATCGAGGAACGGTTTCAGCTCCATCCGGACCAGCGGAACGCCGAAGATCGAGCCCATGGTGGCGCGGATACAGTCATTGCTCCACGGGTCGCAGGACTGGCCCACGAGAATGATGCCGGCGGCACCTGCCGCATCGGCCGTGCGGATGATGGTGCCGAGATTGCCGGGATCGCGCATGTCCTCGATCGCGACCCATGTTCCCTCAGGCTTCACGGCTGGCGACCAGCGCTGGTGGAAGACGCCAAGCTCACGCGGCGGATTGGATTGCGCGCTGACGGAGCCCATCAGCTTGTCGTCCAGCCGCATCAGAACCGCCTTGCCCCAGGGTTCGGCGTGAGTTGTGGACAGCAGATATTCCGGTTCCCAGCCCTCTTGGCGGGCGCGGTCCAGCACCTTCGGGCCTTCGGCAATGAAGAGACCCGCCTCCTGCCGGTGCTTCTTTTCGGAAAGCGATCGGATGAGCTTGATCGTCGGGTTGTGGGGCGAAGTGATGGTGAGCATGACGCGGCTTATAGGTTGGGGTATAGATGGCGTCCATGAACATCATTCCGAACATCAAGACCGGCATTTCGGTCTGCCCGCATGACTGTCCCTCGGCCTGTGCGCTGGAGGTCGAGGTGCTGGACGAACACACGATTGGCCGGGTGCGCGGCGCGAAGGACAATTCCTACACGCTGGGCGTCATCTGCGAAAAGGTCGGGCGCTATGCCGAACGAATCCACCATCCGGACCGGCTGCTGCATCCGCTGAAACGGAAGGGGCCGAAGGGCTCGGGCGAATTCATGCCCATCACTTGGGACGATGCCATGGGAGAAACGGCAGACGCGCTGCTGAAGGCCGAGGCTGCCTATGGCGCGGAGTCCGTGTGGCCCTATTTCTATGCCGGAACCATGGGCTATGTGATGCGCGACGGCATCAACCGGCTGCGCCATGCCAAGCGCTATTCCAACATGTACGACACGTTCTGCGTCGCGCTCTCATGGTCAGGCTTTCTGGCGGGAACGGGCAGCGTTGCGGGTGTCGATCCGCGCGAGATGCAGAAGTCGGACCTGATCGTGATCTGGGGCGGAAACCCCGTCAACACGCAGGTGAACGTGATGACGCATGCGATGATGGCGCGAAAGAGCCGGGGCGCAAAAATCGCCTGTGTCGACATCTACGACACCGGCACCATGAAGCAGGCGGATGTAAAGTTGCTCATTCGTCCGGGTACGGATGGCGCGCTCGCCTGCGCCGTGATGCATGTGCTGTTCCGCGACCGCCATCATGATGGAGAATATCTCGAGCGCTACACCGATTCGCCGAAGGATTTCGAAGCGCATCTGAAAACCCGTACGCCCGAGTGGGCTTCAAAGATCTGCGATATCCCGGTGGCCGAGATCGAGGCCTTTGCGAAGCTCATCGGAACGACGCCGCGCAGTTTCTTCCGGCTTGGCTATGGCTTCACGCGCTCGCGCAATGGTGCCGCCAACATGCATGCGGTTTCATGCATTCCGGCGGTGACGGGCGCCTGGCAGTATGAAGGCGGTGGCGCGCTGCACTCCAACAGCGGCATGTACCGCATGAACAAGACGATGATCGAGGGGCTCGACGTCAAGCAGCCGGGCGTTCGCACGCTGGACCAGAGCCGCATCGGCCCGGCGCTGCTGAACGACCCATATGACCTTGCAGGCGGGCCGCCGGTAAAGGCGCTGTTCGTACAGAACACCAATCCGGCATCGGTTGCGCCGGACCAGACGAAGGTGAAGCAGGGGTTGGCGCGGGAGGACCTGTTCACCTGCGTCCACGAGCAGTTCATGACGGAGACCGCAAAATTCGCCGACATTCTGCTGCCAGCCACCATGTTCCTCGAGCATGACGACATCTATCAGGGCGGCGGCCACTCACACCTGATGCTGGGGCGGAAACTGGTGGAGCCGCCCGGTGAGTGCCGTAACAATCACGAGGTGATCTGTGATCTGGCAAGCCGGGTTGGCGCCACGCATCCGGGTTTCCAGATGTCCCCGCGCGAGCATATCGACTGGGCGTTGAAGGCATCGAACCGTTCGGACCTCGGCAGGCTCGACGCCGAGAACTGGATCGACGTACAACCGGATTTCGAGACGGCGCATAATCTCAAGGGCTTCGGCCATGCGGACGGCAAATTCCGCTTCCGTGCCAGGTGGCGGGCGATCCGGTTCAAGTCCGGCGTAGGGCCGTTCGGCCCGGTCGATGAAATGCCGGAATTTCCCGATCACTTCGAGGCGATCGAGGAAGCGACCGAAGAGTATCCCTTCCGCCTGGCGACCAGTCCGGCGCGTACATTCTTGAACTCAACATTCAACGAAACTCCGTCGTCCCTGAAGCGCGAGGGGCGGCCGACGGTGTTCGTCCATCCGGACGACATGGTCCAACTGGCCTTGAGCGACGGCGCCAAAGTGAAACTCGGCAGCGCGCGCGGTGTGGTCACGCTCCATGCCAAAGCGCATGCCGGGCAGCGGCGCGGCGTTCTTATCGCCGAATCGATCTGGCCGAACGAGGCCTTCGAGGACGGGCAGGGGATCAACACGCTGACGGGCTGCGACCAGCCGGCACCCAATGGCGGCGGTGCGTTTCATGACAATCGGGTGTGGATCAGACCGGCCTGATCCTCCGCCCACGGACGTTAACTTATGAACGGAAGGTGAATGGAACCCTCAGCTCCGTTTCACGTTCTGGCCTTTAAGGTGCCCTCAAGTCCGCAAGATTTGGGACTTAAAGGCCGCGAGAGGTTCACGATGATGTCCATGTCCCGCAATGCAATGCTTTTGATGGCCCTGATGCTTGCCGCCGCCACCGTTGCTACAGCGGCGACCGCCTTCGCGGGTTCGAAGAAGCCTGTGGTTCAGGTTCAGTATCAGGTGGCGGATGCCGCCGTCGTGTCCGCCGGTGCTGTGCGTCTGGCGAAGTTGCGCTCGCTTGCCGTTGTGCCCAACAGTCCGAACCGCTAGTTCGGAGCGCGTCAGGGCAGTGTGGCAATCCGGTCGCGGAGCAGGGTGAAAAAGCCCTCCGCGTCGACGTTTCGCATCACCTGGGCGTTCAGAGGCCGCCTTGTAACCTTCCACCAGTCGATGACGGTCGCCCCCATGGTCAATTCCGATTCGCATTCGATCGAAACGTTGACCAGCCGGCCCTCGAACAGCTCCGGCTGCAAAAGCCAGGCGATGACGCAGGGGTCGTGCAGCGGACCGCCGTCGGTGCCATACTTGTTCTCATCGAAACGCTCGAAGAAATCCAGCATCGCCGCGGTGGCGGGGCCTGACCTGTTCGTCATGGTCCGGAACGCCTCGATCCGTTTTTGGGTGGTCAGCGCCTGGTGCGTGCAATCGAGCGGCATGAGGGTGATGGGTATCCCAGCGTCGAACACGATGCGTGCCGCATGGGGGTCGACGTAGATGTTGAACTCGGCCGATGGCGTGACATTGCCCTGTTCGAAGTAGCCGCCGCCCATGGCGACAATCTGCTTGATGCGCGAGGCGATGCGCGGTTCGCGCACCAGCGCCAGTGCGATGTTCGTCAACGGCCCCAGCGTGCACAGCGTGATGGTGCCGGCCGGATGGCTCATCAGCGTCTCGACGATGAAATCGATTGCGTGCTGCTTCTGCACTGGCATCACGGGATCTGGCAGCACCGGGCCGTCGAGCCCGGTTTTCCCGTGAACCTCTTCCGCCGTCACCAGATTGCGCACCATCGGGCGGATGGCTCCGGAATAGATCGCGATGTCAGGCCGGCCGCCGAGTTCGCAGATCTTGCGGGCGTTCAGTTCGGTAAGCGCCAGAGGCACGTTGCCCGCCACCGTGGTGATCGCCAGAATTTCGAGTTCGGGCGAAGCCAGCGCCAGGAGAATGGCCACAGCGTCGTCCTGACCGGGATCGGTGTCGATGATGATGGGAATGCGCTTTGGCATGGATTCTCCTCAGGTTGAACCATTCATAGGGAACTCGCGGGTCCGGGGCAATCGGCCACCGTCAATCCGACATTGCCGGCAGCGCGTCGGCTTGCGGCCGGCGTGTGCCGCGGGCATACTGACAGGCTGCTGACATGAAGTGTCAGCACCGGGAATTATGGTCTGACCATGAGGCGCGCCGAACGACTGCTGCAACTCCTGCAAATTCTCCGCCGCCACCGCAGGCCGGTGACGGGGGAGGCGATCGCGCAGGAACTGGAAGTCTCGCTTCGCACGGTCTACCGGGACATTGCCTCGCTGACAGCCGACCGGGTGCCGATCCGGGGCGAGGCGGGAGTGGGCTATGTGCTGGGAGAAGGCTTCGACCTGCCGCCGCTGATGTTCACGCCCGACGAACTGGAGGCCGTGATGCTGGGCTTGCGCTGGGTGGCGCGGCGGGGCGACCAGCAATTGTCGCGCGCGGCGCAGGATACGGTGTCGAAAATCGGGGCGGTGCTGCCGGAACGGCTGCGGCCTTTCCTGTTCGATGCCGGGCTGCTTCTGCCGCCGGGCGAACGCGTCATCCGGGATACAGTCGATGTCGCGCAGTTGCGCAATGCCATCCGCGAGGGGCGGAAGGTACAGTTGTCCTACAAGGCGGAGGACGGCAAGGAGACCGAACGCGTGGTCTGGCCCATCGCCGTTGCCTATTTCGATGCCCAGCGGCTCATTCTCGCATGGTGCGAATTGCGGCAGGCGTTCCGCTCGTTCCGCACCGACCGGATGGCCAATGCCGAGGTGCTGGACCAGAAATATCCCGCGCGCCGGCACGCTCTGATGAAGCAGATGAATGAAGAGCTGACACGCCAGACGGGAGAACGTCAGATCGATGTGTTCGGCTGAAGGGAGCGGGCGAGAATGGCCAAGGCTTCGGGATAGATTCGGTGCTCTTCTTTCAGCACGCGGGCTGAAAGCGTTTCGGGCGTGTCGCCGGGCAGCACCGGCACTTCGGCTTGCAGGATGATGGGGCCAGCATCGAGTTCCGCCGTCACATGGTGGACCGTGCAGCCATGGGTTTTCGCGCCATCTGCAAGCGCCCGCTCGTGCGTGTGCAGGCCCTTGTAGGCGGGAAGGAGCGAGGGGTGGATGTTGATCATCCGGCCCTCCCAGCCAACGATAAAGCCCGCCGTCAGTATGCGCATGAAACCGGCGCAGGCGATGATGCCGATCTTCATGGATCGCAGGTAGGCGTCGAGTGCGGCTTCAAAAGCCTCACGGGATGGATAGGCCTTGTGCTCGATCAATTTCGTTGCGATGCCATTGGCCAAAGCAAAATCCAGTCCCGCCGCGTCCGCCCGGTTGGAGACCACGCAGACGATTTCGGCGGGGTAGGCGGGGTCCTTTGCCGCCTCGACCAGAGCCATCATGTTGGAGCCGCGCCCGGAGATGAGCACGGCGGTGCGGACCCTGTTCATTTCACAGAAAACGTGCCCGAAAGCGCGACCTGTTCCTCCGCCCCCTTGCGCTTGCGGATGGTGCCGAGCGTTACGACCTGTTCACCAGATTTATTCAGCGAGGCGGCGACTTTCTTTGCATCCTTGGCGGCAACGACGACGATCATGCCAATGCCGCAGTTGAAGGTGCGAAGCATCTCGCGCTCGGCAACCCCGCCCACGCCCTGAAGCCATTCGAAAACGGAAGTGTAAGGCACCTGATCGAGATCGATCTCGGCAACCGTGGTCTTCGGCAGAACGCGGGGAATGTTTTCGATGAAGCCGCCGCCGGTGATGTGTGCAAGCGCCTTCACGGCTCCCGTCGCCTTGATGGCCTTGAGGATGGGCTTTACATAGATGCGGGTCGGGATGAGCAGGGCTTCGGCCAGCGTTTTAGTCTTGTCGAAGGGCGCCTTGGCGGAATAGGCGAGGCCACTCATTTCGACCAGCTTCCGCACCAGAGAATAACCGTTGGAATGCGGGCCAGAGGAGGCCAGGCCGAGAATGACATCGCCCGGCCTCACGTCCTTCTTCGGGAGCAGATTCTTGCGCTCGGCAGCGCCTACCGCGAAGCCTGCGAGGTCGTAGTCGCCACCATGATACATGCCGGGCATCTCAGCCGTTTCGCCGCCGATCAGGGCGCAGCCCGCCTGACGGCAGCCATCGGCAATGCCAGCGATAACCTCGCGCGCGGCTGTCACGTCGAGCTTGCCCGTGGCGTAATAGTCGAGGAAAAACAACGGCTCTGCGCCCTGTACGACAAGGTCGTTCACGGACATGGCGACAAGATCGATGCCAACGCCATGATGACGTCCGGTCTCGATGGCGATGCGGAGTTTTGTTCCCACGCCGTCATTCGCGGCGACGAGAACCGGGTCCTTGAAACCGCAGGCCTTGAGGTCGAAGAGACCACCGAAGCCGCCCAGCGCCGAATCGGCACCCTTGCGCCGCGTGGACTTCGCCAAAGGCTTGATGGCATCGACCAGCGCATTGCCCGCCGCGATGTCGACTCCCGCATCCGAATAGCTGACGCCGTTACCTGCTGCTTGTTTCGTACCGCTCATGCCGCTAGTTTGCCCCAATTCTCTGGTGGGAGTGCGCTTTGCGGCGTGCATAGCCCGAAGCGCTTCGCGAATAAAGCGCGCTCGTGACGCTGGAAGAGGTATATTGGAAACCGGGGCCGGCAGTTTGAACGTTGAAAAGATGATGCGCCAGAGTTTGGCTGCCGGGTTTGCCGGGCTCCTGGCGTTGCTGGCCGGTCTGTTTCCCGCCGCCGCGGGCGGACCGATCGAGACCAATATCTTCGCGGTGCAGGGCGTCGATGTGGACGTGACCAGCACCGATGCCACGGCCGCCAAGAATCAGGCCCTGATGGATGTGCAGGTGAAGGGCTTCTTCCAATTGGTTGCACGTCTCGGCTCGCCGGAGCTTTCAACCGAACTGCAGGCGAAGCTGACGCCGGAGGATATCGCGCCCTATCTGCGCTCGCTGTCGATCGAGCAGGAGACGTCTGCCCCCGGCCGTTACATCGGCAAGTTCACCGTGCGCTTCCTGCCGCGGAGGATGAAGAAATTCTTCGAGGGCTACGGCATACAGGTTCCCGAACGCCAGGCGGAACCGATCGTGGTTCTGCCAGTGTGGCGCGGCACCGACGGCAACAAGCTGTGGGAAGACAATCTCTGGCGGAAGGCCTGGCTCGACCTCAAGGGCGAGCAGGGGATCGTTCCGATCATCATACCGTTGGGCGACCTCGAGGACACCGAGACGCTGACGGTGGAAAACGTGCTCAACGCCGATCCGATCAAGATCGAGGCGATCCGCAAGCGCTATGGCGCGCCCAGCATTCTGGTGGCGCAGGCCCAGCCCAAGGAAGATGGCGGCCTTCACGTCTATATCGAAGGCGAGACACGGCTGGGCAAGGTGGTGTTCAACAAGATCTACAAGGCGGAAGATGGCCTCGTCCAGTCTGCCGCGCCGGCGGCGATCGAGAAATTCCAGGCCGCGCTCATCGAGAACTACAAGGAAAGCGAGGCGCAGATGGCCGCCGCCGCTGCCGCGGCGCAGGCCGCCAAGGCCGCCAACCGGTCGCAGTCGATGCCGGTTTCCGTGCCCTTCAACTCGCCGCGCGAATGGAACGCCATCCGCTCGCGCATCCTGACGACGCCCAACGTGATCGGCGTCGACCTTTCGACGCTCTCCGCCGAAGGTGCGGTGATCCGGCTGATGTTCACGAGGACCGTGCCAGAGCTTCAGGACAGCATGCAGAGGGCGGGCCTCACTCTATCGCAATATGGGGCAACCTGGGTCATCCAGCCGATGTGATGGGGCATGCATAACATCCCCAACCTCATCACCCTTGGCCGCATCCTGCTGGTGCCGCTGACCGTTTGGCTGATCATCTCCGAAGCCTACGGCGCGGCCTTCCTGGCCTTCGTCATCGCTGGCGCCAGCGACGGCGTCGACGGGTTCCTGGCGCGGCGTTTCGACTGGCGTACCGAACTCGGCGCCTATCTCGATCCGCTGGCCGACAAATCGCTGCTGGTGTCGGTCTACGTCACGCTCGGCTTCCTCAAGGTGGTGCCGGCCTGGCTGGTTATTACCATCGTGTCGCGCGACGTATTGATCGTCGGGGCGGTGCTGCTGTCGCGGATCATGCACAAGCCGGTGAAGGTGGCGCCGCTGATGGTGAGCAAGGCGAATACGCTTGCCCAGATCCTGTTCGCGGTGGCGGTGCTGGGTGTTGCGGCGGCCGGCAATCACCTTGAGGCGCTTGTGAATTACGGGAGCATTCCCGTCGCTCTGTTGACGGCCGCCTCGGGTGCCGCCTATCTGGTGGCGTGGCTGCGGCACATGGCCGAAACGCCGCCGGAGGATATGAAGCAGTGACATTGCAGAGACAGTTCCTGATCTGGGCGGTGTCGCTGGCGGTGCTGGTGTTCTTCCTGTGGCTGTTCAGTCCCATCCTGCTGCCGTTCATTGCCGGTCTCGTGCTGGCCTATTTCCTCGATCCCGTGGCCGATGCGCTGGAGCGCCTGGGCCTTCCGCGGCTGGCGGCGACGCTCGTCATCCTGCTTGCGTCTATCCTCGCCGTCGTCCTGGCGCTGGTCATCGTGGCGCCGATGCTGGCGGACCAGGTTGCGAAGTTCGCGGGCGACCTGCCAGAAATCATCCGCACGCTGGTGCTGCGCTTCGACGAGGTTGCGCCCAAGTGGGTGAAAGACCTGCTGGCACAGTCTGGCTCGGACGTTCAGGGCAGTATCTCGAACGTCGCGGGAAAGGCGGCCGAATGGCTGGGCACGGTGCTTTCCACGCTGCTCACCGGGGGCATGGCACTGGTCAATCTCGTGTCGCTCATGGTGGTAACGCCGATCGTGGCGTTCTATCTGCTGCAGGACTGGGACCGGATGGTCGCCAAGGTCGACAGCTGGGTGCCGCGCGAGCATGTCTCGACTGTCCGTTCGCTGGCGAACGAGATCAATGCGGCGATGGCGGGCTTCATTCGCGGCCAGGGCACGGTGTGCCTGCTGCTGGGCGTGTTCTATGCCGCGGCATTGTCTCTCGCGGGTTTGAAATTCGGGCTGGCCATCGGGCTCGTATCGGGCTTTCTCACGTTCATTCCCTATGCGGGTGCGCTGATCGGCGGCGTGCTGGCGATCGGCGTCGGGCTTGTGCAGTTCTGGCCCGATATCTGGGCGATCCTGCTGATCGCGGCGATCTTCGCGGCGGGGCAGTTCATTGAAGGCAATTTCCTTTCGCCCAACCTGGTGGGAAAAAGTGTCGGTCTGCATCCGGTGTGGCTGATGTTCGCGCTGTTTGCCTTCGGCTACGCCTTCGGGTTCGTGGGATTGCTGCTCGCTGTGCCGCTGGCGGCGGCGGCGGGCGTGCTGGTGCGTTTCGCCATCGGGCAATACCTGGGCAGCAAGCTTTACCTGGGCGCGAACCGCACCATGCCCGAACCGGTTTCGATTGCCGAGGCCGAAGCCGCACTGCCGCCGCCGCGCAAGGCCAGTGCCAAGCGCCGCAGCACATGAACCAGAAAAGCGGCCGGCAACTGGTGCTGGACATGCCGTTGCGCACCGCACTTGGGCGCGAGGATTTTCTGGTGACGCCATCAAATGCGGCCGCCGTGGCGGTGATCGACAGCTACCCGGATTGGCCGAGCTATGGCATGGCGCTTGTCGGCCTTGCGGGCAGCGGCAAGAGCCATCTGATCGAGGTGTGGCGGCAGGCTTCCAACGCGCACACGGTGGCAGCGTCCGCCATCGGCAGCATCCCTGCGGACAAGCTCTTGTCGTCGGGCGCGCTTGCTATCGACGATGCGCCGGGCGGCAGTCTTGACGAGCGGGCGCTGTTTCACCTGTTCAACCTGGCGCGGCAGAGCGGCGGGCACATCCTGCTGGCGAGCGAAACTCATCCTGTAAGCTGGCCCGTGGCACTTCCGGACCTGGCCTCGCGCCTCAAGGCCTTGCCGGTGGCGATGCTGGAACCACCGGACGACGCACTGCTGCGCGGCGTTCTGGTGAAGCTCTTCGCCGACCGCCAGCTCGCGGTGGACGAGCAGGTCATTTCCTATCTGATGCTGCGGATGCCGCGCTCGCTCGATGCAGCGCGGGGGCTGGTCACGGAAGCCGACCGGCTGGCGCTCGAGGAAAAATCCGCCATCACGAAGCCGCTGGTAGCGCGCGTGCTGCAGCAGATGACGGCTCCGGGCCTGTTTCCGGACGAGGGTTAAGGCTCTCGCCGGGCATTCACCCAATCGTCATCGAGGTGTTATAGTGGCCCGGTGAGACCACAAAAAGCCGGGGAAGGTTCCGTCAATGAACGAGCAATTGCCAGTAAGCCCCGCGCCGATCGCGATGGAATCTCCGGCCCGGTACATCAACCGCGAACGCTCGTGGTTGGGCTTCAACATGCGTGTGCTGGAAGAGGCGCGGAACCTCTCGCACCCCCTGCTGGAACGGCTGCGCTTCCTGTCGATCTCGGGCAATAATCTCGATGAATTCTACATGGTGCGGGTGGCTGGCCTCGTCGGCCAGGTGCGGGAGCGGCTGACCGAGATCAGCGACGACGGTCTGACCGCCGCCGAACAGCTCGAGCAGGTGAGAACACTCGCCGCCGACCTGATGGCCGAGCAGGACCGGCGCTGGCATCAACTCAAGGCCGAACTTGCCGAGGCGGGTATCGTCATCAGCCAGGGCGACGATCTCTCCGCACCCGAGAAGGCCTGGATGGACCAGCTGTTTCTCGAGCAGATCCTGCCCGTCGTCACGCCCATCGCCATCGACCCCGCGCATCCCTTTCCGTTCATTCCCAATCGCGGTTTCATCATCTGCCTGCATCTGAAGCGGCGGAAGGATGGCTTCCACATGAACGCGCTGCTGCCAATTCCGCAACAGCTCGACCGTTTCATCCGGCTGCCGG
>JALHQC010000020.1 GCA_022842165.1 bacterium
TTCTTCGAGCAGCGCATCCGCCACCGGGCCGATATTGCCTTCGTCGGTCGAATCGAAGGTCGAGCAGTATTTGAAGAAGATCTGTTTCGCGCCATGGCGCTTCAGCCAGCGGCAGGCTTCGAGCGATTGCGCCACCGCATCAGCCACGGGAATGGTGCGCGATTTCAGCGCCACCACGATCGCATCGGCCTGTGGCGCATCACCTTTGGGGATGCCGATCGTCTGCACCGTGTGCATGCCGCGCCGCGTCAATGTGTTGGCGAGATCGGTGGCGCCGGTGAAGTCGTCAGCAATGCAACCCAGAATCATGCGTCAGGCGGCCCTTATCCGGACCACAGCATAAGGGCCAAGTTCCACAGATGAAACCTTCTTCAAGGCCTCGCCTGCGGAGGAGAGATAATCGGGCTTCGCGGTGATGGTGCCGAAGTTGCGGTCGCTCAAGCTGTGCATGACTGCGGCACCGGCAAAGCCCGAGACCTTCACCTTCTGCGGTTCGGACGTGAGATTGGCGAGCCAGAGTTCGGGGCCATCATCTGAACGATGTGCCAAGGATGCGACGGTAGACGGCGCACTCGACTGCGTCTCGATACGCTTGTTGCCGCTCGCATCGGCAAGGCCTGCCAGCACATGATATGTGGGGTAGACTTCGGCCTTCGTGCCGTCGAAGCCCGGCTGCTTGTACGAGGCCTTGCGGTAGATCGCGCCTTGCGGGCCGGTGGCGGAACCCAGCGCCACGCTGTCGAGCCCGCCCTTCGCCATCGCGGCGGCAAGGCCCATGTTCCAGGCGGCGGCGAAAAGCCCGCGCTGGCGTGGGTCCATGTCGGAGAGGCAGACGCGGCCGTTGTCCGGATTGGGTGCCACCGCCGCGCCATAGGGATTGTCGCGGCAGGGAATAGAGGAGGGGCCGAGGTGATAGGGCGCCTTGCCGATCATGTTGCGGGTCGACGCGATGATGGACGGGATCGCTTCCAGCGTCTCCATCACCGACAAGTCATCCGCCGCATGAACGATGGGGCAGACCGTGTGGGTGATGAAATCGAACACGCCCTTCGGCACCGGCTTGCGGTTCAACTCCGTGAAGAAGGACAGCATGCCGCCGCCCAGCGGAATATTTGGAAAGGCCTCGCGCACGGCTGATGCCATTTCCTCATAGCTCGGCCCCCACGGCCGCGGCGTGTTGGGCTGGAAGGATTTGAGGTCGTGCATTTGGCTGACGATGATCGCGTCCGGCATGTAGTCCGCCGCGCGCAATTCGCTGGCAATGGCACGTATTTCATCCTCAGCCGAAGCCTTGGCGGGCAGCACGATTTCGAGTGCTGAAGGTATGCCGGTGCGTTCGCGCAATTCGCGATAGGCCGCGGCAGCTTCTGCCTGGCCCTTCTGGCGTCCGTCGATCTGGCAGATCAGGTGCGCGGGTGAGGCGTATTCGATGAGGTCAGAAGCTTCCAGCGCGGCCTGTGCTTCCGCCATGCCAACGCCGGTGGCAATCGAGGGCATCACGCCTTTTGTGCCGCCCATCTCGACGGTGATGGCGCTTCCAGATTTCGCCGCCTTCTTCGCTGCGGGCTTGCCTTCGATGGTGAGCGTGATCGACTGCGTGAAACTTTCGCCCTTCGGCAGCGTGTAGGGCCAAGGGTCGAGCAGCGAGCACACATAGGTCTTGTAGGAGGCATCCATCCAGTTCCGATGGTCCTCCATCTCGAACTTGTTGCCCTCCATCAGCACGGTTGCGGTGACGCCCGGCATGACGGTGTGCTTCAGCGAGCGGATTTCGAAGACCGGCTGGCCGGGGCTGATGAACTTCGGGAACCGCGACTTCCGCTTCTTGCCGTCGGTGTGGACGATCTCGACCGGTTCATTGACGACGCCGACGAGGGGATGCAGCACCACGAAGCCCGAGCGGTTGGTGAGGAAGTCGGTCAATGGCGTCGCCGTCACCTGGAACAGCACGGTGCCGTCGGCCTTGCCCTCGATCCGGGCCGCATAGCGCATGCCCTGTTCCTTGTCTTTCGCGGTCGCCGTGTAGCTGACGGTGAAGCCGTCCTTGCCCTGCCGGACTTTCAGGCCCTCGATCACCGGCCCATAGGTGCCCCAGTTCTTGTCGCGCAGCAGGTAGGCGATGCCGCGCAGCACTTCGACGCCCCGATACTTGATGTAGCGGAGCGCGCCATTGTCCAGCATGGCGGTGATGTGCCCAGCCTCGAGGATGCGGCGCTTGCCGTCCGGCACGTCGGTTCCGTAGAGCTTGACGGCGCGGGTTACTGCGGCTTTCGCCATGGAGGCCTCCCAATCAGGTCAGATCACTTTTTCTGTTGTGGGGTCGATGATGACCGCACGTGTCATGTCGATGTCAATGTGAGTCTTTTCACCGGGGCGGCTGACGTCATGCGCGGCGAGTTCGGCGACGATGCTGGTGCCGCCCAGCGGCATCGTCACCTGCACGCGCGAACCCGTGGGCTGCACGAGTTCGATGGTGACGGGCACACGCTCATGGCCGGGTGCCACGGTCTTGCCCGCCATCGCGATGTGCTGCGGGCGGAGGCCGAGAATGACGGCTTGTCCGGCCTTGCTGGTCTTGCGGCCGGGCAGCGAAAGCTTCGTTCCGTCGGCCAGCGTGACACCATCGGGGGAAAGCGTTGCATTCAGGAAATTCATCTTGGGGCTGCCGAGGAAGCCCGCGACGAAGCGCGTGCTGGGCCGTTCGAACAGGTCGAGCGGCGCGCCGAGCTGTTCGATGACGCCATCCCTGAGCAGCACGATGCGATCGGCCAGCGTCATCGCCTCGATCTGGTCATGGGTCACATAGATCATGGTGCGGCCAAGCTCCTGATGCAGGCGCTTGATCTCGACCCGCATGTCGTCGCGAAGCTGCGCGTCGAGATTGGAGAGAGGCTCATCGAACAGATACAGGATCGCATCGCGCACGATGGCGCGGCCGATGGCGACGCGCTGGCGCTGGCCGCCCGAAAGCTCGCGTGGAAACCGTTGCAGCAGATGCCCGATGCCCAGCATTTCCGCGGCACGCGCCACGCGCTTCTCGACTTCGGCACTGGCGAATTTTCGGGCGCGGAGGCCGAAGGCGATGTTCTCCTTCACATTGAGATAGGGATAAAGCGCATAGTTCTGGAACACCATGGCGATGTCGCGGTCCCGCGGCCTCGCCCAGGTGACATCCCTGCCGCCGATCTCGACCTTGCCCGAGCTTGCTTCTTCAAGCCCCGCGATCGTGCGGAGCAGAGTGGACTTGCCGCAGCCCGAGGGGCCGACGAGAACCGTGAATTCGCCCGATGGCACATCGAGGTCGATGCCCTTCACCGCATGGAAAGCGCCATAATGCTTGTGGAGGTTCGTGATCTTGAGGTCCGACATGTACTCAACCCTTGACTGCGCCCATCGAGATGCCGCGCACCAGATAGCGTTGCATCACCGCGACGGTGAAGAAGACAGGAATGGTGCCGAGCACCGACATGGCGGCGATCTTGGCCCAGAAGTTCGACTGGCCGCCGAAATAATGCGTGACCTGCACGGTATAAGTGGTGACCTCGGTGCGCGTGAGGACGAGCGCGAAGAGGAAATCGTTCCACGCGAAGATGAAGGTGAAGACGGCGGTGGCGAACAGGCCGGAACGCGCCATCGGCAGCACCACCTTCCACAGCACCTCCCAGCGCGTGCAACCATCGACCAGTGCCGACTCTTCAAGTTCCAGCGGAATGTCCTCGATATAGCCGCGCATCATCCAGATGACATAGGGCAGGCTGAACGCGGTGTAGAGGATGATGAGGCCATGATAGGTATCGACCCAGCCGAAATAGACATAGAGCAGGAACAGCGGAAACACGATGGCGACGGGCGGCATCATGCGCTGCGAGATGATCCACACGGCCAGGTTTTCGCCGCCCGTCTTGAAGCGCACGAGGCTGTAGGCCGCGATGGTGCCGAAGATCATGGCGAAGAAGGTGGAGACCGACGCCAGCACCAGGCTGTTCCACACCGACCAGGCATCGCCATCCTTGAACAGCACGGCATAATTGTTGAACTGGATCGAGGCCGGGTACCAGACAGGCGGGAAAGCGAAGATTTCATCCGGCGTCTTGAACGAGATGATGAACAGCCAATAGACCGGGAAGACGAAGACGATGACCAGCAGGACTGCGATGAGATAGCGCCATGCGAGGCGCACATCCTTGCGGCGGTGAAAGGGAAGCGCGCTCATTTCGCCAGCCCCATGCGGCGGATGGCCCAGGTACAGACGATCGTGAGGATGGCGATGACGAGGAAGGCGATCGCCGCCGTATAGCTCGTCTCGAACTGCTTGAAGCCCTGCACATAGGCGTAGATCGAGATCGTCTCGGTCTTGGTGCCGGGGCCGCCCTGGGTCAAGGCCCAGATGATGTCGAAGATGCGGAACAGGTCCAGCCCGCGGATCAATATGGCGATGGCCATGACCGGCCAGATGGCGGGCAGCACGATGTAGCGGAAGCTGCGCCAGAAGCGCGCGCCATCGATCTCGGCGGCTTCCGTCTGCGACTTGTCGACGTTGGACAAGGCTGCCAGCAGGATCAGGAACATGAAAGGCGTCCACTGCCAGATTTCGCAGAAGATGATGGCGGGATAGACGAGTGTGGGGTTGATCGTCCACAGCGCATTGACGCGCTCGCCCGCGAACCAACCGAGGATCTGGTTGATCGGGCCATACTTGTTGTCGAACAGCAGACGCCATGTGGCGCCGGCGACGATGGGCGAAATGATGGTGGGCAGCACGAGGAGTGCGATGAAGATCTGCCGGCCCGGCATCTTTTCGAGGAAGAGATAGGCCATGGCCAGGCCCAGCAGCAGTTCGATGGGTAGAGCGATCGCCGTGATCAGCAGCGTATGCGCCAGCGACCACCACAGGCGCGAATCCTTGAACAGGTTGGCGTAGTTGTAAAGGCCTGCAAACGAGGTGTCCGTGTCCATCATGTCGATCCGCATGAAGGAGACGATCAGCGAATAGATCAGCGGAAACAGGCCGACGAGCAGCAGCAGGAAGATCGCCGGCGTCAGCAGCCAGTATTTGAAATTGCGGTCGGGATGAACGGCGATGGCGGGCATGGGTGCTCGGGGTCAGGGGGCCCTCATCCGCCCTGTCGGGCACCTTCTCCCATGCTGCGCACGGGAGAAGGCATTTGCGGCAATAGCCCCTTCTCCCGTCGAAGATGGGAGAAGGTGGCCGAAGGCCGGATGAGGGCTCTTGTTCTACATCTTCGGGTAAGCGCCGGACTTCGACGCCCAGTCGGCATAGACGGCCTTCTGCTTGTCGGTGCCGATCTTGTCGGTGATTGCATCCCACTCGGCGGCGGCGGTATCGAGGATGGCCTTGGGGTCCTCGCCCGCCCACAGCTTCGAGACCGACTGGCGCAGCACTTCCTCGTACTTGTCGGTCTGCAGCAGTGACAGGTCGAGAAGACCGTTGTTGGCACCGTCCTGAAGCGCCTTGAGATAGTCTTTCGCTTCGGGCCACAAGGCAGCATAGCCCGGATCGGTGAAGTGCGAGTCGCGGAAGGGGTCGCGCAGCGCATAGGGGAGCTTCACGCGCTCAAGGCTGGTCGCTTCGCTGTTCAGCCATTGGATGAACAGATAGGCCGCTTCCTTGTTCTTCGAGGCGGAGGAGACCGAGAGGCAGAAGCCCGCGGCCAGCTGCGGGTGCCCGCCTGGCGTCATCGCATAGCCAACCTTGCCGGCGATCGTGGACTTCGGAACCCAGCTCATCACTTCCTGGTCGGTGCCGTAGCTGGCGGCCCAGCGGCCATAGGGCGGCCACGAGATCGTCATCGCGGTCTGGCCCTGCAGGAAGGCCGCGAGGTTTTCGACGAAGCCCCATTGCTCGACGCCCGGAGGCGCAAACTTGTTTTCGGCGACCCAGTCGGTCAGAACCTTGACGCCCGCCTCCGAGTTGATCGTCGCCTTCATGGTGTCCGCATCGAAGAACTTGCCGCCCTCATTGCGGAAGCGCTCCTGGAACATGAAGTTGCCGTAGCCCGACTCGCGGAAGAAGGCCGCGCCGTAAAGCTTGTCCTTGTTCATCTCGCTGATGAGCGCGGCGACCTGGTCGAAATCCTTCCAGTTCGTCGGCGGCACCGGCATGTCGGCGCCGTGCTTTTCCTTGTAGGCGGCCTGCAGCGCGGGATCGTTGAGAACGTCGGTGCGGTAGTACATGACGAAGACGTCGCCATCGTCGGGAAGTCCGAAGATCTTGCCGTTCACCTTCATCTGGTTGTCGCGGTAGGTCGGCGCGATCTTCATCAGTTCGTCGCGGTAGCCGTATTTGTCGACGTAGGAATCGAGTTCTTCGAGCGCGCCGGCATTGGCAAGGTCGGGCATCCACGACGGGATGACGTTCAGCGCGTCATAGGCGCCCGCACCCGAACGGAAGTCCTGCATGATCTTGGTGAACATTTCGGCCACCGGAACCTCGACGACTTTAACGTCAATGCCGGTCAGCTCTTTCCACTTCGGGCCCGAGAAGTTCAGGGGATCGAGCGATTGCAGGCCCGCTTCCCAGACGATGGTGATCGTCTGGCCCGAAAACTGCTTTGCCGCTTCGACCGCCGCCGAAGCGCCGTCAGCCGCAAAAGCGGCACGCGGCATCATTCCGGCGGAGCCCGCAAGACCGGCAGCGATGCCGATCTTGCCTACGTCACGTCTTGTAACCATGTCTTCCTCCCATGTGTGAACGGCAGCGGAAGGCGGCCATTCGTTACTCCCCGGCTCCTGATGGGCAGGGAATTTCGCTTATCCGGCGCGCTTCGCGAAACGCTCCAGCTTCTGTTTGAACCCCGGTTGCTCAAGCACATTGCGGTTGACCACGCCGCGCGGCACCTGGCCTTTCTGAACGTCCAGCACGGCCCGCACATCCGCTGCGCCATTTCCCGCAAAGCACTGGTCGGTCCAGCACAGGGCGTGGGGAGCGGCGATGATGTTGTCGAGCTTCAGGATCGGATCGTTCGGGTCGGTCGGTTCAACTTCAAACACATCAAGGCCGGCGCCGGCAATGCGGCGCTCCTGCAGCACCTTTGTCAGCGCCTTCTGGTCGACGATGGGACCGCGCGCCGTGTTGATGAAGAAAGCCGTAGGTTTCATCAGCGCCAGGCGTTCGGCATTGACGATGTGATGGGTCTCCGGCGTCAGCGGGCAATTGACGGTGAGGATGTCGGCGCGCCGGAACAGCTCCTCGATGCCGACAAGCTCGATGCCGAGTTCGGCGGCGACCTTCGGATCGGCAAAGGGATCATGCGCGATGAATTTCATGTCGAAGGGCTTTGCGAGCCGGAACATCTCGGCGCCGATATTGCCGACGCCGAGCGAGCCCAGCACCTTATCCACGAGACCCACACCCATGTGCTCGCCACGCGCGGCAAATCCCGGCGGGCCCTGCCGCGCCAGCTTGTCCTTCACCATCATCTTTCCCGTCAGCGCCAGGATGAAGGTGATGATCGAAACGGCAACCGGCCGCCGCACGCCGTCAGGCGTGATGACGAGCGCGATATCATTTGCCGTGCAGGCTGGCACGTCGACCGTGTCATAGCCGACGCCGAAACGCGCAATGACGGCGAGCCGGCCACTTTTGGGCACACTGCCCGCTTCAAACCGCTGGCCAAGCAGGATCAGCGCATCGAAATCTTCCAGCTGATCGCCGCGCAGCGGATTGGCGTTTTCGAGAAACACCATTTCAACATTGGGCGCAGATTTCAGCGGTTCGAGATCGAAATCCGGGAAGGTCGGCGTGCCGTCGGCCTTCCTGAAATCCCCAGACAGCGCGACTCGGTACTTGCTCATCCCTTCGCTCCCTCGCGAATGGTTTTCGCTGCTGCCGCCAGCCCGTCGCGCAGCACCCACACATCGCCCGAATAGCAGATGAAGTCGAAGCCCTGCTTCCAGTAGGAAATGCCTTGCTCGGTATTGGGAACGAGGCGGCCCAGCGATTTGCCGTGCTTCTTCGCTGCGGCGATGATGCGGTCCATCGCGGCCTCGAATTTCGGATTGGCGAAGTCGCCGGGAATGCCGAGCGATACGGAAAGATCGAAATGGCCGATCCATAGCGCGTCCACGCCATCGATTGCGGCGATCGCATCGACGTTCTTGGCGCCATCCGCCGTTTCGATGAGGCAGATGACCGTGGTGCGCTTGTTGGCATTGGCGAGCGCTTCGGTGACGGGCGCGGCGCGATAATTGTCATGCGCCATCTGCAGGCCCACGCCGCGCTTTCCTTCCGGGTGATATTTGACCGAATCGACCATGCGCTGCGCCTGTTCAGGCGTCGAAATCATCGGTGCGATGAGGCCCTCGGCCCCCATGTCGCAAGCCCTGGCCAGCATGTCATTCTCTTGCGCTGGAACCCGGACGATGACCGGAACGCCCGCCGCCTCGAAATAGCGGATGGAGCTTTTCAGCGTTTCGAAGGAAAATCCCGAATGCTCCATGTCGAAGAACGCGAAATCGAGGCCTGCGGCCTTCAGGATGTGGCCGATGCCCGGTGTCGCGAATTCCACGATGAAATTACCGACCTTCAGCTCTTTCGAGCGGGTCATTTCCTTCAGTCCCATTCGGCGTCCGTCCCTTGAGGTGTTCACCCGGTTTGGCCCGGGTCGACTGATTGACTTGTCATACCAGTAGCATGTAAGCAGACCCGAACGCTATCCGAGGTTTCTGCATGACGTCAATCGCTCTCTTTGGTGCCGGCGGCAAAATGGGTCACAGATTGTCCCGCAATCTCAAGGACTCACGCTTCACCGTGCGTCATGTCGAGGTGAGTGAGGCGGGCCGCGCCCGGCTGGCGCAGGATTTCGGCATTCAATGTGTTGACGCCGCAACCGCCTTGCAGGATGCGGAGGTGGCCGTGCTGGCGGTGCCCGATACCCATATCGGCAAGGTGGCGCAATCGATCCAGCATCTTCTGAAGCCCGGCACGATGGTGGTCGTCCTCGATGCGGCGGCCCCCTTCGCGGGCCATTTGCCGGAGCGCCCCGACCTCACCTATTTCGTCACCCACCCCTGCCATCCGCCGATCTTCAATGACGAGACCGATCCGCAGGCGAAGCTCGACCGTTTTGGCGGCGTTGCGGCGAAACAGCATATCGTCTCGGCCCTCATGCAGGGGCCGGAGGAACACTATGCGCTGGGCGAAGAGGTGGCCCGCACCATCTGGGCCCCCGTCATGCGCTCGCACCGGGTGACGGTCGAGCAGATGGCGTTGCTGGAGCCGGGCCTTTCTGAAACCGTCGTCGCCTCTCTATTGGACGTCATGCGCGAGGCCATGGACGAGGTGGTGGCCAGGGGCGTGCCGGCGGAAGCGGCGCGGGACTTCCTGCTGGGCCACATGAACATTCTGGGTGCGGTCATCTTCAAGGAGCAGCCCGGCGTGTTCTCGGATGCCTGCAACAAGGCGATCCAGTTCGGCAAGCCCATGCTGATGCGCGACGACTGGAAACAAGTTTTCGAGCCCGACGAGATCGCCGCCTCGATCCGCCGCATTACCTGAGGATTGCTCCCTGGCTTTCCAATGAAACTCTTGCGCTTTGCGGCCCGTTGGTGCTGAAAGCCCGCTCGTCAGGAGTTTCGAATGATTGAAGCCATCCAATCGCTGTTTTCGGCCGAAGCCATGTGGGCGCTGGGCCAGGTCATACTGATCGACCTCGTGTTGGCGGGCGACAATGCCGTGGTGATCGGCCTTGCGGCCGCCGGCCTGCCCAAGGACCAGCGCAACAAGGCCATCCTCGTCGGCATCATCGCGGCGACCGTGCTGCGCATCGGCTTCGCCAGCATCACCACCCAGCTTCTGCAGGTTCTGGGCCTCATCCTCGTGGGCGGAATCCTGCTGCTCTGGGTGAGCTGGAAAATGTGGCGCGAACTTCGCGATGGCCATGGCGAGGCCGAGGGGGCGGAAGCCGTTACCGGCGTCGACCTCAATGCCGATGGCACGGTGGCGGGCGGCGCACCCCGGAAGACCTTCAAGCAGGCAGCGTGGCAGATCGTCATCGCCGACGTTTCGATGTCGCTCGACAATGTTCTGGCTGTCGCCGGCGCGGCGCGCGACCATCCCACCGTGCTGGTGATCGGCCTCATCCTGTCCATTGCGCTGATGGGTCTTGCGGCCTCCTTCATCGCCAAGCTTCTCCAGAAGCATCGCTGGATCGCCTATGTGGGCCTCGCCATCATCCTTTATGTGGCGCTCGAGATGATCTATCGCGGCATACTCGAAGTCTATCCTGTGGTGACCTGATGCTGAATTTCGACATTGACCGTTTCCTGCGGATCGAGGCCGGCGCCGTGGCCCTGGCGCCCGCCATTCACGAGGCGATAGGAAAATGCCTCCGGAACGGCGCGAAGAACATCTTCTTCCTTGGCACCGGGGGTGCGGCGATCCTCATGCAGCCGGCAAGCCTGCTGTTGCAGCGGCGCTCGGGCTTTCCGGCCCATATGGAAATCGCCGCGGAATTCGTGGCGGGCGGGCATCGGGGGCTGGGACCTCACTCGATCGTGGTGATCCCGTCGCTTTCCGGCACCACCAAGGAGTCGGTCGCAACCCTCGACTACTGCAAGGACAAGGGTGCGACGATCATCGCGCTCGTCGGCCACAAGAATACGCCGCTGGGGCAGAAGGCCGACCATGTCTTCGTGAATTTCGCGGAAGACGACACGTCCTCCGAAAGCTTCTATCTGCAATCGCTGCTGATCGCGCTGTCGGTGATGGCGCACCGCGGCGAATATCCGGACTATGACAAGACCGTTTCCGAGCTTTCAACGCTGCCGCGCCACCTCGTGGCGGCCAAGCAGATGTTCGAACCGGAGGCCGAAAGGATCGCCACGGCCTTCACCAGCGAGCCCTATCACATTATCACCGCGGCGGGGGCAGGCTGGGCGCAGGGCTGGTATTACGGCATGTGCATCTTGGAAGAGATGCAGTGGATCAGGACGAGGCCCGTTCACGCGGCGGACTTTTTCCACGGCACTCTGGAACTGGTCGAGAAGGGCGTCAGCGTCGTGATCATGCATGGCGAGGACGCCTATCGGCCCCTGACCCTGCGTGTGGAGAAATTCGCCCGTCAGTACACGGACAAGGTGACGGTGCTCGATACCGCGAGCTTCGAGATGCCGGGTGTTTCGCAAGCCACTCGCGCACTGATCTCGCCCGTCATCCTCGCCACCATCCTCGAGCGGCTTTCGGCCCATCTCGAGGTGAAGCGCAACCATCCGCTGACGACGCGCCGCTACTACAAGAAGGTCGCCTACTGAACGGCAGGGGGACGCCATGACCTATCCGCGTGACATGAAGGGCTATGGCCGCGCCATTCCCGATCCGAAGTGGCCGGGCGGCGCCCATGTCGCCGTGCAGTTCGTGCTGAACTACGAGGAAGGCGGCGAGAACAACCTCCTTCACGGCGATGCGGCCTCCGAAGCCTTCCTGTCCGAGATCGTTGGCGCCGCGGCCTGGCCCGGCCAGCGCCACTGGAACATGGAATCGATCTACGAGTATGGGGCACGCGCCGGCTTCTGGCGGCTGTGGCGCATGTTCACCGCGCGCAGCGTGCCGCTCACCATTTATGGCGTGGCCCATGCGCTGATGCGCTCGCCGGATCAGGTCGAGGCCATGAGGGAAGCGGACTGGGAGATCGCCAGCCACGGCCTCAAGTGGGTCGAGCACAAGGACATGCCCGAGGAAGCGGAGCGCGAGCAGATCGCCGAGGCGATCCGCATCCATACCGAGGTCACTGGCGAACGGCCTCTCGGCTGGTACACCGGGCGCTGCTCGATGAACACCACGAGGCTGGTGATGGAGGAGGGCGGTTTCCTTTATTCTTCAGATGATTACGCCGATGACCTGCCATACTGGCTGAAGCGGCCCGACGGTAACAAGCACCTCGTCATTCCCTATACGCTCGACGCCAACGACATGCGCTTCGCGACGCCGCAGGGCTTCAACACCGGCGAGCATTTCTACCAGTATCTGAAGGACTCCTTCGATTGCCTTTATGAGGAAGGCAGGCGCGGCAGCCCGAAGATGATGTCGGTGGGCCTTCACTGCCGCCTTGCCGGAAGGCCCGGCCGTGCGCTTGGACTGGCGAAGTTCATCGACTACGTCTTGTCGCGTGACAGGGTGTGGATACCGCGCCGCATCGACATCGCGCGGCACTGGCATGCAAACTTCGGCGGCTAGTTGCGGTTTCTTCTGATAATGGATCGGCCATGACCATCAGTTTCCACGATCTCTCGAAGATGACGCGAGTCCAGCGCGACCGCCTGCTGACGCGCACCGAAGGCGATCTCTCGTCATACGAGGAGAAGGTGAAGCCCATCATCGCGGCGGTGCGTGCAGAGGGTGACGTTGCACTCGCGCGTTTCGCGAAGCTGTTCGACAAGGCGCCGGTCGAGGCCCACGAGATCGCCGCGACCGAAGCGGACTTCGACCGTGCCGAGAAGACCCTCGATCCGCAGGTGAAGGAAGCCCTGGACTTCATGTCAGGATCGATCCGCCGCTTCCACGAGGACCAGAAGCCGGAAGAGATGTGGTTCCACGAGATCCGCCCGGGGGTTTTCGCGGGCGACCGGACGACACCCATCCCATCCGTCGGCTGCTACATTCCGCGCGGCAAGGGAGCGTTCCCTTCGGCAGTGATGATGACCACGATCCCCGCCAATGTGGCCGGCGTCACTGAGATCGCCATCGTCACGCCGCCGGGGCCAGACGGCAAGATCGACGATGCGACGCTTGTAGCCGCCCGCATGTCGGGCGTGAGCAAGGTCTTCAAGGCTGGCGGCGCGCAGGCGATTGCCGCGGTGGCCTATGGCACTGAGACGGTGCCGAAATGCGCCAAGGTGGTGGGGCCGGGAAGCCCATGGGTTGGGGCTGCAAAGCGGCTTCTTTCGCATGTGCTCGACACCGGCACGCCGGCGGGGCCAAGCGAACTCATCGTGCTGGCGGATGAAACCGCCGATGGCAGGCTGGCGGGCCTCGACCTCATCATCGAGTCGGAACACGGGCCGGACAGTTCGGCCTTTCTCGTCACCTGGAGCCGCAAGGTGGCGGAAGACGCGCTGACCGCGATTCCCGAATTCTGGAAGCAGATGGGCGCGCAGCGCGTGGAATATTCTTCAACCGTACTCGGCGGGCCGATGGGCGGGATCATTCTGGCGCGCGACGAGGATGAGGCGATCGCCTTCTGCAACGACTATGCACCCGAACATCTGGGCGTTCATTCCGAGGAACCGTTCCAGTATCTCGGCCGCCTGAAAAATGCCGGAGAGATCCTGCTCGGCAAGCACACACCGCCGACGCTTGGAAACTTCGTGATCGGCGTCAACCACGTGCTGCCGACGAGCGGTTGGGCCAGGACCGGCTCGCCGCTGACGGTCTATGATTTCATGAAGCGCACATCCATCGCCTATGTGACGGGCAAGGGTTATCCGGAACTGGCGAAGCATGCGCAGGTGATTGCCACCTACGAAGGCTTCGATGGTCATGCCAATGCCGTGTCCGAAACCCGCATGCGGCTCTTGAAGGGAAACAGATGAGCTTGCGCACGGGCGGTCAGATCCTTGTCGACCAGTTGAAGATTCACGGCACGAGCCACGTCTTCTGCGTGCCGGGCGAAAGCTATCTCGCGGTGCTGGATGCGCTCCATGACGCGGAGATCAAGACGATCGTCTGCCGGCAGGAAGGGGGCGCGGCCTTCATGGCGGAAGCTGCGGGCAAGACGACCGGCAGACCCGGCATCGTGATGGTGACCAGAGGTCCCGGCGCCACCAATGCCTCGCCCGGTATTCATGTGGCCTCGCAGGATTCGACACCTCTCATCATGTTCGTGGGCCAGGTGGCGCGCGACATGAAGGAGCGCGAGGCCTTCCAGGAGCTCGACTACAAAGCGGTGTTCGGCAGCATGGCAAAGTGGGTGGTCGAAATCGACCGTGCCGAACGCATCCCCGAAATTCTCTCCCGCGCCTTCCACGTGGCAACGCAGGGCCGCCCCGGCCCGGTGGTGATCGCACTTCCCGAGGACATGCTGACCGACAGCGTGGATGTTGCCGATGCGCTGCCCTATGCGCCGGTGGTAATGCGCCCGGGATCATCCGACATGGAGGCATTCCAGCGCAGGCTGCTCGCGGCGGACCGTCCGATCGTGCTGGCGGGCGGTTCCGGCTGGAGTGCCGAGGGCGTGGCGGACCTTGTGCAGTTCGCGGAAAACTTCGAACTTCCCGTCGCCGTGACCTTCAGGCGGCAGATGCTGTTTCCGGCGGACCATCCGAATTTCGCTGGCGACCTCGGTATCGGCCCCAACCCGAAACTGCTGCAGCGCGTGAAGGATGCGGATCTTGTAATCCTGCTCGGCGGACGCATGTCGGAAATGCCGTCGCAGAGCTATACGCTCTTCGACATTCCGGGCGATGGCGCAAAGCTTGTCCATATTCATCCAGGTGCGGAGGAATTGAACCGCGTCTATCGCGCGGGGCTCGGCATTCTGGCGACGCCAACGGCTTTCGCGGAAGCTGCGGCAGCATTGCCGAAGCCCAACCGCGTGAAGTGGAGTGGTGCTGCAGCCACTGCACATGGTGACTATGTGGTGTGGAGCGATCCGGCCCCAATCCGAACCGCTGGCGCCGTGCAGATGTCGCAGGTGATGGCGCATCTGGTCGACGTGATGCCGGCGGACACGGTCTATTGCAATGGTGCGGGAAACTACGCCACATGGGTGCATCGTTTCTGGCCCTTCCGCGCCTTCGCCTCGCAGCTGGCGCCGACCTGCGGCTCGATGGGCTATGGCGTTCCGGCTTCCGTCGCGGCGAAGGCGCTTGATCCGGAACGTGCGGTGATGGCCTTCGCCGGCGATGGCTGCTTCATGATGAACGGACAGGAATTCGCGACCGCCATCCAGTATGATCTGCCCATCATTGTCGTCGTCGTGGACAATGGCATGTATGGTACCATCCGCATGCATCAGGAGCGCGAATATCCGGGCCGTGTATCGGCCACGCAATTGCGCAACCCCGATTTCGCCGAACTCGCCCGCGCCTATGGCGGCCATGGCGAGACGGTGCGGAAGACGGAGGATTTCGCCGCTGCATTGGAACGCGCCAGGGCCAGCCGCAAGGCCGCGATCATCCACTGCCTGATTGATCCCGAAGCGATCACGCCAAGCCGCAGCCTGTCGGAGATCAGGGATGCGGCGCTGAAGGGTTAGTTGCGGTCCCCCCTCTCCCGCAAGGGGAGAAGGAAGAAACCTCACCCCATCCTGATCAGCAGTTCGCGCGCCGTCGACTCATTGGTGATCAGCACATTGCAGCCGATGAGCTTGATGGCGCCCAGCAGGCACTCGACCTTCTCGTTGCCGCCCGATGCGATCACCCGCGTCGGCACACCGCGCAGCTGTTCGATGGGCAGCGACATGACGCGGCCGTTCACCGGATGCGCGACGACATTTCCCTCGCGGTCGAAGAAGTTGAACAGCAGGTCTCCGACCGCGCCCATCTTGATGAGCCCGACGCGCTCCTCGTCGCTGATGAGGTTGAAGCGGAAAGCGGTCGACGAGGGGGCCAGCGTGCCGACGCTGAGCAGCGCCATGTCGAGGCGTTCGGCGCGGCGGAAGATGTCGCGCAAGCCGCAACGCTCGATCAGCGCCTCGCGGGTCTCCGGGCTGTCGACCACGGCAGGCGCCTGGAAGAGATAGCAATCCGCACCCACCATGCGCGCGAACTGCCAGGCGAATTCGGCGGGATTGAACTTCCGCGCCTGGACGATGCCGCCCAGCAGCGAAATCACTTGCACGTTTTCAAGTTCGCGCGGCGCCAGTGTCTGCAATGACTCGTAGAGTGTCGCGCCCCAGCCCACGCCCACCGTCATGTCATCGCTCAGCGCGTCGGACACATACATGCCCGCCGCAACGCCGATCGACTTGGTGACGTTCTCGGCCATCACGGGTTCCGGCACCACGACGGCCTCCTTGAAGCCGAAGGCCTGCTTCAGCTGCGCCTCGAGTTCGAAGCACTCGGAGACTTCGCCCTCGATCCAGATCTTCACTTCGCGCTGCTTGATCGCCTCGTTGATATTGCGCACGACGGTGACGCGGCCGATGCCCAGCCGGTCGGCGATTTCGTTCTGCGTCAGCCCCTCAACATAATACATCCAAGCGATACGCATGCGGTTGCGGGCGATGCGCCCGGCACCTCTGTCCGAGCCGGGGATGCGGGTCTTGCGTGACGGGCTCTTATCCAACATGCTGACCGGATTTGATGGGTTGTGCGGTTCAGTTTGCCGTAGGATACATAATTATGCAAGCTGGCACTTATGTAGCGCAATCTTTGCAACCTGTTGATACTCTGAAAGAATATTCTAGCTTCGAGCAACTCGGACTGTGGTGGCATCGTGATGCCCAAGGCGTTTCAGCTGATGATGCAGTGCAAAACCTTGTTGCACTGCCGCAATACGAAACATTTGCATTCGACTAAGCGATTTAGTACGTTAATTGAAGATATCGCCTTGCGGACCGTCGCCTGAGAACAAGCGGCCGCATCTGGGAGGACTGCAATTGGCGGACGCGTCACGGCCTGATCTTCTATCCCGCAGGGCGCCGCACCGGTTGAACCTCTTCGTCCGCGCTTCCGTAAATTCCCATGCACGGAAAAGCCTCGCCCATGTCTGGCCTGACATGTCGCACAGGCACCACAACACAGGCCGTTTCAATGGAGGAAAGTAATGCAGATCAAGAAAACCGGGTCGATGACCCGCCGTTCGCTGCTGAAGTCCACAGCCGCGGCTAGCGCTGCGCTGGTGGCCGGAACGGGCGGCGTCTCGCTGTTCAATGTCCGCAGCGCCTATGCGCAGAGCCTGCCGAACCCGGCTGATGTGCTGGCGAAGATCAACGTCGGCAACTTTGTCAAAAAGGAATACCGCGACCAGTACAAGCTCGGCGACAACGACGAGCTCTGGGATCCGAAGAAGGACTGGATCCGCACCGCTGACTGGGAAGCCATCCGCAAGGAACATGCCGGCAAGACCGTGCGCTTCGCCGTGGGCGCCGCCGACCGTGAATCGGCCCAGGAACAGACCCAGCCCTTCGCTGACCTCTCGGGCATCAAGATCGACGTCGTGTCGATCCCGGACGACGCCATGTACGACAAGGTCGTGGCCGAGTTCCTGTCCGGCAACGCGGGCTTCGACGCCATCCAGTTCTTCTCCCCCTGGCTCGGCGACTTCGCCGCACAAGGCTTCCTGAAGCCGCTCGACGAGTATGTCGCCAAGTGGGCGCTGCCCTTCGACGATTGGTACGAGACCTATCAGCGCAACTACGGCCACTGGGGCGACAAGGGCATCCTCGGCATTCCCTTCGACTGCGACATCCAGCAGGTCCACGTGCGTCCGTCGATCTTCAAGAAGATCGGCATCAACGAGATCGACCGCGTCAACACCATCCCGTCCTACGACGAGATGCTGCGCATTGCGCCGGAACTCAACAAGGCGGAGCCCGGCGTCGCCGGTATCGGCCTGATGGCCGGCCGCGGCTTCTGGGCCACCTATGCCTGGGAGCACATTGCCGCGCAGTACGGCATGATGCTGTTCAACGACAAGTGGGAACCGGTGTTCAACGGCGACGCTGGTGTGAAGGGCCTCGAAATGCTCGCAGCCCTTTCGAAGCACGCCATTGAAGGCGTGGCCGCGGCCGACTGGCCGACCAACCGCGCGGCAATGCTCGGCGGCCAGATCGCCTGCAACATCTCGTGGCAGGATACCGGCACCCAGGCGACCCGTCCCGACCAGTCGAAGATCGGCGACGACATCGTCACGCTGTATGAGCCGCGCGTCGCCGGTGGCACCTATGCGCCGCCGAACATTGCCGGTTCGACATCGGTCGTGGCTTCGACCTCGCCGGAACCGGAAGCGGCATTCCTCATGCTCGCCTACCTGACGACCTCCTCGATCATGGCCATGAACGAGGCCAATGCCAACGGCGTAGCTCCGGGTACCAAGTCGGTGCTGGCGAACGAGAAGCTCCGCGCCGTCTCGCAGCCGGCCAAGGTCTGGGCGGAAAGCCTGGATTACGCCTGGTGCGCGCCGCGCATTCCGTCGGGCTTCCAGGTCGAGCAGGAAATCGGCTTCCTCGTCAACGAAGTGATCGTTGGCACCAAGAAGCCGAAGGAAGCGCTGGACGAAGCCGCAGGCAAGGTCAAGGCCATCATGGAAAAGAACGGCTTCTACAAGGGCGCCGATCCCATGAACTACGCCGCGACCGAACCTGGCCTGTGGATCGGCAAGGGCAAGGCGCTTCCTTTCTGATCTGACAAGAACCCTTCGAGGCCCCGCTTCCGCGGGGCGCACCTCAGGGTGAGGTACAAAAGTCCTCATGCTGAGGTGTCCTGCGGAGCAGGGCCTCGAAGCATCTCTGCAAGCCTACGGGATCACTGCACATGACAGATGCTGCGCTCGAACTTCCCCGCATTGTGATCCGCCGCCGTTCGCGCTTCATGCGCAAGGCGTTTCCCTATCTCATGGTGGGACCGGCCGTTGTCTATCTGTTGGGCATCACGCTGTGGCCCGGCGCCTTCGCGCTCTACCGTTCATTCTACACCGGCAAGTTCAAGTGGGACTATGTCGGCCTCGAGAATTACCGGGTCCTCCTCGGGGACGAGCATTTCTGGACGGCCGTGTGGAACACCCTGCTGCTGGGTTCGATCACGCTGACCATCGAATTTTCAATTGCTCTTCTTCTGGCAGCGCTGGTTTATCGCTCCCCCTGGGTGAAGGGCTGGCGCATTCTGTTCATGCTGCCCATGCTGTTCATGCCCTCGGCGGTTGGCTTCCTGTGGAAGCTGATCTTCAACGACGGGCGCGTGATGGCGGATCTGCTGTTCCGGCTTGGCCTGGTTGACGGCGGCGTCGACTGGATGGCCCACACCTTCAACGCACGCTTCGTGCTGGTGCTGGTCGACGTTTGGCAATGGACGCCATTCCTCTTCATCATTCTCGTGGCCGGCCTGCAGGGCCAGGACAAGGAGATCGAGGAAGCCGCACGGCTGGACGGCGCATCCTTCGCCAGGATGTTCTGGAACATATCGCTGCCCTTGCTGCGCCCGATCATAGCGATTGCGCTGGTGCTGCGCGGCATCGACCTTCTCAACAACATGTCGGCCGTCAACATCATCACGCAAGGCTCGCCCGCAGGCGACACCGAAACGCTGAGCTACTTCATCTACCGTACGGCCTTCCGCAGCTTTGACCACGGCTATGCCTCCGCGGCTTCCGTGCTGTTGCTGATCGCCACCGTCATTCTGGCGCAGCTTTTGGTGCGCAAGTTCTTCAGGTCGGGAACTGAATCATGAGCAAGCGTATGGAAGGCCCGCGCTGGGGCTGGATCATCCTTTCGATCTGGGGCGTCTTCGCGCTGCTGCCGATCATCTACTTCGCGTCGATCGCGCTGCGCCCCCGCAATGAAATCATCGCGCCGGTGCCGATCTATTTCCCGACGCTGACGACGGAGACGTGGTTCAAGATCTGGACGGAATGGCCGATCGGCCTGTATTTCTACAACTCCATCGTCGCCGTCAGCGGCAGCGTGTTCATCTGCCTCATCCTCGGCGTTCCTGCGGCCTACGCGCTGGCCCGCTACAAGTTCAAGGGCAATGCCGACATCGGCTATTACATTCTATCGACCAAGATGATGGCGCCGGCCGCCGTGGTGGTGCCCATGTTCTTCCTGTTCGGCAAGCTGAAGCTGATCGACTCCGTCTGGGCGCTGATGCTGGTCTATGCTGCGATGAACCTCTCGATCGTGGTGTGGATCATCCGCAGCTACATGATCGACATTCATCCCGAAATCGAAGATGCCGCCCGCACCGATGGCGCCTCTGACCTCCGCATCCTGTGGGAAATCATCATCCCCATGTGCATGCCGGGCATCATCACCGCCGCGGTGATCGCCGCCATCTTCGCGATGAACGAGTATCTCTTCACCCTCATCATCGCCTCGAAGAACGCCTATCCCCTGTCTGTCGCGCTGGCGAATTTCTCGGGCGGCTCCGATGGCATCATCTACAACGCCATCGCGCTGGTGGGCTTCCTTGCCTTCTTCCCAGCACTGCTTCTGGTGATCCTCATTCAGAACCATCTCTCGCGCGGCTTGACGATGGGTGCCGTTAAGGGCTGATATGACGCCATGAGCACTGCTTCGCGCTATCCCGGCACGCCGATTGCCGCCCATGCCGTCTGCGCCGCGGCGGGCGTGCGCGATGGCTTGCGCGCCGCCCAGTTCTACGTACGCGATCTTTCGAACGCCGACCGCTTTGGGCGCGGCGAACCGCAAAGTGTGCCTTTCCTGTCACGCGTGGTGGCGCGCGGCGCAAGGTTTGTCGACGGCTTCATGAGCTGGAGCGCCAATGTGGCGATCCGCACCTTTTTGCCCGGCTGGCGGAAGCTGCCGTCGCCCTTCACGCCAGGCCTGATGCATGAGGTGGCAAAAGGCATCCGCGAGGACAGCCTGATCCACAATCCGCTGTTCAACGCCTACTTCTTCCGCGCCGCAATCCACATTGCCAGCCGGTATTCGGCGCCGCCCTATCTGATCCTCGAACATCGCGTCGACGCCGCCCGCCGCGGCCTGGCGCTGCGTGTGGACGACGCGGCGAGCGAGAACGAGATGGTGGCGCGCATCCTGATCGCGCTGGTGGAGCAGGGGCCGGTAGCGCGCATTGGCGCGGTGGCCGAACGCAACCGCTTCTTCAGCCTGGTCGAGCCCAACATCGCAGTCAACGCCATCGCCTGCGTGGCCCTGATGTTCGCGGAAGAAGGAAAGCCAACCGAGGTCATCAACGAGGATGAATTCTTCCAGGTGACTGGCGCCCTGATCGGACCCCGGCTCAGGGCCATCGCCGATCTTGTGGAACGCCGCGACGAGACGGGCCTTGCCCGCGAGCTCACCGACATCAAGTCGATGTATTGAAGGCGGCGGTCTTCCATAAGCCGGACGTCATGGCGGTGGAGGCCGTGGCCGAACCCGCCATGCAGCGCGGCGACATGCTCATCCGCATGACGGCCGCAGCAATCTGCGGCACCGATATCCGCATCTTGCGGGGCCGGAAGACGAAGGGCGTGCGGGCACGCTCGATTCTGGGCCATGAATTCACGGGCGAAATCCTCGAAACCGGCGGGCACCGTGGCTGGAACATGGGCGACACGGTCGCCATCTGCCCGGCACTTCCCTGCGGCCAGTGCCGCGAGTGCCTGATGGAAGCCGAGAACATCTGCGCCAACCTGACTGCTTTCGGGTATGAAATCGATGGCGGCTTCGCGGAACGGATCCGCGTGCCGGAAGCCTTCGTGAAGGCTGGCAACGTCTTCCGCCTGCGCGGTGATGTTTCGCCGGAGGCGGCCGCACTGGCCGAACCGCTGGCCTGCGTGATCAACGGCCAGGAGCTGATGGGCTTGAAACCGGGCGGCAGCGTCGCCGTGCTGGGCACCGGCCCCATTGGCCTGCTGCACGTGATGCTGGCACGCCATGGTGGTGCTGGCGAAGTGATCGCCGTGCAACGCAGCGCCCACCGGCGCGAGGCGGCATTGGCACTGGGCGCGGACCGCGCCTTGCCGCCCGACGAGGCGGAAGGCTTGAGTGTCGATGCGGCGATCGTTGCGGTGGGATCGCCAGAGCTTGCGAACCTGGCGGCACGTATCACCAGGCCACGCGGCAAGATCAGTCTCTTCGCGGGCTTCCCTGCCGGCGTCGAGACGTCATTCGACCTGAATGCCATCCATTATGGTGAGCACAGCGTGACGGGTGCCTTCGGGCTGACGCGCAAGCAGTTCGCAATGGCGCTTGATCTCATTGCGTCCGGCGCGTTGCCGGTGAACAAGCTGGTCTCGCATCGCTATGCATTGGATGATGCGATGGAAGCCTTCGCCATCGCCGAGCAGGGCAGCGCGCTGAAAGTCGTGTTGACGGCCAAATGTCTTCGCCCTGCGTGAGCGGGGAGAAGAAAGGGGCCCAATGCGCACGCATTGGGATAGAAGAGGGGCAACCGGGTTTTGCTTGATGCGAAGAACCGGTTGCCCCTCTCCTCCCCCAACTTTGTTGGGTCCCCTTCCTCTCCCCGCTGGCGCGGGGCGAGGACATCTCAGCGGGTCTTCGTCGTCTTCATGAAATTGAGCGTGTGCTCGAAGCTCGTCACCCCGGCCTGAGAGCCGAGGCCCGTGGCATTGAGCGCCGAAGTTGCCTGCGCGAACCGTACCGTGTCCTCAGGGCTGAAGCCCTTGACGAGGCCCACAGCGAAACCGGCGTTGAAGGCATCGCCGCAGCCGCAGGTGCACTTCACGCTGATATCGAAGGCGGGAATGTGGAATTTCGTTCCGTCGCGGTCATGATAATAGGCGCCATCGCCGCCCAGCGTCAGCGCACAGGCTTTCACGCCCATGTCGATGAAGAACTTTGCCGTATCGGCGGGATCGCCCAAACCACACAGCGCCTGGGCTTCCTCGATCGAGGGCATGAAATAATCCGTATACGGAAGGACATCCGCTACGGCGGGAAGGTCCTTGGGCGACCCCGCGAAAACATCGACGGTCGTGAGCGCACCCCTGGCTTTCGCGGCCTTCATCACCACGGCTGTGCGGCCCTTGTCCATGGCGTCCATCAGGCCGACGCCGCCAACGTGGAGGACGGTGGCATCGATCACCTGCGGGATCATCGCATCATCGACGTAGAAATTGCCCGTCGCACCCTTCATGTGAAGAGCGGGGCGGGAACCGTCGCGCCGCGTGGTGACGATGGAGGATGACGTCTTCCAGCCGGGCTTCCGCTGCATCACCGAGGTATCGACGCCGAAATGCTGCAGCCGCTGCATCACCCAGTCGCCCATCAGGTCTTCGCCGACACCCGATACGGCAAGGGTCTTGAGGCCCATCTTGGCAGCGGCGATTGCTGCGGTGCCGCCGGCACCCGAGACGGCGAGCGTCAACTCGTCGATGAAGACCGTGCCGCCGCCGGACGGCACTTCGGTAAAGGGCCAGCCCAGGCAATCATAGGTGTAAAAACCCATCGAGGAATAGTCGTAGCGCGCCATGCGTGGCCCTCCCGGAATTCAGTGCCGGTCTATGCCAGCATCAGCAATGGGTCTTCAATAAACGAGCGGAAGGCCTGCAGCAATTCTGCCCCCACCGCGCCATCCACCGCGCGGTGATCGCAGGACAGCGTACAGGTCATCTGCGTTGCCAGCACCGGCTGGCCGTTGACGGGCACGAAGCGTTCGACGCCCGCCCCCACCGCAAGGATCGAGGCATGGGGCGGGTTGATGATCGCAGTGAATTCCTCGATGCCGAACATGCCGAGATTCGAGATGGCCGTGGTGCCGCCCTGATACTCCGAAGGCACAAGCTTCCGCGCCCGCGCCTTGGCCGCAAGCGCCTTCATCTCCTGGCTGATGGCGGCAAGGGTCTTGGTCTCGACCGCGCGGATGACGGGCGTGAACAGCCCGCCTTCGACGGCAACCGCAACGCCCACATCGCTCACGCGATGGCGCAGAATGGCGTCTCCCGCCCAGGTGACGTTCGCGGCAGGAACGCGCTGCAGTGCCCGTCCCATCGCCTTGATGACGAAGTCGTTGATCGACAGCCGCCACAGCGGCTTCTTCTCCGCATCGCGCGGGGCGGATGCATTGAGCGATTCGCGCGCAGCCATCAGCTTGCCGATGTTGGCGGTGACCGAGAGATAGAAATGCGGCACCGTCTGCTTCGATAGCGTAAGCCGTTGCGCGATCGTGCGGCGCATGCCGTCGACAGGCTGAACCTCGAAGCTGCCGGACTGATAGAGCTTGTGGATCGCATCGTCGGGTTGAGCCGGAGCCAGAACTGGCGCCGGAGCCGAAACCGGCTTCTCGGCAGCCTTGCGAACATCCTCGGCTACGATGCGCCCGCGCGGGCCGCTGCCGGAGATGTTGCTCAGTGAAAGGGATGCTTCCTTGGCAAGCCTGCGGGCAAGCGGCGTGGCGCGCGGTCCTTCGCCATCCTTTGACGAGGAGGGCTGGACAACAGCCGCAGCCTTTGTGGGAGCAAGAGCTTCAGTCTTGGGCGCTTCGGTTTTCACAGCGGCTGCGGAGACAGCCTCGCCCTCGGCATAGATATAGGCAACGGCACTGCCGACCGGCGCGGACAGACCTTCGCCCACCAGCACGTTGCGCAGGATGCCGTCAGCCGGGGCCTCGATCTCCATTGCGGCCTTGTCGGTCTCGATCTCGAACAGCACCGCACCCTTGGCGACGCGCTCGCCCTCCCTGACGTGCCACTTGCTGATCTTGCCCGTGGCCATGTCCATGTCGACTTTGGGCAGGATGACTTCGACGGCCATGGGTTTACGTCCTGCCCGTCACAAGATTGCGCAAGCCCTCGACGATGCCTTGCACCTGCGGCACCGCGGCTTTCTCCAGCACCGGGTTGTAGGGGATCGGCGATTCAGCACCGCCCAGCCGCAGGATCGGCGCATCGAGATAATCGAAGGCCTCGCTCTCGGCGATGCGCGCGCTGATTTCCGCGCCGATGCCCAGCGTCTTGACGCCTTCATAGACGCAGGCAAGACGCGTGGTCTTCTTGACACTCTCAATGATGGTCGCGGTGTCCATGGGCCTGAGCGTGCGGAGGTCGATCACCTCGACGTCGATCCCCTCCGCGGCAAGTGTCTCTGCCGCTTCGAGTGACTTGTGCACCATGATGGAGGTGGCGACGATGGTCACGTCGCTGCCTTCGCGCGCGACATGCGCCTTGCCGATGGGCACGCGATAGGCCTCTTCCGGCACTTCGCCCTTGGTCTTGTAGAGAAGCTTGTGCTCGAACACCATGACGGGATCGGGATCGTCGATGGCGGCCAGCAGCATGCCCTTCATGTCATAGGGCGTCGAAGGCTGGATGACCTTCAGTCCCGGAACGTGCGCGAGCCACGCATCGAGCGACTGCGAATGCTGGGCCGCGGCACCCGTGCCGGAGCCTGCGGGAAAGCGCATGACGAGCGGTACGTTCACCTTGCCGCCCAGCATGAAGCGCAGCTTCGCCGCCTGATTGACGATCTGCTCCATCGCAAGCGTTGCAAAGTCGGAGAACTGGAATTCCAGCACCGGCTTGCAGCCCGCGAGTGCGGCACCAACGGCAACGCCGGCCTGGCCCAGTTCCGAGATCGGCGCATCCATCACCCGGTCTTCGCCGAAGCGGTGGACGAGATCGCCCGTCACCTGGAAGGCACCGCCATAGACGCCGATGTCCTCGCCCATCAGGAATACGGCGGGATCGGCCTCCATTGCCTGTCCCAGCGCTTCCTGGATGGCCTGCGCGTAGGTGATCTCGCGGCTCATGAATTGACCCCGCTGGAATAGACGTCGCGGGTCACTTCATTGGGATCGGGATCGGTGCCGGTGCGGGCATACTCGATGCCATTGGTGATTTCGGTTTCGGCGGAAATGCGGATAGCGGTCACTTCATCCTCGGTGGCCAGTCCATGCGCGATCAATTCGGCTTCGAACAGCGGGATCGGGTCCTTGGCCTTCCACTCGTCGATCTCTTCCTTGGTGCGGTAGCGGTTGCGATCGGAGCGCGAGTGACCGCGCGTGCGGTAAGTCTTGCATTCGACGAGCGTCGGGCCTTCGCCCTTGCGCGCGCGCTCCGTTGCGGCGGCGATGGCTTCGGCCACATCGGCCACCGAATTGCCGTCGACGATCACGCCCGGCATGCCATAGGCAGGCGCCCGGTCCGCGACGTTTGCCACAGCCATCGAGCGTTCGGTTGAAACCGACATGCCGTACTTGTTGTTCTCGCACACGAAGATGACGGGGAGCTTCCACACCGCCGCCATGTTGAGCGCCTCGTGGAACGCGCCTTCGTTCGAGGCGCCGTCGCCGAAGAAGCACATGGCGACATCGTCACGCTTCTGCTTCTTGATGGCAAGTGCGGCACCGACCGCGATGGGAAGACCGCCGCCCACGATGCCATTGGCGCCGAGATTGCCGGTTGCCACGTCCGCAATATGCATGGAGCCGCCGCGGCCCCGGCAATAGCCTTCTTCCTTGCCGAAGAATTCCGCGAACATCAGTTTCGGGTCCGCCCCCTTGCCGATGCAGTGGCCGTGGCCGCGATGGGTGGAGGTGATGTAGTCGGTGTTCCGCAACGCCATGGTGGAGCCGACGGCGGAGGCCTCCTGCCCGATCGAGAGATGCATGGTGCCGTGGATGAGGCCGCGCATATAGGCTTCTTCCGCGCCTTCCTCGAAGCGGCGGATCAGATACATCTTGCGCAGCGCCTCCTTCAGTTCTCCCGCGCTGTGGCGCTGGAAGAAGGGGCGGGCATTGGCCTTCACGGCACGCAGTGCGCTCACGCGGCAACTCCCTTCAGCATGTCGTCCTGGCGCTTGCGCAACACGACGATGCCGGACGTGGCATCGACCGCGCAATTGTCATAGGTGAGAAGCTCGCCCTTCTTGATGGGCTTCGTCACCTTGCCGCCTTCGAGCAGACCGCAAGGGACGGCTTTCGAAGTGACGGCATCTTCCACCGTCATGATCCAGGCGCGGTAGGTATATTCGCCGATGGCGTCGATCCGCTCACCGGGTGCGAGGTCCTTCTTCGCCACCGCGCAGACTTCCGCCGAGGGCACATCCAGCGGCTGCATGTCGGCCGTCTTGTAGAGCACGGCGCGCGCACAGGAGAGCGGCACTTCGAGGCTGGTGAGGTGATAGGGGCGATAGAAGGTGTAGTAGGGGCCCGCACCGAGCTTGAGGTCATGCATGCGCTCGCGCACTCTGGCGTGCGCCATTTCCGCAATGACGAAGACACCGGGCGCAACACCCTTGCCGATGGAATAGTCCACCACGCCCTTGCGCGAGAGAACGCCGCCATCTTCCTTGGGGCACAGCACCTTTTCAAGCTGGTCCATCGTGGCCGCCGGGCCATGCATGCCGGGACAATCGGGAACGAGCCCCGTCGCGTTTGCAATCGCGGCCATTTCCACCATGGTCTTCGAACCGTCGACGAATTCGACCAGCATGCGCGGGTTCATGTTCCGGCGCTTGGCTTCTTCCATATAGGCGTCGGGCGTCGCGTCGATGTTCAAGGGATTGTTCTTGCCCTTGCCGGCGGCAACGATGGGGTAGCCAAGGCCGGTGACGAAGTTGACGAGTTCCATGGTGGAGGAGGGCTCGTCCCCCGCGCCCAGCGTATAGACGACGCCAAGCCGCTTGGCCTCCCGCGCCAGATAGGCGCCGATGGTGACATCCGCCTCGACGTTCATCATGACAAGATGCTTGCCATGCTCCATGGCGGTGAGGCCGATTGCAGCACCGACCGCGGGCTTGCCCGTCGCATCGATGACGACGTCGATATGATCCGACCCGCAGACGAGCTGCGCATCCTGCGTGATGGCGGTCTTGCCCGATTCCAGCGCGGCGGCGAAACCCTTTGCAGTGTCAGATACCGCGTGCCCGTCCTCCGGGCGGCCGGCGATGCGCAGCGCCTTCTTCGCGGAGTCGATGTTGATCTCGGCGATGGCGGCGACCGTGATGCCGGTCATCTGGTGGCACTGGGTGACGATGTCGGTTCCCATCTCGCCGGACCCGATGAGTCCGATGCGGATCGGCCTGCCGGTTTCTTCCAGCCGCCGGGCCAGATCGGCGGCAAGACCTGTTGCCGGGCCGATCTTCCGTTTATCCTGCAAAATGTCGTAAGCCGCCATCTGGGCCTCCCGTGCATGCTCATGCGTTGCTTAATAAGATACTTTTGATCATGGAAGTGTCAATAAGTATTGTTTGTGGCGGCGAACCTGATTGTGCAAGTGCGAACGTGTTTTGGCAGGTGCGAAATGGGCAAATTGCCAAGGCCGAGCCGTCTGAAATGGTCAATCTCCAGCGTCGAACTGAGGTTGATTACGAAACATATGAATTCAAATCTTGAAATTGTTTCACTTTTGTGAAACTCATATCGCCAGAAACGTGGCGCGGCAGCAAGCGGCGCAGCCACACGGGCTTTGGTTGGGAAACGTCATGGCATCGATCAGTCTGCAAAAGATCAGCAAGTCTTGGGGCCTGGTCGTTGGCGTCGATGCCATCGACCTCGAAATCAAGGACAAGGAATTCATGGTGTTCCTTGGCCCCTCGGGCTGCGGCAAGACCACGACGATGCGCATGATTGCCGGCCTTGAAGACCCCAACAGCGGTGAAATCCGCATCGATGGCGAGCTGATGAACGACGTCGACGCGCGGGACCGCGACGTCGCCATGGTGTTCCAGAGCTATGCGCTCTATCCCAACATGACAATCTACGAGAACATCCGCTTTCCGCTGCGCATGCGCGACATCCCGAAAGACCAGCACGACAGATTGGTGCGCGAGGCCGCGGCGATCGTGGAGCTGGGCGACCTTCTCGACAGGAAGCCGCGCGCGCTTTCGGGCGGCCAGCGCCAGCGCGCGGCGCTCGCCCGTGCGGTTGTGCGCCACCCCCGCGTGTTCCTCATGGATGAGCCGCTGTCGAACCTCGATGCCAAGCTTCGCCTCACCATGCGCGCGCAACTGAAGCACATCCAGCGCCGGCTCGAGACCACCACGATCTACGTCACCCACGACCAGATCGAGGCGATGACGCTGGCTGATCGCATCGCCATCATGAACAAGGGCAAGATCCAGCAGCTCGGCACGCCGGACGAGGTCTATAACAATCCCGCCAATGTCTTCGTCGCGGGCTTCATCGGTTCGCCGCCCATGAACCTGATCAAGGGCGACATCGAGAACGGCACATTCATCGGGCCCGATACGCGTCTTGAAGGTGTCGCCAAGGGCAGCCGCAAGAACGTCATCCTCGGCATCAGGCCGGAGGACATCTCGGTGACGGAGGCCGGCAAGGGCAGCCTGAATTCGAAGCTCTACTCGCTGGAGCCGACCGGCGACCAGACGCTCGTCGCGGCCTTTTCGGGCGACCAGCTCGTCGTCGCCAAGGGCGCGCGAAGCTTCCGCCAGGCGCTCGACACGCCGATCGCGTTGAAGTTCGACGCCGCCCACGCCTACCTCTTCGACGCCGCCGGCGGCGAGCGGATCTAAGGAAGTATTTTGGGGCTTGCCCTTAGATTTTCTATAGAAATCCAGTAGTTGTTTGCAGTTGCGTAGTTCTCACAACTGGCTGCTAAGATGATTACATGGAATGGTTCTACTTAACAGTCCTTTTGGTTGGCCCGGGGCTCTTCGCCAGCCTCTGTGGCTATGGTGCTGTGAAGTTGCCAAGGATGAACCATAACTTCACTCACAGTCTTCTGTTAACAGCTGTGTTCGTGCTCCTCTCAACAGCTGCGTTCGTGGCTGGAATCTGCCAGTTCGTCATCTGGGTTCTCATGCTATCGATTGGTGAGGGGATGGGACCTTGAGAAATTCGGTACCCTGGTCTTAACTTCAGACTCAAGCACTGATCTCTTGAATGTGGCTATAATGAAAGCTTCGGGCTTCAAGATTTATAAAGATGTGGTTTTTGTCGGACCAGCGGATTTTGCCCCCGGACTGAGCCAGAGAGATGTCGGAACAGTTCTCGAAGTTTTCGATGGAGGAAATTACGAGGTCGAGTTTATCAACGATGATGGTTCGACAAGAGTTCTTCAAGCTTTTCCAGCGGTTTACCTCCAGCATTTTGTATCTGACCCCATCGCAAGTTAAATCACGGATCTTGACCCTCAGACTGCTGCCCTTGAAATAACCAGATAGTTATTTATAACTCTTGCCAGTGGCCCGGACCGGGCGGCTGGAGAGGGCAGATGTTCGATTACGTGATCGTGGGCGCGGGCTCGGCAGGCTGCGTGCTGGCGGCAAGGCTCTCTGAAATTCCCGAAGCGAAAGTGCTCGTCATCGAGGCCGGCCCCACCGATCGCGATCCCTTCATCCACATGCCCGTCGGCTTCTTCAAGATGACGTCCGGCCCTCTGACCTGGGGCTGGCAGACAGCACCGCTCAAGCACGCCAACAATCGCACCGCTGTCTATCCGCAGGCCCGCGTGCTGGGCGGCGGAAGCTCGATCAATGCCGAAATCTACACACGCGGCTGCCCGGAAGATTACGATAACTGGGCAAAGGCCCATGGCTGCGACGGCTGGAGCTGGGCGGAACTCAAGTCGTATTTCATCAAGTCGGAAGGCAATTCGCGGCTGGGGGCCCCCGATCACGGCACTGACGGTCCGCTCGGCGTATCCGACCTCAACACCTACAATCAGGTCTCGCGCGCCTATGTGGAGGGTTGCATCGAGTTCGGAATGCCGCGCAATCCGGACTTCAATTCCGGACGGCAGGAGGGCGCTGGCCTTTATCAGACGACCACGAAGAATGGCCGCCGCTGCAGTGCCGCCGTCGGCTATCTGAAGCCGGTAATGAACCGCCCGAACCTGACGCTCCGCACCGATGTCTTCGTCAATCGCATCATTGTCGAGAACGGCAGGGCCAGGGGCATCGAGATTGTCGAGAATGGTGCGGTGAAGCGGATCGACGCGGCGAGCGAAGTGATCGTGACCGCAGGCGCCATCGGTTCGCCCAAGCTTCTGATGCTTTCCGGCATCGGACCCGCTGCGCACCTGAAAGAGGTTGGCGTTCCGGTCGTCCATGATCTTCCAGGCGTAGGCCAGAATTTTCACGATCACTTCTCGACCGACGTCACCTGGGTGCTGAACGGCGCGCACTCCTACGACAAATACAAGAAGAAGCGCTGGCAGCTTCTGGCCGGCATGCAATATCTGATGTTCAAGTCAGGCCCCGTCTCGTCGAACATCGTCGAGGCCGGGGCCTTCTGGTGGGGCGACCGGACCGAGAAGACGCCCGACCTGCAATTCCATTTCCTGGCCGGCGCAGGCGTCGAGGAAGGTGTTGGCACGGTTCCCGGCGGCAACGGCGCCACCTGCAATTCCTATCACACGCGGCCGCGCTCGCGCGGTTTCGTGAAGCTGCGCTCGTCCAATCCGCATGACGCCCCGGTCATCGATCCGAATTCCTTTGCCGAGCCTTATGATCTCGACCGCCATATCGATGGCATCAAGGTAACGCAGGAAGTGGGCCGCACCCGCGCCATGCAGCGCTTCGTATCGGTCGAGCACTTCCCCGGCCCCGCCGTGAAGACGCGGAAGGACTACGAGGATGCCGCACGCGCCAATGCGCGATCCTCTTACCATCCCGTCGGCACCTGCAAGATGGGCCGCGACGCGATGGCAGTGATCGACCCCATGCTGCGCGTTCATGGCATCGGGGCTTTGCGCGTCTGCGACAGTTCCATCATGCCGGAGGTCGTATCCTCCAACACCAATGCGCCAACCATTGCCATTGCAGAAAAGGCCGCCGACATCATTCGCGGCAACAGGTGACATTCGATGCCGAAGATCGTTTCAGCCGCCGCAGCGGTGAAGGCCATTCCCGATGACGCGATCGTCGCGGTCAATTCTTCCTCGGGGCTCAATTGCCCGGATGCGGTGCTGAAGGCGCTGGGCGAACGCTTCGATGCGGAATCCCATCCCCGCAACCTCACCATGCTGCACCCCATCGCAGCCGGCGACATGTTCGGCATCAAGGGCGTGGAGCACGTCGCGAAACCGGGGCTGATCTCGCGCATCATCGGCGGCTCCTATCCTTCCGGTCCTTCGACGTCCGAACCGCCGAAAATCTGGCAGATGCTGGGGGCCAACGAGATCGCGGCCTATAACGTGCCATCGGGCATCATGTTCGACCTGATGCGGGAAGCGGCGGCGAAACGCCCCGGCGTCATCACCAAGGTGGGCTTGGACACTTTCGTCGATCCCCGGAACGAAGGCTGCGCCATGAATGCCAGGGCCGCGGCAGCGCCCATCGTGCGCAGGATCGAGTTCGACGGCGAGGAGTGGCTCTATTTCCCGGCCATCGTCCCAGAGGTCGCCATCATCAGGGGCAGCACTTGCGACGAGCGCGGCAACATGAGCTTCGAACAGGAAGGCGCCTATCTGGGTGCGATGGAACTGGCGCTTGCCGCCCACAACAATGGCGGCATCGTCATCGCCCAGGTGCGGACCATTGCGGAGAATGAAACCATCAAGCCGCATCAGGTGAGGGTGCCGGGCATTCTCGTTGACTATATCGTCGAGGCGCCGGACCAGTGGCAGACGACGCAGACGCCCTATGACGCGACGATCTCCGGTGAGGTGTTCAAGCCGATCTCGAGTTTCGCGCTGATGGATTTCGGCACCGGCAAGGCGATCGCCCGGCGCGTCGCGCAGGAACTGAAACAGGGCTGGGCGGTGAACCTGGGCTTCGGCGTTTCCGCCAATGTGCCGCGCATCTTCATCGAGGAAGGCCTGCATGGCCAGGCGACCTGGGTGATCGAGCAGGGTGCCGTGGGCGGCGTGCCGCTGCTCGAGTTCCAGTTCGGCTGTTCGTCCAACGCCGAAGCCTTCGTGCCATCCGCCTATCAGTTCACTTATTTCCAGGCGGCGGGTTTCGATTGCTCACTTCTGTCCTTCCTGCAAATCGACAGCCATGGCTCCGTCAATGTCTCGAAGCTTGGCGTCAGGCCGCATGTGACGGCGGGTGCGGGCGGCTTCGTTGATATCACCAGCCGTGCCCGCAAGATCGTGTTCTCCGGCTTCTACAATGCCGGAGCGAAGATGGAGATTGCAGACGGCAAGCTGAAGATCGAGAAGGAAGGCAAGGTCAGGAAACTGGTGAAGGACGTGGAGCAGATTTCCTTCTCCGGAAAACGCGGCGTGATGCAAGGCCAGGACGTGACCTATGTGACCGAGCGCTGCGTGATGAAGCTGACGCCGGAAGGGATCGTCCTGACCGAGATCGCACCGGGCGTGGAGCTTGCAACCAACATTCTCGATCAGGCCGAATTCCCGCTCATCGTATCGCCGCGGCTGAAGGAAATGGACAAGCGTCTTTTCCAGCCCGGTATCATGGGATTGCAACTTCATGGCTGACACTGGCGACAATCGCATCCGCCTTGAGATCGACGGCGATCTCGCGCTGATCACCATCGCGCGTCCGGAAAAGTTGAACGCCCTCGACTACGACATGGTCATGGCGCTGGAACGCGCCGCGCACATGATCGACGTGATGAAGCGCGTGCGCGCCGCAATCGTCACCGGCGAAGGCGAAAAATCCTTCTGCGCGGGAGGCGATATCGACGCGTGGTCGGCCTGGAGCCCCGATGACTTCGCCATGGCCTGGGTGCGCCACGGGCACCGTGCGTTTGATGCGCTGGCCCGTATCCGCCAGCCGCTGATCGCCGCGCTGAACGGTCATACGCTCGGCGGCGGCCTCGAGCTTGCGGCGACGGCGGATTTTCGCATCGCGGCCGATCACGTGAAGCTGGGTTCTCCCGAAACGAGCCTTGGCATCATCCCCGGCTGGTCGGGCACGCAGCGCACGGTCCGGCGATTTGGATCGCAGGTGGTTCGCCGCATGGCGCTGCTTGGAGAGATATTCACGGCAAACGAGGGCCTGGCGCTCGGCCTCGTCGATGCTGTGGTGCAGCGCGATCAGGCCTTGCCGGCAGCGCGCGAAATGGCAGCACGGCTGATGTCGCGCGGGCCTCTTGCGACGCAGGCCACGAAGATGCTGATCAATGCTGCGGAAGGCGAAGAGGCCGAGCGTCCGTTCGAAGCGCTCGCCGGTCATGTTGCATCTGCGAGCAACGATCTGCAACGCGGCGTCGCGGCCTTCAAGGCAAAGCAGGAGCCTCAATTTTGAGCACTGGATTCGACTGCTTCCGGCAACCACGCCGTCAATTTATACAGCTGTTGCGCATGGCTTGTTGACAAGTGTCACTAGTCGAATAGTGTGCCCCTCCGATGCAGCCCGATAGAGAGGACTGCGCGAAAAAAATTGGGAGGACCCAGACTATGACACTTCGCAAGACAATTGCCGGAGCCATGATGGCCAGCGCCGCGATCTGCGGCCTTGCAGCCACGAGCTCCGCTGGTGAATTCGATGGGGTGACCATCAACATCCTGACGCGTCCAGGCCCGGTGATCGCCCAGCCGCTGAAGGAACGCGGACTGGTGTTCGAAAAGGAAACCGGCGCCAAGATCGTCGTGAACGAAGTTCCCTTCGCCGAAATTTTCCCGAAGATCCAGAATGACTGGACGACGGGCACCAACTCGATCGACGTCGGCGTGTTTGCCGCCGGCTGGGGCGTTGAACTCGACGCGGCGGGCCTGCTTGAGGACATGGATCCCTATATCGCCAAGGACTCGAAGCTCGACACCAACGACATCGCGCCATACTTCCGCGAATTCGGCCAGAAGATCGGCGGCAAGACCAAGATGCTGATGGTCGATGGCGACTTCCAGATGGTCTATTACCGCAAGGACGTGCTGGAAAAGGCCGGCCTGCAGCCGCCCAAGACCTGGCAGGACTATGTCGACGTGGCCTCCAAGATCCACGGCCAGGACATGAATGGCGATGGCGAGGCTGACTACGGCTCGTGCATCTTCAAGAAGCGCAACGCCCAGTCCTACTTCGCGATCCAGACGATCGCGTCTTCCTTCGTGCAGACGCAGGGAACGGCCCAGGGCTTCCATTTCGACAACGCCACGATGAAGCCGATTGTCAACAACGAAGCCTGGAAGAAGGCCTTCGAGCTCTACAAGGAAACCGGCAAGTATGGTCCGCCGGAAGAGCTGAACATGGACATCGGCGATACCCGCGCGGTGTTCAAGGCCGGCCGTTGCGGTGTGCTTATCGAATGGGGTGATCCGGGAACGCTGCAGCTCGACAAGGACGCCGAGAAGGTCAAGGGCCTGATCTATGCGGTCTCCGCGGTGGGCTCGACGGAAGTGCTCGACCGCGCGACGGGCAAGCTCGTGCCGGTCACCAAGGAAAATGCGCCGAACTCGGTCGATGGCGTCAACTACGCTCCCTTCGCTGCCTTCGGCGGCTGGGCGGGCGCAATCAACGCCAAGGCGGACGAGAAGAAGAAGGCGGCCGCCTATGCCTTCCTTTCGCACATGAACCAGGCTGCACAGTCGAACGTCGACGTGACCCAGGGCTATACCGGTTATAATCCCTATCGCCTGTCGCAGCTTGCGAGCACGGAACTCTGGGTGAAGGCCGGCATGCCCGAAGATCTCGCCAAGAATTATCTTGGCGCAATCAACGGCGCTCTCAACAATCCCAACATGGCTTCGGATATGAAGATCCCCGGCGCGCAGCAGTACACCGGCGTCGTGCTCGACACCGAACTCGCCCGCTACCTCGCCGGCGAAATCACGGTTGACGAGGCCTTGAAGAACATCGAGGACGGCTGGGAGAAGATCACGGAAGACTTCGGCCGTGATGAGCAGATCAAGGCTCAGGCACTGGCGCTCGGACTCTAAGCGCCACGCCAATGGCTGTTGCAAACGAAACGTACCAGCCGGGGACAACCCCGGCTGGCCTGGCCTTCCGTGAAAGCTGGGCTGAATGGTTTGACCGCCATTCCCGCACTTTTTTCATCGCGCCCGCCGTCACGCTCATTCTCATCTTTGCGATCTTCCCGACTTTCTATTCCATCGTCTTCGCATTGAGCCGTGTGCGCTTTTCCGCCACGGGGCTGAGGTTCCGCTTCGTCTGGTTCGACAATTTCCTCGCCCAGTTCTCCGGCAACGAGCAGACGCATTTCCTGGGGCGCACGACCGAGATCGGCATTTTTGGCGCCATCTTCGCGCTGGCATGTCTGATCGCGGCTCTCTGGTGGCTCTACAAGTCCTATCGCAACGGTGCGACGTGGGTTGGGATGACCGGCCGCGTCATCTCGGCGGCGATGTTTGTCTTCGTTGCATTCCTGCTGGGGGCGACGCTGCTGTCCGGCAACCCCTGGGGCACGCTGCTGACCACGCTGTTCTACGTGATCGTCGGCTGTACCCTGCAGTTCATCATCGGCACCGCGCTGGCGTTCCTGTGTTCGCAGCCGATTGCGGGCAAAAGCTTTTTCCGCGTGCTGTTCTTCATCCCGCTGATGATCACGCCGCTGGGCGTCGGCTACGCCTTCAAGATGGTGCTCGACATCACCAAGGGCCCGTTGCAGCCCTTGTGGGACTATGTGGGTCTGCAGAACTGGGCGTGGTCCACCGATGCCTGGGCGGCGCGCTGGTTCGTGATCCTGGGCGACTCCTGGCAATGGATCCCGTTCATCTTCATCGTCATGCTGGCCGCGCTTGAAACCGTGCCGAAGGATCACGTGGAAGCAGCTCAGGTCGATGGCGCATCGAGCATCCAGATCTTCCGCGAGATCACCTGGCCGCAGATCGTTCCGGTGGCGGTGACGGTCATCCTCATCCGCATGATCGAGGCCTTCAAGATCGTCGACCTTCCCAACATCATGACATCGGGTGGACCAGGCATCGCCACCGAGTCGATGACGCTGCACTCCTATTTCCTGTGGCGCGCGAATGACATGGGGTCTTCCGCTGCGGTGGCCTATCTGCTTTTGATCCTCACCGTGGTGGTCTGCGCCTCCTTCTTCAACTACGTCGTGCTCGGCCAGTTGAGGAAGGTGAAATGAGCGACACCGCATTCCGCTTCGACAAGGCCGAGCGCAGCTTGATGGAGCGGCTCTTCGAGCCGCCGGCGGTCGGCCGGATGTCGCCCGTCGCCAAGGTCGTTGCCTACAGTCTTCTGGTCTTCTGGGCGATCTTCGTGATCTTTCCGATCTATTGGGTGGTGATCACCGCCTTCAAGGATGCTGCCGCTGTCAACCAGGGGCCGTTCTATATTCCCTTCGTCGACTTCCAGCCGAACCTCGACGCCTGGCGGGTCCACATCTCGTCCGATCCCTATTGCGACGTCTACGCCATCGGCCGCCAGTTCGTTCTCTATGCCTACAACTCCGTGGCTTTCATCCTGTCGCCGGTAGTTTCGATCCAGCCGATGGAACCGCAGATCTGCAAGCTCTATCTGGCATTCTCGAATTCCCTTGTCATCGGCATCGCCGCCACCGCGCTCTGCGTCACGATCGGCAGCATGGCGGCCTATGCCCTGGCGCGCGTGCAGTACAAGCCGAAGTTCGGCAACGTCGTCGTCTTCGTCGTGCTGACGCTGCTGATGATCGTGGCAACGAGCTATGCCGGCATCCCATGGTATTTCAGCGCCGCCGTGGCGCTGGCACTGTTCTTTCTTCTGGCGCGAGCCTTCGGCAAGCATTTCAAGGCATCGCTCAGCAACGGCGACATCCTCTTCTGGATGATCTCGCAGCGCATCCTGCCGCCGATCGTCGTCATCATACCGGTCTACATGATGTTCCAGTCGGTGGGGTTGCTCGACACGCATCTGGGCCTCATCATCATCTATGCCGTCGCCAACCTGCCGATCGTCGTGTGGCTGATGCATGACTTCTTCGCGAGCCTGCCGATCGAACTGGAGGAATCGGCCCAGCTCGATGGCTGCACGCGCTTCGGAATATTCTGGGAGATCGTGCTTCCGCTCACCCGGCCGGGGCTTGCCGCCACCACGCTGCTGACCCTGATCCTGAACTGGAATGAGTATCTGTTCGCCGTTTTCCTCTCGACTTCGAAGGCCCAGACCATGCCGATCATGGTCGCGGCCAAGAACGCCGGCGAAAAGGGCATCTTGTGGTGGGAAATGTGCGCGGTCATCGTGGTCATGATCATTCCCGTCATCATCATGGCCATCATCCTGCAGCGGTTCATTTCCAAGGGCGTGCTCATGGGCGCCGTCAAGGGTTAGAGGGTAGGGGTCTGTTCTGATGGTATCGGCAACAACCGGCGTTCCGGTCAATTTCGAGGGGATCGAAAAATCCTTCGGCGCGGTGCGAGTTCTCGAAGAGCTTTCGCTCAAGGTGGCGCCCGGCGAGTTTCTGGTGCTGCTGGGTGCCTCGGGCTCCGGCAAGACCACGGCACTCCGTATCCTCGCGGGCCTCGAAACCGCCAGCTCAGGCCGCGTCCTGATCGGTGGCCGCGACGTCACCGATATCCTCCCGAAATATCGCGACGTATCGATGGTGTTCCAGTCCTACGCGCTTTACCCGCACAAGACGGTGGCCGAGAATATCGGTTTTCCCTTGAAGGTGCGGAAGGTGCCGACGGCTGAGCGCGATGTGGCGGTGAAGGAGGCCGCATCGCAAGTCCAGATCGACATGCTGCTCGACCGTTATCCGCGGCAATTGTCGGGCGGCCAGCGCCAGCGCGTGGCGCTTGCGCGCGCCATGGTGCGCAGGCCCTCGGTGTTCCTGATGGACGAGCCGTTGTCGAACCTCGACGCCAAGCTGCGCGGTCACATGCGCGCCGAGCTGAAGCACATGCAATCGACGCTCGGCACCACCACGATCTACGTGACACACGACCAGATCGAGGCGATGACGCTCGCGCACCGTGTGGCCATTCTCGAGAAGGGCGTGCTGCAGCAGCTCGATACGCCGGCGAAGATCTACAATGATCCCGCCAACCTGTTCGTCGCGCAGTTCATTGGCTCGCCACCGATGAATGTCGTGCACGGCAGCCTTGAAGCGTCGGCCTTCAAGACCACGGGCGCCAGTGTCAGCCTGCCGGTATCGGGCAGCATCGCAAAGGCTATTCTCGGCGTGCGGCCGGAAGACTGCGCCGTCGTGGCGCCGTCCAAGGGCAACATCAGGGGCGAGATCTACGCCGTCGAACTGATCGGCGATCACACGCTGGTGACGGTGAAGACCGGCGCCGACATGCTGACGGTCAAGGCCTCGAAGGAGTTTTCCGGCGCGATTGGCGAGAACATCGGAATCTCGGTCGTGAAGGACCGGCTCTTCGTATTCGATGCCGCCACCGGCGCCAGGGTCAGGTAAGTTACAAAAGCTGAAGCCTGCAGTGACCGCCCATAGCATGGGGGCGAAGCACGGCAGGCTCCTTTGTCTAGTTCAGCAGCGCGAATTCTCGATCGTGTCGCCGCAGACGTCATCATTGCCGGTGGCGTTTTCGTTCGCCCGTTCATTGGCATGATCTTCGGAGTTGCCGTTGTCATCATCATCGTCTTCGTCGGAAACGGTCATGCCGTCGGCAAGTGCCTGGGTCTGCATCGGACCGCTGAGGGTCATCGCGAAGGCCAGAGCAAGCGCCGCGAGGAAAGTCCGGGATTTGGCTTCGAGTGTCATTGGAGTTCTCCTGGAATGGTGTGTTTGGTTACTTGCTGAGATAGATGTTGGTGTTGGCAACGTTTTCGCCGATGTGATCGAACACTGCGGCCAGCGCGACGCCATCGGCGGCGTAGCTGTAGTGCGTTACCGTCGACGCGCAGGACCTGAGCCGGTTCTGGACCGTTGGCGAATTGACGCGGAATGCCACGGTATAGATCGTCACCCCCTGCGCCTTGATGTTGTTGCAGAGCTCGATCATGTTGTCGTTGAGCGCGGCGCTTGTCTGGTAAGAGTCGGTCGTGCCGAAGCGATTGTATGACGTTTCCTTGCCACGTCCGTAGGCGCTGTACCAGGTGCCGTTCAGGGAATTGATCTGGTTGCCGCTGGAGAGAACGTCGTTCTCGCCGTCGGTCATCACGACCATGATCTTCTGCCACCGTGCGCTGTTGTAGGGCGCAATATTGTCGGCTGGTATGCTCGCGGTGCCCTCGACCCGGGTGAGCGGTTCAGTGGGAGAGAGCGCACGCCAGCCCCAGGCGATGCCTTCCGGAATGACCGTCGAACCCGAAGACGTCATCGCCGTGATGCCGGCCTCGATCTTCGCGCGGTTATGAGTGAGGCTGACGAGCTTCGACTTCGCGCAGTTGAACCAGGGTCCGTTGTCAGAACCGCTTTCTGCGGTGATTGTCCTGTTAACGTACTTGTTCTGGTTTTCCTGGCGGGGAAGCCAGTTTGAAGACGAGGTGGACGTTGAAATGCCCGTCTGCTCGTTCGGTGTGCCGGAGTTATTGATGTAGCTGTTCAGGAAATTATTCGGCGAGCTTGTGCTGCCCGAAAACGTCGGCTCGTCGGGAGCGAAATACGGTGTGAACAGCGTGCTTCCGGCAAGCGGCGCCGTGTCGTCGGTAGCATAGTCGCCGTAGCGTGCTTCAACGCAGCCGTTCCACGGGCGGTTGCTCAACTGGTTCCAAGCCATGTAGTTGTGCCACGATGTATTGGTGAAATTGAGCTTCGAGACGGGCGCCGCACCGGTCGTGTCGATCCAGTCCATGTCGAAGTCGAAGCCGGCCGTGTCGAGCCGGACGGCGCCGGAGAACGGCACCAGCGCCACGCGGATGTATTCGCTTTCCGGTTCCTGGGCCAGCGTTCCGCCATAGACCTTGGTCAGAAGGTTGCGGGCCGCCGTCTTGGCCTGTGACATGTAGGTCGAGCCCATGGAGCCGGTGGTGTCCATCACCATCACGAGTTCGACAGGCTGCGCGGCCTTCTTCACTTCCGAAGTGACGGTGACGGTCGGGCCGAAGAGGTCGAACGCGCCAAGCCAGGGCGCATCGATGTCATGATCGGCGGTGAGCCGCACCATGTCTCCCGTGATCGTGAGATCGAGCGAGAAGCCATTGTCGCTGCCGTTGCGCGGAGCGTAGTTCGCTTCGATATAGTCCGAGGCGATGCCCTCGAGCTCGTTCATGCGATTGGCAAGAGCCGTGCCCGTGAGGCCCGTGATGCGGGCCTTGTCCGAGGCAACGACGGCCATCACCGCCGAGTCGGTCGCCGCCTGAAAGGCGGAGAGGTCACGGGTCATGCTGACGTAATCGATTGCCGCCCCGGCCGTCATGAAGAGCGGAAGGGCCGCCAAAGCCGCGGTCATGGTGATATTGCCGGAGCTGTCCTTGAGACAGTGCCGAATAGTTTTGTAAACGTTTACAAGCCGCGTCATTTTCTGCCGCCTCCACTAGATGTATGCCAGTGAAGATTGCAAACAACTGAGAACAGAAGGTTACAGACCCCCGAGCAATTTTATCGGCTCGCATGTTTCCGGATGGTCAGGCCTGCCTGCACTCGCCGGAGGGTATACAGAGTCTTAAACTTGACCTCTGCTTTGTAAGCTCAAGTTCTCCATGTGCGATGCCGTCAGCTGCTTCACCACGCGCACGAAGTTCAACAAGGCCGGGTTCTTGTAGGCGCGGTTCCAGGCCAGAACGGTTTCGACGCGGGCATGGCTGTCTTCGATGGGGCGCGTCATGATGGTGCGCGGCTGGAATCTTTCTATCGATTGTGAGTAGACCGACAGCCCCAGGCCGGAGCCCACGAGACCCAATATCCCGAGCGCGTTCGAAGCTTCGAAGCGGACGTTCACATGATGGCCGGCGCGCGCGAAGACGTCCAGCACGAAGGGGCGGAAGAAATCCCATTCCGCCGTCGAGCCGAGGACCATCGGATATGCGGCCAGGTCTTCCAGCGTGACCCTGGGCCTCGTCGTGAGCCGGTGGTCGATAGGAAGAATCGCGACGAGGGGCTCGCTTTCGACCTGCAAGGTTTCGAATTGCGGGTGGCTGAATGGACCCAGCATGAAGCCGAGGTCGAGCGTGTTGCGCGCCAATTCGATCTTCTGGCCCTGGGTGCGGACATAGCGCAACTCGAGTTCGACATCCGGAAACGCCTTCGAGAAGGCCGCCACCGCGCGCGGCATCCATTCGATCGACGCAAAGGACATGTAGCCGATGCGCAGCTGGCCACGCTTTCCTTCGGCCGCAATACGCCCGGCATGGGCAGCGCGTTCGATTTCGGAGCCGATCAGCCGGGTGCGTTCGTGAAAGACCTGGCCTGCCGATGTCAGCGAGACTTCACGCGTGGTGCGCCGGATCAGCTGATAGCCAAGCAATTCCTCAAGCTGCCTGATGCGGCGCGACAAGGCGCTCTGGTCGATGGCCAGCCGCTCGGCGGCGCGGCGGAACGACAACTCCACCGCCACCACGTTGAAAAACTCGATATCACGCGAGCTCGGAAGCCCAGGCATGGATAAAATCCTGTTGTGCCGCAACTGTTTAGGTCATTAATGCAAAATTGTCCATAATAGAGGGTGATTGAGCCATTCCCCAGCGGCCGGTTTGTGACGACAACAAGGCAATCCCAACCGACAAAAGGATCGCGATCATGAGCTCCCTCGACAATGCCCAGTTGGACAAGATGCTGAGCGACGCGTTTGCGGCCGCCAGCAAGCTTTACAAGGAGCGCGGATTCCAGCGCCGCATCGGCTGGGGCAAGAAGCCGGCGCTGGTCAGTGTCGATCTCGCCAATGCCTGGACGCGCCCGGGCAATCCCTTCACCTGCGATCAGGAGAAGATGAACAATGAAATCATTCCTGGCATGCAGGCGCTGTTGAAAGCCTTCCGCTCGGCGAAGTTCCCCGTCGTCCACGTCACGACGGCCTACGAGATCACCGACCGCAACGCCGACTTCACCGACATGGGCCTGTGGCACGACAAGATTCCGATCGAGGCGGTGGACCTCGCCAACAAGGATCTGTGGGCGATCGACAGCCGCATCGCCCCGATCGCAGGAGAATACACGCTGCTGAAGAAGCGCGCGTCGGCATTCCACGGCACGGAACTGGCTGGCATCCTGCGGGCCAACAACGTCGATACGATCGTCGTCACCGGCGTCACCGCTTGTGCCTGCGTGCGCCAGACCGTTTGCGACGGCATCGCTGACGGGTTCCGCACCATCGCCGCCCGCGAAGCGATCGGCGACCGGGTGCCGGGTGCCGTTGCCTGGAACCTGTTCGACATCGACGCGAAGTTCGGCGACGTCGAAAGCGTGGCCGACATCTGCAAGAAGGTGGCCGAACTCGCCGTCAAAGCCTGACCGGTTCCGGCAGCAGGGCGGGGCGCAACGGCGTCCCGCGCCCAATAACGATAAGCGGAGGAGCAAATGGCGCGCATCGGCGTTGACGTGGGCGGAACCAACACCGACCTGGTTCTGGAGTGCGACAAGGGAATCTTCTTTCACAAGGTGCCCTCGACAACCAGGGATCAGTCCATCGCCGTCATCCGTGGCGTGCTGGAAATCTGCGAGATCGCCGGTATCGGAAAGGAAGAGGTCGATGTGATCGCCCACGGCACCACGGTGGCGACGAACATCACGATCGAGCACAACGGCGCCGAAGTGGGAATGATCACCACCAAGGGCTTCCGCGACATTCTCCACATCGGCCGTCACAAGCGCCCGCACAATTTCTCGCTCCATTTCGACGTGCCCTGGCAGAGCCACCCTCTCGTGAAACGCCGCAACCGCATCGCGGTGACCGAGCGCATCCGCCCGCCGACAGGCGAGATCGAAACCCCGCTGAACGAGGCCGAAGTGCGTGCGGGCTGCGCCATCTTCCGCAAGCGCGGCATCATGTCGGTCTGCATCGGCTTCATGTTCTCGTTCCTGAACGACGCCCATGAGCGCCGGGCGCGCGAGATCGTCGCCGAGGAAATCCCGGGCTGCTACATTTCGATTTCATCCGAAGTGGCGAACGTCATCCGCGAATACGAACGCTTCTCGACGGTGGCGATGAACGCCTATGTCGGCCCCAAGGCGGCGCTCTATCTGCGCAATCTCGAAACCAAGGTGCGCGAGGCCGGAATTCCTGCCAAGCTGCGGGTGATCCAGTCGAACGGCGGCATTTCGACCATCGAAGGCTGCGCCAGGAAGCCGGTCGGCATCCTGATGTCCGGCCCCGCCGGTGGCGTGATTGGCGCGCTCGCAGAAGCCCGCCTTGCCGGCATCACCAACATCATGACCAATGATATCGGTGGCACTTCGGCCGATATCTCGACCATCGCAGGCGCTACGCTGCGTATCAAGAACCCGCGCGACACGGTGGTGTCGGGCCATGCCGTCATGGCGCCCATGATCGATCTCGAAACCATGGGCGCCGGCGGCGGCTCGATTGCCTGGCTGGACAGCGCCGGTGGCTTCCACGTCGGCCCGCGCTCGGCCGGGTCGGAACCGGGGCCTGCCTGCTATGGCCGCGGCGGCACCGAACCGACGGTGACCGATGCGCAGGTGGTGCTCGGCCGCATGGATGCCGACAAGTTCCTGGGTGGCGACCTGCCGCTCGAGCCTGCCCTCGCGCACAAGGCGATCAAGGACAAGATTGCCGATCCCCTTGGAATCTCCGTCACCGAAGCGGCACTCGGCATCATCAAGGTCGTCAACAACAACATGGCGCTGAAGATGCGGGCGAATTCCGTGGCGCGCGGCTACGATCCCCGCGAATTCTCGCTCATGCCGTTTGGCGGCGCGGGGCCATTCCACGGCGTGGCGCTCGCCGAACTCGTGTCGGCGCGCGACGTGCTCGTTCCGCTGGCGCCCGGAATCACGGCGGCCATGGGGCTTCTCGGCACCAACCTGCAATACGAGCATATTCGCTCGGTCATCACCAATCTCTTCAACGCCGATCAATCCGCACTGGACAGGGTGAACGCGGTGATCGGCGAGCTTGTCGAAGCGGGCAGGGCAGACCTCGATCTCGACGCCGTGCCGGCGAAAGACCGCAAGTTCGATGTGATCGCCGAGGTGCGCTATCACGGCCAGGGCTTCGAACTCCGCGTGCCGGTTCCCGGCGGCAAGCTGACCATGGCCAACAAGCACAAGGTCGTGGCGGCGTTCCACAAGGCGCACACCGCCGATTACGGCTATGCCTTCGACGACAATCTGGTCGAGCTCTACAACATCCGCATCATCGCGACCGCCAAGGTGCGCCATCTGGAATTGCCGAAGATCGCCAAGGGCACGAAGGACGACGTCAAGCGCGCTTTCCTCTACGAACGCGACACCGTGTTCGATGATGGCACCAGCCACAAGACCCCGCGCCTCGATCGCGGCAAGCTGGGTGCCGGCACCAGGGTGAAGGGCCCCGCCATCATCATCCAGCACAATTCCACCACGCTGCTCCCACCCCGCTACGTTGCCGAGGTTCTGGACCACGGCAGCATGCGGCTCGCCAGGGCATAAGGAGAGGCCGACATGCTGAACAAGACAAGGATCGACCCGATCACGCTGCAGGTCATCCGCGGCTCCATCGAAACCATCGCCGAGGAGATGGCGCATGTGCTGTTCCGCATGTCCTTTTCCTCGATCATCCGCGAGTCGGAGGATCTTGGCGCAGGCCTGTTCGACAAGGACTTCAACACCCTTTGCGAGTCGGAATCGACGCCGATGCATATCGGCTCGATTCCCGGTTATCTTGGCGGCATCAAGGAGTGCCTCGACGATGGCGAGTGGTACGATGGCGACGTCGTCGTGCATAACCATCCCTACTACGGCGCCTCGCATTCGCCCGACCTCGCCATCGTGATCCCGATTTTCTACAAGGGCGAACTGGTCGGCTATTCCGCGAATACCGCGCACCACATCGATATCGGCGCCGCGACGCCGGGCCTGATCATCGACGTGCCCGACGTCTATGCCGAGGGCATGCTGTTTGCCGGCACCAAGCTCTATCGGAAGGGCAAGCGCAACGAGACGATGTGGAACTACATCCGCCGCAACAGCCGTGCGGCGCGGCAGCTTGTTGACGACATCGAGGCGCAGATCGCTTCCGCCCGCTTGGGCGTGAAGCGGTTCAAGGAACTGCTCGACCGCTATGGCAAGGCCCTGGTTTTCGATGCCTGCAACCAGCTCATGGATTATTCCGAATCGATGCTGCGCCAGCGCATCGCCGCCATTCCGGACGGGGAATATCGCGCCGAAGGCTGGCTGGACGACGATGGCCGCAACCGTGGCCAGCACCTGCCCGTGAAGGTCTGCGTCCGCGTCATCGGCGACAGGATCGAGGTGGACCTGACAGGTTCTGCCCCGCAAACGCCCACCGCCTACAACGTGCCCTTCGAAGGCTCGACCAAGGTTGCGGCCTTCGCGGCGTTCCGCAAGCTCCTGCTCGACACCGCGACGAGCGCCTCGCGCGTGCCGTCGAACCAGGGGAGTTTCCGGCCGATCAAGGTCATCGCTCCCAAAGGCTCGATCTTCAATCCTGAAAGCCCGGCTGCGGCTGAAGCGCGCTTCACCCAATGCAACTTCATGATCGACTTGATCATGAAGGCGATGGCGCCAGTGCTGCCGGAAGAGATCATCGCCGGTTCCTCGGCGTCGATTTCCTTTGCGTCCTATGCGGGCGTGCGGCCCGATGGCAATTACTGGGTGTTCCTCGAAGTGAACGAAGGCGCCTATGGCGGCAGGCCGAAAAGCGACGGGCCGGACGCCATCGACAATCTGATGGCTAACACCCGGAACAATCCGCTCGAAGATCTCGCCATGCACATTCCGATGATCTGCGAGCGCTACGAACTGCGCGACGACGTGGCGCCGGGCGCGGGCCGCTATCGTGGCGGCATCGGGGTGGTGAAGGCGCAGCGCATTCTGACGGACGGCATCATCACGCATGAATCCGAACGCCACACCAATGTTCCGTGGGGCATTTTCGGCGGCAAGGCGGGCGCCCTGGGCAAATGCGACATCTACAACGTGAACGGCGGCGACGCGCGGCCGATGCACTCCAAGTTTCATGGCCTCGCAGTGAAGAAAGACGATGTCCTCGCATATTACAGTCCCTGCGGCGGCGGCTATGGCAGCCCGCTGGAGCGTGATCCCCAGAAGGTGCTGGACGACGTGCTGGATGGATTCTGCACTCCGGAGGATGCGCTGAACGTCTACGGCGTCGTCCTCGATCTCGACTCCGAAACCGTCAGCCTGGATGCAACCCGCGCCAAGCGCACCGAACTCGAGGCACAAGCGTGAACTGCTGTTGAACAAGCTTGCTTGGGGAAGCCCCGTGCCTGTCTGGCTGGCGCAGTACTCGAAATTGCCATCCGCTGCGGGAGAGCCTTGCAGCGTCAGATGAGGATCCGCACGGGAACGCCTTTATAGGCGGGGGTCTTTGAGAGCAGGTCGTGATGTTCGAGGGGTATCAGCGGATTCATCTCCGGATAATACGCCCCGACACATCGGGCGGGGAGATCGAAGGGCGTGACCTTCAAGGGATGAGATATCCGCTCATGCCCATCCTCGACGGCGCAGACGAGCCTCACGGCCTGGTTCGCGGCAAGGTTAGCCCGGCGCATTTCATCAGGGTTGATCAGCAGGATGTCGCGTGAGCCTTCAAGGCCCCGCAGCCGGTCGCTGAAGCCATAGATCGTCGTGTTGAACTGATCGTTCGAACGCAGCGTGATCAGCGTATACTCGTCCTCCCTGAGCGGCTCCTTCAATGCACGCAGCACATGAGGCGCGGTGAATTCCGCCTTGCCGCTTTCGGTCTCCCACTTGCGTTCGCGCGCCGCATTGCCGCGATAGAAGCCGCCGGGCGTGAACAGCCGCTTGTTGAAGTCGCGGAACTCCTCGGGGTAGGTTTCCTCGATAAGGTCGCGGATGCGCGCGTAGTCGCCCGCCCATTCATCCCATGCCACCCTCGGGTTTGGTTGCAGCGTCTCCTTGGCGATCCCGGCAATGATCGCAATTTCCGACAGAAGTGCGGGGCTAGCAGGTTGGTTCTTGCCGACCGAGCCGTGGATGTGACTGAGGCTGCACTCCATCGACACGGCCTGCGGGCCGGTGGACTGCATGTCTTCCTCCGAGCGCACCAGGCAGGGCAGCAGGAATGATGTCCTGCCGGGGTGGAGATGGGTGCGGTTGAGTTTCGTCGCCACCTGCACGTTCAGCTCCAGCCGTTCCCATGCGGACTCGGCACGCGCGCTATCGGAAATCGCATGGGCGAAATTGCCGCCGAGGCCAATGAAGCCCTGCACCGAACCGTCAAGGACGCCTTCCACGACTTCGACGGTGGTGCGGCCCTTGTCTCGCGGCGGGTCGAATCCGAACATCCTGCCGATCTTGTCGAGCGGCACGAGCTCGGGCTTTTCGGTAATACCGACGGTGCGCTGGCCCTGCACATTCGAGTGCCCGCGCACCGGCGAAACCCCCGTGCCCTCACGGCCGATGTTGCCGCGAAGCAACGCCAGGTTTACGAGCATGGCGATGTTGAGCGACCCGTGCACATGCTGGGTCAGCCCCATGCCATAGACACAGATGACGCGCTCCGACCGGCAATAGATCTCCACGACCTGCTCGAGGTTCTCGCGTGACAAGCCGGACTCCGCTTCGATCTGGCTCCAGCCTGTCTCCCGCATGCTGGCGGCAAATTCCTCGAAGTTATTCGTATGCTGGGCGATGAAGGCGCGGTCGAGCACGCCGCCAGTGTCACCGTCGATTTCCAGCACGCGCTTGCAGATGCCGGCGAGCGCTGCGATATCGCCGCCCGGCCGCACCTGCAGATAGAGATCCGAAATCGGAGTGGACGGTTTCACCGTCATTTGCAGCGGGCTCTGCGGGTTGACGAATCTGACAAGCCCGGCTTCGCGGACGGGATTGAACGTGATGATCCGGCAGCCGCGCTGCACCGCCTGCTGCAGGGTATGAAGAAAGCGCGGGCTGTTCGTTCCGGTATTCTGGCCGAAGAACAGGATCAGGTCGCAGGCCTCGAAGTCCGAGAGCACGCAGGTTCCGACTGACGAGCCGGTGACCTTTTTCAGACCGACGCTCGTGGTTTCATGGCACATGTTGGAACTGTCGGGCAGATTGTTGTGCCCATAGAGCCGCGCAAACAGGGCATAGAGATAAGACGTTTCGATGCTGGCGCGGCCCGACGCGTAGAAGACAACGGACTTGGGGTCGAGCGCCTTGAGCCTTGCCCCGATCGTGGCGAAGGCTTCCTCCCAGCTGCAGGGCGCGTAGTGACCACTGGCCGCGTCGTAGCGCAACGGATGCGTCAGCCGTCCGGCTTTTTCGAGATCATGGTCGCTCCACCCGCGCAATTCCCGGATGCTGTGTGCAGCGAAGAACTCCGGCGTGCAGCGATCGCTCGTCAGGTCCCAGATGGTGGCCTTTGCGCCATTCTCGCAGAATTCGAAGAGGTGCGGCTTGGATGGTTTGGTCCATGCGCAGGACGTGCACATATGGCCTTCGGGCTTGTTCTGCCGCCACAGCGTCTGAAGCACGGCTGGCGCCGGACGCTCCTCGCCGAAGACGTGACTGACGCTGGCGAGCGACCTCCAGCCTCCTGCGGCCCCGTCATAATGTTCAACGTCTTCCCGTTGGGAGGTCTGATCGTCTTCAGCCATTGCGGTTTTCCTTGCAGGCCTGCTCGGAATGGGGTCCTTGAGGAATCGCAACGCGACGGGCGGTTCCGGGTTCCGAGGCCTGCCGACCGATGAGGGGTCGCTGCCCCGCATGAGAAACCGGCGATCTGGCGCGTCACCTCCGCTGCAGCATGCGCGCAGCGACGTCCCGGCCGGCGCGCACGGCGCCTTCGATGAAGCCGGGAAAGGCTGGAGCAAGTTCCGCGCCGGTGAAGTGAAGGCCATCGTGCGGCTGCCTCATGGGTGACCATGGGTCTTCCGTCTCCCACGGGCGGGCCCAGGTGGCATAGCCGCCGCCCACCCAGGGATGATCGGTCCAGTTGGTTTGCACGACGGTGACCGGCTGGCGAACCTGTGGCCCCAGCATCGGCTCAATGATGTTCATCACCTTGGCGAGGATGGCATCATCCGGCAGGCCATCCATGGCAACCGCCGCCGTGCCGCCGCAGAACACCGCCAGCACGTTGAGTGTCCCTTCGACGTTCGAGGCATCCATGACGGAAAGGCCGGACGGACTATCCGTCTGACCGAGCCAGCCAAAATCGCTGCCGCGCCAGAAGGGCTTGCCATAACGCAGCACGATCTTGCGCATCTTGCCCGCCACGAAGCGATTGGGATGCCGCTTCAGCCACTCGTCCTGCGGCGCCCGCCAGTCGATCCGGCGCAGCACGACGGGGCTTGCGGCATAGACGATCTCCTTCGCGGCGACGGTGCCAATGGGCGTTGCGAGATGAAACAGGCCATCCTTCCGGCCAACGGCTGAGACCGGCGCATTCGCCTGGAAGCCATCTCCCAGCTCCTTCGCCATCAACCCCGCAAGCGTGCCCAGCCCCTCGGCGCAGCAATACTCCATGGTGTTTTCGAAACTCTCGAACTTGCTGAGGCACTCGAGGGTCGAACGGAACGACAGCTCCTCGATCGGGCGGCCCAGCACTTCTTCGCAGCCGGACTCGATCATCGCCACCGCTTCGGCATCGAGCCCTAAAGACCGCACCCAGTTGCCGAGACTGCCGGGCCGGTGCGGATCGGCCTTGAAGATTTTCTCGAAGAAGTGATGTTCGAGGAAGTCTCTCTCCAGTACCTTGCGCTTGCCGCCCAGCATCGCCACCACGCCCGGTTCCTTGCGCACGTCACGGCGCGTCAGGCCATATGCCTCGACGAGGCCCGCGATATTGGTCATGTCCCTGCAATAGAACTGCCCGCCCTTTTCATAGGCCAGGCCATCGTCATGCACGATGGTCTTGACGCGCCCGCCGGCCACATCCTGCGCTTCGAGGACGAGCACTTTCGCTCCACCATCACGAAGCGCATGCGCCGCGGACAATCCGGCAAAGCCAGCACCGATCACCGCCACATCGACTGTTCTCATCCGTGTCACTCCCCGTCAAGCAACGATGTTCATCCTGCTCAGATGGGTCAAGCACGAAATGCCCAGGCTGCTTCCTCGTCCGCTGCGCTGCCGGCGCCATGGCTTTCAGTCAGAACACGCCGGCAAGACATGGCGCATGAGCTGGTTTCATCACCCCCGCAGAGATTTGCTGCATTCCCAATTGTGTGCCTCACCCTCGCGAGCTAGATAGCAACCATGAACGAAAACACGCCACTGGCCGTGGCGCGCGGCAAGTCACTCGCCGTGGCGCCCATGATGGACTGGACCGACCGGCACTGCCGGATGTTCCATCGCCAGCTGACGCGGCACGCCACGCTTTATACCGAGATGGTGACGGCGCTGGCGATCCGCCACGGCGACCGCCGGAAGCTCCTCGGCTTCGATCCTGCCGAGCAACCGGTGGCGCTGCAGATCGGCGGCAGCGATCCCGCAATCCTCGCCGAGGCCGCGAAATGGGGCGAGGATTTCGGCTATCGCGAAATCAATCTCAATGTCGGCTGCCCGTCTGACCGGGTGCAATCAGGCCGCTTCGGCGCCTGCCTGATGGCCGAGCCGGAACTGGTGCGCGATTGCATCGGTGCGATGCGCGATGCGGTGAAGGTGCCCGTCACCGTCAAGTGCCGGATCGGCATCGACGATCAGGATGACGAGGAGGATTTCAACCGCTTCGTCGAAACCGTGATGCAGTCGGGCTGCACCACATTCATCGTCCATGCCCGGAAGGCCTGGCTCAAGGGTCTCTCGCCCAAGGAAAACCGCGAGATTCCACCCCTCAATTATGAGCGCGTCCACCGGCTGAAGCGGAAGCATCCGGAACTGACTGTCATCATCAACGGCGGCATCGCGACGATCGCCGAGGCCGAAGCGCATTTGGCCCACGTCGATGGCGTCATGCTGGGCCGCGCCGCCTATCACACGCCATGGATTCTTCACGAGGTGGACCACAGGATTTTCGGCGTTGCGGCCAGCACCTTCTCCGCGCTTGATATCGTGGAGCGTATGAAGCCCTATATCGCGCGCGAACTGGCCAATGGCGTGTGGCTGCACAACATCACCCGCCACATGCTGGGCCTGTTCCATGGCGTGAAGGGTGGAAAGCTCTGGCGCCGCGTTCTCTCGGAGGAGGCAACGAAACCCGGCGCCGGGCTCAATGTACTGGAGAAGGCGGCAGCCGAAGTCGCATCGCGGATTGAACGGCCCGCCATCGCCGCCGAATAGGAACTTGGCCCACAGCGCCCATTTTGTGCTAAGGTGATTTGACCATGGGGAAGATGATGTCGAAACTCGCGATAGGCACTGGCGCGATGCTGTTTGCGGTAGCGGTTTCACCAGCCGCATTCTCGCAGACATTGCAGTCACGGGATGACTGCATCGACGTTTTTCAGCAGGACAATGCCGTGCGCTTCAACGAATGCGCGGCAGGCCAGCAGGCGCGCTTTTCGACGATCTACGTGCCGCAGGTTGTCCAGCGTGCCCTGAAGAACAGCTTCGGATTTGGCCCCGGATCGGTCGAGCCGGCCGGATTGTCGGAGGTGATTGCCGATGATGCCCGATCGCGCCTCGCTCCCTCCGCCTTCATCATTGCGCCGACGGCCGATACCGCGCCCGTTGAGGCCGCGTCCAGCCTGTGGAACACCTGGGTCGATGGCCGCTATCTCTACAGCGAATTTGCCAATGCGGCAGGCGGCCTCGATGGCCCGACATGGAGCGGGCTCGCAGGCCTCGATTACAAGCTGACATCGAAGGTTACCGTCGGCTTGCTGTTCTCGGGCGAAGGCTCCGACCTCGAAGGCGGCGGCAGCGACCTCAGAAGCACGACCTATGGCGCTGGCCCCTACATCGGCATCGTGCTGACCGACAATATCGTGTTCTCCGCCAACCTGATGGGCAGCCGGATGGAGTCCGAGCAGGCAGGCGGCGCACTGGATTTCGATACCGACCGTGTGCAGGCCTCGGCCGGGCTTACCGGCTATTGGTACAAGGATACCTGGCGCTTCACGCCGGGCCTCACCCTGTCCTGGTCAAAGGATTGGGAGGAGGAGGACAATAACCTGCTCCCCGACCGGACCATCGAAACCGGCATCCTCACGCCTTCCGTGCAGTTCGGAAACACCGTCAATCTCTCGAATACCACAACCATGGAACCCTGGATCGGCGCCGCGCTGGACTGGACATTCCTCAATGAAACGGATGTCTCGGGCGGCGGTTCGACCAGCGACCAGTCGACCGATTTGCGGCTCCAGGCCGGATTGAATTTCGGCTTCGGCGCCAATGCGCAACTGGGGCTGAGCGCCGAATACTCCGGCCTGCTGATCGACGATCTCGATTCCTATTCCGGCGGCATCAACCTGGCGGTCCAGTTCTAGGATCAGCCGCCGTTCAGGGCCATAAGCCGTCCGGCGCGTCCGCCGCGGCGGCTTTTCTTGCGGGTGAGCGAGGAAACCCGGTCAGGCAGGCCTTCCATCACCGTGCGGCGCTGCTCCACGCTCATGCCCAGCCAGCCGCCGATCTCGCCGCGCGTGCGGCCGCAGCCGATGCAAAATCCGGTTTCAGGATCGACGACGCAGATCTTGATGCAGGGCGTCTCGATCGCGTTCTGGCTCATGGCGTTCATGGCATCGAGAATAGGGGCGGCCGCGCGTCGTTGCGGGACGGAAACGCCGCTTGGCTGCACAAATGCGGCTAGTCCCTGAGGTAAAGGACGCCGTCCTCCACCTTGAAGCTGCTCAACCGGCTGAGGAAGCTCATCCCCAGCAGCGTGCCGCGCAGCGCGCCTTCCGGCAGCACCAGGCCCTCGACATCCTCGACTTCGATGCCGTCGATGGCAATCTGGTCGATCTTCACCCGTGCCGCCCTGGCAATGCCGTTGGCGGTGGAAACCGGAACGTCGAAGTCGAGTGTGCCGGGTCTTAGTCCGGCATGCGTGGCATCCTCGTAGCTGAGCGCCACCACCGTGGCGCCCGTATCGACCAGAACCTCGATGCTGCGGCCATTGATTTCCGCCGCGGTTACGAAGTGCCCGCCCTGGTTAGCCTTGAGTTCGGTGATCGCCATCAGGCGGAGCTGGGGAATGTCCGAAGCCTGGGCCACGGCACAGCCAAGGCCCGAAGCAATAGCCGTGAGAACCAGCAATCTGCGCATCATGTCCTGTAACCCCCCGTGAAGCTGGAGAGATACTGCGCGCCGAGTTTGAAACGCGCATCAACGCGCCGTTCACATCGTGATTCAGGGTAAAGAGATCGTTGCCGCGTAGACCGCGATCATCGCGGTCTCGGACAGGACCTGACCTGCTCCGCACACGTCGCCGGTCTGTCCGCCGATCTTGCGCATCGCCAGGGCCCGCAGGATGGCCAGCGTCAGGCCTGCGGCGACGAGTGCCAGAATGCCGGCCTCCGGCGCCAGCACCATGCTGCCGCCAAACCCCGCGCCAATGCCGCCGATCGCCAGGGCCAGCAGCGTCGTATTGCGGCTCGGCTGCCCCGCCATCACCGAAAGCCCGCCCGTCCGCGCCGGTCGCGTCGCCCACAGCAGGTCGACCATCATGGCGCGCGAGAACGCGGCCGCCCCGGCGAGCAGGATGATAATGGTGAGCGGCGGCAGGTCGAGAAGTGCGGTGAGAAGCGAGGCGCGAGCCAGGACGGCAAGGCACAGCGTAAGCGTGCCATAGCTGCCGATGCGGCTGTCCTTCATGATCTCGAGGCGGTGCTCGCGGGTTTGCCCGCCCCAGAACCCGTCTGCCACGTCGGCAAGCCCGTCCTCGTGGAAGGCGCCCGTCACCAAAGCTCCGGCGGCCAGCGCGAAGGCAGCACAGAACAGTTCGGGCAGGCCTGCGAAATAGGCGATGTTGAGTGCCGCCGCCATGATGGCGCCTACCAGCGCGCCCACCACCGGGAACATCGCCATCGAATCTCGCAGCGGCGGCGGATCGAGCCTGCGCACGAAGGGCGCTGGCAGCCGCGTCAGGAAGCGGAGCGCGACGAGAAACGACGCGAAGGGTCGAAAGCCGCCCCGATATGCGCGTTGAGGCTCAAACCCGTCGCTCATGTTGCTTAACCGACCCGAATCCTGTGATGACGTGCGGCGTGAAAATAGGAGTCTTCGTCCCAAATGACAAATGCGCCAACGGGATTGCCGTTCGACGATATTCGCAACCTCTTAAGGGATCTTCCCGGCCCCGATGCCGGCGCTGCCGAATCCTGCCGGGCGCGCGAGGCGCAACTGACCAAACCTCCCGGCGCCCTTGGCAGGCTGGAGAAGATTTCGGAATGGCTGGCGGCCTGGCAGGCCAGCTATCCGCCGAAAGCCGAACGCGTGGTCGTCGCCGTGTTTGCCGGAAACCATGGCGTGGTGGCGCAGGGCGTTGCCGCCTATCCCCAGGCCGTGACGAAACAGATGGTGGCCAATTTCCAGGCCGACGGCGCCGCCGTGAACCAGATCTGCAAGACCTTCGGGCTGGGCCTCAAGGTCTTCGAACTGGCGCTCGAGATTCCGACGAAAGACATCACCCAGGCCGCCGCGCTGGAAGAGGCGGAATGCGCCGCCACCATGGCCTATGGCATGGAGGCGACCGAGGGCTGCGACCTTCTCTGCATCGGCGAGATGGGGATCGGCAACACCACGATCGCCGCTGCTATCTCCCACGCATTGTTCGGCGGAACGCCCGAGGACTGGGTGGGGCCGGGAACCGGCGTCGATGCGGAGGGGCTGAAGCGCAAGGCTGACGCCGTGCGCCGCGCGGTAGACCTCCACAAGGCGCACTTGGGCGATCCGCTGGAAGTGCTGCGCCGGCTCGGCGGGCGTGAGATCGCCGCGATGACTGGCGCCATCCTGGCCGCGCGCCTGCAGCGCATTCCGGTGCTGATCGATGGCTACGTCGCGACCGCCGCCGCGGCGGTCCTCCATGCGATGCGGCCCGATGCGCTCGATCATTGCATGGCCGCACACCGCTCCGCCGAACCTGCCCATCAGCGTTTGCTCGCCAGGATCGGGAAGGAACCCTTGCTCGATCTGGGCATGAGGCTCGGCGAAGGCTCGGGCGCAGCGATGGCCGCAGGCATCGTGAAGGCCGCCGCCGACCTTCACAACAACATGGCGACCTTCCAGTCCGCCGGAGTGAGCAACAAGGAAGCCTAGGCCGAAAGCGCCGCCGGCTGGCCGTCGTTCAGGAAGGCGGTGATCTGCTGGGCTTCGACCGGCCGCGAGAACAGATAGCCCTGGAACTGGCTGCATCCCGCCAGGCGGAGGACCGACACCTGGTTTTCGTCCTCGATGCCTTCGGCGACGACTGTGAGGCCGAGCGCATCCGCCATTGCGATCGTGCCTTGCACCAGCCGCAGCGCAGAGGGCTGGCGCAGGATGTCGATCACCATCGAGCGGTCGAGCTTGAGCTTGTCGAACTTGAAGCGGCGGAGATGGCCGATCGACGAGAAGCCGGTGCCGAAATCGTCGAGCGCCACGCGTACATGCATGTCATGCAGGCGGTTGATGATGGTGGTGGCCCTGGCGGCGTTGTCGATAATGAAGCCTTCCGTCACCTCGATCTCGAGGCGCCTGGCGTCAAGCCCGGTTTTCACCAGCGTCTGGTGGACGAGTTCGCCGAAATTGGGGTTCATGAACTGGATGGGCGAGACATTGACGGCGACGAAGATGCCGTCCCACTGGGCGGCCTGCTGACAGGCTTCGCTCAGCACGAAATAGCCGAGATCCTCGATCAGACCGAACTCCTCGGCCACCGGAATGAAGACATCGGGCGTATAGCGCGTCGAAGCGTCCTTGGGCCAGCGCACCAGGGCCTCGACGCCCTTGGTCTTGCGCGTTCTGGCATCGACGATCGGCTGGTAGACCACGCTCAGATTACGCCGCTGGATGTGCTCGCGGAGCTGAAGCGCGATGGTGCGGTTTTCGTCGCGCTTGAAATCGAGCGACTTCTGGTAGACGTAGACGCAGTTGCGACCTTCCGACTTCGCCTTGTACATGGCGACGTCCGCACGGCGGATGATCTCCTCGACGTCGGCCTCGTCGTCATCGAGGTCGACGATCCCGGCGCTCACCGAAACGGACGCGATGCGGCCGTCGAAGATCATCGGTTCCGCGAGGAAGGAAATCATGCTGGCGGCGACGGCACGGGCCCGTCCGGCGCTGCCTTGCCCGGTGATGATGATAGCGAACTCGTCGCCGCCGAGCCTGGCGACCATCTGCGCGTCCTTGGCGATATAGGCAAATCCCGCCGCCGCGGCTTTGAGCAGCAGGTCGCCGATCTCGTGGCCGTAGCTATCGTTTACCTCCTTGAACCCGTCGAGGTCGGCATAGATGACTGAAAGCGTCGAGCCCTCGGCGCGGGCAACTGCCAGATGGCGGGTGAGGGCCGCGAGCATTTCGCGGCGGTTCGCCAGGCCTGTGAGATCGTCTCGCAGCGATGCGCTGATGGCGTCGGCCTGGCTGTCGTTGGCTTCCTTGAAGCCCTTCCAGCTCATGTAGAGCAGCACGGCGATCATGAACAGGAACATCACGACGATCATCGAGACGACATAGCCGTATTTGGCGCGCACGATGTTGCCGGGGCTCCGGCTTTTCCAGGTGAGTTTGCCGATCGCTTCGCCCGACGGCGACAGGATTGTTACCGCGCCGTTCCCCGCCTGCTGGTCGAGCGGAATGAAACGCAGCTCCTCCATGGCGTAGCGCCGCGCCAGGGCGGACAGAACCTTCGCATCCCAGCGCTTGGCGATGATCAGGGTATTGTCAGTCGACTGCGCGCCATTGTTGGCCTCCGTCCACCTGATCCGCGCCATGGCAACCGAACTCAGCACCCCGCCGGTGCGGACGATGCCCGACGTCAGGCCGCGGCTGTTTTCGGTCACGGCGTTGCGTTCCAGGAGCAGCATCAGATCGTCGCCGATATAGTCCGCCGCGTCGATCTTTTCGCGGCTGCCGTTGGTGGCGGCATAAAGCGTATTACCCTTAGCATCGACGATGAAGACCGTGTCATAGACGCCGATCTCGCTGGAATAGCCCCAGGTTTCATCGACCCATTGCATGTCGATGGGCGTCGTGCCGGCTTTCTGCGCGGCATCGTCCCAGATCGAATTGTCGTGGACGATGGTCTCCAGGCTGTCACGCAGCGAGCCGACCGCGGATGTCGTCAGCCGCTCGGAATGGATGGTGTCGAGACGGTTGGTTTCTTCGAAAATCCCGTTGACGATGTAGAGCAGCAGAATCGCAATGCTGCCGACCGCGAAAATGCTCGGCGTGAGCACTTTCAGCGCGAAGGTCGGCGTGATCGACTTCACTGAGGCCATGATATCCCCATTCGGCATGCCCGCGAGACATTAGGGAACAATCGTTAATAGCCTCTGGCCGGGCAGGCCTCCGGACGCGGTCCGTCCTGAATCTGCCTTAACCGGTGATGGCGATCAGCTTGCGCTGGCTTTCCGAGGAAATGGTCGGCGCGGCCAGCACCTCGCCGCGGGGGCCGCCCAGAACGCGCCGTTCCGGAAAGGTCACGACGACTTCGGTGCCAGGGCCATTGCCGCTCTGGATCGAGATATCCCCTCCGTGAACGTCCATCAGGCCCTTGACGATCGGAAGGCCGAGGCCCGCGCCGTCGATCGCCTTCTTGGTGGCGAAGCTGCCGCGCGCGAAGGCGCCTAGGGCATGGGAAATCTCATGAGGGGGAATGCCGGGCCCATTGTCCTTGACGCTGATGAACAGGCCGCCCTTGGCGTCGCGGCCGCTGCTGATCAGCACACGCCCGCCCGCTGGCGTGAACTTGATGGCGTTGGACAGGAGATTGATAAGGATCTGGTTGAGCCCGCGCTTGTCGGCCATCAGCTTCGGCAGATTGTCCGGCACCTCGACCACGACGTCGATCTTCTTTTCCGCCGCCCGGAGCAGCAGGAGGTGATTGACCTCCTCGACCGCCACCAGGACGCTGAGCGGCTCTTCCTGGATCTCGCGGCGGCCCGCCTCGATGCGCGACAGGTCAAGAATGTCGTTGATCAGCGCCAGCAGATAGTGGCCGGAATGATGGATGTCGTCGGCATAGTTTTTGTAGGCGGGCACCGTCATCGGCCCGAACATTTCGCGCTTCAGGACTTCCGAAAACCCCATGATGGCGTTGAGTGGCGTGCGGAGTTCGTGGCTCATGGTGGCGAGGAAGGCGGATTTTGCCAGGCTGGCTTCCTGGGCCTTGGATTTTTCCTCCTCGGCCTTTTCCTTTTCGCGCCTGAGATCGGCGATGAGCTGGTCCTTCTGGGCCCGGAAGATGAGCATGTCGCGGGCCGTATCCTGGAGGTTCCGCGCGACGAGCAGGAAGAACGCCTCGAGCGCCACGATCGTGCCGCCAAGCGCCAGATAGACGTGATCGGCTTCGAACACGCAGCGCAGCGCGACGCCGATCGTCAGGACGCCTGTGCCGGCGATCAACACCGGCATGAAGCTGTTGACGACCAGAAGCCGCACGGCGATGACCGCCATGATGGTGGCGATGAGATAGATCTGCTGCATGCTGTTGGCGCCCTGCCAGAACAGGAACAGCGGCAGGCACCAGCACATGCCGATCAGCAGTTCGGACGCCGAGAGCATGCCGATCCAGTCGCGCTGCTCTTCGCGCGTGCGCTCGCGTCTGAAATAGCTCCGGCAGAGGTAGATCTGGATGCCGAGGCAGAACACCGCGGCGGCGAACCAACCGGCGGCCAGCGGCAAGGGCACCCACTGCAGGCTGGTGACGCTGAGCAGCACCGCCATGACCGGCATCGCCGGCATGACCCGCATCTGGTTCTTGAGGAACATGACCAGCAGTTCGTGCTGCCAGTCGAGGAATTTTGGCGCCGCCGAAGCGGGCTGCTGCCGCACGGCGGCATCGGCATTGGGCTCGCCGAGGAAATTATAGCGCTCCAGATGCTGTAAATCGCTGTCGCTGCTGCCCATGTCCCACACTCCGGCCGGATGCATTCAGATGAATGGCTATGGGTCAGAGTATCCGAACGGCACTAAGATCAGGTTGTGTCCGCCACTAAATTTTGACGAAGATTGTTGACGAAACCTCATGGATGACCTTCTCGCCCGCATCGCAGCCTGCCGGCTGTGCCGCGATACCCCGCGCGGAAAGCCGCTGCCGCACGAGCCGCGGCCCGTGCTGCAGGCCGCGCCAGCGGCAAGGATCATGATCGCCGGTCAGGCGCCGGGAACCCGTGTTCATGCCTCGGGCCGGCCCTTTACCGACCCCTCCGGCGACCGGCTGCGGCAATGGCTTGGGGTGGATGCGGAAACCTTCTATGATCCGCAAAAATTCGCAATCATTCCAATGGGTTTCTGCTTTCCCGGCCTCGATTTGAAGGGTGCCGACCTGCCGCCGCGCCCGGAATGCGCAGGCGCCTGGCGGGCGGAAGTGCTGGCCCGCATGCCGCATATCGGCCTCATCATCTGCCTTGGCGGCAATGCCATGCGCTGGCATCTCGGCAAACTGCCGGGCGGCTCGGTCGATGGCGCTGTCCGGAACTGGCGCGAGGGCCTGGAACGCCATCCCGCGGTGCTGCCGTTGCCGCACCCGTCCTGGCGCAACAGCGGATGGCTAAAGCGCAACCCCTGGTTCGCAGAAGACGTGCTGCCCGTATTGCAGAGCAGGGTGAAACACCTTGCAGCATCGCGAACTTGCTGGCCGCCGCCGCAGCCTCTACATGACGGCGAAACATAAGGATTCCCAGCCGATGGCCCAGGTCACACAAGATGCCGTTCTCAGCGTTCTGAAGCGGATTGCTGCACCCGACGGACGGGGCAACATCGTGTCTGCGGGCCTCGTCTCGGATATCGCCATCCAGGACGGTACTGTGATGTTCGCACTGACGACATCGCCCCAGCACGTGAAGACGATGGAAATCCTGCGGGGCGCCGTCGAGAAGGCAGTGCTGGGGATACCTGGCGTCGCCAAGGCGATGGTGGCGCTCACCGCCGAGCGCCAGGCACCGCCTTCACCCCAGCCGGCAGCCCAGGCGCGCGGCACGTCCGTTCCGGGCATCAAGCATCTCGTGGCGGTGGCCTCTGGCAAGGGCGGCGTTGGAAAATCGACGACAGCCATCAATCTGGCCCTGGGCCTCCACGCGCTGGGCTTGCGCGTTGCAGTGCTCGATGCCGATGTCTATGGCCCCTCGATGCCGAAACTGTTCGGGCTGACCGGCAAGCCGCAGTCATCCGACGCCGAAGGCAAGAAGATGAAGCCCATGTCGCGCTATGGCGTGGAACTGATGTCGATCGGCTTTCTCGTGGCCGAAGAAACCCCGATGATCTGGCGCGGCCCCATGGTGATGTCGGCCCTGACGCAACTGCTCCGCGAGACGGAATGGAGCGAGACCGACGTGATGATCATCGACATGCCGCCCGGAACCGGCGATGCGCAGCTGACGCTCGCCCAGCAGACGCCGCTGTCCGGCGCCGTCATCGTGTCCACCCCGCAGGATCTGGCCCTGATCGACGCCCGGAAGGGCCTCAACATGTTCCGCAAGGTCAATGTGCCGGTGATCGGAATTGTTGAAAACATGAGCTATTTCGTCTGCACGAAATGCGGTGAACGCCACGAGATCTTCGGCCATGGCGGCGCGCGCGAGGAGGCCGAACGGCTTTCCGTGCCCTTCCTTGGCGAAGTGCCGCTCGACATGGAAGTCCGGCTCCGCTCCGACCGGGGCGAGCCCGTGGTGGCGACCTTGCCGGACAGCATGCACGCCTCGATTTATCGCGACATCGCCCGCCACGTGTGGGCCAGCCTCCAGGGCGGCGGTCTGGCCCGTCCCGCACCCCGGATTGTGGTGGAAAACTAAAGACTTCCACCAGCTTTCCATTGATGGAATATTAACCATGCCTGCAGTCTTTATGGGAGAAGTAAATCTGCGGGCGAATCACTTCTGCCCAAGGGGGCCGTGATGTCGAAACTGATGTGGATTGCCGGGATATTGCTGATCGCAATCGGCGTGGCGCTTGGTCTGATGGTATTCGTGTCACCGGCCTCGATTGTCGGCTGGGGACTGACGCCCGAAGTCGCGGCGATCCTTCTAGTCGGCGGCTTCCTCAGCCTGGGGCTGGGCGGCGTCATCAATGCCGTCGAGAACCGGCCAGGACCCGTTGTGGAGGCCTACGCGCGCCGTGCCGAGGCACCCGCCACTCCCATTCCTGAATTTGGCCGCCGCATGAACGAGGTGACAGCGCCGCCGTCTGTTCCGCCAGCCGCAAAGGCGGCGGCAACGGCAGCGCCGGCCTCGGCCTCGATCGCCGGCGACCTCCCGGAAGTCTCCGCACCGGTGAAGGAAACCATCCAGGCGCTCGAACAGGCGCGCCAGAAGATCGAGCAAGCCTTCGATCCCAAACCCTCCGAAGTGCTGGCAACCGAGATCAGGGCCGTTGTGGCAACCGCGCCCGAACCCGTCATCGAGTCGCTGGCATCGGATCAGCCGGTTTCCGCCGCCAGGCCGCCGGACGAGCCGGAAGAACCTGCAGGCGAGGCCGACGCCGAGCCCGAGGCAGAAGCGGGCGGCGAGGACGAGATCATCGAGGACGGCCAGCTCTATGTGGTCGAAGAGCGTTTCATCCGTGCAAGACCTGCGCGCATCCTGTCCGATGGCACGGTCGAGGCCGAAACCGACGAAGGCTGGATGCGCTTCGAGAACCTCGAGCATCTCGACGAATATCTGGATTCGATGGCTCCGGCGCGCGGCTGATATCCTCTGCCGCAGTCTCTGCAATGGCCGGGCACAACCCGGCCATTTTCATGTCAGGCGCGGGCGCGCGGCATCAGGTCATAGGGGTGTTTCCACCCCGGCAGCGAGCGGATGCGGTCGAGCCATTTGAGAACATTGACATAGGGGTCGAGCGGAACGGTCAGCTCCTCGCCATAGAACATGTAGCCCGCCATCGACAGGTCGGCGATGGTGGCGCGCTTGCCGATCATGAAGGGCGTGTTCGCCAGATGCGCGTCGGCGATCTTCAGCGCGTTGATGGCGCGCGTGCGCAAAAACTCGGTAACCGGCGTCTCGCCCGTATTCGCAAACTGGATGAGGAAGCGCAGCGTCGCGAGGTTCGCGGTGAACTTGTGATTGTCGAACAGGATCCAGCGCCAGATCTCGCGCCGCTCGTCATCGCTTTTTGCCCCGAACTTGCGTGTCACCTCGGCCAGATAGTCGAGAATGACGCCGGACTGCGTGAGCTTCAGGGCCCCATGGTGCAGAACCGGCGCTTCGCCCATCTCGTTCACTGCGGTACGAAAGTCGGGCGAGCGTGTTTCGCCATTGAAGAAGTCGACCTTGACCGGCTCCCACTCCAGCCTGCACAGTTCGAGCATCAGCGCCGCCTTGTAGGCATTCCCTGATTCACCGAAGCAATAGAGTTTGAAGTCCTTCATCACCAAGCCATCCCCCGAGACATTCGGCGCATCTGCACGTGAACCCGGATTGAACATGGGCGGGCCCCGCCCGTCCACGGCAAGCCGCAGCACTGGCACATGACCTGATTCAGAGCCGGCGGACAAGCCGAATTGCGGGGGCGGGCGCTATCTCACATCGAGAACGCTGGTGCGAGCCTTGCGCACCACTTCGGTGGCCGTCGAGCCGCGAACCACGCGCTGCAGCCGCGAGCGGCCTTCGTCGGTGACCACGATGATGCGGTAGAGCGAGCCGGATTCGACGATCTCTTCCGCCGCATTGCCGACCGCCACGCGGGTTTCCGCAACCTGGATCTTCATGGCCTTGAGCAGGGCCTTGGCATTGGCAACGTTTTCTTCAGCGGCGGCCTTGCCGGCCTTGCTGTCGGCTACCGAGAACAGCGTGATGGGCTCTCCCGTCACATGCGCCAGCACGGCGGAGCGGCGCACCGCCTGCATCGAGCGTGACGAACCATCGGTGCAGATGAAGAAGCCCGTCTTGTCGAGGCTCTGGCGCGCCACCAGGACCGAGCAGGGCGCCATGGTGGTCACGGTCTGGACGACGCCGGAATCGAAGAAGGCCATCAGTTCGCCCCGCCAGCGCGACGGCTCGCCCATGATGATGAGGTTGTAGGGCCCGAGTTCATACTGGTCGAGAATGCCATGCGCCACATCGGGCGCGGTCTTGAGCTTCAGGACAACGCTGCGCCCTTCCGGGCTGTTGTATTCGATCTTGTTGTCGCCCGCCGGATCGCCCCAGGCATCGCGATGCTGCGTTTCCGTCTTCCAGTCGGTAACGTCGATGCCTTCCTCCTTGAGGATTTCGAGCGCCCGCTTCAGGTGGCTGACGCCGGGAATTTCAAAACCGGCCTCCAGCATGTTCTGGCGCGCCAGCCGCACCTGCAACCCGCCCGAATGCAGGCCCTGGTCGATCGGGCGCACGAACAGCACGATCAAGTCGCAGTTGTTCTGGATGCAGAAGCGCGCGGCAAAGCGCACGGTGACGAAGGCCTCGTCGGTGCCGTCGATGCAGGCGAGGATGCGGAACCGGTTGCGCCGCTGCGCACGGAGGTTCTGCAGCGTCTTCTGGACCGCCGCTTCCTGCCGGTCTGAAAGTATCGAGCGCGTGAATGCCATTGCGCCGCGAGCTTAAGGCCGCAGGAAAGGCCAGTACAGCACCGATATCGCCAGCAGCACCACGAGCGAAATCGCCATCATGCGGATGCCGATCTTGAAGAAATCAGCGCCTTTCAGATAGCCCGAGGCATAGATGATGGTGAAGGCGGGCTGGGCTGCCGGCGTCAGATAGCCGAAGGCGGACGAAATCGCCGTGACGAAGCCGGCGCTGATCGGGTCCTCGCCTGCCGCCACGGCGGTCTTCAGCACGATGGGAGCGAGAACCGCCACTGCGGCACCCGCCGTCATGGTGTTCGAAACCGCGATGGTGAGGACCGAGATCGCCGCATTGAAACCGAGATTGCTTCCGGCTCCCGCCGCCTTCATCACCTCGAACACGGCGGCGGCCACCCATTCGGCTGCGCCCGTCGACTTCATCTCGACGCCCAGCGAAATGGCGGCTGCGTAAAGCAGGACGACGCCCCAGTTGACGCCGCTGTTGATATCCTCCCAGCGCACCAGGCCGAAGACGAGGAACGCCGCTGCCCCAGCTATCGCGATGACGCCCAACCCCAGTTCGTTCGAATAGAGGATCCATCCGACAATGGTGAGCGCGAAGATCAGGATGGTCAGCCAGTCCGACGCGCGCATCGGCCCCTGCATCGAGACCTGCGTGCGCAACCGGCTGATGGCCCGCGACATGTCGGTCACCTCCGGTTTGAAGGTGTAGATCAACAGCGCGGCCACGATGGGAAGCCGCAGCAGGAACATCGGGAAGGCGTACATCGCCCAGTTCACGTAGTCCATGAGGTAGCGCTGCGTGGCGGGATCGAGCGGATTGTAGAAGAAGTCCTTCCAGTAGCTGATGATGATGGCGTTGCGCGCCCCGCCCGAGGGTGTGGCCACCCCGGCGATCGAGCAGCCATAGGAGATCGAGAACAGGATGACGGCGGCGAGATTGTGCACCTTCTTCGGATCGTTCGACGTGAGCGTGATCAGCGTGACGCCGACGGGCAGCATCATCGCCGCCACCGTATGCTCGCCGATGAA
>JALHQC010000021.1 GCA_022842165.1 bacterium
CCAGCTTTTCCTCCGCCCGTTTCGACAGCATGACAAGACCGGCCGATGGCGATGCCGACCAGCCTTTCTGCGGCGCGGAGATCAACACGTCGACGCCTGTTGCCTCCATGTCGACCCAGATGGCGCCCGATGCGATGCAGTCCAGCACCATCAGGGCGCCCACTTCATGCGCCGCCTTCGCCATGGCGGAAATGTAGGAGTCCGGCAGGATCAAGCCGGCCGAGGTTTCCACATGCGGCGCGAAGACGGCGTCGGGCTTCACCTCGCGGATTTTCGCAACGACCTCGGCAATGGGCGGCGGTGCATAGGGCGAGCGCGCCGCATTCCCGGTCTGGCGCGCGGAGACAACAGTTGTGGCCGCCGCGAACCCGCCCATGTCGAATATCTGCGTCCAGCGGAAGGAGAACCAGCCATTGCGCACGATCAGCGCAGTCTTGCCGGAGGCGAACTGCCGCGCCACGGCTTCCATCGCATAGGTGCCGCCGCCGGGCACGATCGCCACCGCGCCTGCATTGTAAACCTCCTTCAGCATCGAGGAGATGTCACGCATCGCGGCCTGGAATTTCTTCGACATGTGGTTGAGCGAACGGTCGGTGAAGACGACCGAGAATTCCTGCAACCCATCGGGATCGATGTCGGGGCGAAGTCCGGGCACGGCAGGCTCCTGTCATTCAATGCTCCCGTTCACTATAGCAACGGAGCAGCGCGGATTGCCAGTTGCATCCGGAAGGCTTGGGCAAGCCGCGGGAAAGCTGTATCGAAGGCCACGACACGCGACTCGCGGCAATTGCCAAGGAAGGACGACCGGCCAGATGAGCACAGGCAAACGCAATTCGAAGCAGGGGATTTCAACCCGCGCCATTCACCTGGGCTATGATCCGGCAACCGAGCAGGGCGCGCTGACGCCGCCCATCTACCAGACTTCGACCTATGCCTTTGAAACCGTGGAACAGGGTGCTGAATATTTCGCGGGCACCAAGCCCGGCTATGTCTATGGCCGCACGCGGAACCCGACGCAAGCCCTGCTGGAGCAGCGCGTTGCCGATCTCGAAGGTGCTGAGGCAGGCCTCGCGCTGGCTTCCGGCATGGCGGCGATATCGGCCACGTTCTGGACGATCCTCAAGGCCGGGGACCGTGTGCTCGTCGACAAGATCGTCTACGGCAACAGCTTCACGTTCTTCTCGAAGGGGCTGACGAGATTCGGCGTCGAAACGGAGTTCGTGGACCTGTCCGATCCGGAAGCGCTGGAAAAAGCCGCCGCCCGGCCCTTCAATGCCGTGTTCTTCGAAACGCCGGCCAACCCCAACCTCCGGGTCATCGACATCGCGATGGTGAGTGCCATGGCCCGCAAGGCTGGCGCCGTCACGGTCGTCGATAACACCTTTGCAACGCCGGTGCTGCAGCGCCCACTGGAACATGGCGCTGATCTCGTCATCCACTCCGCCACGAAATATCTGGGCGGGCACGGCGATCTTCTGGCCGGCATCGTCGCGGGGTCGGAACAGCAGGTCAAGGACATCCGCATGAACGGCCTGCGCTATCTGACGGGCGGCACGCTGTCGCCGCTCACCGCCTTTCTCGTCCTGCGCGGATTGAAGACGCTGGAACTCCGCGTCATGCATCACTCGAAATCGGCGGCAGCAATCGTCGATTTCCTGGGCCGGCAAAGTGAGATCTCGAACATTTCCTATCCGGCGCTTGCGAGCAACCCGGCGCGCGAGATCTATCAGCGGCAGATGACTGCGGGCGGCGGGTTGATCTGTTTCGAGCTCGATGGCGGCATCACGCGCGGCCGGACGTTCATGAATGCCCTCGATCTGATCACCCGCGCGGTCAGCCTCGGCGATGCCGAAACCCTGATCCAGCATCCCGCCAGCATGACGCATGCCTCGTATGGCGCGGAGGAACGGGCAAAGCATGGCATATCCGACGGGTTGATCCGCATGTCAGTCGGCCTCGAGAACACCGAGGATCTGCTGGACGATCTCGAGCAGGCATTGCGCCGGCTATAAGGCAGGGAATCTATTCGCCGTCCGCATATTCGATGATGCGGTTGGCGACGAAGACCTTTTCCGCCAGCGCCCGGCTGATCAGCCGGTGCAGCAATATCGCGAGATCGGGTTCGGAATGTTCGAGCTCGCGCAGTTTGGCGACTGCGAGGCTGAGGATGATGGAGGGTTCCTCGGCAATGACGTCGGCGGTGCGCTTCACACCAAGGCAGAAAGCCATTTCGCCCAGGATCGCGCCCGAACTCATGGTGCGCAGGCGTTTCAGTTCGCCATTGGCCAGCTTGCGGGCAATCATCGCGCGGCCTGATTCCAGAAAGTGCAGAACATCCGCATCATCGCCGGCGTGGATGATCGTCTCGCCGGCGGCATAGGCGGTGCGCTCGGCTGCTGCGAATAGCCTGGCGAGCTTCTCGGCATGCTGGCCGTTCTCGGCGAACCGCTCCGTCAGCGTGACGAGGCTGCTTGCCCCGGCTGCCCGCTGCGCCAGCAGCATGTTTTCGGCAAACTCCAGCGCGCGGTCGAGATCCTCGCGAACGCTGACGCCGTCCTCCTCCTTGAAACTCATTCCCGCGCGCATCAGCGTATTGCCCATCGCATCGCTCAGCCCACAGAGGATCAGGTGAAAGCCATGGCGCTTGGCAAGTGTCTGCACCCTCTGGAACGCCGATGCGGAACCGGAATCGATATTGGTGACACGCCTGAAATTGATGATGATCGACTGCAGCCTGGGGCCGGATCGCTGCTCGATCGCCGGGCGGATCTGCGCCAGGACCTGCTCGGTCGTGCCGAAGAACAGGAAACCTTGCAACTGCAGGATTTTCACGCCGTTGCCGGTGTCTGAGAGATAGGCGGCTTCAGCGCCGGTGCGCTCCGTGCTGCTGGGCAGATCGGCGAGAAACATGGCGTTGCGCACGACCGGCGTATTGGCATAGCTGTAGGCAAAGAGGATTGTCGCGATCAGAAACCCCGCGACGATGGCGACGAGAAAACCGTAGCAGGCGACGAAGACCAGGATGAGCACGACCACGCCCCACTCGCGCAGGCTGAAGCGCTTGTAGGTGTCGACGAGCCAGTTCTTCATCAGGTCGATGCCGAAATAGAGGATGAAGCCGCCGCTGACGAAAACCGGGATGTGGCCGACAATCTCGCCGGTGAAGGCAAATCCCAGGAGCAGCACCGCCGCCATGATGAAGCCGGCGCCGCGCGTCCTGACGCCGAGCCTGACAGCCAGCGACGAGACTGTGAGATCGGAATAGCCGGGCGCGCCGCCGATCAGGGCCACGCCTGCGTTGGCGTAGCCCGTGGTCTTCAGTTCCTCGTCCATCCGGGTTTCGTGGCCCGATATCAGTTCGAGCGCGCTGGTATTCATCAGCGTGGCGAACAGCGAGAGTATGGCGATGGTCACGATGGCGGGTATGGCGAGCGTCACCACATTCCAGTCGACCAGTTCGGCTTGCGAGGGAAACGGCAGCTGCAACGCCGTCTCGACGTTGACGGCGGGAAGAAGCCCCGCGGCAGTCGCGCCTTCGATGGTGCCGCCGGTTGCGAACAGCCAGACATAGAACACCGCAATTCCGAAACACAATACGGCGAGCATGGTGGCCGGATGGCCAAGCCGTGTCATCGCCACATAAAGCACCACGCCGAAAACCAGCGCGGGCAGGAATTTCATCAGCATGTCGAGGTTGCGGAGTTCGAACCATCCTTCAAGCCCGAGCGTGCCGGACGTCATCGTCGCCATGCTGCCGGTGGCCAACAGCCAGCCGGTGCCGGCCATGAAGCCCGCGAGAACCTCGAGAGGAAAATATCTCACAACCCGCCCGGCGCGCAGCCAGCCGGTGACGCAAAGCAGCATCGCGGTTGCCAGCGATGACAGCGCGATGATGGCGAATGCCGTCGCAACGCGGTTGTCGGCGCTTGCCTGCATCTGGCCGGCGGTTGTCGCCAGGGTGCCTGTCAGCACGGCAACGCCCATGTCCTGGATCTGCGCGACGTTGCCGCGAATGTCGCTACGCCAGGCAACGCTGAGGCAGAGAATGACGGATGACAGGATGCATACACCCGCGGCCATGCCGATGCCGCTCGCCAGGCTGCCCGCGAAGAACAGCGTGGCAGAGGCGACGGCGAAGCCGATCGCGTCCACTCCGCCGATGACGCCGGAGCCGATCACGGCCGCTATCTGGGTTTTCGAGCCGGAACGCTTATCTGCTTCCGGCCCGGCCGTACCTGCCGTCATCACGCACCTTCTATGCAACGAAAGAGTGTGGACCTTATCGGCGGCGATGGGGCGCGTCTACAGCCGACAGCCGGGCCCGGCCAATCGAGGGCTTCTGCCAGCCGTCAGAAATACCATGCGCGGCCGCGCGTCATTGGCTATTGTCGCCGCCGGAAGCTGGCCGGACGGAACATGTCATCGCGCGATCTGCAGTTTGCCTCGGAATATGACGCCGCTCTTCGCACGGGTGTGCCGCGCATGGCGGCGGCGGCCGTCATTCTCTGTCTGGTGTTTTTCGCCAGCATGATCGGCTGGGCGTGGTGGGCGGAACTCGAGGAGGTGACCCGCGGCGAGGGCAGGGTGATCCCGTCCAGCAAGGTACAGATGGTGCAGAGCCTCGAAGGCGGCCTCATCAAGGAACTGCTGGTCAGGGCCGGCGACAAGGTTTCGAAGGGCGATGTTCTGGCGCGCATCGACGATACCGGCTTCTCCTCCAATCTGGGCGAGGTGCGCGCCCGGCAGCTTGGGCTTCAGGCGACGGTCTCGCGGCTCGGCCACGAGGCATCAGGCGATCTCGACCGCGGTCCGGTGTTTCCGGAAGAGATTTCGAAGCTCGCGCCCGCGCTCGCCGCCAACGAGATCGAACTTTTCGCCACCCGCCGGCGGAGCCTCGAAACCATCGAGGGCATGATGCGCGAACGAGTGCTCCAGCGCGAGCGGGAGGCCGGCGAACTCGCGGCCTCTCTTGAGCGGCTGACGGTTGGCCTGCGTCTCGCCAACGAGGAAATGGCGATGAAGAAGCCATTGGCCGCGAGGGGCATCGTCCCCAAGACCGACATGATCAAGCTCAGGCGCGATATCGCCGATTTCGAGGGCCAGATCGCGGTTCTCGAGGAAACCAAGCCCAGGATCGAGGCCTCGATCCGCGAAGCCGAAGCCGACGTGATGGTGCAACGCGACAAGTTCCGCCAGGAAGCCCGCACGCAGCTTTCGCAGGCCGAGGCAGAACTGTCGGTTCTTTCCGAAACGATGCGCGGCGCGACGGACCGCGTGGTGCGGGCCGACATCAGGTCGCCCGTCGACGGTATCGTCAACAAGATCAACGCCAACACGGTCGGCGGCGTGGTGCAGGCCGGGCAGACCATCATGGAGATTGTTCCCATCGAGGATTCGCTGCTCGTCGAAGCGAAGGTGCGCCCCGCCGACATTGCCTTCATCCATCCGGGGCAGCCGGCGGTCGTCAAGCTCACGGCCTATGATTTCTCGATCTATGGCGGGCTTGACGGAACGGTCAACCTGATCTCGGCCGACAGCGTCTACGACGAAGCCGCGCGCGAAAGCTATTACCTGGTGACGGTGAAGACCGACCGCACCGAGCTTGCGAAGGGGCAGGAGAAGCTTCCCATCATCCCCGGCATGGTGGCGAGCATCGATATCCTCACCGGCAGGAAGACCGTGCTCGACTATCTCATGAAGCCGATCAACAAGGCGCGGGCCCAGGCGCTCCGCGAGCGGTAGCGGTCAGGGCCTGGCGCCTGCTTGTCTCCGCATTGCCTCCAGCACCTGATCCTTCGGCCCATCGCCCGCGATCTTGCCGTTCCTGATCACGATCAGCCGGTCGACGAGATCGAGCATCGAATGCCGGTGCGTCGAGACGATGAGAGTGTGGCCAGGGGTGATCGACCGCGCGAGATGCTCGATCATCACGCGTTCGCTGGCGATGTCCATGGCGCTCGAGGGTTCATCGAGAAAGAAGATGCGCGCTTCGCCGACCAGCAGCCGGGCCAGGGCAATCGCCTGCCGCTGGCCGCCGGAAAGCGACTGGCCGCGCTCGCTGACGGGCATGTCGAAGCCCGCTGGATCGCGCCTGATAAAGTCCTCGACGCCGGAGAGGCGCGCGGCGGCAATCACCTGGCCATCGCTGGCGCGCGGGTTCGCCATCAGAATGTTGGACCGCACCGTGCCGTGAAACAGTTCCGGCTCCTGGCCGAGCAGGCCGATGACGCGGCGCACCTCATGGGGATGATATTGCCGGATATCGACGCCGCCCAGCAGGATGGCGCCGTCCTGCGGTTCGTAGAGCTTCGCCAGAAGCCTGCCGATCGTGGTCTTGCCCGAACCGATCTTGCCGATGATGCCGACCCGTTCGCCCGGCTTGATTTCCAGCGATACGCCGTCGATCGCCGCCGTTCCGGCGCCAGGATAGCGGAACGTGACATCGCGGAACTGGATGGTGGTGTCGGCAATGGGCTCGGTGATGAAGGCCTTTCCTTCCGGCCTCTCGCTCGGCATCTCCATGATGGTGTTGAGCGACTTCAGCGAAGCGAAGGATTGCTGCGAGCGGGCCAGAACCATGGCGAACTGGCCGAGCGGCGACACGGCGCGGCCCGCCAGCATGACGCAGGCGACGATGGCGCCGGTGGAGGTGAGGCCGGCATCGAACAGGTGGGCGCCCACGATGATGACGCCGACCGATGTCAGTTGCTGGATCAGCCCGGAGAAATTGGCGAGTGAGGCGTTCAGCCGCCGCATGCGCTCCACCGTTCTGGATGTCAGGCCGACGAGGCCCTCCCAGATGTTCTGCAGGTGACCCTCGGCGCGGATGGCCTTGACGGTTTCGAGCCCGCCGATGGTTTCGACCAGCAGTGAATGGCGCTGCGCGGATTCCTGCGCGTGGCGGTTGGCGATCCGCCTCAGGGGAATCTGGTAGATCAGGCCGGCGATGACGAGAATGACGGCCGCAAGCGCCGGCACTGCCGCCATTGCGCCGCCGATCAGATAGATCACAGTCAGGAATACTCCGAAGAACAGCATGTCCACGAAGGATGCGATCGTGTTCGAGGTGAAGAACTCGCGGACGGATTCGAATTCCTTGAGGTGGCTCGCGAAAGCTCCAGTGGTGCGCGGCCGCTGCTGCATCTCGATCGCCAGCACATGCGAATAGATGCGGCTGGCGAGGAGCACATCGGCCCGCTTTCCCGCGGCGTCGATCATGTAGCTTCTGAGGCCCTTGATCAGATAATCGAAAATCAGCGCCAGCCCTATGCCGCTTGCCAGCACCCAGAGCGTCGGCAGCGCCTTGTTCGGCAGTACGCGGTCATAGACATTCATGACGAAGAGCGGAGAGGCCAGCGCGATCAGATTGATCAGCGCCGCCGCCGCCAGCACCATGATATAGGTCGGCCACAGCCTGCGCACCACGGACCAGAACCAGTGGCCCTTCCCGGCGTGCCGCAATTCGGGTGCCGCGGCCGGAACCGGTTCGTTGCGCCGCGCCAGCAGCAGCGTGCCGGCATAGTCGGCGGCGAGGGCTTCGGCGGTTACCGTCCGGCTTCCTCCGGCAAGGCTGTCGGCAATCTGCCATTTTCCATCATGGCGCGCTGTCAGGATGCAGGCGTCGCCATCTTTCAGAAACAGGATGACGGGCAGCGAGATCGGCCTGACGCGATCGAGTGCCCGCCTCTCGATACGGGCCGAATATCCGGCGCGTTCCAGCGCGCGCGCCATCAGGGCAGGCGTCAGGCGGCCGTTTTCGAGCGGCAGCCCGGCCAGCAGGGACGCGATGGAGTGGGGCCGGAGCGTCAGGCTCACGAACTGGGCGAGACAGTCCGCCAGTGGATCGTCCTGCGGCGTTTCGAACGAATCGGCCGGCGCCGCTTCCCGGTCCTCGGCGGACAGGCGGAAATCCCCCGGATTGCCATGTGTCAATGCCACGCCTTCACCACCAAGATTTCCTGCATGATAGCAACAATCGGCGCGCCGCACAGCCGCCGCGATCGCTGCCCGGTTTCAGAACAGTCCCTGGCTATAGGCTACGAAGGCCAGATAGGTCATGTGGTGCACGAACTGGTCGAGCGCGATCATCCACCAGAAATACGGTGTCGCCACCGTCCAGCCATTCGACCGGACAATGTTTTCCTTGGTGTAATCGACATGATAGTGGATCGCGAAATCCAGCGCTGCGAAAACCAGTACGGTGCTCCAGCCATATCCCGTCACCGCGAAAACGGCCAGCGTACCCGCGCCGTGTATGGCCGCGTGCAGCAGCCCAAGCGGCTTTCCGTAATAGCCCTTGTCGTTCACCATGTCCTTCGTCTGCAGAAGGCCATCGCAAACGAAGTGCTTCAACTGAAGCAGCAACACCAGAAACAGGGCAGTGGCAACCGGGCTCATGGTTCCGCCAATATGTAATCCGAAGCCGTTAATCAACTGCGAAACCGAAAGCCGCGCGGGAGGGGCCCGCATGCCGGCTGGATGCGGGCGGCCGCGCGGCCAGGAGTGGCGCCGCGGCGGTCAATAGGAAAAGGAATTTTCGGTCACGGTGTCGGCATCGACGCCCTTCAGCGTGATGGCGAGGTCGACGATCGCATCGCCCGACACATCCACCGTGACGACGGTATTGGCCCCGTCCTGATACCAGTTGAAGCTGTTGGCGGAAACGACCGTGGTCTGGCCGCCCAGCATCAGATTTCCGCCGAGCAAAGCGTTGAGGTCGACCAGATCCTCGCCGACGACGAAGTCCTCGATCGTATCGCCCGTGTCGCGGCTGTCGAGATAGATGAAATCGTCCTTGCCGCTTCCGCCGTAAAGCGTGTCGGCGCCATATCCGCCGATCAGATCGTCATCGCCATCCTGGCCATATAGCGTGTCGGAGCCCGAACCGCCGTAGATCGTATCCTGATCCGTTGCGCCCAACGGGCTATGGGGGTTGGTGCCGCCGTACAGCACGTCGTCGCCGGAGCCGCCATAGAGGTGGTCCTTGCCGGCGCCGCCGGTGATGGTGTCATTGCCATACTGCCCATAGAGTCCGTAGGCGTAGCTATCGAACTCCTCTTCGATATCCGCGTCGTTGCCGCCATTGCCGGCGATCAGGTCTTCCCCGCCATGGCCGTAAACGGTGTCGCCCGCCGGGCTCGCTGAAATCGTGTCGTTGCCGTCGGTGCCGTTCCAGGTTTCGCCGTTCTCGTAACCGCCTTCATAGGTGACTTCGGGTTCGTAGAGGGCAACATAGCCAAGATCGTTGAAGTCGTTGGGATCGCCGTCCTCATTGTAGGGCGGCGGCAGGTCCGGCGCCTCGGACAGGCCGTTGATGATGATCTCGATCACCTGGCTCTTGCTGCCATCGGCCGAGAGCACGGTGAAGCTGTCGTTCAGCGTCTCCCCGTTTTCGAGGGCCTGTACTTCCGTATCGGTGTTGTCGAGGGCATAGGTCCAGTTGCCGTCGGCATCGACCGTAAAGGTGCCGAAGAGGCTGACGAAGTTCGGCTGCGGCTGGAATTGCGACTGGCCGGCATCGGCATCGATAATGCTCAGCTGCCCGTATGAGGTCAGGACGTCATCCTCGCTCACTGTGCCGGAGGTCACGCCGCCGATCACCGGCACGTCGTTCGTGCCCTCGATCGTGATGGTCACATCCTGCGAGTCGGTGCCGCCATGACCGTCGGCGACGGTCACGCTGTAGATCTGCGTAAGCGTCTGGCCTTCCGCGAGGTATTGCAGTTCGGCATTGCTCACGGTGAAAGTCCAGGTCACCTCGCCGCCGGACAGCGTTGCGTCGAAGCTGCCGAAGTAACTGTCATCGGCAGGCTCGACGGTCACGCTGTGAACGTCCGCGAGGTCGGGATCGTCGAACTCGATGGTGCCTCCGGCGGTGACGGCGCCGTCTTCCTTGATGTCGCCGCTCTGCGCTTCCGAGGTGATCTCCGGCACATCGTTGGTGCCGGTGATGGTGATGGTCACGTCCTGCGTATCGGTGCCACCGTTGCCGTCGTCGACAGTGACGGTGTAGGTCTGGGTCAGCACTTCGTATTCGGCGAGGAACTGCAAGGCGGCATTGTCGACATTGAAGGTCCAGTCGACCTGGCCGCCGGAGACGGCCACGGCGAATGTCCCGAGATAGCCCGTGGCCGCCGGCGAGAATGCCGCGGAATGGGTGTCCGTCAGGTCGATATCGCTGAAACCGATCGACCCCGCGGCCGCGACGGTGCCATCCTCGGCGACCGCGCCGCTGTCCGCCTCCGTGGTGATGACCGGCGCATCATTGGTGCCGGTGATGGTGATGGTCACATCCTGCGTCGCTGTTGCGCCCTCGCCATCGCTGATGGCGACGGTATAGGTCTGAGTCAGCACCTCGCCTTGCGCCAGGAATTGCAGCGCCGCATTGTCGACGTCGAAGGTCCAGTCCACCTGGCTGCCGGAAAGCACGGCCGCGAAGGTGCCGAGATATCCGGTGGTGGCGGGCGTCACGCTTGCCGATGGCGTCCCCTCAACGCTGTCGTCGCTGAAGGTGATGGTGCCGGCGGCGGAAACGATGCCATCCTCCACGATGCCGCCATTTTGCGCGCCGGAGGTGATCACCGGCGCATCATTCGTGCCGGTGATGGTGATGGTCACATTCTGGGTCGCCGTGCCGCCGTTGCCGTCGTCGATGGTGACGGTATAGACCTGGGTCAGCACTTCCCCCGCAGCGAGGAACTGCAGGTCGGCGTTGTCGACGTTGAATTGCCACAGGATCAGGCTGCCGGACACGGTTGCCGTGAAGGTGCCGAGATAGCCCGGCGCGGCGGGCAATGCCGAAAAGGCGAAGAAGCTGCCAGGCGCGGCGGGCGCGGAGGTGACCGATGGCGAATCGCCGAGATCGGGATCGGTGAAAGCAATGCTGCCGCCGGTGGAAAGGATGCCGTCCTCCGTCACCGCGCCGGTCTGCGCCGCCGACGTGATCAGCGGCGCATCGTTGCTGCCGGTGATGGTGATGGTCACGTCCTGTTCGGCGATGCCGCCGTTGCCGTCGCTGATCGCCACGGTGTAAACCTGAGTGAGCGTATCGCCCGCGGAAAGGAACTGCAGGGCGGCATTGTCGGCAACGAATGTCCAGGCCACGTTGCTGCCGCTCAGCACCGCCGAGAATGTGCCGAGATAGCCGGAGGCCGCCGGTGCGGACGACACCGTATGGGTGTCCGTCAGGTCGACGTCGCCGAAGGCGATGGAGCCCCCGGCGGAAACGGTCCCGTCTTCCGCGATCGCGCCGCTCTGCGGGCCCGAGGATATGACCGGCGCGTCATTGGTGCCGGTGATGGTGATCGTCACGGTTTCGGCAACCGTGCCGCCCTGGCCGTCGTCGATGGTGACGGTGTAAGTCTGCGTGAGCTGCTGGCCTTCTGCGAGAAACTGCAGTTCCGCATTGCTCACCGCGAAATTCCAGGTCACCACCGTGCCCAAGACCGTCGCGGTGAAAGCGCCGATGTAGCCGGGCTCCGTCGCCGCGGCGAGCACGGTGTAGCCGTCGTCATTGTCGTCGGTGAAGGCGATGTTGCCGGTCGCGGTCAGCGTTCCATCCTCGATGGCGGCGCCTTCGGGATCGGCCTCGACGATGACCGGCGGAGAATTGCCCGCACCTTCCTGTCCGCCGGCCTCCGTCGTATCGGCGGTGATGAAATCGAGTTCGATATCGGCCTGTGCTACCTCGGTTTCCAGCAGCAGCGGCGAAAGCAGTTCGGAAATCTGCAGCAGGATCGCCTCGCCCTCGATCCAGGCGAAGGTTTCGAAATCGGCAAAATCGGGCGAACCGGTGCCATCGGCGCGGCGCTGCAGGAAGTCCTGGCGCGCGGCATTGAGCTGGGCGATCAGTTCGGCGATCTCGTCCTCGAAGCCGCTGCCGGCAAGGTCGATGATGGTCGGCGCGCCGGCAAGGCCATTCGGGAAATAGATGGCGCGGCCCGAATCATCGATGGTCAGAACCTCGCTGCCCGGCAGCTTCGGGATCACCTGGAACGTGCCCTGGTCCGACAGGATTAGATACCTGCCGCCGCCGGCATCGAAGGCAATCGGAATGGTGCCGCGGATCGCCATCACCGCCACCGGCGTCTCGACCGTCACACCACCCGATGGCGCAACCGCGCCGGTGACGAAACTGAGCGAGCCGTTGACCAGTCCGAACACCATCTTGTTCGAGGAACTGTCCGGATTGTAGATCAGCTCGTTCAGCGTCATGGTGCCGCCGCCGCTGAGCGAGAACACCGACTTGTCGAGGAAGCTCAGGCCAAGCTTGCCATCGAGGCTGACTTTCACCACGTCGCCCTGGAAGACGGGGTCGCCGTCCTTCAGTTGTGCCTGGCTGCCATCGATATGCTGCACCGTGGCGCTGCCAACCAGCCGCTCGACGATGCCGATCCGCGGCGCGCCGCCGGGCGCATCGGAAACGCCCGCCTGCGCCACCTGAACGGGGCCGGGCCCAGCGAGCAGCGAGACGGTGGCGCCCGACAGGTAGGCGCCATTTGCGGCATGCAGGTCGGGCGGGGCAGAAGTGGAAAAATAATCCTTCACGGTCACCCGCTCGCCATCCTCGGTGACGAGGATCAGGTCCGGGCCGGATCTTTCGTAGCTTGCCGTTTCAAGCAGATCCTGGGTGATGGCGACCGGCGGGAATGCCACCGCGCCCTTAACCGACGTGTCGCCGTCGTCGACAAGATGCAAGGCCATTGCTCATATCCCCAGCGTTCCAGTGTTCAATATATGCCCTTTCGCGTGGCTTGCGCAACTTATAGTCGCTGGCGCTCCGGGGCGCCGGGCGCATCGGCCGGCAGGCTGGCAGGCCCGGTGCAAATGCAGGTTTCGCGGGGATTTGTCTTTGGTCCGGGGGCATGCCAGATTGCCCGCGGCGGACCTCCGCCGGCGCCTTCGCGCGTGGGCCTTGACTCTGGACGGAGCCATTCTCGATGACAGCGCGCCGGGGCAGTCTTCTGAAGCGCCTCAACATCGGCAAGACCGTGGCGCTCACGGTGCTTCTCGCCATCATCGGGCTCCGCGTCGCCGATCCGCCCGCCTTCGAACTGTTCCGCCTCAAGACCTTCGATCTCTACCAGGCCGGCGTGACATCGAAGGACCAGCCAAGCCAAATCCTCATCGTCGATATCGACGAGTCGAGCCTCGACAGGATCGGCCAGTGGCCATGGCCCAGAACCCGCATCGCCGACCTCATCGCCCGGATCACCGCCGATGGCGCGGTAGCGATCGGCATCGACGTGCTGTTTCCGGAATACGACCGCATGTCGCCGGGCGAACTGGCCAAGCTTCTGGAGACTGACGATCCGGCCGTTGCCGAACGGCTCAAGGCGCTGCCGTCGAACGACCAGAAGCTTGCGGAAGCCTTCGCGGCATCGCGCGTGGTGCTCGGGCAGTCGGGATTCCACAAGAAGAACCCGCAGTGGCATGCCGCCATCGAGCAGCGCCACGCCTTCGCCGTTTCGGGGCCGGAACCGCAACCCTTCCTCGACGGCTATCCCGGCATCATCCGCAATATTCCGGAGCTGGAAAAAGCCGCGGCAGGCCTCGGCATGGTCAGCATCCGGCCGGACATCGACGGCGTCATCCGGCGGCTTCCCCTCGTGGTGATGGCCGAGGACGGCATCATGCCCAGCCTGTCTCTCGAACTGCTGCGCGCTGCCACCGGGCAGACGACCATCCTGATGCGCACCGGAAACGCCGGCGTCAATTCCCTGGTGCTTGCCGGTGCTGAATTCCCGACCGACACGGCCGCCAAGGCCTGGCTGCATTTCAGGCCGCACGATCCCGGCATCTTCATCTCCGCCGCCGATGTGCTCGAGGGAAAGTCCGCCGCCGGCGGCTTTGCCGGAAAGCTTGTGCTCATCGGCTCGTCGGCCACCGGTCTCTTCGACCTCAAGGCCACGCCCGTCGATCCTTCTATGCCGGGGGTCGAGCTTCATGCGCAGCTGGTCTCGGCGATGCTCGGCAACCAGCTTTTGCAGCGGCCAAGCTGGGCAGTCGGCGCCGAGGTGCTGCTGACGATCGTGCTGGGCCTCCTGATGATCGCGCTGCTGCCGCGGCTCGGCGCGCGGTGGACGCTGGTCGCGGGCGCCGCCGCCGCGGCGGGCATCGCAGGCGGGTCGTGGTGGCTGTTCACGAACAGCGGCATCATCCTCGACTTCGCCTTTCCGCTGCTCGGAACGCTCGCCGTCACCGCCGCGATGATCGTCGCGGGCTATCTCAATGAAGAAGTGCAGCGCCGCCAGATCAGGGCCGCGTTCGGGCAATATCTCTCGCCCGAGCTCGTCAACCAGCTTGCCGAAAATCCCGAACGCCTTGTGCTGGGCGGCGAAACCCGCAGCATGTCGATCATGTTTTCGGATGTGCGCGGCTTCACTGCCATTTCGGAGACCTACAAGGACAATCCGCAAGGCCTGACGGCACTGATCAACCGCCTGCTCACGCCGTTATCGGCAGCGGTCGTCCAGCAGCGCGGCACGATCGACAAATACATGGGCGACAACATCATGGCCTTCTGGAATGCGCCACTGCCCGATGAAGATCACGCTGGCAACGCCTGCCGCGCCGCCTTCGACATGCTGTCCGCCCTCGACAAGCTCAATGCCGAGCGCGAGGGCGAAACCGGGCCTGACGGCCTGCCGGTCAAGCCGCTCAAAGTCGGCATCGGCATCAACACCGGGCAATGCGTCGTCGGCAACATGGGCTCCGACCTGCGCTTCGACTACACCGTGCTGGGCGACTGCGTGAACCTCGCCTCGCGCCTCGAAGGCCAGACCAAGGGCTACGGCGTGAAGCTCATCGTCGGGGAACACACGGCGGAATTGCTGAAGGGGCGGTTCGCGCTCCTGCCGCTCGACCGCATCCGGGTCATCGGCAAGGCGGAGCCCGAGGAAATCTTCACCGTGCTGGGAGATGATAGCGTGCTCGGCTCTCAAACCTTCACAGCCCTCGTCACAGCGCATGACCGGCTGCTCTCCGCCTACCGGTCGATGCAGTGGAACGAACTCGACCTCGCGATCGGGGAGTGCCTCGAACACGCGCCGGCCTTCCACATCGAAGGCCTCTACGACATGTATGGCAAGCGCGGTGCCGCGTTCAGGGCAAGCCCGCCGCCGCCAAACTGGGATGGCGTCTTCGATGCCCTGAGCAAATAGTCGCGTCAGGCCGCCCGGAAGAACGTGCCGATCCAGACTGTGACGGCGGAGACCGATGCCGTCAGCAGTGTGCCCCAGGCCATGTCGATCGCCGCGATTTTCGCCGTGAAGCCCTTGGCGACGGCAAGGTTGGTGAGGTCATAGGTGCCATAGGCCATGAGGCCGAGGACCGCGCCATAGATCAGCGCCTGCGAGACGGATTGTGCCTGGTGCGCCGGCCAGATCACCATGATCATCAGGCCGGTGACATAGAGGAGATAGAAGGCCCCGGCGGCACCGAAGTTCGGCGTCTCGCGCAGCAGCGTTCCGATCTCGCTGACGTAGAAGCCGCGCCCCAGCCACAGGAGCCACAGCATGTCGATGGCGAGAAACAGGATTGCCGCCGCAATCCAGAGAATAATCCAGTAGGTCATCGGGGCCGTCCTCGTTGTGTTGCCAATCACTACGGGAACAGCGCCGCCGGGATCAATCAAAAGCCCAAAATCAGGCTACCGCACGGCTCAGCGCACATTGCGACCAGAGTTCGGACAGGGCGGACACGAGGCGGTCGATGTCAGCCTCGCTGTGCAGCGGCGTCGGCGTGATGCGCAGCCGCTCGGTGCCGCGCGGCACGGTCGGGTAATTGATGGGCTGGATGTAGATGCCATAGCTTTCCAGCAGGATATCGCTGATCCACTTGCACTTCCTGGCATCGCCCACCATCACCGGAACGATGTGGCTGTCGTTCTTCACGTAAGGAACGCCGGCGGCATCGAGTTTGCGGCGAAGCTTTGCCACGCGGTCCCGGTGGCGCAGGCGTTCGATCTCGCTGGCCTTGAGGTGGCGGATCGAGGCTGCTGCACCTGCCGCCACGGCGGGGGGAAGTGCTGTCGTGAAGATGAAGCCCGACGCGAAGCTCCGCACGAAATCGCACAGCGCCGCAGAACCCGTGATATAGCCGCCGACCACGCCGAAGGCCTTGCCCAGCGTGCCCTCGATCACGGTCACGCGGTCCATCAGGCCTTCGCGTTCGGCGATGCCGCCGCCCCTTGGCCCATACATGCCGACGGCATGAACCTCGTCGAGATAGGTCATGGCGCCATACTTGTCGGCCACGTCGCAGATGTCCCTGATGGGGCCGATGTCGCCATCCATCGAATAGACCGACTCGAAGGCGATGAGCTTGGGACGAGACGGGTCAGCCGCCTTCAGCAGGCGTTCGAGATCAGCCACGTCATTGTGCTTGAAGATGTGGCGTTCGGCGCGGGAATGGCGGATGCCTTCGATCATCGAGGCGTGGTTTCCCGCATCCGAGAACACGATGCAGTCCGGAATGCAGCTCGCCAGTGTGCCGAGTGCCGCCCAGTTCGAGACATAGCCGGAGGTGAAGAGAAGTGCTCCCTCCTTGCCATGGAGATCGGCCAGCTCGCGTTCGAGTTCGACGTGATAGTGGTTGGTGCCGGAAATATTGCGCGTGCCGCCAGCGCCCGCGCCGCAGCGGTCGAGCGCCTCGTGCATCGCGGCGATCACCTTGGGGTTCTGGCCCATGCCCAGATAGTCGTTGGAACACCACACGGTGATGTCGCGGCTGCCGCCCTCGGCATGCTGCGTGGCGTGCGGGAAGGCGCCCGCCTTGCGTTCAAGATCGGCAAACACCCGGTAGCGGCCTTCGTGGCGAAGGACGTCCAGTTCCGACTTGAAGAATGCTTCGTAGTTCATGTGGTCCTCTTGGCGCCGCCGATGCCGCCGGTTCGGCTTCAAGTTGATGTCGTTGCAGGTATAGTCAAACTTCCCCGGCATCTCATTGCGCGATTTCGCCGCGTCCTTCCATTACGGCATCTCGCGCGGGCCAATGTCCGAAGGAAGCAGGAAACACCCGGTCGCACAGCCCTTGTGGGGCCGGGGGAGCGCGCAAACATTGATCTGGCGCAAATCAGCCGGTGCCAAAAGCGGCGTGGTTGCGGAGTTCCCCTGCAATCTGGCATCCTCGGGTCATGAGTGACAGGCTGAACAGGGCTTTTGCGCTGATCGACGCGGCCAATGCCGCCGATCCGGCTGGCCAGGCGGTGACCTATGGCCAGCGAATGAGCGCGGTGCTCGACCGCTTCGCCCCCCAATCGCCCGAACCCCTGAAGATCGCGGCGCGCGCCCAGCATATCGAGCGCTGGACGATCCCCCGCGCGAGCTATCCTGAAGGCCGCATCCCCTATCTCACATGGCGGAAGGAACTGCAGAAGCTCCATGCCCGCCGGGCCGGCGAGATCATGGCGCAATGCGGCTATTCCGAAGACGAAATCGGGCGCACCGCATCGCTCCTGAGGAAGGAGCGCCTGAAGCAGGATGCCGATGCGCAGACGCTCGAAGACGTCATCTGCCTCGTCTTCCTCGAATTCGAGGCGCCACCCTTCATCGCCAAACACGACGATGACAAGGTGAAGAACATCCTCGCCAAGACCGCGAAGAAAATGTCGGCACGCGGATTGGAAGCCGCGGCACAAGTTCCGATGGTCGAACGCCTGCAGCGCCTGCTGGGCGAGGCTCTCGCTTAAACCTCGCCGATCGCCGTCATCAGGCTCCCCGTCGCCGGGAACAGCGGGATGAGGCAGGCTTGCAGCGCATGATAGATGTCGGGCTTCCCCGTGAAGAACAGGTCGACGGGCTTCAGGTCCGCGCCAAGTTCAGGGAACCAGCCGCCATTCGCCGGGTCGATGAAGTGGTTGGCCGAGAAGCCCCAGACTTTCCGATACCATTCCTCGTAGAAGGGATCCGGGTCATGCGCGGCGATGAAGGCGGCGGCACCGATCGCCTCTGTCGCCGGCCACCAGATCTTCTGGGTCAGCGCGGGCTTGTTGTCGAAGTCCAGCGTGTAGAAGAAGCCGCCCTTGTCCTTGTCCCAGCCGCGCGTCACGGCGCTGCGGAACAGTTTCCTGCCGGCTTGAAGCAACCACGCATGTTGCTTGCCGCCGAGCACCCAGAGCTGAACAACAAGCCTCGACCATTCGAGCCAATGCCCCGGCGTCGTGCCGGCGGGGCGGAACATGTCGGAGCCCTTGTAGCCCTTGTCGATATTCCAGGATGAATCGAAATGCTCGGCGACCACATGGTCGAGCGATGCCGCATGCCTCCCGATGATCAGGCTGGCGATCCGCTCCGCCTTGGTCAGATACATCTTGTCGCCAGTTGCCTCGAAGGCGGCCATCAAGGCTTCGGTCAAATGCATGTTGGAGTTTTGCCCGCGATAGTCGCTGATCTTCGACCAGTCGCGGGCATATTCCTCCGAAACAGCACCATGCTTTTCTTCCCAGAAGCGCTGCTCCAGCACTTCCGTAATGTCAGCCAGCATCCTGTCGGCCAGCGGGTGGCCCAGCAGTTTCGCATCCGATGCCGCGAGCAGCACGAAGGCGTGGCCATAGGCTTGCTTTGAATCATCCTTGTAACCATTGTCATCAAGCGACCAGCAATAGCCGCCATGCTTCGGGTCGCGGTGGCCGTCCCACAAATATTTCATGCCGTGGTCGACGATCGCGTCCGACCCCGGACGGCCCAGCTTGTGGCCAATGGCGAAGCAATGCACCATGCGCGCGGTGGCGTGGATCTGGCGGAGATTGCCAGTGGGCTTGCCGCCCGCATCAAGATCGAAGAATCCGCCCTTCGGGTTCACGGCGCTGGACTGGTACATGTCGAACAGCGCATCCGCCTTCGCCATCAGCCAGTTGCGGTGATAGGGGCGGGTGGTCCACGGCGTATCGGCGGTCATCAAAAGTCCTGAAATAAGTGATTGCAAGGCCGCGCAACTATACGCTGCCGCCGGGAACGGTCAAACCCGCTCAATCCACGCGGATGCGGGCGGTGGCCGTCTGGCCTTTCGCATCGATCACCGAAAGCCTCGCGAAGCCCTTGCCGGGTTCTTCCCAGAAGGCGTCGCGGCGAAACTCCTGCGATGTCACCGGAATACCGTCCACCAGCCAGGTGAAGGGTGGGGTTCCGCCATAGACCTTGAGGCTCAAGGCGGTCAGCGCGGCATCGCCGCTGAGATCGATCCGCGCGCCATCGGGCGGGAAGGCAATCGACGGCGGGCCGTCGCCCTTGGTGACGCTCGCGACTTCAGGCAGCGAATCCGGGCGGAAGCGCTGCAGTGCGGCGGGCAGTTCATTCGTCCGTGCAAGGATGATACCGGCCGGTGCCGGGGCCAGGGGCTTGCGCGACTTGCCCATGCGCTGGAAGGCTTCGAACAGGATCGGCGCCGCTGCCGTGCGGCCGGTGATGCCCGATACCGCCGCGCCATCGGGCCGCCCCACCCATACGGCAACAGTCGTTGCGCCATCGAAGCCCACGGCCCAGGCATCGCGGTAGCCATATGATGTTCCGGTCTTGAAGGCGATCTGGCCGCCCAGCACGTTGTCGGGAACGGGAGCGCCTTTCAGCACATCGCCCACCATCCAGGCGGCATTGGGCTCCATCAGCCGGCGCAGCTTCGGCGCGGTCCTGCGGTCCTCCCCGCGCCAGACGAGCGGGATCGAATCGCCGCCGCGCGCCATGGCCACGTAAAGTGTTGCAAGATCGGTCAGCCGCACGCCAGCGCCGCCCAGGCCCACGGCGAGGCCGGGGCCTGCGTTCTTCGGCAGCACCAGCCTTACCCCGGCATTGACGATACGAGCCATCAACCGGTCCGGACCCACCGCGTTCAGAACCTGCAAGGCCGGCACGTTCAACGATTGCTGCAGGGCGGTCCGCACCGTCACCGTGCCGTGGAAGGTGTCGTCGAAATTCTCAGGCGCATAGGCACCATAGCGGATAGCGCGGTCGTCGATCAGCGTTTCGGGATGAACGACGCCATCCTCGAAGCCGAGGCCGTAGATCAGCGGCTTCAATGTCGAACCCGGCGAGCGGAGTGCAGAAGCCAGATCCATCTGGCCCGCGCGGATCGTATCGAAGAAGCCGGTGCCGCCGACATGGGCGCGCACTTCGCCCGTCTCATTGTCGACGACCAGAATTGCAGCGGCAACGCCGGAACCGATCGACACGGCACGGTCCCGCGCCAGTGTTTCGAGCGACGCCTGCAGATCGCGCGACACCGAAAGCTTCTCGACCGTGCCATCAGGCGCAGTCTTCGCGAAGCGCTCCGCCACGTGGGCTGCCAGCATGGGGAAGGCGAGGCGGCCCTTCGGCGCATCCTCGGCAGCGGCTGCTTCCGCCTGGTCGGCATTGATTATGCCGTCCTTCGTCAGCCGTGCGATCACGCGGTTCCGCGCGCGTTCCGCGGCCTCCGGGCGGCGGTCCGGCCTCCGGGTTTCCGGCGCTTGCGGCAGCGCCACCAGCAATGCGGCCTCCGCTGTCGAAAGCCTGCGCGGCTCCTTGCCGAAATAGGCAAGCGAGGCGGCGCGCGTGCCCTCGATGTTGCCGCCATAGGGCGCCAGCCTCAGATAGAGATCAAGAATTTGCTGCTTGGTCAGCCGCTGCTCGATCTGCAGTGCACGGATCATCTCGGCGAGCTTGTCGGCAAGGCGCCGTTCCGGGCGCGGTTCCAGCAGCCGTGCCACCTGCATCGTCAGCGTCGAGCCGCCGGAGATGACGCGGCCGCTCGTCACCGCCTGCCAGCCGGCGCGGAGCAGGGCCAGCGCATCTACACCGCCATGCTCGAAGAAGCGCTTGTCCTCATAGGCTATCAGCATACGGATGAAGCGCTGGTCCACGTCATCGGCCGCAACGGGAAGCCGCCAGTAGCCGTCCTTCGTGATGAAGGGCCGCAGCAGCTTGCCGTCCCTGTCGACGACGAGCGTCGAATAGGTGATCGTCTCGCCCAGCGGCACCGGACCCAGCCGACGGAGCGTTTCGGTTGCGGTGAAGCCGATGGCGTTGATGACAAGGATGGCGGCAAGAAGTACGCCATAGAAACGCAAAAGCATTCCCTATCTCTCCTCGCGGAGCCTTGACGCAAAATTTCCCTCCCCCTTGTGGGGAGGGGCAGGGGTGGGGGTCGGGTGGTGTGTCAGTGTCCGTTTAGAGAACACAATCGATGGGCTGGAGCGACCCCCACCCCTAGCCCCTCCCCACAAGGGGGAGGGGGACTCAAATCGATTGGGTTCACTCTTCCTCACGGCGCCTCGACGATGACCGAGCCCGTCGCCATCCTTGCATTGATCTCGGGGCGGTACATGTCCTCGACGAAGGCGCCGGGGTGCGCATAGGTGCCCGGCGCCACGGCGCGGATCATGTAGGCGAGTTTCGCGGTCGAGTTGGTGAAGCTCGCCACGAAACGGTCGTCGCGGAACTCGGTGTAGCCCGGATAGGTCGTGTCGGTGAGCCACGGGATATTGTTGACGGCACCTGAAGACACCAGCACCGGGTTCTCGATCTCGAAGCCTGCGGGCAGGGTGTCGACCAGCAGGAACGTGCCGTTCTCGGAACCGCCATCGCCGCGCATCACGTTCAGCACGGCGACAAGCCTGGTGTTCTGCTTCACCGTGGCGATGTCCACTTCCTCGCCCGCCGGCGTATAGTACTTCCGCTCGACCGTCAGCCCATTGCTGCTGGCGGGTTCGGCCACCAGCGGCGAGCCGGAGACCGCGACCACCGCCCGCAGCGCCTGGGCGCCCGGGTTGGTGACGCGGAATTCCTTCTCAAGTGCACCGTCGCGGAACACGCGGTTGAGGCTTCCGGCATGCTCCTCGCCGTTGACGTCGATGCGGATCGCCTTCGCCTGATCATTGATGGCGCGGGCGGCCAGCACCATCCACGACATTTCCTGCGTGGACGTGTAGCGCGTGCGGGCGCGCTCCACCTCGATGGCGCTCATCGCCGTGCGGATCACTTCCGATTTGGCCTTGGCATCCGTTGCCAGCGCGAGGATTGCGGAGGCATCGCGCAGCACGGAGCCATAGTCGGCGCGCCACGAACGGCTGGTGGTCTCGACGTCCTCGACGAGCTTCGCGGTTGCAGCGGCAAAGGCCAGATTGGCGCGATCGGTATCGCCCAGCATGGCGAGTGCGGCGGCGACCTGGGCGCGCGCCAGGGGCGAGCCGAAGTCGTTCAGCTTCGTGTCGGTGAGATACTTGAGATCGCCCACCGGGGCACGGCCAGCGCGTGCCAGAACATAGAGCGCATAGGCCATGTCCTGTCCGCCGCCCGCTTCGATGTCGGGGGAATTGCCCACCATGTTGCGGATATAGTCGATGCCGCTCACCAGCGTGTCTTCCGGCACCTCGAAGCCCTTCTCGCGGGCACGGAGCAGGAAGTCGGTGACGAAGGCCGAGAGCCACAGGCTCGAGTCATCGCCATAGGACGACCACAACCCGAAGGACCCCGAACCAGATTGACGGTTGACGAGCCGCTCGACTGCCTGCTGCATGCGGGCCTTCAACTCGCCATCGATGTCCTTCTCGCTCACACCCAAGTCGCTGAGGTAGAGGAGCGGCAGCGCGCGGCTCACCGTCTGTTCGGAGCAGCCATAGGGATAGCGGTCGAGATCGCGCACCAGTCCCGCCACATCGAGTTCCGGCAGCGGACTGACCGACAGCGCCACCGATCCGGTGCCCGGCACCATTTCGGCCATCAGGTCCTTCGTCAGCGTCAACGCCCCGCCCTTGGCAACGAGCGGCATGGTCGTGCGCCTGGTCACCATCGGGTTGCCGGGAAGAACGCCAAGCGCGAATTCCTGGTCGAGCAGGATATCGCCCGGGCCTTTCAGCGTGGCGATGATGCTGGCGGTGCCAAAGCCCGTCGCCGTTACCGGCACGATGACGGTGGCACGCGAACCGGCAGAGCCGATCGTCACCTTCTGGATGTGCGTGGCATCGGCAGCATCCACCGGACCGTCGATCGACACGCCCAGCGTATAATCGCCCGCCGGCGCTTCGGCATTGACGATGTCGAAGCGCAGCCGCGAAGCATCGCCGACGCTCATGAAGCGCGGCAGCGTGCCGGAGACGACGATCGGGTCGCGCACGATCACATCGCTCGAGGCGTGGCCCACCTTGTCCTTCGTCCAGGCCACAGCCATCACGCGCACCGTGCCGTTGAAGGCAGGGATCTCGAACTCGACCGTTGCCGTGCCATCCGCCGCCACCTTCACGATGCCGGAATAATGGCTCAGTGGCTTCTGCGCGGGCGGAGGTGCTGTAAAGGCCGCGCCGCCATCGCCGCCGGAACGGATCTTGCCGCGCTCGCCCTGCATGCCGTCGATCAGCACGCCATAGATGTCGCGCAGTTCCGCCGTCAGCCGCTTCTGGTCGAAGTAGTGGTTTTCGGGGGCCGGCGGATTGTAGCGCGTCAGGTTGAGAATGCCGACGTCGACGGCCGCAACCGTCACGAAAGCCTCTTCGCCCGCCGCCACATTGTCGAGCTTCACGGGGATCACCAGCTTCTGCCGCGGCTTCATCATCTCGGGCGTCGAGAGCCTGACGCTGATGGTGCGCGCCTCGCGGTCGATGCCGAACCACGCCACACCCATGGCGCGCGACGGCATGCGTTTCGCCACCACATCCATGGGCTTGTAGAGCGTTGCCAGCACATAGGCGCCGGGGCCCCAGTCGGGACCGACCGTGAAGGGCAGGGTGATGCCGCCTTCCGCCACATCGACCATCTGGGTTGCCAGCACCTTGTCGCCGACGACCTGCACGGTGGCCTTGCCGGCATAGCGCGCCTCGATCTTGACGTTGACCGTGTCACCCGATTTCACGTCGGTCTTGTCGAGCGCTACCTTCAGCGTGTCGGGTGTGTCGGACTTCGAGGTATCGCCGTAATAATAGCCCGACGAGAAATCGATCGAGGCCGGCGTCACGCCCGCCGCGCCGATCTCGAGGCGGTATTCGCCCCACGACAGCGTCTGGGCGAAATCGGTCGGCGCGCCGCCGGCAATGTCGATGACGCCGTTCGAAATCTTCGACACGCGGGTAACGCCTTCCCAGCGCCAGTAGCCGTCGGTGTTGAACCATTGCCAGTCGCGCGTCAGGCGCTTCAGCGTCCAGGTGGCGCCTTTCACGGCAACCAGCTTGCCGTCAGGTCCGACCCCGATCAGCTTGAAGCCCGCCGCCTGGCCTTCGGGTGCGGCGCCATTCTCGAAATCCGCCTTGATGCCGATCATGGCCTGCGTCGCCTCGATGGGCAGGCTCACGGACTTCTCGACCGCGCGGCCACCGGGCTCACGCATGCGGACAGCGACATCGGCCTTCAGCTGCCTGGTGGTGACGGGCAGGTTCGGAAGGCGCAGCGCCAGTTCGGCGCGGCCGTTGATGTCGGTCTGCGGCAGTTCGGTCAGCGTCTGCTGCACCACGTCCGGGCGCTCGTCCATCAGGCCGAACTGATAGTCCTTCCACTCCTTGAAGGGCGCGGTGTCGGGCGTGATCGTCAGGTTCGCCTCGAGGTCGAGGCCCGCTGCCGGGGCGCCGAACAGATAGCGCCCGTCAACCGTCAGGGCGGCACCGTCCCCGGTGCTGATGCTGGCCGTCTTGGAGGTCAGGTCGAACTCGATGCGGTCGGGGATATAGTCCTCGACGAGGAACGATGTTTCGCCGACCACGTCGCCATTGGGATCGGTCTTGGCCAGGATGCGCCAGGTTCCGCCCTGCGCCACCGCGTTGATGGGGAAGCTGTGCGAATGGCCGCCCGCGCCCTTGTCGTCCAGCGTCGCCGAGAGATATTCGACGCCATCCGGGCGCTGCACCACCAGCGTCACGGGGAGGCCCGCCATCGCCATGGCCTTCTCGTCGCGCAGCAGCACGGTTGCGTGCACGGTTTCGCCACGGCGGTAGACGCCGCGCTCGGCATAGACGAAGGCATCGACGGCGCCGGACGGCGCCCTGCCATCGACGCCGCGGTCGGTCAGGTCGAAGGCGGGCTGCAGCAGGTCGATGAAGCTGTAGTCGCTCTCGGCCGATTGCGCCACGACAAGCGCCGGCGCATCGCCGCCTTCGCCCTTCAAGAGGCCCGCCTCGAACGTGGCGCTGCCATCAGCGCCCGAGCGCGTGGTGGCGAGCACTTCGTTGTTACGCGCCACCAGCCGAACCTCGGCATCGGCAACGGGTGCCGCAGTCGCAATCGAGCGCAGCGAGACGTGCAGCCCGTCCTTCCCCTTCATGGTGGACAAGCCCAGGTCCGACACCACGAACCATTGCGTGGCAACGGCATTGTAGCTTTCCAGTTCGATCGCGGCGGGCTTCGCCGTCATCACATAGAGTCCGGGCTCGAGCTTGCCCAGCGCCTCATCCACCGGGAAAGCGGTGGTGATGTCCTCATTGGTGGGCGCGGGGGTTTCGAGCGTTCCCTGCCACACGAGCTTGCCGCTCTGGTTGGCGATATCGCCTGCCGCGTAGCCCGAAATCTGTGCGCGGAAGTCCGAGCCCATCACGCTGTTGATCAGGTTGCGGTCGCCGATCCGGTAGAGCGACAGGCTGGCTTCCTTGCTGTTCACCGAGATCAGCGGAATGCCGTTCTGGCCGGTGCGCGGCAGCACGAAGCTTTTGCCCACGAAGCGCACGGCGGGGTTGCGGTCCTTCACATAGAACTCGAACGAGAAGTCCTTGGCCATCGTATCGTCGACGGCGGCGGGCAGGCCCTTCCTCGCGGTAATCTTGTAGCGTTCGCCATGCTTCAGGCCCTCGACGCAGAGCCGCATGCTCTCGGCGGTGACGGCGGCAACGGGCCCCGGCTCCTGGGTGAAATAGGAGGTGAAATCGGTCACCGTGCGCGACACGGGTTCGGTCATCTCGAAGCAGGCGCGGGGTGGCGTCGAATCGACATCCACCTTGTAGTCGGCCACGCGGAAACCATGGTCGATCCGCATCGTCTCATAGGCGGTGCGGACGTTGGCCACCTCGGCAAGCTTCAGGCTTTCCTTGTAGGCAAGCAGTGCCGGGCGCCAGTTTTCGCGCCGGGCAAAGCCTTCCGCCACGATGACGAGGGATGCCGCTTCATCCTGCGACGCGGAGGCCAGCGTATAGGCGCGAAGACCCGCGCCAATCATCTTGGCGGGCAGCTGATAGCCGTCGGAATCATTGATCGCGGTCGAAACGCGAAGCTGCTGCGCAAGCTTCAGCCACAGGGCAGCATCGGTCGGCCGCCGGGTCAGCAGCTGTTCGATCGAGGCGGCGGCAAGCCGCGCATTACCCGCCGTTTCCGCCGCCTGGATGTCGGCCAGCAGTTCGGCTTCTGTGCGGGTCACGGTCTTGGACAGGCGCCCAAGCTCGGCGTCGTAGTCGCTGATGTAGTAGCTGAACTGGTCGACCGGGAAAGTCTTGGCGGCCTCGGCGGCCGAGCCCTGCGCGAGAAGCGCCAGACCTGCCATGACCAGCCACAGCAACTGGAGAGGAGCCCCCATCCACGCACGAACAGGGTTGCGGTGTGCCGTCATGGGGAATCCTCCGGTGGCATATTGTTATGCGGTGGAGCCGAGCTTCGGTCCGCCGCCGCCCTGTTGTCAACGGGCAGGCCACAAGTGTTCTTCCGCCATTAAGGCAATTTGGTGAAGGTTCAGGACGTCCAAAAAAGAATCACGGACGCGGTTTGTCGTCGTCCTGAAGGATGCGCCAGGCGGCGCCTTCGAGGTCGTCATACTGCCCGGAACGCAGCGACCAGATGAAGCCGACGAGGCCGAGGCCTCCCAGAAACAGCGCGATGGGGATGAGATACAGCAAGACGTTCATGCGGCGTTCCTCATGCGATGGGCCTCGGCCTGCTGCCCGGAGTGCTGGCTGGCGGCAGCGGCGCTTCCAGTCCTGCCCAGCCCGACGCGCAGCGCATTGGCGATGACGATAATCGAGGACGTTGACATTGCAATGGCCGCAACCAGCGGCGAGACGAGGCCCGCCATGGCGAGCGGCACGGCCAGCACATTATAGCCGACGGCGAGCCCGAAATTCTCCTTGGCGATCTTCTGGCTGCGGCGGCCGGTGCGGATGGCGGCCACCACGGCATCAGCCGATTCCGTCATGAAGACGGTTTCAGCCGCCGTGCGGCCGATGTCGGAGGCGGTCGCCGGCGCCATGGAGGTGAAGCCCGCGGCGAGCGCGGCCGCATCGTTGATGCCATCGCCCACCATCAGCACCTTGCGCCCGGTCTTGGTGAGGGCATCGACATAGGCAAGCTTCGCCTGCGGCGAGGCGCGTGACACGGCGGTATCGATGTCGAGCCGATCGGCCACGCGGTGCACGGCCGCCTCGCGGTCTCCCGAGAGGAGATGGATATCCATGCCCATGGCCTTGAGATCGCGGATCGTTCCTTCGGCATTGCTCCGCAACGCGTCTTCGAAGTGGAACAGGACTGGCGGCCGCGTTCCCCGGCGGAAGGCAAATTCCAGCAGCCCCTTGTCTTCGGACGTCTCCTCGACGCCGCACCACGCCCGGCTGCCCAGCCGCAGCTGTTCACCGTTGAAGGTGCCGGAAAGGCCAAGGCCCGGCTGCTCGGCGATGTCCGAAACGGTAAAGGGCTTCAGCCCGCGGCGGTTCACCTCGCGCACCAATGCCACCGAAAGCGGATGCCTGCTCGATTGCGCAAGCCCCGCCGCCAGCGCCAGCGTATCGGTCGAAACCATCAGCGGAGATACAAGGCTCGGTTCGCCTCTCGTGAGCGTGCCGGTCTTGTCGAAGATCACGGTATCGACGGCGGAGAGCTTTTCCAGCGCCGCGCCATCCTTGATCATCACGCCGGAACGGAACAGCCGACCGCTCGCCACCACCTGAACGGCGGGAACGGCAAGCCCCAGCGCGCAGGGGCAGGTGATGATCAGAACGGCAATCGCCGCCATCAGCGAGTCATGCCAGCCATTGCCCAGCAGAAGCCATCCGGCGAGCGTTCCCGCCGCAAGCGTATGGACGGCGGGCGAATAGAACCGCGCCAGCCGGTCGGCGATACGGATATAGCGCGACTGGCCTTGCTCGGCGGTCGACATCAGCCGCACCAGTTCGCTCAGGAACGTGTCGTTGCCGGCAGCCGTCACTTCAATGGTGAGCGGTGCGGTCATGTTCAGTTCGCCGGCATGCACCTTGTCCCCGCAGCGCACGGTTTCGGGCGCGGTCTCGCCGGTCAGCAGTGAACGATCCATGTCGCTGATGCCCACGGTCACGATGCCGTCGGCGGGGAGGCGGTCGCCGGCGGCCACGGCCACGGTCATGCCGGTCTTCAGGTCGCGCGCCGCCACATAGCGGCGGGAACCATCGGCCTCGATGAGCGTCGCGCCGTCGGACGACAGCGACACGAGCTGCGCAATCGCCGATCGCGCGCGGGCCCGCATCAGGTGATCGAGGTAGCGGCCCGCCAGCAGGAAGAACAGCAGCGTGACGGAGGCATCGAAATAGGCGTGCTCGCGGCTGTGAATCGTCTCGAACAGGCTCATGAAGGAGGCGAGCAGCACACCGAGCGAAATCGGCACGTCCATGTTGACGCGGCCGAGACGCAGGGCGTTCACCGCCGAATAGAAGAAGGGCCGCCCCGCGTAGGCGACGGCAGGCAGCGCAATCATGGCGGAAAGCCAGTGGAACAGGTCGCGCGTTGCATCTTCGGCGCCCGACCATACCGAGACCGACAGCAGCATCACGTTGCTGGCGGCAAAGCCCGAAACGGCCAGCGCTTTCAGCAGTCTTGCGCCCTCGCGGTCATCGCGGGTGAGTCCGGTTTCGCGCGGGTCGAAGGGCCGCGCCATGTAGCCCATCTCGCCCAGCCGGTCGATCAGCGCCTGCGGCTCGATCCTGCCGGCATCATAGGTCGCCGCCACGCGGCGGCCCGTCAGGTTGACCCGCGCGGACTTGACGCCATCGAGCGCCATGAGCCCGGTTTCGATCTCCTGCATCACCGCCGGGCGGTTGGCCTGCGGCACCAGAAACTCGATCCGCTTCTGGCCAGCACCCGCGTCCGAGATCCAGCGCTCGGCATCGGCACCTTCAAGCTTGAAGGGCTGGAAGAATTCACCATCAATGGTGCAGCAGGGCATCGTCATGGATAAATTCCTATGCTGCCTTTACGTCCTCTCCCGCAAAGCGGGAGAGGAAGGGGCCCCAACACAGTTGGGGTAGGTGAGGGGAAGTATGAGCGATATCGTACACCGAAGTTCTCTTCCCCTCATCTCCCCGTTGCCTTGCAACGGGTCCCTTCTTCTCCCGCGCTGCGGGAGAAGACGATGCTGAGCGGCTGAAGATCACCTGCCTCACCCCTGCACCATGAAGCGGAAGATCTTGCGGTAGACCAGCGCGTCCTTGCCCCTGGCCTCGATCTCGATTTCCCAGACGCCGGGCGCGAGCTTCACAGGCGCGGAATAGACGCCGGCGCCGATGGTGCTGAAGGTCACGGCCTGATCGTCCCTTGCGGTCGCGGGGCGTTCGAGCTGGCCGGTAACCTGCAGGCCCTCGATCTTGTTGGCCGCCTTGTCGGTGAAGGTGAAGCGCACGCGGTCCGGGGTCTGGCTCATCTCCACCTTCCAGCCCATCGCGTCCTGGGCCTTGGCGCGCGCCAGATCCTTGTCGAAGCTCTGGCTCGCCACATAGCCGTTCTTGACGATCAACCCCGACCAGGTGGAGTTGGCGAGATAGGCCATCGTGAAGTTGACGGCGATGATGACACCGAAAAATGCGATGAGGGACACCAGCACATGCTTGCCAGTAATGGGCTTTGGTGTTTCTGCCATGGACATTGCTATCATCCTATTCGCCGGGCGCGTGGAAGACGGTTTGTTCGACCGCCGTCTCCGCCGCGCCCGAGAGGTTCAGTTCTTCGATCTTGAAGGTGAAGTCGGTCTTGTCTTCCGTGATGACTTTCTGGTCCTGGGTGGCAACATAGATCTTCACGGCGCGCAGCTTGTCGGGGTCGACGGCAATCTCGATCGTGCTGCGGGGAGACGATTGCTCGCCGACCATTTCCATCGTGGCGCCGGGCAGATCCTCGATGCTCAGCCGGAAATTCCGCTGCTCCTGCTTCTTGTTCAGGATCTTCACGGTGTAGCCGTTGCGGATCGAGCCATCCGACAGGGTCACGAAGATCGGGTTGCGGTCGGGCACGATGTTGACGTCGAGCTGTGAACGGTTGACCAGCGTCACCAGCATGCCGACGCCGACGGCGGCCCACATCACGGAATAGATCGCGGTGCGCGGGCGAAGCAGATGCTTCCAGTCCCAATGCTCGTTCTTGCCGGCGACGTTCGCCGCGTAAAGTGTCGAGGTGGTGTAGTTGATGAGGCCCTTGGGCTTTCCCACCTTCTCCATCACCGCATCGCAGGCGTCAATGCACAGCGCGCAGTTGATGCATTCGAGCTGGTTGCCGTCGCGGATGTCGATCCCCATCGGGCACACCGCCACACAGGCGTTGCAATCGACGCAGTCGCCGACCTTGAGCCCTTGCGCTTCCGCCTTCTTGCGGCCCGCCATGCGCGGCTCGCCGCGCCAGGCATTGTAGGTGACGATGAGGGACTCCTCATCCAGCATCGCACCCTGGATGCGCGGCCACGGGCACATGTAGGTGCACACCTGTTCGCGCATGAAGCCCGCGAAGGTAAACGTCGTGGCGGTGAGGATGGCGATGGTGAAATAAGCGACCGATGCGGCCTCGCCCGTCACCAGTTCCATGAACAGGGTGGGCGCGTCCGCGAAATAGAACACCCAGAAGCCGCCGGTGGCGATGGCGATCGCCAGCCAGATCGCCATCTTCGTAGCCCGCTTCGTGAACTTCGAGAGGCTCGGCGGCGACTTGTCGAGCTTGATCCGCGCATTGCGGTCGCCCTCGATCTTGCTTTCGACCCAGATGTAGAGGTCGGTCCATACCGTCTGCGGGCAGGCATAGCCGCACCAGGCGCGGCCGAAGAGCGAGGTGACCAGGAACAGCCCGACGCCCGCCATGATGAGGAGGCCCGCCACGTAGTAGAATTCCTGCGGCCAGATCTCGATGAAGAAGAAATAGAAGCGGCGATTGGCGAGATCGATGAGGATCGCCTGGTCGGGTGCCGTACCGGGCCTGTCCCAGCGCAGCCAGGGGGCGATATAGTAGATGCCGAGCAGCACGAAGACGAGCGCCCACTTCAGCCGGCGGAAGGTGCCCGCCGCCGCCTTGGGATGAATCTTGACGCGCGATGCATAGAGCGAGCGGTTCTCCGCCTTGTTGACCGCTTCCGCATCGTGCCTGTCGACGCCATTGGCATCGACCGTATTGATAATCTGAACCATCGTTCCCTGTCTTTTCTTCCCTCCCCCTTGTGGGGAGGGACCGAGGGTGGGGGGCCGCGAGTCGCTGCGCTTCTGTTACCCCCACCCCAACCCCTCCCCACAAGGGGGAGGGGCTTCTTGTCACTGCGTCGCCGGCACTGCCGCCTGTCCGCCGCCCAGCGAGTGGACGTAGACCGCCAGCTGCTTGATCGTCGTATCGTCGAGGCGTGTCGACCAGCCGGGCATCACGCCATGGCGGGGCTTCGTCACCTGTTGAGCCACCTGCTCGACCGATCCGCCATAAAGCCAGATCTTGTCGGTCAGGTTGGGTGCGCCCATGTCGGCATTGCCCTTGCCGTCCTCGCCGTGGCAGGCCGCGCAATTGTCGATGAAGGGCTGCTTGCCGGCTTCCGCCTTCGCGGCATCGGCCTGTTCACCTGCCAGCGTCAGCACGTAATGCGACACGTCTGCGATTTCCTCGGGCTTCAGGATGCCGTCGGCGCCGAAGGCCGGCATCTGCGAATCGCGGGTGTCGGCAGAAACCGTGTAGCGGATGCCATGCTGCAGTGTCGTATAGATATGGTCCGCCGTGCCGCCCCACAGCCAGTCGTCGTCGTTGAGATTGGGGTAGCCCGCCGAACCGGCCGCACCCGCGCCATGGCACTGCACGCAGTTCACCTTGAAGGCTGCCGCGCCACCCGCCCGCGCGAAGGCCAGCATCTCCGGGTCTTTCAGAATGTCCTCGAGGCTCGCCGCAGAAATCTTCTCGAGCTGCGCCTTCTGGCCTTCCTTGGCCTGGTTCACGCTTTCGGCGAGTTCGCCGCGCGAAGTGTAGCCCAAGAGGCCCGGCGTCGCGCTGGTGAGCATCGGCCAGGCCGGATAGGCGACCGTATAGGCAAGCCCCCAGATGACCGTGCCGTAGAGCGTATAGAGCCACCACTTGGGGAGCGGCGTGTTCAGCTCCTTGATGCCGTCCCACTCATGGCCCGTCGTGTCGGTGCCGGTGATTTCGTCCTTTTGAATGTCTTTTGCCATCGGATCAGTCCTCGGAACCGTTCTTGAGGGGAATGCGCGCGGCCTCGTCGTAGTGCCTCTTGGAACCGGGGCGGAAGACGAAGACGGCAGTTGCGACAAAGAAGGCGAACATGGCGACAAGGCCCCAGCTGTCCGCGAAGTGCCGCATCAGGGTGTAGGTTTCCATGATCAGCGCGGCTCCAGTTCGGTCTTGAAGGTCGAGAAGTCGACCAGCGTGCCCAGCATCTGGAGATAGGCGACCATGGCGTCCATCTCGGTGACGCGCGCCGGATTGCCGTCGAAGTCGCGCGCCTGGGCCTTGGGATAGCGCTCCATGAACCCATCGGTGTTTTCGCCCGTGGCCTGGGCCTTCATGTCGGCCTCGGCGTTTTCGATCATCTCGTTCGAGTAGGGAACGCCCACCATGGCATTGACTTTCAGGTGGCGGCCGAAGCCTTCGAGCTTGACGTCGTTGTCATAGAGATAGGCGTAGCCCGGCATCACCGATTCCGGCACCACGTTCCGCGGATTGGCCAAGTGCTCGCGGTGCCAGTCGTCGGAATAGCGGTTGCCGACGCGGGCGAGATCAGGCCCCGTGCGCTTCGATCCCCACTGGAAGGGATGATCGTACTGGCTCTCGGCGGCGAGGCTGTAATGGCCGTAGCGTTCGACCTCGTCGCGGAACGGACGGATCATCTGGCTGTGGCAGGTGTAGCAGCCTTCGCGGACGTAGACGTTGCGTCCGGCGAGTTCCAGCGGCGTGTAGGGCCGCATGCCCTCGACCTTCTCGATCGTGTTCTGGAGATAGAACAGCGGAGCGATCTGGACGAGGCCGCCGATGGTCACCACGAGGAAGCTGAAGATCAGCAGCAGCGTGGCATTCTTTTCGAGTAATTCGTGCTTCATGGCACCCGTGTCCTTTTACTTATGCCGCGGCAGAGATGACGCCGACGTTCTGCGTCACGGGGCTTCTGCCCCACACTGTGCGGTAGAGGTTGTAGACCATGATCAGCGCGCCCACGAGGAAGAGGGCACCGCCGAAGGCGCGGATGACGTAGTAGGGATGCATCGCCGCCACCGTCTCCGCGAAGGAGTAGACGAGGAAGCCCTGGTCATCGTACTCGCGCCACATCAGGCCCTGCATGATGCCCGACACCCACATCGCAGACGCGTAGACCACGATGCCGAGGGTCGAGAGCCAGACATGCCAGCTGACGAGGCGGAGCGAATAGACTTCCTTCTGGCCCCACAGGCGCGGGATCAGGTGGTACATGCAGCCCATCGAGATCATGCCGACCCAGCCGAGCGCACCTGAATGCACGTGGCCGATGGTCCAGTCGGTATAGTGGGACAGCGAGTTGACGGCCTTGATCGACATCATCGGGCCTTCGAAGGTCGACATGCCGTAGAAGGCGACCGAGATCACCATCATGCGCAGCACGGGGTCGGTGCGGAGCTTGTCCCAGGCGCCCGACAGCGTCATCAGGCCGTTGATCATGCCGCCCCATGAGGGCATCCACAGCATGATCGAGAACACCATGCCCAGCGTCTGCGCCCAGTCGGGAAGGGCCGTGTAATGGAGGTGATGCGGACCCGCCCAGATATAGAGGAAGATCAGCGACCAGAAGTGCACGATCGACAGACGGTAGGAATAGACCGGACGGTCGGCGCGCTTTGGAATGAAGTAGTACATCATGCCGAGGAAGCCGGCGGTGAGGAAGAAGCCCACCGCGTTATGGCCGTACCACCATTGCGTCAGCGCGTCCTGCACGCCTGAGAACACCGAGTAGCTCTTCGAACCGAAGAACGAGACGGGAATCGACAGGTTGTTGACGATGTGCAGCATCGCGATCGTCACGATGAAGGACAGGTAGAACCAGTTCGCCACGTAGATGTGGGGTTCCTTCCGCTGCAGCAGCGTGCCGAAGAACACGAGGAAGTAGGCAACCCACACGACGGTCAGCCAGAGGTCGACGTGCCATTCAGGCTCGGCATATTCGCGTCCCTCGGTCACGCCCATCAGGTAGCCCGTGGCGGCCAGCACGATGAACAGCTGGTAGCCCCAGAACACGAACCAGGCGAGGTTCCCCAGCGCCAGCCTCGTGCGGTTCGTCCGCTGGACGACGTAGAACGAGGTGCAGATCAGCGCGTTGCCGCCAAAGGCGAAGACCACGGCCGAGGTGTGCAGCGGGCGCAGCCTGCCGAAGTTCAGCCATTCGATGTTGGTGAGAAGATCGGGGTAGGCGAGCTGGAGGGCGATCACCAGGCCGACCAGGAAGCCGACGACGCCCCAGAACACCGTGATGATGGCGCCCCAGCGCACCACGCCGTCGAGATAACCGGTGGTCTCGGCCGCGGGCTTGCCGAAGCTCCGCGCCTTGAAGATCAGGGCGAGGATCGCGGCGCCCGCGAAAATGAACATGTGGACGGCGAATGGCGCATCTTCCGCCTTCGCGCCCATCGTGATGGCAATTATTGCAAGCAGGACCCAAAGCCCCATCTGCACGAGCGAGCCGGATCCCATCGGAGATCCTTTCGCCACATCTACACTAGCCCCCATGAGAGACCCCCTTTCAAGATAACGTTCATCGCAACGAATGCGTGGGGGCGGGCCGTCCAGCATTGACATGGATCAATCTCGGGCGGGCCAGCCACCGCTTCTTTGGTGGGGTGGGAAGACCGGAAGCCGCTTGATTCCAGCGGTTTTCGCGCCGATCATGGCGCCTGTGATCGGGGAATGGACAATACTGGCCGCCGGCCTGCTCTATCTCGGCGCGCTGTTCGCGGTGGCGACCTATGGCGACCATATGGCCAGGCAGTGGAACGTCCGCTCCGGGCGGCCGGCCATCTATGCGCTGTCGATCGCGGTCTACTGCACGTCCTGGACCTATTTCGGCAGCGTCGGCATCGCGTCCCGCAACGGCCTCGACTTCCTGCCGATCTATCTCGGGCCGATTCTCGTCTTCGCGCTGGGCTGGCGGCTGCTGCAATCGATCGCCGACATCACCAAGCGGCACAACATCGCCTCGATCGCCGATTTCCTCTCCGCGCGCTACGGCAAGAGCGAGGCGCTGGGCGCGCTCGTCGCCGTCATCGCCGTCATCGGGATCGTGCCCTATATCTCGATCCAGTTGAAAGCGGTTGCAACCTCGCTGCAGGTGCTGATCGCCGAACCCGGCTGGTCGCGCGACATCCTCAGGCCGTCGACCGGGCTCGACGGGCTGTCGATCGCCGTCGCCGTCACTATGGGCATCTTCGCCATTCTCTTCGGCACCCGCCACATCGACACGACCGAGCACCAGGACGGCATGATCCTGGCGATCGCCGTCGAATCGCTCGTCAAGCTGGTGGCCTTCATCGCCGTCGGGGCCTTCGTGGTCTTCGGCATGATGGGCGGCTTCGGCCCCTTCCTCGAGGCGGCCAAGGCGGCGCCCGGCGTCTCGGAGATGTTCTCGCGCGATCTCGATGGCGGGCAATGGCTGACCATGACGCTGCTAGCAGCCTTCGCCATCGTGCTCCTGCCGCGGCAATTCCATGTGGCGGCGGTCGAAAATGCCAGCCGCGGCGAAATCCGCCGCGCCGCCTGGATGTTCCCGGCCTATCTCATTGCCATCAACATCTTCGTCATCCCGATTGCCATTGCCGGCCTCATCCTGCTGCCGCCCGGCACTGATGGCGACAGCTTCGTGCTGGCGCTCCCCGTCAGTGCCGGAAACCAGGTCTTCGCGCTGGTCGCTTTCCTCGGCGGACTATCTGCCTCGACGGCGATGGTCATCGTCGAGTGCATCGCGCTGTCGATCATGGTCTGCAACAATCTTGTGGTTCCCGTTCTCCTCAGGCGCCGGGGCGAGCGTTCGGCCCTCCACAAGGACATGGGCGAAACCCTCATCCTCATCCGGCGCTGGGCCATCGTGCTCGTCCTGGTCATGGCCTACGCCTATTACCGGATGATTGGCGCCTCCGCGGCACTGGCGCAGGTGGGGCTCCTGTCGTTCGCGGCCGTCGCGCAGTTCGCGCCCGCTTTTTTCGGCGGCCTGGTGTGGCGGCGGGCCACGGCGCGCGGCGCCATGTGGGGCATCACCGCGGGCTTCCTCGTCTGGGTCTACACGCTGCTGCTGCCCACCTTCGCCGATGCCGGGTGGATGAGCCGATCCTTCCTCGAGAACGGGCCCCTCGGCGTCGGCCTGCTGCGGCCGCGCCAGCTCTTCGCCATGGAGTTCAGCCCGCTCACCCATGGCGTCATCTGGAGCCTGCTTGCCAATGTGACGGCCTATGTCGCGGGCTCGCTCATGCGGGCGCCAACCCCCATCGAGCGGGTGCAGGCCACAAGCTTCGTCACGCGTGACATCCAGTCCGGCACCGGCACGGGTTTCAAGCTGTGGCGCACGGCCGTCACCGCCGGGCGTCTCGAGGAAACCGTCGCCCGCTATATCGGGGAAGAGCGTGCGCGGGCCGCCTTCGAGGGCTTCCGCGCCCAGAGCGGCACCACCGCCACGCGGGGCGCCGAAGCCGATGTGCGGCTCATCCGTTTTGCCGAGCATCTTTTGGCCAGCGCGGTGGGCGTTGCCTCCGCCCGTCTCGTCATCGCGCTGATGCTGGAGCGGCATTCGACGCATGCGCGCGGCGCCATGAAGCTGCTGGACGATGCTTCCGCCGCCATCCAGCACAACCGCGACCTGCTGCAATCGGCCATCGACAACGTCGACCAGGGCCTCGCGGTGTTCGAGCCGGGAATGACGCTCATTTGCTGGAACAATACGCTCCAGGAGTTCTTCGGCCTCGGCAGCGACCTGAACCGCGTCGGCACGCCGATGACGGAAATCGTCAGCGCCTTCCTCGCCCGCACCGAAAGCGGCAAGCCGGCCCTCGATGACCGGGTGCAGCGCCTTGCCGTCACGCATGAGGTGTTCCGCGAGAAGCGCATCGACACGGGCCAGGTGTTCGAAATCCGGTCGAGCCCGATGCCCGATGGCGGCGTCGTCATCACCATCATCGACGCCACCGAAAGCGTCCTCGCGGCGGAGGCCCTGCAGCGCTCGAACGAGTCGCTCGAACGCCGCGTCGTCGAGCGGACGGCGGAACTCACGCGCCTCAACGGGCAGCTCGCCGAAGCCAAGGCCGAAGCCGATGCCGCCAACCTGTCGAAGACGCGCTTCATCGCGGCGGCCAGCCACGATATCCTGCAGCCCCTCAACGCGGCGCGGCTGTTCACATCCTCGCTGGTCGAGCGGATGAAGCGCTCGAAGGATGGCGAGCTTGTCCGCAACGTCGATTCCTCGCTCGAGGCGGTGGAGGAAATCCTCTCCGCCTTGCTCGACATCTCGCGGCTCGATGCAGGCGCCATGAAGGCGGAAGTGGCGCCCTTCAGGATCGATGACATTCTCCACGCCCTGGCGCTGGAATTTGCCCCCGCCGCGGGAAAGCGCGGGCTGAAGTTCAAGGTCATGCCCTGCCGGGTCACGCTGCTGTCGGACCGCAAGCTTTTGCGCCGCGTGCTGCAGAACCTCGTTTCCAACGCCATCAAATACACGAAGGAAGGCCGCGTGCTGATGGGCTGCCGGCGGCGCGGCAACATGCTGAGGATCGAGGTGCACGACACCGGCCCCGGCATTCCGGACTCGAAGCTCGATGTGATCTTCCAGGAATTCCAGCGCCTGCAGAGCGACGGCGACGGCACCACGGGCCTGGGCCTCGGCCTGTCGATCGTCGAGCGCATGGCGAAGGTGCTGGATAGCGCCGTCATCGTCAGGTCGCGGCCGGGCAAGGGCTCGATGTTCGCGATCGACATTCCGATTGCCTCGGTCAAGCAGGCGGCCAGCGTGCCGAAGCAGCGGAAGATCCAGCCGCCCGCACTCGCCGGCACCTTCAGCGTGCTGGTGATCGACAACGAGAAGACGATCCTCGAGGGCATGGAACTGCTGCTCACCGGCTGGGGCAACACCGTGCACAAGGCGTCCGGCAAGGCCGAGGCGCTGGCGGCCCTGAAACACACCGACGGCAGGATCGACATGATCCTCGCCGACTATCACCTCAACAACGAGGACGGCATCTCGGTCATTCGCGCGCTGCGGACAAGGGCGCGAAGGCCGATCCCTGCCGTCCTCATCACCGCCGACCGCACGCCAGCGGTTGCCGACATGGCGGTGGCGCATGATGTGCACTTGCTGCGGAAGCCGGTGAAGCCCGCGGCACTCCGGGCGGTGATGTCGCACGTCGCGATCCGGGCGGAAGCGGCGGAGTAGGGTTCACCCGCCCGACTGTCATCGCCGGATTTATTCCGGCGACCCATTTTGCAACACAGCTACTATCGAACGTGCGGACAAATGGGTCCCCGGAATAAATCCGGGGATGACAATAGTTGAAGAGGGTTGTTACTCCGCCGTCGCAATCCCGTCGATGCGGCCAGCGGCGATCACTGCCTGCGTGCGGCTCGAGACGTTGAGCTTCTGCAGGATGGCCGAGACGTGCGCCTTGATCGTTGCCTCGGAGACGTTCAGCTCATAGGCGATCTGCTTGTTGAGCAGGCCTTCCTTCAGCATCATCAGCACACGGATCTGTTGCGCGGTCAGCGTGGCGATGCGCCTGGCGATGTCGTCCAGTTCCTTGTCGCCCGCCGTCAGCTGGTCATAGCCACCCGGCACCCAGATCTCGCCCTTCAGCACGGCGTTCACCGCCTCGACGATCGTCTCGATGCCCGACGTCTTCGGGATGAAGCCCGAGGCATTGAGGTTCAGCGCCTTCTGGACGAGGCCCTGGTCATCCGCCGCGGTGATGATGACGACGGGAATGTTGGGATACTGCGCGCGCATGTAGATGAGGCCCGAGAGGCCCTGGACGCCCGGCATGCGCAAGTCGAGCAGCACGAGGTCGTAGTTATCGTCCTTGTCGAGGAGGGCGCGCGCGGCATCGAGGGAACCCGTCTGCGACACGGAGGCATTGGGAACCCCGCCGGCAATGGCCTGTTTCAGGGCCTCGCGAAACAGCGGGTGGTCATCGACGATCAGAATACGGGTTGCGCCCATTGTTCCGGCCCTCCCAAGCCCGTTCGCGCCTGATCTTTGCCCATGGGACAGGCGATATCAAGCATTTGCATCGGGTAGCGCCCGGCCTCAACCGAGCGTCGCGGTTTTCTCTTCGGCGATCGACTGCTTGCGGTCCATGAAGGTACGGCGCATCCACGGCACGTCGGGTGCCGACCAGTTGGGCTTCAACCCCACCACCATGTCGAAGAAGGCGATGGCGTTGGCCGGAACCTCGGCGACGTTTTCGCGGAACGAGTCCCAGAACAGCGGATCGTCCGCAACGCCCGATTCCGCGGGCTCCACGTCGCCCATCTCGTTCAGAACGGCAGCCGCCACCGACAGGCAGAAACTCGTATAGGCATAGCCTTCCGGCCAGCGCTTCAACCGGTGGTCGAGCGTGTCGGGAAGGGCGGGAAGGCCCAGGTCGCTCGGCACGATCGCGGTGATCGGCCGCGCGGCGAGCAGTTCCTTCAGCATCATGCCGGCGGCATAGATCACGAAGTCGCGGCGGTCGATGTCGGCCAGATGCTTGGTCTCGTCGAAGGCCTGCCGCCAGCGCGAGAACGCCTCGGCCAGCGCCGCATGGTCGACTTCGGCGGCCAGCCCCGTGCCCTTGAACAGCAGCTCGATGTTCTTCTCGAACGACCATAAAATGGTGCGGAAGCGCCTTGCCTCGTGGGCAAGGTCGTCGACCTTCAGAACCTCGGTTTTCAGCGGCGTGAGCATGGCCCGTCCATTCTAACCCCTGTGGCCCGGCAATCAATGCGCAATTGCCAGTGGCATCCAACTGTTGCAAATGGGGGCGAAACGCGGTCTCACAAAAGACCCGGGAGGAACCAGCATGTCATCGCCCATATCCAGCGACCTGAAGTCCGGCTCGCTCGTCTATCACGCCGAGCCGAAGCCCGGGAAACTGGAGATTCGCGCCACGAAGCCGCTCGGCAACCAGCGGGACATGGCATTGGCCTATTCGCCGGGCGTTGCCGCCGTGTCGGAAGCGATCCACGCCGATCCCTCGCTTGTCTCGAAATACACCAGCCGCGCCAATCTCGTGGGCGTCATCTCGAACGGCACGGCGGTTCTGGGCCTCGGCAACATCGGGCCGCTGGCGGCCAAGCCCGTCATGGAGGGCAAGGCCGTGCTTTTCAAGAAATTCGCCGATATCGACGTTTTCGATATCGAGGTGGCGCAATATGACGTCGACGGCTTCGTGCAGACGGTGGCGGCGCTGGAGCCAACCTTCGGTGGCATCAACCTCGAGGACATCAAGGCGCCGGAATGCTTCGAGATCGAGCGCCAGCTTCGCGAGCGGATGAACATTCCGGTCTTCCATGACGACCAGCACGGCACCGCCGTCATCGTCGGCGCTGCCGTCACCAACGCGCTGATGCTGGCGGGGAAAGACATTTCCAAGGTGAAGATCGTGGCGTCTGGTGCCGGTGCCGCCGCACTCGCCTGCCTCAACCAGTTGGTCAGCCTCGGTGCGGATGTGAAGAACATCTGGGTCAGCGACCTCGAAGGCGTCGTCTACAAGGGCCGGACCAAGCTGATGGACCGCTGGAAAGACATCTTCGCGCAAGAGACCTCCGCGCGGAAGCTGGCTGACGTGATCGCCGGGGCCGACATTTTCCTCGGCCTCTCGGCGGGCGGCGTGCTGAAGGCAGACATGGTGAAGCAGATGGCGCCCAGCCCGCTGATCCTGGCGCTCGCCAATCCGAACCCTGAGATCATGCCGGAAGAGGCCGTCGCCGCCCGCCCGGATGCGATGATCTGCACCGGCCGGTCGGACTATCCGAACCAGGTCAACAACGTCTTGTGCTTTCCCTATATCTTCCGTGGCGCGCTGGACGTTGGCGCCTCCACCATCAACGAGGCGATGAAGCAGGCGGCGGTGAACGCGATCGCTGGCCTCGCCCGCGAAACGCCGTCCGACGTGGTGGCGCGCGCCTATGGCGGAGAGACGCGCCTCTTCGGCAAGGAGTCGCTCATTCCGGCGCCCTTCGATCCGCGCCTCATCCTGCGGGTTGCCCCCGCCGTCGCCAGGGCGGCGATGGAGAGCGGTGTCGCCACCCGCCCCATCGAGGACCTCGAAGCCTATGCCGAGAAGCTGCAGCGCTTCGTGTTCCGCTCGGGCTTCGTCATGCGCCAGATCTTCGCCGCCGCGAAGAAATCGCCGAAGCGCGTCATCTACGCCGATGGCGAGGACGAGCGCGTGCTGCGCGCCGCCGAAGTGGTGATCGAGGAGGGGATCGCCAAGCCCATCCTGATCGGCCGCCCCGCCGTCATCGAAACGCGGCTGCAGCGCTATGGCCTCACCGTCCGGCCGGGCAGGGATTTCGACATCGTCAACCCCGAGGACGATCCGCGCTACCGCGACTATGTCTCGACCTATGTCGATGTCGCGGGCCGCCGCGGCATCACGCCCGATGCGGCGCGCACGCTGGTGCGCACGTCCACCACCGTCATCGCGGCGATCGCCATGCGGCGGGGCGAGGCGGACGCGATGATCTGCGGCCTCGAAGGGCGCTACCGCGCCAAGCTCCGCCATATCCGCGACATCATCGGCCTGGCGGAAGGCGTGCGCGAACTCGCCGCCATGAGCCTGATGATCACCACGCGCGGCGTCGTCTTCCTGTCGGACACGCATGTCCAGGCCGATCCCACCGCCGAGGCGATCGCCGATACGGTCTGCATGTGCGCCAGGCATGTGTCGCGCTTCGGCATCACGCCCAAGGTGGCGCTCGTCGCGCATTCCGATTTCGGCGATTTCGATACGCCATCCTCGACCAAGATGCGCAAGGCGCTGGCCCTCATCCACGAGCGCGCGCCGGAGCTTGAGATCGACGGCGAAATGCAGGCCGACACCGCGCTGATCGAGGCGGTGCGCAACCGCAAGCTTCCAACCTCGACACTGAAGGGCGAGGCGAATGTACTGGTGATGCCGGATCTCTCGTCCTCCAACATCGCCTACCAGATCCTGAAGGTGTTCGGCGAGGCGCTCCCCGTCGGCCCCATCCTGCTCGGCGCCGCGATGCCCGCCCACATCCTCACGGGCTCCGTCACCTCGCGCGGTGTCGTCAACATGACGGCAATTGCCGTTGCCGAAGCAGCGACATCTCAAATCTAGGCCTTCCCTCCCCCTTGTGGGGAGGGGAAGGGGTGGGGGTTCCGCGAGTCCGACTGCCAGCCACCCCCCACCCCTACCCCTCCCCACGAGTGGGAGGGGGATCAAGCAAAGTCATGCCAATCGAGATAAGCTTATGACCACCTCCACCTACCTGATCGGCGTCGACACCGGCGGCACCTATACTGACGCGGCGGTGATCGAGGCCAATGGCCACAAGGTCGTTGCCTCGGCGAAGTCGATCACCACGAAGGGCGATCTGGCGATCGGCGTGACCGGCGCCATCACGGCGGCCATCGCGCGGCTGCCTGCGGGCCTTCGCCCTGAGAACATCTCGCTCGTCTCTGTCTCGACCACGCTCGCCACCAACGCCGTCGTCGAGGGCCATGGCAGTGCCGTTGGCGTCATCCTCATCGGCTTCGACCAGGCGATGGCGGACCGCACCGGTATCGCCAAGGCCTTTCCCGGCATGCCCATCGCCATCATCGCGGGCGGTCACGATCACAATGGCGACGAGGCGAAACCGCTCGATCAGGCGGCACTCGAGGTTGCCATCGGCAACATGCCGGTCGATGCCTTTGCCATCGCATCGGCCTTCGCGGTGCGGAACGCCGCGCATGAAACAAGGGCGCGCGACATCATCGCCAGGCTCACCTCAAAGCCCGCGACGCTGTCGACCGAACTCACCTCGGCACTCGATGCGCCGCGCCGGGCGCTCACCGCCGTTCTGAACGCGCGCCTCATCAGCCGTGTCTCCAATCTCATCTCCGCCGTGCGCCGCTCGATGGCGGAGCTTCGCATCGATTGCCCGCTGATGATCGTGAAGGGCGACGGCACGCTGGCGCTGGCCGAGCGCGTGGCGCTACGGCCCATCGAAACCGTGCTGTCGGGCCCCGCCGCCAGTCTCGTCGGCGCGTCGTGGCTCTGCGGCCTCAGGGACTTCATCATGTCCGACATGGGCGGCACCACCACCGACCTCGGCATTCTGTCGAATGGCCGCCCGATGGTAGCCGAGCAGGGGGCCGAAGTCGGCGGCTGGCGCACCATGGTGAAGGCGATCGACGTCAAGACCATCGGGCTTGGCGGCGACAGCGAGATCACCATCGGCCTCAATGGCCGGCTCGACGTCGGCCCGCAGCGCGTGGCCCCCGTCGCGCTGCTCGCCTCGCGCTATCCCGAAGTCATCGCCATGCTCGAAGCCGATCTCGCCGATACCGAGGGCGGCTCGATGCACGGCAAGTTCGTGCTCAAACCCTTTGGCGCCACCGCTGCCACGCAATCAGCCGAAGTGAACCGGCACGAGGCCGAAATCCTGGCGATGGTCGATGAGCGGCCGCGGCCCATCCGCAAGATCGCAGTGTCATCCGCGGCGCAGCGCGCGCTCGCCTCGCTCAAACGCAAGGGCCTCGTCCAGACCGGCGGCTTCACGCCGTCGGACGCCGCCCATGTGCTGGGCCTGCAGGCCAATTGGCCGGGGCCTGCCGCCGAACTCGCAGCCAAGCTCATGGTGCGGTTCCGCGACATGAAGCTGGGCGACCAGCCCCGGGTCGAGGGTTTCTGCCGCTATGTCTGGTCGGAAACCGTGCGGCGCACGGCGAAAGTCATTCTCGACACGGCCTTCGGCAAAAGCTTCGGCGAACATGAACTCGTCGATGCGGCCTGTTCGGGCCGCGGCCAGCTGGGGCTGGCGCGCGTCAGGCTTTCGCCCACGGTGCCGGTCGTCGCGGTCGGCGGCCCGGTCCGGGTCTATTATGAGGAAGTGGCCAAACGGCTCGAATGCGAGATGGTGTTTCCGCCGTTCTTCGACGTCGCGAATGCGGTTGGTGCCGCCACCGGCGTCGTCGCGCAGGCCGTCACGGTCACGGTCGAGGGCGATGGCAGCGGGTTGTTCCGCGTCCACGGGCTGGCAGGTGCTGCAAGCTTCACGTCTCCCGCGGCGGCACTGGCCGCGGCCGAGCAGATGGCGCGGGATGCAGCGCTGCTCGCGATCACTCAACTTGGAGCGAGTTCTTTTTCGGCGACGGTGCAGGTGAGCGTCTCGAAAAGCCATCTTCCCGATGCGGTCGATGACAACGGCCTGCTGCAGGCGGTGATCCGCGCCGAGGCCATCGGCCGTCCGGAAACCGCCTGACGGCGTTAACGCCCCATTAGCCATAGCTTCATTCCTCACAATACGTGAGCAGAGAACGTCCAAGTTTCAAGGCATGGGCAATGGTCCATTAACCGCGGGCGACCTAATCATGATGGTAAGCAAAGTCCGAAGGTGCCGCCATGAATCCGCCCGTCAACGCCACCAGTCTCAATCAGCCCTTCACCGGCTGGGATGAACTCCGGTCGGGCTCCGGCGCGCCGGCCTGGAAGATCGAAAAGCCGCAGCCCGTGTCCCGTCACGACAGCGGCTTCGTGCCCTTCTTTCCGGACCAGAACGGCAAGGTCTATGAGGTGTTGCTGTCCAATCTCCCGGTCATGCTGCATTGCATGGACGGGCAGGGCCGCATTTCATCGGTGAACCGGCACTGGGCCGCCTCCATGGGCTACACCCAGGACGAGGTGATCGGACGTTCCTTCAACGAGTTCCTGACGCCGGAATCGCGCGCGCGGCTCGTCCAGGACATCTATCCCGCCTTTTTCCAGTCCGGCTCGTGCCGGGCCGAACTCGTCACCGTCATCCGCCGCGACGGCACGCAGGGCCAGGTGCTGCTGTCGATGAATGCCTACCGGGGCGATAAGGGCCGCATCGAACGCTCGGTCTGCCTCATCGACCAGCCGGTTTCGGTCAATGTCGAAACCCCTGTCACCGTGGTTGACGACCAGCGCTTCCGCGGCGCATTCGATTGCGCGGTTCATGGCATCGCGCTGGCAGCACCCACCGGTGAAATCAGCCTCGGCAACAGCGCCTTCTGGTCGCTGCTCGAGAGAGAGCCCGGCAGTGCCGCGCTCGACACGCTGATCATCGCGGAGGACCGCAACGGCTTCCTGATGCTGATGAGCGACCTCCTGCAAACCGCGAAGGACACCGCACGCCTCGAACTGCGCTTTGCCAGGCCCGGCGGCCGCACCATCCAGTGCGACACCAACATCACCATCGTGCGCAGCGGCTCGGGTGCGATCGAGCAATTGATCGTCCAGATCACCGATGCCAGCGAAAAGAAGAAGGCCGCCTCGTCGCTCCAGCGCGCCCAGAAGATGGAAGCGATCGGCCAGCTCACTGGCGGCCTCGCGCATGATTTCAACAATCTCCTCACCGTCATCATCGGCAATCTCGAATTGCTCGAAGGCAAGCTTCAGGACGAGCGTTCGACGAAGCGCCTGAACGAGGCGATCGATGCCGCCCGCAAGGGCGCGGGCCTGACGCGCCAGATGCTGGCTTTTGCAAGGAAGCAGGAGCTTGAGCCGCGCGAGGTGCGCATCAACGAACTCGTCTCCGGCATCGAACCCCTGATCTCGCGCACCATCGGCGAGCAGGTCGAACTGAAAGCCGACCTGATGGCCGGCGAGCCGCTGGCTGTCATCGATCCCTCGCAGCTCGAATCCGCCATTCTCAATCTCTCCATCAACGCCCGCGATGCGATGCCGCGCGGCGGCCGCCTGACGATCGAGACGCAGCCCGTGTTCCTCGACCAGGCCTATGCCGAGAAGCATCAGGAAGTGAACCCCGGCCATTATGTGATGGTGGCGGTGTCGGATACCGGCAGCGGCATGCCGCCCGAACTTCTCGAGAAAGTCTTCCAGCCCTTCTTCACCACGAAGGAGCAGGGCAAGGGTTCGGGCCTCGGCCTGTCGATGGTCTACGGCTTCATCAAGCAGTCGGGCGGGCATATCAACGTCTACAGCGAAATGGGCCACGGCACGGCGGTGAAAATGTATCTGCCGCGCAAGTTCGCAGTGGGCGAGATCATTCCGGAAGTCTTGGGCGTCGCGCCGCAGATGGTGGCGGAGGCCGAACCTGAAACCGCAGCCGAGCCGGAGATCGAGATCGCCGCTCCGCGCCTGCCGCGCATCCTCGTGGTCGAGGATCAGGAAGCCGTGCGCGCGGTTGCCTGCGGGTTCCTGCAGGACTTCGGCTACGACGTGGTCGAGGCCGAAGACGGGCTTCAGGCGCTCGCCAGGCTCCAGGAAAATCCCGACATCGACCTGATGTTCTCGGACGTCGTCATGCCGGGCGGCCTCAACGGCTTCGATCTCGCGCAGGCGGCGCGCGGCATCCGGCCCGATCTCAAAGTGGTCCACACGTCGGGCTACCCGAAGGGCGCCATGGTGCACCAGGAAGAGCCGCGCTTCCGCGAAGGCTTCATCATCATGAAGCCCTATCGCCGCGAGGACCTGCAGAAAATCATCCGCGACGCGCTCGAAATCCAGCACTAGCCGCGATACCCAACGCTGGTTCAGCGTTGACTTTGCGTGACCCGTGACTAGACTCCGGGGCATTGCAGGAACGAGAGCGTTGCCTGATTCAGTCTTGTCTGACCAGACTCTGCCGGACACCGATAATGGCGGGCCTGCCGGAAAGCCGGTGAGCCGGACAGACTCCCCGTTGTCCACGATCGCCGCCGGGCGCCCCCGGCTCTGGGTTCTGCTGGTGTTTTACGCCGCCTATATCGTGGCGGCCAGGCTGGGGCAGGGCTTTGCCATCGTTCCCGGCGTTTCGGTCACGTTCTGGCCGCCGTCGGGCGTTTTCGTCGCGGCGCTGCTGCTCACCCGGCGCGGAAGCTGGCCGTGGTGGGTCGTCACGGCCTGCCTTGCTGAGTTGACCTGCAACTGGCTGTGGTTTCACAGCCCGGTGCCGATTGCGCTGGTCTATTTCGGCGGCAATGCGCTGGAGGCGCTGGCCGCCGCCTGGCTGATCGGGCGCGCCGCCACCTCGCCCTTCCGCCTCGACACGCCGGACCAGGTGGTGCGGCTCATCGTGTTCGGCGCCATCGTCGCGCCGGTGATCGGGGCGACCGTCATCGCGCTGACCGATCATGTCCTCGGCAAGCATCACTTCCTCACGGCCTGGCCGCTCGTCTGGCTGGGCGACGGCACGGGCCTGCTGGTATCGACCCCGCTGACGCTGGTCGCGGTGCAGATCTGGCAGGCGCGCTCCCGGCTGATGACGTCACGCACCGCCGAGGCGGTGATGCTCGCCATCGTGCTCTGCGGTCTCGCGGCGCTGTGCTTCCAGCGTATCCTGCCGACGATCTATCTCACCATGCTGCCGCTCCTGTGGATCGCGGTGCGCTTCCAGCTGCGCGGTGCTGCCGTGGCGCTGGGCGTTCTGGTGCTGATGACCGCCTGGTTCGCGGGCGGCGAGGCGGCGGCCCTTGCCAGCCGTCCGCAACTGATGCAGCAGAAGATCGAGCTTCAGGCCTTCATCGGCATCTCGGCGCTTTCGGCCCTGTTCGTCGCGGCGCTGGCGCAGCAGAACCAGCAATCCCTCAAGAGCCTGCAACTCGCCAATGCGCAGCTCGAGGAGCGCGTCGCCGCGCGCACCGCCGAACTGAGCGAGCGCGAGCAGCAGTTCCGCCGCGCCCTCGATGCCGGCGGCGCGCTGGTCTACACCGTGGGTCTCGAGCCCGGCAGCGTCGCCCGCGTTCATGGCCTCGAACGGGTCACCGGCTACGATCCCGCCAAGGTTCCGCTCACCAACGACTGGTTCTGGAGCCTCATTCACCCGGATGATTTCGAGGCCTACCAGCATTATTCCGAGGGCTTCATCGCATCGGGCGGCGGCCGCCGTTTCGCCTACCGCATCCGCCATGCCGGCGGCTCGTGGCTCCACATCGAGCAGACGGCCGAGTTGGTCCGGGACGGCGACGGCAAGCCCGTCTACATCGTCGGGGCCATCGTCGACATCTCCGAAAGAAAAGAATACGAACTGGCGCTGATCGAGGCCCAGCGGTTCTCCCAGGGCCTCATCGATGCCGCGCCCAACGTGCTCTACATTCACGACTTTGCGGAGCACCGGAATGTTTTCGTGACGCCCCAGGTCGAGGCCATCCTCGGCTACACCGTCGCGGAATTCCAGGGCGCCAGATCGAGCGTTCTCGACGACTACCTCCACCCCGAGGATCGGCCGCGCCTCGCGGCCTTCATCGATACGCTCGTCGCTACGCAAGACTCCGCGCCGCATCGCCTCGAATACCGCATGCGCCACAAGAACGGCCGCTGGATCTGGCTGGCGGACTACATGACCGTCTACCGGCGCGACGCGCAGGGCCGCCCCACGCAGCTTCTCGGCGCGGTCTACGACATCATGGAGCTGAAGCATCAGGAGCAGCTCCGGCAGCTTCTCATGCGCGAGGTGGCGCACCGGTCGAAGAATATTCTCAGCCTGGTTCAGGCCATCGCGCGGCAAACCGCCCGTCACGATCCGGAAAACTTCCTCGACAATTTCTACGACCGGCTGTCCTCGTTGGCCGCCGCGCACGACCTTCTCGTCAACAGCAGCTGGAAAGGCGTGGTGCTGCAGGATCTGGTTGTCTCGCAGCTTGGCCATTTCAAGGATATGCTGGGCAAGCGCATCACGATCGCCGGTCCGGCGCTCGCCGTCAATTCCGCCGCCGCGCAATCGCTGGCGATGGTGCTGCACGAACTTGCGACCAATGCCGGAAAATACGGAGCCCTGTCCAACGCCAACGGAACGATCCGCATCGACTGGAGCCTCACCCCCGCCGCGACCGGAGAAACGCAATTCGACATCGCGTGGATCGAGCGCGGCGGCCCGAAGGTCAAGGCCAGCGGGCATCGCGGATTCGGTTCGACCGTCATCGAGCGCATGAGCAAGGCGGCCTTGAGCGCCGATGTCAGCTATGAGCTCTCGCCGCCGGGCGTCACCTGGCGGCTGTCGTGCAATGCAAGCCAGGTCCTCGAGCCGCCCTTGCCGCAACAGGGATCGGGCGGCAACGGCGGCCAGGAAGCGGGCCCCCGGCCTTCGCCGGGGTGACGGGAAGTGGGGAGAGTTCATTCCGCCAGCTCCGAAGTGATCGCAGCAACAACCACAACCTTCCGTCACCCCGGCGCAGGCCGGGGCCCCGCTTTCCTTGACCCGCCATGCTGATCCACACACTCTTCGACCTTCTCGCCGCCGCGTCGGCCCTCACCATGACCTTCCTCGTCTACCGCTGGCGGCTGGCCGATGCCGGGCAGAAGATCGAGCATGCCGGGGCGGGCTATGCCTTTGCACTCGTCATCGGCGCTGCCATCGGCGGCTTCGGGGCGGGCACGCTGAACCTCTGGCTGTCGGGCAATCCGGCGATCGGGCGCAGCATCGTCGGCGCGCTGGCCGGCGCCATCGCGGCAATCGAAATCTTCAAGCAGGTGCGTGGCATCCGCGGCTCCACCGGGCTGATCTTCGTTCCGGCCTTCGCCACCAGCGTGATTGTCGGGCGCTGGGGCTGTTTCCTGTCCGGCCTCGAAGATGAGACCCATGGCACGCCCACGACGCTCCCCTGGGGCCATGACTTCGGCGACGGAATTTCACGCCATCCGGTGCAGCTCTACGAATCCTTCACCATGGCGGCGTTCCTCGCTGCCGCATTGATCCTCATTGCCCGCCGCAACCCGTTTTTCATGCGCCACGGCTTCTATCTGCTGGTGCTCACCTATGCCACGCAGCGCTTCGCCTGGGAGTTCCTGAAGCCCTATGGCGCGGTCATCGGGCCCTTCAACCTGTTCCATTTCATTTGCGCCGGACTCGTGATTTACTCCGCCTTCATGATCGGCAGGACGAGGACGGCATGACCCGCGCAGATTTCTGGTGCCGCGTACTGGGCTGGCTGCAGATCATTGGCGCCGCCATCTGCGGTGCTGCCATCTGGTGGCTCTGGGAAGTGATCCTTGGCTGGATCGAAATCGACTCGGGCGGCTTCTTCACGCTTCTCAAATGGCTCATCATCCTGTTCTTCACCGGCCCGCCGTTTTTCTCGGGGCTGCTCACTGTCGTCTTCGCCAACAAGGTTGAACAGGCGCGGCAAGGGTTCCGCGAAAATCCGCATTGGGCGCTCCGCGTTGCCACCGCGCTGGCAGGCCTGTGGTCGGCGGGCGTCATCGGCTTTGCAGGCGTCAGCGTTCCGGCGCTTGGCGTCTTCGCGGTCCTGGGCCTCATCAGCGCCGTCATCGCCATCATGGGGGCGGACTGGACTGCCGATCTCCTGAAACCCAACGAGGCCCAATCGTGAACGCGCCCATCCGCAAGATCGCGCCCTATATCTTCTACGGCCAGACCACCTCGATGTGCGGCACCTGCATGGCGCTGGTGCCCGCCAAGATCATCATCGAGGATACACACGTCTATTACCTCAAGCGCTGCAGGACGCATGGCGTCGAGAAGACGCTCGTCTCGACCGATGCCGCCTATTACAAGCTCTGCCATGATTACCTGAAGCCGGGAGACAGGCCGCTGTCGCCCCAGACCCGCACCGAACTTGGCTGCCCCTATGACTGCGGGCTATGCCCCGATCACGAGCAGCATTCCTGCCTGGCGCTCATCGACGTGAACGAGGCCTGCAATCTCACATGCCCCGTGTGCTTTGCCGATTCCTCGACGCAGAAGACCGCGCACCGGCCATTGGCCGAGATCGAGCGGATGATGGATGCGCTGGTGGCAAGCGAGGGCGAACCCGACCTTCTGCAGATTTCCGGGGGCGAGCCGACGATCCACCCGCAGATACTCGACATCATCGCGGCGGCGAAGCGGCGGCCCATCCGCCACATCATGCTCAACACCAACGGCATCCGCATCGCGCAGGAGCCTGAATTCGTGAGTCAATTGAAGAGCTTCAAGCCGGGCTTTGAAGTCTATCTGCAATTCGACTCGCTAAGGGCTTCCGTTCACAGGAACCTGCGCGGGGCGGACCTCACCCGGATCAGGAGGCAAGCGCTCGAAGCCCTTGAACGAGAATCGATTTCGACAACGCTGGTCGTCGTCGTCAAGCAGGGCCAGAACGATGACGAGCTTGGCGAGATCATCAACTTCGCGCTGCAATGGAAATGCGTGCGCGGCATCACCTTCCAGCCCATTCAGGATGCCGGCCGCAACGAAGGCTTCAATCCGGCGACGGACCGTTTCGTGCTCTCTGACATCCGCCGCAAAATCATCGAGGCCGGAACGCCCTTCGGTGCCAGCGACATCATCCCGCTGCCATGCAATCCGGAATCGATCGCCATCGGCTACGCGCTCCGCAGCGGCAACAAGATCGCGCCGATCACATCGTTCTTCCCGAAAGACATGCTGGTCGAGGCGCTGCCCAATGCCATCACCTTCGAGAAATACCCCGACCTTCACCGCCAAATCCTGAACTTCTTCTCGCTGTCGACGGCGGAATGCAACAACCCCGAAAAGCTCGATGCGCTCCTATGCTGCCTGCCGCAGATCCCGGTGCCCGAAGGCATGGGCTACGAGAACATCTTCCGCATCGCGATTGTGGAATTCATGGACCAGCACAATTTTTGCATCGGCCGCGTGAAGCGGAGTTGCATCCATTTCGTGACGCCCAACGGCCAGATCATCCCCTTCGAAACCTACAACATGTTCTACCGCGATGCGGCAGCGAGAAAGCGGATGGCGGTGAGCAGGGGCATGGCATGAAGGTGTTCCGCGCACCCTTATCCCTTCTCGCGCAGCGGGGAGGGTGTCCGCGCAGCGGACGGGTGGGGTTCGTGCCGCACCGGGATTGTCAGACCTTCACCCGCGGCCGCGACCCCCATCCGTCACGCGCTGCCGCGCGCGCCACCTTGCCCCCGCGCTGCAGGCGCGGTGGAAGGAGAGGGTCGCGCACATGAAAATCATCTTTGCCCCTTTATCCCTCCTCGCGCAGCGGGGAGGGTGTCCGCGCAGCGGACGGGTGGGGTCCGTGCCGCACCAGGATTGTCAGAGCTTCGCCCGCGGCCATCACCCCCATCCGTCACGCGCTGCCGCGCGCGCCACCTTGCCCCCGCGCTGCGGGCGCGGTGGAAGGAGAAAGCCACGCACATGAAAATCATTCTCGGCATTTTCTGCGTCCTCATGGCACTGTTCGCAGGCGGCTGCGCGCTGATCCTGTTCTCCGGCAGCGGTTATAATGGCATGTTCCAGTCGCTCCCCATGGCAACCATTCCGGGCGGCATCGCGGCGCTCAATGTGCTGGTGCTGGTGGCGCTGTTCGGGCGCGCCAAGCCGCAGGCCTGGGCTTTCCATGCCCTGGTGGTGATCGATGTCGCCGCCATCGCCATCCTGGCGCTTGTGTGGGCCAGCCTTGGTTTCCAGGATTCCGGAGTGAATGTCTTCGGCGCCGTATTGATCGGCCTCATCGGCATCAAGGCCGTTCTGACCTACCTCGCAGCCAAGAAGCTCTGATGATCGTCCCATGCATATCCTGCTGATCGTCGCCGGCCTCTTGCTCCTCGTCTTCGGCGGCGGCTGCACGCTGATCATGGGCGGTTTCGCCATCATGGACTGGCGGTCGACGCTGAACGATTTCGCCAGCGTCGCCAGCCTCCTCGGCGGGCTCGGGCTCCTGCCGCTTGCCGCAGGCTGGTTCCTGTTCCGCCACGGCGTGCGGATCGACCGCGAGAAGCGGAAAGCGGCGGCGGAGCGGTTCCGCCACAGCGAGAAAGGACAAAACTGATGTTCGGCTTCGCCATCGTCGGCCTTCTGGGCCTCGCCACCGTGCTGTGGTTCCTGCTGGAACGGCACGAGAACCGCCGGGCGCTGGCCGGAAAGCCGCGCCATTCCAGCCTCCGCCTCGTCATTGCCGCGGTGGCGCTGCTGCTGCTGCTGTTCGCGGGCGGCTGCTCGCTGCTCTTCATTTCCGACATGTCGCGCCCCGGTCCCACCTACGTCACCTGGGAGGCGGTCGCCATCATCGGCGGCATCCCCTTCGCGCTGGGGCTTTTCATCTTCTGGCTGGCCATGCGGCGGACGACATCCGCGCCTCCGCCAGCTTGAGAGCCTGCGGAACCAGAACGTCGGGAGGCGATTGTGAAGCGTGCTTCGGATCGCCAAGATCGGTATTGAAGCAGGCTATCCGCTACGGCATACGGAACGCCCGCCGCGGCCATTCCACAAGGACCTGATATGGATTTCTGGCAGACCTACTTCTCCTTCGTCCAGTCACCCGAGGGCTGGATCGCCCTTGCCACGCTGGTGGCGATGGAAGTCGTGCTCGGTATCGACAACCTGATCTTCATCTCGATCCTGTCCAACAAGCTGCCGGAGGCCGACCGCGCGCGCGCCCGGCGCCTCGGCATCGGCGCGGCCCTCATAATGCGGCTTGTTCTGCTGGCGACGATCTCGTGGATCGTGCAGCTCACCGCGCCGCTGTTCACCCTGTTCGGCCACGGTTATTCCTGGCGCGACATCATCCTCATTGCCGGCGGCCTGTTCCTGGTGTGGAAGGCGACCAAGGAAATCCATCACTCGGTCGATCCGGACGATCACAAGGAAGACATGCTGGGCAAGACCGCGACCCTCACGGTCGGCGGCGCCATTGTCCAGATCCTGCTGCTCGACCTCGTGTTCTCGGTCGATTCGATCATCACCGCGGTCGGCATGACGGATCATATCGCCATCATGTATATTGCCGTCATCGTGGCGGTCACCGTGATGCTGGTCGCCGCCGATCCGCTGGCGAAATTCATCCAGGCCAACCCCACCATCGTCATGCTGGCGCTGGGCTTCCTCCTGATGATCGGCATGACGCTGATCGCCGACGGCATGGGCTTCCATGTGCCCAAGGGCTACATCTACGCCGCCATGGGCTTCTCGGCGCTGGTCGAGGCGCTGAACATGTTCGCCAGGCGGGCGCGGGGGAGAACCAAGAAAACTCCCGCCGCGCATTGAAGGTGAAGAACGGCCGCCTGTGGCCTCAGGCGGTCAGTTGCAGCCCGGATACATGTAGCGTTCGGCTTCCGAGATGTCGGACGGGCAATAACCCTCGTGGTCCATCTCGTAGTGCGCGCCCTGCGGGTCGCTGGCGTTGACGCGCTTCAGGTGGCCGCTCGAACTGAAGATGCAGGCAAAGTCCGACTTGCCGCCGTCATCGAGAACCGCGCGGCCATAAAGCGTCCAGCCCTGTGGATTGTGTTCGGTCGTTTCCACCTTCACCGCCCGGGTGTGCGGAAAGAAGCGGCCGACCAGCGAGGCCCGGCAGGCGATCTTCATCATGTTTTTGTCGGCCTTGTCCTGCATCTTGTGGCCTTCGGTCTTGCCGGATTCCTCGGCCGCCCGGCAGCCGCGCTTGTAGGAGGCGCCGTGCTGGTTCTGGTCATAGTCGCCGCGGATGCAATCATTGTAGCCGCGCTTGTATTCGCGCTCCGAGACGGAGGATGCCTCGGCGCCGCTCAGCGTCACTGCCGCCGCTGCCGCAGCCAATAGGAAAAGCCTGATATTCATGTTGGTGTGCTCCCGGTCCATGTTAACGCTACGATAATCCCACATCCCAGCGTTGGTGCAACCGGATTGTGTTTCACGATTGCGTGCGGCCGGTTGTAGGGGCCTGGAATCGCTTTCACGGCCCCGGGGTTTACAGAAGTCTGCCCGCCCTCTAAACCCCGCGCCATATCAGCAAAATACTGGGATTCAACTCGCATGGCGCGTCAGTTCATCTATCACATGCAGGCCCTGTCGAAGACCTATGCCGGCGGCAAGAAGGTCCTCGACAACGTCCATCTGCAATTCTACCCGGACGCGAAGATCGGCGTCCTCGGCCCCAACGGCTCGGGCAAGTCGACGCTGCTCCGCATCATGGCCGGCATCGACACCGAGTGGAACGGCGAGGCCTGGCTGGCCGATGGCGCCACGGTCGGCTACCTCCAGCAGGAGCCGGAACTTGACCCGTCGCTGAACGTCATGGGCAACGTGATGGAGGGTGTGGCCGCCAAGAAGGCGATCCTCGACCAGTACAACGCCCTCATGGCCGACTATAACGACGAGAACGCCGAAAAGGCCGGCAAGCTGCAGGACGTGATTGACGCCGAAAACCTGTGGGATCTCGAAAGCCAGGTTGAGCAGGCGATGGACGCCATGCGCTGCCCGCCGTCGGAGGCCTCGATCGACAATCTCTCGGGCGGTGAAAAGCGCCGTGTCGCGCTCACCCAGCTTCTGTTGCGCAAGCCGGACCTGCTGCTGCTCGACGAGCCGACGAACCACCTCGATGCCGAGTCGGTGAACTGGCTCGAACATCACCTGCGCGATTATCCCGGCGCTATCCTGATCGTCACCCACGACCGCTACTTCCTCGACAACGTGACAGGCTGGATTCTCGAGCTCGACCGTGGCCGCGGCATTCCCTACGAAGGAAACTACTCCGCTTACCTCAAGGCCAAGGCCAAGCGCTTCGCCCAGGAACAGCGCGAGGATGCGGCGCGCCAGAAGGTGATCGAGCGCGAGTCGGAATGGATTTCATCCAGCCCCAAGGCGCGGCAGGCGAAATCCAAGGCGCGCTTCAAGGCCTATGACGAGCTCATCACCGCCAACGAAAACCGCCTCAAATCCACCACCGCGCAGATCATCATTCCGCCGGGCGAGCGGCTGGGCGGCAATGTCATCACGGTCGAAAATCTCTCCAAGGCCTATGGCGACCGGCTGCTGATTGACGACCTCTCCTTCAAGCTGCCGCCGGGCGGCATCGTCGGCATCATCGGCCCGAACGGTGCCGGCAAGACCACATTGTTCCGTATGCTGACGGGTCAGGAAAAGCCGGACTCCGGCACCGTCGCCATCGGCGAAAGCGTGCAGCTTGGCTACGTCGACCAGTCGCGCGACTCGCTCGATCCGGACAAGACCGTCTGGCAGGAGATCTCGGGCGGCAACGACATTCTCTACCTCGGCAAGCGCGAGATGAATTCCCGCGCCTATACCGGCGCCTTCAACTTCAAGGGCGCGGACCAGCAGCAGAAAGTCGGCACGCTCTCGGGCGGCCAGCGCAACCGCGTGCATCTCGCCAAGATGCTGAAATCCGGCTCCAACGTGCTGCTTCTCGACGAGCCCACCAACGACCTCGACACCGAAACGCTGGCCGCCCTCGAGGAAGCGCTGGAAAACTTCGCCGGCTGCGCCATCATCATCAGCCACGACCGCATGTTCCTCGACCGTCTTGCCACCCACATCCTGGCCTTCGAGGGCGACAGCCACGTGGAATGGTTCGAAGGCAACTTCCAAGACTACGAGGAAGACAAGAAGCGCCGGCTGGGCGAGGATTCGATCATGCCAAAGCGCATCAAGTACAAGCAGTTTGCGCGGTAGAACAGATGTCTGTCGGGATATCGCTGATTGCCAAGAAACCTAGACCAGGATTTTTCGGCAGGTTTTCGCGAGAAGCCGATTGGCACGCTGTCATCAAGACCGCAGTCCTGCAGATTGCCAAAACGCTTGACACAGAGTTTCTTGTCGTCCCGACGGGCGATCCAAAGTCGATCATGCCGCACTATTGTGAAGAATGGTTGGATATCGAGATCAGCAAGGATTCGATCATTCTCTCATCGAAGACCTCAAGCTGTGGGCCGGGATATCACGCATTCATCGTTGACGTCATCGACAGTCTGGAGTCAAACGGCCTGAGGTTTGAGGAAGATGGCGAGAACGTTGATGAGACGGGCTATTTCGCCTCACGAGATTTTGGGGAGCTACAGCGGCAGCACGCCAGTTATCTGAAAGCGCTGGCAGCATGGGTTCAAGACAACAGAGACAAAAGCGAAACAGGCCTGCGGATGTCGCTTCCTGTCGACGCGATCCTGCCGGCGCCGTTAGCGTTTCACGCGCAAACGCCCAGCGGGTTCATGCCATACCAGAGTTTTATTGACATCTCCGAGGCCGAGGGCTCCAAGCTCACTGAGCTGGCTTCGGACTGGTTTGCGTGGTGGGATCGCAAGCATTCAGCACAAGATTGGCTTCGTATCGGCAAGCAATTGATGTGGTACCAGGTTCCCTGGCATGTTCCGGCGGATGGCTACGAGCGGCATGTCATGGAAGCGGCGCTCGAGTGCTGCAGGAGAGCCCGGGTTATGGATTACTCTATTGAATTGCCACAAACTGAAATTCAGGAACTGGAAAAGTTCCTTTCGCCGGAAACCCCTGACACGACAGCTCCTGTACCGGGCGGGATCGGTTATCGGCGGAGGTTATGCTCGCGCTGGATTGGCAGCGGCTGGACCTGTGAAATCCCCGGGTACTGGTATGACTATTCCAATGATAAAAATTGGGGATTTTGCTTTGGTGATGTTTACCTGAGCGTATCTACCTACAAGGCAACCGCCGATGCGAATGCGGACGCGATAGAGCTTACGGACCTCAGCGATGATATTGCCACGATCATTGAAGAGTCAGGCGCGGGCTTCAAGATGAGACTTACGAGACAAAAACTTCCGTCCGACGCTGTTGGCTATCTTTACGCGTTGCAGGCCGCAAGTCTAAACAGACTTCTCTTGATTGTTATTGAAGGCAATGATGACGAGTTTGAGAAAACTATTCCTGCAATCGCGCGTAGCTTGAAAGCCACCAAACCCGGGCAGTGACGCCGATTGACATAAAGAACAAGCAGTTCACGCCGCAGCGACTCGCACCCTCACCCCGGCGAAGGCCGGGGCCCCGCTTCAAGTCGTTGCAATACTGAAGCTGCGCTCGATCGCCTGACCGCCACGCTTACCAAGCTTTAACCTCCGTACACCCTCTTGCCGCTTGGCGGATCCCCCCATTTTCTGTTATGGGCGTTTTCACATACCGTCAGAGGGTGAGGAAACATGCAGATAACACGCCGTCATTTTCTTGGATCGGCACTGGCGATGGGTTGCCTCGCGCCGCAGGCCGCCAGTGCAGCCGAACTCGTCCCCATCTTCGCCTCCGAAGCTCAAGAGGTCCCCTACAAGTTCCGGCGGCAGGCGGTCACCTACAAGACAAGCGAGCCCCCGGGCACCATCGTCGTCGATCCGAAAAAGCGCTGGCTCTACCATGTGCATGGTGAGGGCCGGGCCACGCGCTATGGCGTCGGCGTCGGCGCGGATGGCAAGAACTGGGCCGGCGAGGCGATCATCAAGCGCAAGGTCGAATGGCCGAAGTGGAAGCCGACGAAAGAGCATCTGGCCGCCTATCCCTCGCTCGCCAAATACAGAGACGAGGCGATGCCCGGCGGCAAGGGCAATCCGCTGGGTGCCCGCGCGCTCTATCTCTTCCAGGGTGACGTTGACACGCTCTACCGCATCCACGGCACCACGAAGCCCAAGGGCATCGGCCGCGAGGTCACGTCGGGCTGCATCCGCATGCTGAATGTCGATGTGGTCCATCTCTATAACCTCGTGGAGATCGGCACCCGCGTCGTCGTGCTGCCGAGCTGAACACGGCGCGGCCTGCAGGTGGCTGACGAATGCTGCGCCTGATGCTATAGGAGCCGGTGCCAACAGCATGCGAAGTCACATGACACTCAGCCGCCGCCATTTCCTCACCGCTCTTGCAACGCCCTTCATACTTACGCCCCGCGCACTTGCCGAGGCCGAGCCGTTCCCGGTGCGCGAGAACGATGCGAAGGACATCCCTTACAAATACCGCCGCCGCGACGTCGACTACGACACGGCGGAAGCTCCCGGCACCATCATCGTCGATCCGAAGCAGCGTTTCCTGTTTCATGTGCTGGGCGGCGGCAAGGCCACGCGCTATGGCGCGGCGGTGGGGAAGGCCGGGCGCACATGGTCTGGCGACTCCACCATCGGCAAGATGGCCAAGTGGCCGACCTGGACGCCTACCCCTGAGCACGTGGCCGAGTATCCGAAGCTCGCCAAGTGGCTGCCCGATGGCATGCCCGGCGGGCCGGACAATCCGATGGGGGCCCGCGCGCTCTATCTCTATCAGGGCGACGTCGACACCATCTACCGCATCCACGGCACGCATGATCCGAAGCTCGTCGGGCAAAAGAAAACCGCCGGCTGCTTCGGGCTTCTGAATGCCGACATCATCCACCTCTACGACCGCGTCGAACTCGGCGCGCGGGTGGTGGTGCTGGCCTATTGATGGCCGACTGGTCGCCCGCGCAATATCTGAAATTCGCGGACGAGCGGACAAGGCCGGCGCGCGATCTTCTGGCGCAGGTGCCGCTGTCCTCGCCCGCCGTCGTTTACGATCTGGGCTGCGGGCCGGGGAATTCGACCGCCCTGCTGGTCGAACGGTTTCCACAAGCCCGCGTCACCGGCATCGACAATTCGCCGGCCATGCTCGAGCAGGCGCGGAAAGCCTGTCCCGGAGCCTCCTTCGCGCTTGCCGATCTGGCGCGGTGGCAGCCGGACGATGCGCCCGATCTCCTGTTCTCCAACGCGACGTTCCAGTGGGTGCCGCATCATCTCGAGGTGGTGGCGCGGCTCGCGGCAGAGCTGAAGCCCGGTGGTGCGATGGCCATCCAGATGCCGGACAATCTCGCCGAGCCGAGCCACCGCCTGATGGCCGAAGCGGCGGAGGAGGGGCCATGGCGGCTGAAACTCTCCCAAGCTTCCGCCGCGCGCGAACCGCTGCCCGCAGCCTCCGCCTATTACGCGCGGCTGAAGCCGCTCTTCGCGCGGCTCGACATCTGGCACACGATCTACAATCACCCGCTCAACGGCACGCGTGGCATTGTCGAATGGGTGAAGTCGACGGGCCTCAGGCCCTATCTCGATCCGCTGGCGCCGGAAGAGGACCAGGCCTTCCTCGCGGATTATGAACGCCGCCTGGGCGGAGCCTATCCCGCCGATGCCGATGGCACCGTGTTGCTGCGCTTTCCGCGGCTGTTCATCGTGGGGCTGCGCTGAGGCCATCTGACGCCGGTCGGGAGGCCGCACGCCCGGCCAGTTCCGCAATTTGGTTTCGCTTCCCGAGATTTACCGGGGAACCCTTCCGTCCGCGATTGTGTTCAACGGGTATGCCGTGATGCAGGTGTCAATCGCCATGCGGCAAAGCGGGCGGCACATCAACCCCAAGTCAGACTCACATGAAAGGACTACATGATGAAAAAGAATCTGTTCCTTGCCTCAGCTGCAGCTCTCGCCATTTCGACCGCCATGCCGGCCGCCGCTCAGGATTCCACGCAGAGCACGGCGGCCAGCGGCCAGACCTCCACCAGCGGCCAGATGGGCGGCGCCGACATCACCTGCCGCGAGATCGCCATGATGGATACGGCGACGGTGCAGGGCGTTCTCTACTTCATCAGCGGCTATGATGCCGCCCGCCAGGAAGGCATGTCCGGCGGAACGGCGATGAACCAGTCGGGCACCACGGGCGGAACGGCAACCGGCCAGTCCGGCACCTCGTCGGACAGCATGGCAAGCTCCGGCACCTCGTCCGATACCATGGCCAGCTCCGGCACCTCGTCGCAGTCGGGCACGGCAGCCCAGTCGGGCACCACAGCCCAGCCGGACACGATGGCCTCGGGATCGGCTGGAACCGATTCGACAGCCGACACCACCGCATCGACCACCATGCCGGACTCGTCCGCCAGCGGCAGCGCTGCGGGCAGCTCGGGCACCAGCGCTACTGGCGACACCACCGCCTCGACCTCGTCCACCTCGGCCAGTCCGCAGGTCGGCATGATCAGGGGCTATTTCAACATCCCGGTCGAGCGGGTGATGGTGGCCTGCCGCAATGCGCCTGAATCGCGCGCCTCGGACGTGCTCAAGCAGGAAATGGGCTCGGGCGGCGCGTCGTCCAACTAAGCCTGCTCGTGCAATCCTGAAACCGGGCCCGTCAGATCCATGCTGACGGGCCCGGTCCGTTTGAGGACCATGAGCGCTTCAGCGCTAGAGCGTGATGAGGTTTGTCTGAATCGTTTGGGGATTCCCAAATCAGTTTCGATGTGATTCAAACTGGCTACTGGATTGGAGGCCAGCATGAATGACCAAGCCTTATCCCATGGAGATGCGCGAGCGCGCTGTCAGGTTCGTTGAAGCCGGCGAAAGCCGCCATGAGGTGGCGGCACGCTTCGGGATCGCGGCCTCGACGGTGATCAAATGGCTGGCGCGGCATGCCAGGACGGGAAGCGCTGCTCCCGCCCAGATGGGCGGCTACCGGCCGAAGAAGATCATCGGGCAATACCGCGATTGGCTTCTCGATCGCATGGCGGCGGGTGACTATACCTTGCAGGGCCTGGCTGATGAACTGGAGGCCCACGGCCTGAAAGTCGACTACAAGACCATCTGGACCTTCGTGCATGACGAAGGCCAGAGCTTCAAAAAAAACCCTGCGCGCCGCCGAGCAGCAGCGGCCCGACGTGGCAAGGCGGCGCGCCGCCTGGTTCCGGGTGCAGCCGCGCATTGACGTCTCGGGCTTCGTTTGCGTCGATGAGACATGGACCAAGACCAACATGGCCCCGCTTTACGGCTGGAGCCCGGTGGGTGAGAGGTGCATCTCCTGTGTCCCGCACGGCCATTGGCTGACCCAGACCTTCATCGCCGGGCTGACCCCTTCCGGCATTATCGCGCCCTCTGTCTTCGATGGCCCGATCAATGGCGAGAGCTTCCTTGCCTATGTCGAGCAGATGCTCGTGCCGGAGTTGTCGGGCCGCAACACGGTCATTCTCGACAATCTCGGCAGCCACAAAAGCGAGGCCGTCCGCCAGGCGATCCGCGCAACCGGCGCCAGGCTCTTCTATCTGCCGCCCTACAGTCCCGATCTCAATCCGATCGAACAAGCCTTCGCCAAGATCAAACACCTGCTGCGCAAGGCCAAGCAGCGCACCATCACAACCGTCTGGCAAACCATCGGCCAGCTCCTCAGCGCATTCTCACCAGAGGAATGCCAAAACTACTTCAT
>JALHQC010000022.1 GCA_022842165.1 bacterium
CGGTGGCGAAGGTTTTCAGAGCTTCGCTCTCGCGCAGCACCTTGTCTGGGAAAGCATTGGGAATGCCGTGGTGGTGGATGGCGATGAGCGAGATGTTGCGCTGGTCGGTCAAGTCGCCCAGCCGCTCACGGACGCGGGCGGTGGGAAGGCCGCGGCCACGGTCCTTGACGATTTCGGCTTCTACCAGCTCGCCGTTCAGGGCTTCGTTCTCGTCGCCCTTCAACACCTGCAATTCGTGGCGGGCCTTCTTGTCGACGGGGATGATGCGCGCGCCCAATCCTGCGAGCACGCGGTAGACGCCCAGCACCTTGTTGGAGCGGTCCGAGAGAACCTTGATAACGCGGGCGCGGAACCTGTACCGGCCGTCCTTCGAGGGCTGGATCTTGGCAAGCACGCGATCGCCCTTGCGGGGCGCGGCCTCGGTTCCTTCAATTACGACCAGCGGGGGTTTGCCGGCCATGCGCTCGTCCCACTCGACGGGTTCGGCAAAGGGTTCGCCGTCCTTGTCGGTGCCGATGACTTCAAGCACGGTGACGGGTGGAAGCGAGGTGCGGTCGATGAGCTTCCGCTGGCGCTTCGAGAGCTTGCCGTCGTCCTCCATCTGGCGGAGCAGGGCCTTGAGGCCGACCTTGTCGCCGCCCTTGACGCCAAAATGCCGGCCGATCTCGCGTTTTCCGACAATTCCGGGCGAGGACTGGATGAATTCCAGAACTTCCGCTTCGGTGGGGAGTTGGGGCTTCTGAAAGGGCCGTTTTGCCATGGAACCAGGAATAGCCAGAACTGGACCGAACAATCCAGAAGATTGCATGTGGGTTCCCATTTACAGCGGTTCATGACAGGCGTAACCGCGATGATGGGGGCCTATGGGGTTTTTACATGCTGGACTGGTTCAAGAAACTGATGCCGAAGGAGGAGAAGTTCTTCGATCTTTTCGAGGCCCATGCCGTCAAGGCGCAGGAAGCGGCGCGGTCGCTGCGGCTGATCGTGGATGGCGGCGCGGACACCGTGGCGAATTGCGCCGTGCTCTCGCGCCAGGAAGAGGAAGCGGACGTGATCTCCTACGAGGTGATGCAGGCGATCCGCCGCAGCTTCATCACGCCCTTCGACCGTTCCGACATCAAGGCGCTGTCAAGCGCGCTGGACGATGCGATCGACCAGATGAACAAGACAGGCAAGACCGTCATCCTCTATGATGTTGTCAGCTTTGAGCCGAACATGAAGATCATGGCGGACAAGGTCATCGCCATGGCAGACCTTATCGCAGAGGGCCTGCCGATGATGCGCAATGTCGGAATGCATTCGTCCAAGCTTCATGCGCTCACCGGTGAACTGACGAAGCTGGAAGGCGAGAGCGATCAACTGAACGATGACGGGTTGAAGGCGCTGTTCAAGGGGCCCGCGAGGCAGGATCCGCTCGCCTTCGTCATCGGTTCTGAACTCTATGAGCATCTCGAGAAGGTGTGCGACCGCTTCGAGGATGTCGCGCATGTGATGAGCGACATCGTCATCGAACACGTCTGACAGGACAGGGTTGCCACCATGGAAATGGGCGTTTCAATCACCCTTGTGCTGCTGATCCTCGTGGCGCTGTCGTTCGACTTCATGAACGGGCTGCATGATGCAGCGAACTCGATTGCCACCATTGTTTCGACCCGTGTGTTGAAGCCCCAATATGCGGTTCTGTGGGCCGCCTTCTTCAATTTCGCGGCTTATTTCGTGTTTGGCGTCCATGTGGCCAATACGGTGGGATCGGGAATCGTCGACCCGAACCTCGTTGATGATCCGCTGATTTTCGGAGCGCTGATGGGGGCTATCGCGTGGAATGCCATCACCTGGTGGGGCGGCATCCCGTCGTCGAGTTCTCATGCGCTGATCGGCGGCATCGTGGGGGCAGGAGTCGCCAAGGCAGGCTTCTCCGCCGTCGTATGGTCGGGCTTGAGCAAGACGATCTACGCCATCGTGCTCTCGCCGTTCACCGGCTTCGTCCTCGCGCTGCTGCTCATGCTGCTCATCAGCTGGGCCTTCGTGCGCGCCAACCCCGCCTTTGCGGATGGCTTCTTCCGCAAGTCGCAACTTGTCTCGGCGGCGCTCTATTCGCTGGGACATGGCAGCAATGATGCGCAGAAAACCGCTGGGTTGATTGCAGTGCTGCTGTACTCGCATGGCGTCTATGATGAGTTCACGGTGCCAGGCTGGGTCATCCTGTCTTGCTACCTGGTGATGGGCATGGGTACATTGATGGGCGGCTGGCGCATCGTCCACACCATGGGATCGAAGATCACGCGGCTTACGCCGATGCAAGGCTCCGCTGCGGAAACGGCGGGTGCTGTCACCCTGTTCGGCGCCACATATCTCGGCATCCCGGTGTCGACCACGCATACGATCACCAGCGCCATCGTCGGCGTCGGTTCCGCCAGACGTGTATCGGCGGTGCGCTGGAATGTGGCGACCGGCATCGTCTATGCCTGGGTGGTCACCATGCCTGCGGCGGCGATCATTGCAGCATTGTTCTACTGGCTGGCATCGCTTCTGCAAGGCTGACCTGGAACCACTTATTTACTTATATGTTGTCAAGCTGAGGCTCCCGTTGTGAAGTTACTCTTGCGGAGTCGAATCGCTTGCTCTGGACAGGTGCCGTGAAGATGCCGGGACAAAAGAAACAATATGCAGCACTGGCCTGGCGCTATGCCGGCGCCAACCGGGAGGTGCTGCTTATTTCGTCCCGCGATACCGGGCGCTGGGTCATCCCCAAGGGCTGGCCGATCAAGGGACTGTCGCCGTCCGAAACTGCGGCGCGCGAGGCTTATGAGGAAGCGGGCCTTGGCGGGCAAGTGGACAAGAAGCCCATTGGAAAGTTCGAATATGGAAAGCGTCTCGACGATGGCGGCGTTCAACCCTGCAGCGTCGAGGTATTCGCGCTCGAGCAGATGATACAGCATCCGACCTGGCCCGAGCAGGGACAGCGGAACATGCAATGGTTTTCAATTCCGGAGGCGGCGAAAGCCGTTCAGGAGCCGGAGCTGAAGGAAATCATCCGCAAGTTCGGCTGAAGCCTCAGGCCGCCTTCACTTTCCTGGCGGCAATCTTCTTCGCAGGCGATTTCTTCCTGGCCGGCTTCTTCGCAGGCGGCTTCTTGGCCGTCGCATCGGTGGCTGGCGCAGATTTCCTGGCAGTGGCCTTTTTAGCTGGCGTCTTCTTTTTCGGCGATGGCTCCTTGCCCGCGCGGACTGCGACGAGGGCCACGGCCTCTTCCACCGTCAGGGCCTGCGGATCGGCACCCTTCGGCAGCGTGGCATTGACCTTTCCGAACTTCACATAAGGCCCGTACTTGCCGCTCATGATCTGGAGGTTGCCGCCTCCGGCAGGATGAGGCCCCAGGTCCTTCAGTGCACCAGCCTTCGGCCGCGAGAAGCCGCGCAGCTTCTTTTCGGCCAGAATATCGACCGCGCGGTTGATGCCGACCGTGAACACATCTTCCGGCGTATCGAGATTGGCATAGGTGCCGTCATGCAGGATGAACGGCCCGAAGCGGCCAAAATTGGCGACAATCGGTTTGTTGGTTTCGGGATGGATACCAACCTCGCGCGGCAGAGACAGAAGCCTGAGGGCTTCCTCCAGCGTGATCTCTTCCGGTTTCTTGCCCTTGGGGATCGAGGCGCGCTGCGGCTTTTCGCCCTCGGCGGCTTCGCCCAGTTGCAGGTAGGGACCGAAGCGTCCGGCGCGGCGGGTGATCTTCTCGCCGGTCTCAGGATCGACGCCCAGCAGCACGCCATCGGCCGGAACGGCCTCTGGGCCATCGGCGCCGGGCGACATGGGCCTCGTGAACTTGCAGTCGGGATAGTTCGAGCAGCCGATGAAGGAGCCGAACTTGCCGAGTTTCAATGACAGCTGACCATTGCCGCAAGACGGGCAGGCACGCGCATCGCCGCCATCTTCCTTCGGAGGGAAGATATGGGGTGCAAGGATATCGTTCAACGCATCCAGCACGTTGGTGACACGCAGTTCCTTGATGTCCTCGAGAGCGCCGGTGAACTCCTTCCAGAAGTTCCGCAGCAGTTCCTTCCAGTCCATTTCGCCCGCTGAAACCTTGTCGAGCTGTTCCTCGAGATTTGCCGTGAAATCATATTCCACATAGCGGCGGAAGAAGCTTTCGAGGAAGGCGGTGACAACGCGGCCCTTGTCTTCAGGGATCAGCCGCTTTTTGTCGAGACGGACGTAGCCGCGGATGCGCAGCGTCTCCATGATCGAGACGTAGGTGGAGGGGCGGCCGATGCCCAATTCTTCCAGCTTCTTGATGAGCGAGGCTTCGGAATAGCGGGGCGGCGGCTCGGTGAAGTGCTGGATGCCTTCGATCTTCTTCACACCGATCGAATCCTCGCGCGCCATGGCGGGCAAGCGGCGCGAATCCTCGTCTTCCTCGTCGTCGAGGCTTTCGAAATAGACCTTCAGGAAACCATCGAACTTGACGACCGAACCATTGGCCCGGAACACGTAATGCTTGCCGTCCCTGCCATCGGTGCCGATGTCGGCGGTGGTGCGCTCAAGCTCGGCACTTTCCATCTGGCTGGCGATGGTGCGCTTCCAGATCAGCTCGTACAGCGCGAACTGGTCCTGATCGAGGGCCTTCCGCACCGCCATCGGATGGCGCGACATTTCGGTGGGGCGGATCGCCTCGTGGGCTTCCTGCGCGTTCTTGGCTTTTGTCGTGTAGTGGCGCGGAACGGAGGGAAGATAGGGCTCGCCGAAGTTCTTGAGGATCGCATTCCGCGTGGCGGCGATGGCTTCGCCAGCCATATCGACACCGTCGGTTCGCATATAGGTGATGAGGCCCACGGTTTCGCCGCCAATGTCCACACCCTCATAGAGGCGCTGGGCGATCTGCATGGTGCGGGAGGACGAGAAGCCAAGCTTCCGCGAGGCCTCCTGCTGAAGGGTGGAGGTGCGAAAGGGCGGGTAGGGGTGGCGCTTGGCGGGCTTCGACTCGATCGAGTCAACCTTGAAAGGCTGGCCCTTTACCGCCTGCTCGATGGCGCGGGCCGAAGCCTCGTTGCCGATATCGAGCTTGCCCAGCTTCTTGCCGGAAATCTGGTTCAGCGAGGCCTGGAATTCCTGGCCCTGCGGCGTGGTGAAGGTGCCATCCAGCGACCAGTATTCCTGGGCGCGGAAGGCCTCGATCTCGAGCTCACGGTCGCAGATGATACGCAGCGCCACCGATTGCACGCGCCCCGCCGACCGCGAGCCCGGCAGCTTCCGCCAGAGAACGGGCGAGAGCGAGAAGCCGACGAGATAGTCCAGCGCGCGGCGGGCCAGATAGGCATCAACGAGCGCTGAATCAACGTCGCGGGGGTGCTGCATCGCTTCCAGCACGGACGACTTGGTGATGGCGTTAAACACCACCCGCTGCACGGCCTTGCCCTTGAGCGCGCCCTTCTTCTTTAAAACCTCCAGCACATGCCAGGAAATGGCTTCGCCTTCGCGGTCAGGGTCGGTGGCGAGGATGAGCCGGTCGTCGGATTTCAGGGCTGTAGCAATATCGGACAGGCGCTTGGCCGACTTTCCGTCGACCTCCCAGGACATGTCGAAATCCTCATCCGGGCGCACCGATCCATCCTTAGCGGGCAGGTCGCGGACATGCCCGTAGGAGGCCAGGACGGTGAAGTCCTTGCCCAGATATTTGTTAATGGTCTTGGCCTTGGCCGGAGATTCGACGACGACAACTGTCATTAATAGTCCTGATCGGGTTTCGCCGCCTCATATAGGGATCGGCCCGCCGTCGCAAGGAGCGGCACTTTTTCCACATTACCCATCGAATGCAATCTATAGGTGCTTTCATATTCTGAATGCACCATCTAGGTGTTGCTAAGTCAATTTCCTGTCTCCGAAGGAGCATTCCATGGCAGATCTTGCCGCTATCCGTGCGACTGTGCACACTCGCAAAGCGGGCAAACCATCGACAAACGCAAGCATTGGTGTCGGCGATTCGCCCGACATCCGGCGAAAGGAAGCTGCGCAGTATATCTCCGACCTGATTCTGGAATTGCGGAACCTCGCGAAGGCGAACGAACTTTTCCACGTCATGGTGCCGCTGGAGTATGCCTATTACGAAGCCTTCGCGGCCGCCAACAAGGTGGAGGCTCCGGCCAGTGAAGTGGAACGGCTGAAGGAACTCTCGAAAGTTTCGGAAGGTCTTGAGGCCTAGGGCGGACACGGCAAGTAACTTGCCGGCTCGCTAGTCCCGCAAGGTGTCGCCGGGCCACCATTGATCGCAGAAGCAGACATATCTCGCATACCCGGTGTCCCGGGTTCCAGCCATACGCCGCCTGCATGCTGCAAGGTGGTTTGCGCAGTTGCAAGCGCGGGGCAAATGATGCTCGGTTAGACTGCAGCCGATCATGCCGTCAGATTCATCCGCCACGAGCCTGCCGCTCCAGATGCCGCGCCGCGCCGGAGCCTATACCTTCGCCGCGATCTTCGCGGTGGAATCATTCGTGCGCTCACTGAATTCCACCGTCGTATCGCTGCAGGCCTATGACATTCTCGGCAACTCGCAAAAGGTGAGCGTGCTGTCGACGTCAGTCTCGATTACCGTGCTGGCGGTGACGCTGCTTCTGCCGCATGTGCTGGGGCGAATGCGGCGGCGCTGGGCGTATACGTTTGGCATTGCGCTGATGATGATGGCGAGTCTGGCGCTGGCAAGCCACGTGCTGGCGGGGCAGGCCGCCGGCATGCTGATGCGGAACACCGGTGCAGCGGTAATGAATATCACGCTGTCGCTCTACATTCTCGATCATATCCGCCGATCCGACCTGGCGCGCGCCGAGCCGCTACGCCTGAGCCTATCCACCTTCTCATGGATGACGGGGCCGGCGCTCGGCGTATGGCTCTATGTCGGCTTCGGGCCGTGGGGGCCGCAGCTTGCGGCAATCGGTGCCGCCGTCGCGCTGCTGGGAGTGTTCTGGTATCTGCGGTTGTCCGACAATGTGAACGCGCTGCCAGCGGGCAATCTCGAACCCTTCAATGCGCTGAGCAATGTTTGGCGGTTCCTGCGCCAACCCCGGCTGCGGCTCGCCTGGCTCATCGCCTTCGGCCGGTCGTGCTTCTGGACCACCTTTTTCATCTATGGCCCGTTGCTCATCGTCGAGAGCGGCCTCAGCAAGACGCTAGGCGGCCTGATGATTTCCGCCAGCCAGGCGGTGCTGCTGACGGCGTGGCTGTCTGGCCGGATCGCAAGGCGGCATGGTGTGCGGAAGGTGATCGCCGGGGCTTTCGCGCTGGCCTGCATCATGTCGCTTTGCGCAGGCATCGCCGGAACCGCCGCGCCCTATGCGGCCATGGGGTTCCTGCTGATGGGATCGGTTGCCGCATCAGCGCTCGATGGGGTCGGAGGCATACCTTTCCTGCGGGCGGTGCGCCATCATGAGCGGGCGCAAATGGCGGCGGTCTATCGGACCTACATCGACTTCTCGGAACTGATCCCGTCGTTTTTGTTCGCCATTGCCCTGCTGTTCCTGCCAATCGGCATGGTCTTCGTCATTCTCGCGGCGGGGCTCGCGCTGATCGGGCTCGTCTCCTGGCAATATCTTCCCCGGTCATTGTAAGGCCGGCCCGCTTCATTTCGCTTGACGGGAATGCCGGGCGGGCGTCAATTCCCGCCTCCATTGCTCAGGGGGAGTGCAATGCCGCAGCATATCACCGTTGGCCACAAACAGCTCATGGCGGAAGCCGAAGCGCAGGTCTCGCATGTTTCCGCCGCCGAGGCCATGGAACTGGCCAAGCGCGACGACGTAGTGGTCGTCGATATCCGCGACCCGCGCGAGGTGCAGCGCGAAGGCCGAATTCCGGGCTCGTTTCACGCGCCGCGCGGCATGCTGGAATTCTGGGTCGATCCCGAGAGCCCCTATCACAAGCCGGTTTTCGCCGAGGACAAGACATTCATCATCCATTGTGCGTCGGGCTGGCGGTCGCTTCTCGCCACGCAGATCCTGCAGCGCATGGGGCTGAAGCCCGTTCTCAACATGAAGGGTGGGTTTGGCGCGTGGAAGGAAGCGGGCGGCGCCATCGAGAAGGTCGAACCCAAATGAGCAAGTTGCATCTCGTCATCGGCAACAAGAACTATTCCTCATGGTCGCTCAGACCATGGATGGCGCTGACCATGGCGGGCGTTCCATTCCGCGAGACGGTGATTCCGCTCGACACGCCGGATACGGAACGGCTGATCGCTGAGCACTCGCCCGCAGGCCGGGTTCCGGTCTTGTCGCATGGCCGCAATGTGATCTGGGAATCACTCGCCATCATGGAGTACCTGGCCGAGCTTTTTCCGGAAAAGAATTTCTGGCCGAAGACGGCCGCGGCGCGCGCCGTGGCGAGGTCGGTTTCCAACGAAATGCACGCCGGCTTCGGCGCGCTGCGCAATGCCTGCCCGATGAACCTGCGGCGGCCGCGCAAGGCTGTGGCGATGAACGATGGCGTCCGCAAGGACGTGAAGCGGATCGAGCACATCTGGCGGGATTGCCGGGCGCGCTTCGGCAAGGGCGGCAAGTTCCTGTTCGGAAAATTCTGCATCGCCGATGCAATGTATGCACCGGTCGTTACCCGGTTCGACACCTATGACATTCGGATAGCCGAGGATACGCGCGCCTACATGGATGCCGTCATGGCTTCCGCTGCGTTCCAGTCCTGGCATGAAGCGGCGATGAAGGAAACGTGGCTGGTGCCGTCCGACGAGGTGGATTGAGGACGAATTTCAAAATACCACCTTGGCGATTTCGTAGGCGGACAGGATAACGACCAGGGCGCCGACCGCGATCATGAGCGGTTTTCGCGGGGCGATCTTCAGCAGCCAGCCGGCCATTACCGCGGCCGGCAATCCGCCGGCGACGAGGCCCGCGATCGCCAGCAGGTGATCGGACACGCCGCTTGCTTCTTCCCATACGCCGAAAATCATGGTGGCCGCGAAGGCCGAGACGACCGCGCAGGTGACCACGAACTCCGCCGCGTTGACGGTGCCGACGACGAAGCGCGGCGCGGCGCCCGCGCCGATGAGGCTTGAGGTGACGACCGGGCCCCAGCCGCCGCCGCCGATGGCATCAAGGAAGCCGCCGAGGGACCCAAGTGGCGCAATGAACTGCCCGGCTACGGTCTTGTTGGCTGGGAACATCAGGCCGCGCCAGATGATGACGAGGCCCATGATGCCGAGATAGCCGAAGACATAGGGTCTGATCGCACCACTCGCGATGTTAACGAGTACCAGCGCACCGATGATGCCGCCTAGCGACCCCGTCGCACAGAGAATGATCAGTATGCGTTTATCGACATTGCCATGAACGATGTGGGAGATTCCCGAGGCGGCGGTGGTGAAGAGCTTTGCCGCGTGGACGCTGGCTGAAGTGTGGGCCGGCGGAACGCCGGACGCCAGCAGCACGACGGACGAAATGACGCCATAACCCATGCCGAGGGCGCCATCGATCAGCTGGGCCATGAAGCCGACTGCCGCGAAGATCAGGAAGTCCATCAACCACGGTTCCAAATGATTCCTCCTCGCTCGGCCGGCTCACCCCGGCTGCGGTCTAGTACCTGGCGCATGATCAGGCAACGATACGAAGTGCCGAAGGTGTTCAGTTGTGAACGGTGGACAGGGCAGGAATCTCCCTGCCATTGTGCGTCCAGTGAATGCCGCACTCGGTCTTGTTGGTGCCGGCCCAGCGGCCCGCGCGTGGATCGGTCGAATTACCGCCCGGCGTGGTGCAGGGTTCGCAGCCGATAGAAAAATAACCAATCTCTGTCAGTGGATGTTGCGGAAGGTCATGCGACTTCATGTAAGCGCCGAGATCGAGCGCCGAAAATCCTGCCAATGGCTCGACCTTCAGGCGGCCTTCGGCAATTGACAGGAAATCAAGCGTTGCCCTGGCTGCGCCATGATAGCGCTTGCGGCCGGAGATGATGACGTCGAAGCCCTGAAGCGCATTCTGCAAGGGAATGGTCTTGCGGACGTTGCAGCACAGATCGGTGTTCGACTTGTGCAGCATGCCATCGGGATCTGTCGCGGCGAGATCAGCCGCATCCGGCGAAATCGAGCGGACACCGGTGAGGCCGAGCCTGTCGATCAGCTTTGAGCGGTAGCTCAGCGTTTCCCAGAAATGCTTGCCGGTATCGAGGAAGATGACTGGCGTTGCGGGATCGACTTCCGCCACCATGTGGAGCAGCACCGAGGATTCCGCGCCGAAGGACGAGACCACGGCGGCGCGGCCGCGAAAATCGCGCAGGATCGGCTCCAGCAGCTGGCGGCCCTCGAGGCCTGCGTAATTCTCGAAGATGCGCTTGTCCATAGCCGCTCAGCCGGCGTGGGGCTGTTCGAGCCAGGGCTCGGCATCGGTGTGGCGTTCGGTCCAGATTTCAGCTTCCGAGCCACGGCGGAACAGGCCGCGCTGATAGGCGAGCGACATCTGCTTTGAGGCCTGCTGCCAAGTAGAGAGCGGAAAACGCTCGCCAATGTCGAAAGTGTCAAAGCCCACCTGCAGCATCAGCTGAAGCTGGTCGGGCAACACATTGCCGGTGGCGCGCAATTCGCCGCGATAGCCCATTTCGCGCAGCTGGCGGGCAATCGAATAGGCGCGGCCATCGTTGAAGGCGGGGAAGGGAAGGATGACCGCCGAGAGTCTTGGCAGGAACATCGAGAGGGCTTCGGCGCGGTCCACGTTGCCGAGCTCCACGCCCAGTTTGCCATCGCGCTGCGAGAGGCTTTCCCATTCCTTGAGCAGCCGCACGAATGGCACGATCACGTCGCCCGCATTTGGAAGCTCGCCATCCACACCTGCATGAATCCATGTGTCGGAAATCAGCGTGTTGTTCTTAAGCAGTGGCATAGAGCGCCTCCTTGAAAGGTTTGGGGCCGACACGGCGATAGGCGGCAAGGAATTCCTCGTCCGGCTCGCGCAGCTTCAGATAGGTGTCGAGGATCGTCTCGATGGCGTCGGCCACTTCATGACCCGCAAAGCCCGGCCCGAGGATGGTGCCGATCGAGGCGTTCTCGGCGGAGGAACCGCCAAGCGTGATCTGGTAATATTCCTCGCCCTTCTTGTCGAGGCCGAGGATGCCGATGTGGCCGACGTGATGGTGGCCGCAGGCATTGATGCAGCCCGAGATGTTGATCTTCAGCTTGCCGATCTCGTCCTGCCTGGCGCTGTTGGCGAATTTCCGCGAAATCGACTGCGAGATGGGGATCGAGCGCGCGGTGGCGAGCGCGCAATAATCGAGGCCGGGGCAGGCGATGATGTCGCCCGCGAGGCCATAATTTGCTGCCGCCAGATCAGCGCCCTGAAGGGCCTGCCAGATTGCGAAGAGATCGTCTTTCTTCACATGCGGCAGCACGATGTTCTGGGCGTGGCTGACGCGCAGTTCATCGAAACTGTAGCGCTCGGCAAGATCGGCCATCACGCGCATCTGGTCGGATGTCGCGTCACCCGGAATGCCGCCATCGGGTTTGAGCGAAATGTTGACGATCGCATAGCCATCGGCATGGTGGGGGCCAAGGTTGTTCTTGGCCCAGCGCGCGAAATCAGGGCTCTTGAGCTTCGCTTCCTCGAAGGCTGCGGACCAGCGCGGCAGTTTCTCCAACTGAGGTGCTGCGAAATATGCTGCGATGCGTTTCAGCTCACGCTCTTCGACTTCGGTCGAGGCATGCGGGCGCCTGGCATATTCGGCCTCGACTTCGGACTTGAATTTCTCGGCACCCAGCTCGTGGACGAGGATCTTGATGCGGGCCTTGTACTTGTTGTCGCGGCGGCCATAGAGATTATAGACGCGCATGATGGCTTCGAGATAGCCGATCAGCTCATGCTCGGGCAGGAAATCGCGCACGGTGACGCCCACCATCGGGGTGCGGCCAAGTCCGCCGCCGACGATCACTTCCCAGCCCACGGCGCCTTCCGCATTCTTGTGCAGACGAAGCCCGATGTCGTGCACCTTGACGGCGGCGCGGTCGTTGGGAGCACCCGTCACCGCGATCTTGAACTTGCGCGGCAGGTAGGAGAATTCGGGGTGGAGCGAGGACCACTGCCGCAGCAATTCGCCCACCGGGCGGGGGTCGGCGATCTCGTCAGCGGCGGCACCGGCCCAATGGTCGGTCGTCACGTTGCGGATGCAATTGCCGGATGTCTGGATCGCATGCATCTCGACTTCGGCCAGCGCATCGAGAATGTCGGCAGTGTCTTCCAGCTTGATCCAGTTGTACTGGATGTTCTGGCGCGTGGTGAAATGGCCGTAGCCCTTGTCCCACTTGTCAGCAATGAAGGCGAGCTGGCGCATCTGGCGGCTGGACAGCGTGCCATAGGGAATGGCGACGCGCAGCATATAGGCGTGAAGCTGCAGGTAGAGGCCGTTCATCAGGCGCAAGGGCCGGAATTCTTCCTCCGTCAGCTCGCCCTTCAGGCGGCGGTCCGCCTGGTTGCGGAACTGGTTGGTGCGGTCGCGCACGAACTGGTGGTCGAACTCGTCATAACGATACATGGATCATACTCCTTCGGGCGCGGCAAAGCCTGCGCCCTTTCCCTCAGCCTGCTTGCCGAGGTCAAGTCTTACTGTCGGCCCCAGCGCGCGCATGCGCTCGCGGATATGCGCGGCGCGGACGCGGCCCTCGCGGCGCTCGGCATCGATCAGATAGGCGCCGGTGACGAGCGTTGCCTTCTCATCGTCCTTGGCGCGCAATTCGAGAGCGGCGGCGGCCTGGGGTTCAAGCGCCAGCGCGGCATCGTCGATTACTTCGCTCCACTGACCGGAGCGGGTGAGGAAAACGGCGATCCCGTCCCGCAGCCGGTTGGCAGTAACGAGCTGGCCTTTTTCGGTGGCGGTCATGATGCGGCCCTCAGCAATGCTTCACGGAAATCTTCGCGGATGGGGAAGGGGGTGGCTTCGGCCGGTTTCGGAGCGGCGACGGCAGGAACCGTTTCGAAGGCCAGGCCTTCTGCCGCGACCGATACCGTTTCCTCGACCGAAGGCTCGGCCATGGACAGCCGCACCACCAGCTTGCCGGCCTTGGCTTCGGCGATGAGCACATCCGTCGCGCCATCGAAGAGTTCACCCTTCACGGGCACACGAACGGCATCGCGGCGCGCCATTTCGAGAAGGGCAGGCGGAACAGCGCGGTCATGCACGATCACATCTGCCTCATGCAGCTTGCGCTGCGCCTTGATAGTCAGGAGTTCGGGATCATCCGAGGCAATGCCGACGAAGGAGACGCGGCCCACAGGAGGTGCTGCCTCATCCGCGAAAAGGCCTTCGACGCCTGCGAGGTAGTTGCAGGATTCCTTTGCGATGAAGGCATCGCGCACATTGCCAAAAAAGAAGCGATACCAGAAGCCACGGCGGCGGTTGCCCGCGGGAACCGTTGCGGCGACACGTTCACGAAGGTCTGCCCCGGCCTTGGCGAGATCGCCCAGGGCCATTGGCAGCATCGCATCGATGCGGGCGCGGAGGCCCTGGCCGAGGATGGGTGCGGTGCCTTCAGTGCCGATCGCGACGACGACCGGATCGCGGTCGACGATCGACGGTACGATGAAGGTCGAGATTTCCGGGTTGTCGACGGCGTTGACAGGGATGCCAAGCGTCTGTGCATCGGCGGCGACCTTCTCATTCAGCGCGGGATCAGCCGAATAGACCAGTGCCGCACCTTCGATGAGGGAGGCGTTGTAGTGGCGTGCGATCCAGTTGACGCGCGGCTCGGCGGCCAGTTCATCGTGGAGCGCTGGCGCGATGACGGCGATCTTCGCTTCCGTTTTGAGCAGCAGGCGGATCTTGCGGACGGCTTCCTCGCCGCCGCCGACGACAATGACGGGGCGATTGCGGAGATCGAAGAAAATCGGGAAATAGCGCATGTCCAATCCTCAGCCGTTTGCCACGAGCTTGACCTCGAGGCCTTCGAGTTCAGGTGTGAAAATGATCTGGCACGACAGGCGCGAGCCGCCGGAGAGGATCGGCACGCTGTCGAGCATGGCTTCCTCGTCGTCATTGGCGGGGTGAAGTTTCGATACCCACTCATCCGCCACTTCAACGTGGCATGTCGCGCAGGCGCAGGCACCGCCACAGATGCCGATCTCGAATCCATGGTCGCGGATGATCTCCATCACGCGCCAGCCTTCGACCGCATCGAGGATGTGGCTGACACCGTTCTGGTCGGTTATCCTGATCGTGCTCATCGCTACCGTTCGCTTCTTCAAACGTTCGATGTTCCGTACGAGCGCTTCACCATGGCCACGATTTCGTTTGATCTTTAAAACGAAAAAGCGGTATCAGAAGGGCATACAGAACACCGGCCATCGGTGGTGTTCGTTTTATCGAACACTAGTTCTAAGTACAGGACGGCGAAATGTCAACGCGTCGCGGCAAGAAACCATCCGATTCACAAGACTTTGATCCGACGCCATCGCTGGGCAAGACCATCCAGAGGTTGCGGAAAGCCTACAACATGTCGCTAGGCGACCTGTCGGAGCAGTCGGGCGTTGCGAAGTCGATCATCTCGCAGATCGAACGGAACGAGACGAACCCAACCCTTTCAACGGTTTACCGGTTATCGCGGGCGCTGGACACAACAATTGACGAAGTTCTGCGCACCGATGACCAGAAGGTATTCCTTGAACACCAGCTGAAGTCGGGGGTTCCGATCCTCGAAAGCCAGGATGGGCTGTGCCGGCTGGCCATCGCCGGGCCGCTCAATCTCGTCGAGCAGGTGCAGTGGTATGATTTCCGGGCGCGGCCCAAGGGTGTGCTCGAGTCCGATCCGCATCCGCCGGGAACCGTCGAGCATCTGTATATCTTGGCGGGCGAGGTAGAGGTGACGACTGGCGAGATGACCAAGCGGGCAAAGACCGGCGAGACCCTGCGCTTCCGGGGCGACCTGCCGCACCGGATCGAGAATGTGGGCGAGGGCGATGCCCACGCCACCATGGTGCTGGTGCTGCGGCAGCTCGGCGGAGCCGAGGCCGTCACGCAGTAGGGTCGCTCGTTCATGCGGGGGAAGATCGCACTCACGTCCAGCCTCGTGGCTCATGTCGACCGTACGATCCCGCAGGAGCATTTGGGGCCCGATCCCAGCCGCGTGCCGATGACGGAGGAGGACTACGCGGCCGCCGCTGCGGATATCCTGGCAGCGTCAGGAAAAGGTCCATTGTGGGTTTTCGGCTACGGGTCGCTGCTGTGGAATCCTGGTTTTGCTTTTGTAGAGCGGCGGGCTGCGTGCCTGCGTGGCTGGCACCGGGCCTTCTGCATGCAATTGCTGCGGTTCCGGGGCTCGCCCGAGCAGCCGGGCCTGATGCTGGCGCTGGACCACGGCGGAAGCTGCAAGGGCGAAGTGTTCAGAATCGATGAGGCCAGTGCGCCTGCGGAAGTGGACAAGCTGCTGCGGCGCGAAATTCCCTATCGCCGCCTGGCGCGGGCCTGGCGCTGGGTCGACGTTGATACCGGCGACAGGCGCCAGAAGGCGCTGACCTTCTATGCCGGAATGCGGCGCGACCGGTTTTACGTGCGGCTGCCGCTGGACGTTCAGGCCCACATGCTGGCGCGCGCCGCAGGGCATGGCGGATCGGGCGCGGCCTACCTGCACCAGACCGTCATGAAGCTCGAGGAACTCGGCATTCATGATCGTTATCTGTGGCAGTTGCAGCATCTCGTTGCGGCCGAAATCCGCACGATGTTTCCCGATCTGCCGGATGATGGGGCGGCGTCGCCTCAGGCGAGCGACACCGCGCCGTTGGGGTAGCGGATGGCCCGGCCCGCCAGCGACAATTCGAGGATGATCGCGGTGACAGCGCCCGGCGGCAGGCCGCTCTCGCGGATCAGGTCATCGGCATCGACGGGGCTGGGCGACAGCAATTCCAGGATCAGGTCGCGGTCATTCTCGCTGGTGCCGGGCGGCTCGATCGCCGGCTGGTCCGGCTCGAAGAATTGCATCTGGCGCGGAGTGAAGCTGGTGGAAAGCTGTTCCAGAACATCGGCTGATGACATCAGCAATGCCGCGCCATCGCGGATCAGGCGGTTGCAGCCCTCGCAGCGCGGATCGAGCGGCGAACCCGGAACGGCGAAAACCTCGCGGCCCTGCTCGTTTGCGTAGCGCGCGGTGATGAGGGAGCCGGAGCGCAAAGCCGCCTCGACGACGATGAGGGCGCGCGCGATTCCGGAAATGATGCGGTTGCGGCGCGGAAAATGCTCCGCACGCGGAACGGTTCCGGGCGTCATCTCGGTCACCAGCACGCCGCGTTCGGCGATTCCTGCCTGAAGCGCGTCGTTCTCGGGTGGGTAAACGACATCGAGACCGCCTGCAAGGACTGCGATGGTGCCGGTTTCGAGCGAGGCCTCGTGTGCCGCAGTGTCGATGCCGCGGGCGAGGCCCGAGACGATGGCATGGCCGGCGCCGCCGATCTCCATCGCCATCTGGCGGGCGAACTTGCGGCCGACGGCGGAAGCATTCCGCGCGCCGACGATGCCGACAGCACTCTTGCGCAACAGCCCTGCATCGCCCTTGATGCAGATGAGCGGCGGCGCGCCATCGGCCATGCGGAGGAGCGGCGGATAGTCGGGCTCTGACATCGCCACGAAGCGGGCGCCGATCGCTTGGGCGCGGTCGATATCGCGCTGGGCTGCTTCGGTGCCATACAGCCTGGGCGAACGGGCAAGGCCGCCCTTGCGCGTCAGCTCGGGGATTGCCAGCAAGGCATCGCCTGCATTGCCGTAGCGGGTAAGCAGCGTGCGGAAGGTCGCCGGACCGACGTTTTCGCTCATCGACAGGCGAAGCCAATCGCGGCGCTCCACGTCGCTGAGGACCTGATCCATCATGCCGACGTGGACTTGCCGATGCGGGGCTCCTCACCCTTCATGATTCGCGCGATGTTGGCCCGGTGCTTGATGAAGACTGCGGCAGACATCATGGCGGCGGGAAGGATGAGGCTGGTTTCGCCCGTGAAAAATGCGGCGATGGGCGATACAAGGCTCGCCGTGAGCGCCGAGAGCGACGACATGCGGAAGGTGGCGGCCATCAATACCCACACGACGATGAAGATCAGCCCCAGCGGCCAGTAAAGCCCGAGCAGGACGCCGATGCTTGTCGCCACGCCCTTGCCGCCCTTGAAGCCAAGCCACATCGGGAAGAGGTGGCCGAAAAACGCCGCAAGCCCGGCAAGGATTGCCGCCTGCGGCCCATAGAGCCAGCCCATGAGGAGCGCCGGCACCGTGCCCTTGAGCGCATCGAGGATCAGGGTCAGGGCCGCAACCGTCTTGTTACCAGTACGGAGCACGTTGGTGGCGCCGATGTTGCCCGAGCCGATGGTGCGGATATCGCCGAGGCCCGCCGATTTTGTGAGGATCAGGCCGAAGGGGATTGTGCCGCAGAGATAGCCGAAGACCAGCGAAACCAGCATTTCAAGGCCGGACAGACCCATCGTTTTCTCCAGAGGACCCGAGTATCAGCGAGCGTAGGCGTAAACGCTTTCGCCCGCAACGATGGTCTCGACGCAGCGGCCTTCCAGCGTCCGGTGCTCGAAGGGCGAGTTCTTGGCGCGGGAGCGCAGCGACTCTTCCTCCACCGTCCATGACAGGTTGAGGTCCACCAGAGCGAAATCGGCCGGGGCACCGGGGGCGAGGCGGCCGGTTTCCAGCCCGAGGATTTCGGCGGGCTTTGAAGACATCGCTTCCACAAGCCGTTGCAAGCTCATGTTTTCATTGTGATAAAGGCCGAGCGTAGCGGAGAGCATGGTTTCCAGCCCGATGGCGCCGAAAGCCGCTTCGGCGAAGGGCAGGCGCTTGGTGTCGGCGCTTTGCGGGTCATGGCCGGAGACGATGACATCGATGGTGCCGTCGGCCACGGCGTCGACCAGGGCGCGGCGGTCCTGCTCGGTCCGGAGCGGCGGGGAAAGCTTGAAGAAGGTGCGGTAGGCGCCGATGTCGTTCTCGTTCAGCACGAGGTGGTGGACCGATACGCCGCAGGTGACGGGCAGGCCACGGGCCTTCGCCGCGCGGATCACCTCGATCGAAAGCTGGCTCGAAATCTGCGAGGCGTGATAGCGCCCACCCGTCATCTCGACAAGCCGCAGGTCGCGCTCGAGCATGATGACTTCAGCCATCGCAGGGTTGCCGGACAGGCCCAGCCTGCTCGCCGTTTCGCCGGCGTTCATGACGCCCGATGAGAGGTGCGGCTCCTCCACATGCTGAACGACCAGCATGTCGAAATCCCTGGCGTAGGTGAGGGCGCGGCGCAGCACATTGGCGTTCTGGAGGGATTTCGTGCCTTCGGTGATGGCGACGGCCCCGGCTTCCTTGAGGCCGCCGATCTCGGTCATCAGTTCCCCGCCCAGGCCCTTGGTGATGGCGGCCATGGGCGCCACCCGCACCAATGCCGTATCGCGCGCGCGGCGGAGGATAAAGTCGACGATTGCGGCATCATCGATGATCGGCTGCGTGTTGGGCATGACGATCATGGTGGTGACGCCGCCGGCAGCCGCTGCCTCCGAAGCGCTCGCCAGCGTCTCGCGGTATTCGGTGCCAGGCTCGCCCGTAAAGACGCGCATGTCGATCAGGCCGGGAATGAGAGTGAGGCCCGAACAATCGGTGATGGCGGTTCCGGCACCGGCCGATTCGCGGGTGACCTTCGGGCCGACGCCGAGGATCCAGCCATCCTCGATCAGGATGCCGCCCTTGCCGTTCAGATCTTGAGCAGGGGCCACGATGTTGGCGTTGACATAGGCACGGCGGGCCGAAGTGGCGCGCGAGGCGGGCGTTTTCATGCGTTGCCTCCGCCCGGCATGTTGCGCGAAAGCGCATCCAGCACCGCCATGCGCACGGCCACACCCATTTCCACCTGTTCGCGGATGACAGACTGCGCGCCATCCGCCACGTCCGAGTCGATCTCGATGCCGCGGTTCATCGGGCCGGGGTGCATCACCAGTGCATCGGGCTTCGCCAGCTTCAGCTTCTCGGCGTTGAGGCCGAAGAAGCGGTAATACTCTCGGATCGACGGCACGAAGGCGCCCGACATGCGCTCGAGCTGGAGCCTGAGCATCATGACGACATCGGCATTCCGCAACCCGTCTTCCATGTTGCGGTGAACCTCGACGCCGAAGTTGGCGATGCCCGAGGGCAGCAGCGTCGATGGCGCCACGACGCGGACATGGACGCCCAGCTTGTTCAGGAGATGGATGTTGGAGCGGGCCACGCGCGAGTGCAGCACGTCGCCGCAGATCGCCACGACGAGCCCCTCGAACCGCTTCTTGTGGCGGCGGATCGTCAAGGCATCGAGCAGGGCTTGCGTCGGGTGCTCGTGCTGGCCGTCGCCCGCGTTGATGACGGCACAGGAGACTTTCTGGGCCAGAAGCTCGACCGCGCCGGAGGACTGGTGGCGCACCACCAGGAAATCCGGCTGCATGGCATTGATGGTCATCGCGGTGTCGAGCAGCGTTTCGCCCTTCGACACGGCAGAATTGGCGATCGCCATGTTCATGACGTCGGCTCCCAGCCGCTTTCCGGCGATCTCGAAGGAGCTTTGCGTGCGGGTGGAGGCTTCGAAGAACAGGTTTACCTGGGTGCGGCCCTGCAGAACGCTGTGGCGCTTGTCGATCTGGCGGCTGACCTCGACATATTTCTCGGCAAGGTCGAGGAGGGCTGTCGCCTCCAGATGGTTGATGTCCTCGACCGCCAGCAGGTGCTGGCTTTTGAAGAGCGGCAATCGCGCGGGGCTGGTCATTAAAACCGGGTGTGTAGGGGTGAATGCCCGGCGCAGCAAGGGCGAAATTCCGGATGTTCACCGGGTTTGCCGCCTGGGGCATCCAGCGTCCCAAAATGCACGTAATTTGGGGGCAGGTTCGAGTTCAACAAGGAAGGTTGGGTATCGCGATGACCGTCAATATCATTCAGAACGCTGCACAGGTTCTGGCGGGCTCTTTCATGGCCCGTGCCGTCTATGGCGGGGAGTATATCCAGCCTGCCTTCGACATCGGCGGAGACGATGATGCCGAGAAGGCCGACAACTATCGTGGCTACCTCGAATCGGTGGGGAACTGGATTGTTCTCGACGATACGACTCTTTCCGGATTCGACGGTTCAGGAGGCGATGCGGAGTTCACCGGCGGCGGGCTGTACAATGCCCGTGTGAAGTTCACTGGCAGCTTCGATGCCCAAGGGATGCTGGCTGTCGAAAACGGCGATACGCTGGTCCTCACTTTTCGAGGGACGGACGGCAAGGACCCCGCGCTGACCGGGCAAACCTTCACGGGGAAGGGCCTCGCCTCGCATTATGAGGCTTTCGCGCCGCTGATCGATGCGGCCTATGATTATCTCGCGGCGCATTCGGAGATCACCGATGTCGTCGTTTCAGGGCACAGCCTGGGCGGTGCGCTGGTCGATGTCTTCGCCCTCGTCGATGCCGAGCGCTTCCGCACCCTGCGGCCCGATGGTCTGACGCTTGTCTCCCTTGGGTCGTCAGGCGTGCCGGAGGACATTGGCGACCATCTTGACGGCGTGGGCGCGTTCGTAGCACCGGCGGATTACATCTCGATTGTCAACAGCGAGGACCGCGCCCATTTCGCCGACCAGTTCCCCGATTTTCCGGAAGATATCGGGCTGATCCCGATTTTCGTGCTCAAGGATAATGCCCAGCTGGGGGCTGACCTGGTTTTCGATGTGCCAAACATCAGAAACCGGGACGTCGAGTACCTGGACCCCGACGACAATCCGCTAACCTATCGCGGACTAGGAGCCGAGCATAACAGCGCCCTCATCTGGGCCAATCTGCAGGGCCTGGTTTCCGATCCGCTGTTCGAATTCCACAACGGGCACAGGCTGATCGCGGGCGTCACCGACTACGGCGCGCTTCCCGACTATGACGGCGAGGCGATCTCGCTATTCAAAGGCTATGAGGGGCTTGGCGATCCCGCCGACGACAATGACCGGGGCGGCAAGATGCTGCTGGGCAGCGCCGGCAGGGACTATATCTACGGGATGACGGGCGAAGACCGGATCGACGGCAGAGCCGGCAACGACCTGCTTTCAGGCGGAGACGACGCTGACATCGTCATCGGAGGGCGCGGTAACGACATTCTGGCTGGCGGGCTTGGCGGCGATCAGCTCGCCGGTGGCCCGGGCGGCGACTGGTTCTTCTACGACCAAATCGCCCAGTCGGTCAGCGCCGGGCGGGACTCGATCATCGATTTTCAGCTGGGCGTGGACAAGATCGCCGTCAGCGCTATCGATGCGCAGACAGCGACCCCCGGCGATCAGGACTTCGTGTTCATTGAAGCGGGCGGATTTACCGGCGAAGGCCAGATCCGGGCCGCGCAGGTGGGCGCCAATACTGTGCTGCTGTTCAATACCACGGGGGCCGGCGGTGCCGAAATGACCATACTGCTGCGCGGCATCCTCGCGGCGGACGTGACCGGTTCCGATTTCATCCTGTGATGCCCGCCGCGTAGAGGACAAGCGGGATGGTGATCACCGCGGCGATCACCTGTAGCGTCAGGATATTGGCGACCATCGGCGCATCGCCGCCCATTTGGCGGGCCAGCACATAGGCGCCTGAACCGGTGGGCACAGCACCGCAGAGCAGCGCCACTGCAAAGGCATCGCCCGTTACGCCCATCAGCATCAGGGCTGCGGCCATCAAGGCGGGCATGACAAGAAGTTTCAGGATGGTGGCGGCCGCCACCGGTGGCCAGGCCGACATCGCCTCGCCGAGGCGCAGGCCGGCGCCGACCGTCAGCAATGCGAGGCCGAGCGCGCCACGGCCGATCATGTCCAGCACCTGGATGCCCATCGCCGGCAGGGTCAGCCCGGACAGTTGCCATGCGACGCCGCCCAGGGAAGAAAACACGAAGGGATTGCGGATGATCGACAGGACCATCGTCTTCGCATCGAGCTTCGACTCGCGGGCAAAGCGCGCCATCACCATGACGCAGAGGATATTGAGGAGCGGCGTCATTGCGGCAGCGCTGACGGCGCCAAGCGACAAGGCCTTCGGTCCGAACTGCAGGGGAATGATCGCGAAGGCGATGAAAGTATGCCAGCGCGCGGCGCCCTGGACGAGGCTGGTGAATTGCGGGCCGTCGATCTTCAATGCCGCCATGACGGGCCGGTGGAAGATAAGCAGCAGCGCAAACATGGCGAGTACGGCCATGATCATCGCCAGCGCCATCTGCAGCACCGGCACGGACGAAAAATCCGCCGCGGCGATTTCCTTGAAGATGATGGCGGGGAAGAGGACGAAATAGCAAAGCTGGTCCAGAGCCAGCCATTGTTCCTCGCGGATGATATGGAAGCGCCGTAACGCGAAGCCGATCAGGATGACGATGAAGACCGGGAGCAGGGCGAGAAAAATCGTCGTCATCGAAGCGAATCCAGCGCGGCCTGCAGGATCCAGGCGGCGGCCAGCTTGTCGATGACCTGGTCGCGCTTGGCACGCGAGGCATCGGCGGCGATCAGCATGCGTTCGACTGCGGCGGTCGACAGCCGCTCGTCCCAATAGACGATCGGGATATCCGACAGCTTCGCAAAATTGCGGGCGAAGGCGCGGGTCGACTGGCAGCGGGGGCCCTCGGTACCGTCCATGTTGACGGGCAGTCCCAGGACGATCAGCCCGATATTCTCGCGCGTGGCAATCGACATCAGTCGCTCGGCATCGGCGGTAAATTTCTTGCGTTCGATCGTCTCGATGGGGGTCGCGATCATCCGCGTGCGGTCGCTGGTGGCGACGCCGATGGTTTTCGAGCCGAGATCGAGCCCCATCAGCCGCTTGTCAGGGAGAACGGTTTCAAGTGCTGTCTTGAGCGGGACGTCGGGGGGTGCCATGGCGCTGCACTAGCTCATTTGGCAGGTGGGGCAAACGGCTAACTTGCCATCGGCGCCACGCCGGTGGATCATGGTTGCCAGTCTGGAGCATCGCTTATGAAAATCACCTACCACGGCCATTCGGCCTTCCGCATCGAGACCGGCAAGGCGGTGATTCTCATCGATCCGTTCTTCACTGGAAACCCGGCAGCGACAGCAGGCTGGGAGGAGGCATCGAGAGGCTGCACGCACCTGCTGCTGACCCATGGCCATGGCGACCACACAGGCGACTCGCTCGAAATTCTCAAGGCCACGGGCGCCATGCTGGTATCGAACTTCGAAATCTGCACCTGGCTCAGTTCCAAGGGTGTCGAGAACTACAGCCCTGGCAATCACGGCGGGCGGATATCGTTCGACGATTTCGATGTGATCTTCACCAACGCCTGGCATTCCTCCTCTGATACATCGAGCGGCACGCCACTCTATCTGGGAAATCCAGCGGGCTTCATCATCGAACCCCGGACAGAGCCGGGAAAGACACTCTACATCGCGGGCGATACCGGATTGTCGCTGGACATGAAGCTGATCCAAGAACTTTACAAACCGGTATTCGGCATTCTGCCGATCGGCGACCGCTTCACCATGGGCGGCGACCAGGCGGCCTATGCGTGCCGCAACTTCTTCGATTTCAAGATGGTCATCCCCTGCCACTACGCCTCGTTCAAGGGTTTTGTGGCGGAGGACGCCTCGCAATTCCTTGCCGCCATGGGGCCAGATGCAAGCAAGGTGAAAGTCATGGCTTCAGGCGAGATGGCGGAGTTTTGACATGGTCAGGAAACCCGCAAGGCCCGTCGGAGCCATCGTTGATCCGCCGCCGCCGGGGTCGAAGCCCGACATGCGGCCGCTGCACGGGTTGTGGATGCTGCTGGAGCCTGTCTCGGCAGAGAAGCATGCCAGGGGGCTCTATGACTCGTTCAAGGATAGCGACCCCGATGGCGCGGTTTGGACCTATCTGGGCTATGGCCCGTGGGCCAGTTTCGAGGCTTTCGAAGCATGGGTGAAGGAGCGCGAGGCCTCGCGCGATCCGTGGTTCTATGCCTTCGTGAAGCGCGAGGGGCACAAGCCCGTTGGCATGGGCTCCTTCATGCGGAGCGATGCGCCGAACGGGGTGATCGAGATCGGCCATATCTGGATGTCGCCCGGCCTGCAGAAGACCAGGGAAGCGACGGAGGCGATCTTCCTGATGATCCGCCATTGTTTCGACGACCTCGGCGTCAGGCGGCTGGAATGGAAGTGCGATGCGCTCAACGCGCCGTCCCGCCAGGCCGCCGAGCGGTTCGGCTTCACCTTCGAGGGCATTTTCCGCCAGCACCTGATCGTCAAGGGCCGGAACCGCGATACGGCATGGTACGCCATGCTGGACAAGGATTGGCACCGGGTGAGGGCTGGTTTCGAGGCCTGGCTGAAACCCGGTAACTTCGATGCGAAGGGACGCCAGAAGGCCAAGTTGCAGTTCGATTGACCGGCAGACTCTTTGCTTGATCGAACGAAAGTCGAACAAAGCTCCCTTATTCCCGGAGGGTTGGCGTAAGTCTAAGCTACCTTGGCAAACTGTCGATGCTGGAGGCCGCCATGCTGAAAAGGAAATCTGCGCTCGATCATCTGAACAATGGCCGCGAGCCACATATTGTGCATCATATACCAGCGGGCGCGCCAGGCTACGCCGAAGCGAAGGGCGGGGCCATGGTCGTCTCAAGCCCTGCGGAAGTTGACGCGCTGATAAAAGGCATCAAACCCGGCGAAGTCGTGACCCTCGACGATCTTCGGGCTGCACTGGCGAGACGCCATCAGGTGGCGGTTGCCTGTCCGGTTTCAACGGCTATCTTCGCCAACATGGCAGCACGTGCGGCAGAAGAGCTGCGCGCACAAGGCGTTCCCCTTAGCGCATTGACCCCGTGGTGGCGGGTGCTGCGGAAGGGCGGCTTCCTGAACCCGAAGCTGCCCGGGGGCATCGAGCGGCAGGCAATTCTCTTGCGGGCCGAGGCGGTGCAAGTCTCGCCACTGCGCAAACATCTTGCGGTGTATGACTTCGAGGCACGCCGGCCCAACAGAAATATCGAGGAAACGGCCTGACTTCTTTCCGGCGAGACCAGAAAGCCAAGTTGCAGGTGGCTTGAGCCAATGCTATTCGGCGCGCTCTGAATTCTCGAAGGATTGGATCTCATGTCGGTCGATCAGGCAACCGTCAAGCGGGTGGCGCGTCTTGCGCGGCTCAAGGTGAAGGATGAGGACTTGGGCAAGCTGGCAGGCGAGCTCAATTCCATTCTCGGCTGGATCGAGCAACTGAACGAAGTCGATGTTTCACAGGTCGAGCCGCTAACCTCTGTCGTCACCATGAGGATGAAGATGCGGCAGGACGTGGTGACGGACGGTCATTATCCCGCGAAGGTGGTCGCCAATGCGCCTATGCAGGAAGACGCCTTCTTCATGGTTCCGAAGGTGGTGGAATGAGCTCTCTCACCTCCCTCACCATCGCCGCGGCGCGCGATGGGCTGAAGAAAAAGCAGTTTTCCGCTCTCGAACTGACGGATGCCTATCTCTCCGCAATGGAAAAGGCCCGCGTGCTGAACGCCTATATCGTCGAGACGCCGGAGAAGGCGCGCGGGATGGCAAAGGCCTCGGACGCGCGGCTGGCCAGTGGCGAGGCCGGTGCGCTGGAAGGGATTCCGCTTGGCATCAAGGACCTGTTCGCCACCGAAGGCGTTCACACCCAGGCCTGCAGCCATGTGCTGGACGGTTTCAAGCCGCAGTATGAATCGACCATCACCGCCAATCTCTGGCGCGATGGCGCGGTGATGCTGGGCAAGCTCAACATGGATGAATTCGCCATGGGTTCGTCCAACGAGACGAGCTACTACGGCAACGTCATCAACCCGTGGAAGCGCAACAATTCCAATGCGGCGCTGGTGCCGGGTGGTTCCTCGGGCGGTTCTGCCGCAGCGGTTGCCGCGCATATCTGTGCTGCCGCGACCGCCACCGATACCGGCGGCTCGATCCGCCAGCCGGCGGCCTTTACCGGCACGGTCGGCATCAAGCCGACCTATGGGCGCTGCTCGCGCTGGGGTGTAGTGGCTTTTGCATCTTCGCTCGACCAGGCCGGACCGATCGCGCGCGACGTGCGCGATGCCGCGATCATGCTGAAGTCGATGGCGAGCGTCGACCCCAAGGATACGACCTCGGTCGATCTTCCCGTGCCGGACTACGAGAAGGCCATTGGCCGCCCGATCAAGGGCCTGCGCGTGGGTATTCCGAAGGAATACCGGATGGACGGCATGCCCGCCGAAATCGATGCCCTGTGGTCGAAGGGCGCCGAATGGCTGAAGGCGCAGGGTGCGGAGATCGTCGATATCTCGCTGCCGCACACGAAATATGCGCTGCCCGCCTATTATATCGTGGCGCCGGCGGAGGCTTCCTCCAACCTCGCCCGCTATGACGGTGTGCGCTATGGATTGCGGGTGCCGGGCGACGACATTGTCGACATGTACGAGAATTCCCGCGCCGCCGGTTTTGGTCCGGAGGTCAAGCGCCGCATCCTGATCGGCACCTATGTGCTGTCGGCGGGCTACTATGACGCCTACTATGTGCGCGCCCAGAAGGTCCGCACACTGATCAAACGCGATTTCGACGAGGCCTGGAGAAAGGTAGACGTGGTGCTGACGCCGGCAACTCCCAGCCCCGCCTTCGCGCCGGGCGAGATCACCGATCCGGTGCAGATGTACCTGAACGATATCTTTACGGTGACGGTGAACATGGCAGGCCTTCCCGGCATTGCCGTTCCGGCCGGCATGTCTTCCGACGGGCTACCATTGGGCCTTCAGCTGATCGGCAAGCCGTTCGACGAGGAAACCCTGTTCCAGACCGCCGCGGCGATCGAGCAGGCGGCGGGGGGGTATACTGCCAAGCCCTGGTGGTAAAGAAACCCCGGCCATTGAGGCCGGGGCCGAGTTCGCAGGGGAGAACGTTGCCGAAGAATTGCCCGTCGGTTACTTCGGCTGCGGCACCATGCGCAGATAGGGCTTGAGCGTCTTCCAGCCGCCGGGGAACTTCTCCTTCGCCGCATCGTCCGAGACAGAGGCGAGAATGATGACGTCCTCACCCTGCTTCCAGTCCGAGGGTGTGGCGACGGACTTCGTCGCGGTAAGCTGCAGCGAGTCGACCACGCGGACGATCTCATTGAAATTGCGCCCCGTGCTCATCGGATAGGCGGCAATGAACTTGATCTTCTTGTCCGGCCCGATGATGAAGACGTTGCGCACCGTGGCATTGTCCGCTGCCGTACGGTTGGGGTTGGCGGACGCGTTCGGGTGGATCATGCCATAGAGCTTGGCGACATCCAGGCTTTCGTCTCCAATCATCGGATAGTTCACGGAAGCGCCGGTCACGTCCTTGATGTCGTTCTTCCAGCGCTGGTGAGCCTCTACCGGATCGATCGAGATGCCGATCAGCTTGACGCCGCGCTTGTCGAACTCGTGCTTCATCTTCGCGACAGAGCCAAGCTCGGTCGTGCAGACGGGGGTGAAATCCTTCGGGTGAGAGAAGAACACGACCCAGGAGCCTTCGATGTAATCGTGGAACCTGATGCGGCCTTCGGTGGTCTCAGCCTCGAAGTCCGGTGCGATATCGCCGATCTGCAGTGCCATGGTAGCCTCCATCTTTGCGTGGTCCAATGTAGTTCAGAAATCGTTCGTTTAAAAGAACAAATCGTCCGGTTTGCCGTGCATTCCGGCTTTGCAGGAATCGCACGACTGGGGCATCAAAGGCCGCCCACTGGAGTTTGCGACGTGACCTATATCATTTCGATCCCCGTTCTTGCCATCGTGTTCGCGGCCTATCTCGTGATGGGAGCCGGTGGCGGCCTCATGCTGGATGCCGACGCCTATTTCACGACACTGGCGTCAGGCTCGGTGTTCGCGTTGCGGGCAGGGGACTTCTTCATTCTGGCGGGGCTTTTCGCGCTGTTCTTCGAAATGCTGAAGGCGGCGCGGGCAGGGCGCGGCACGATTGCCGATCACATGATGTCAACCGCCGTCTTCGTGGTGGCTCTGGTGTGCTTCCTGCTGGTGGAATATTGCGGCACGGCGACCTTCTTCCTGCTGACCGTCATGGCCCTGATCGACGTGGTCGCGGGGTTCTCGATTTCGATTTTCGCAACGCGCCGCGACTTCTCGATGACGCGCGAAGAATGAGGCTGAAGGAATCTTGTGCCGCCTGACGCAATGCTTACTCCAGCGGCTACTTCCACAACCTGGAATTTGACTATGGTTTACAAAGCATTGACCGCGGGCTGAACAAAGGCGCTGCCAATAGCTCTGTCCCGCGTCAGGCGGCGCCTTGAAAACCGTTTGGAATCAAGCGGTAAGGCTCATCTCTCATTTGATCGAAGTTTTACGGTAATTTACCTGGTGCAAACCGGGTCCGGAAGAATGCGCGGGTTGCGTTAAGCGGGTTTTGATCTTTGTCGGGTTAATTCAACGTTGTGGATTGTAGGGCGAGCTTGGCCTTCCAGGGTGCGGCATGTGCAGCTGGTGGAACGACAGCCGATCAATCACCAAGCTTTTGAATCCGACGTAACCGACAACCGAGGCAAGGATACCCCAAATGGCCGCTCCCGTCTTTACATCTTCAAATCTGGTCTCCCTGAACGAGGGCCTGACCACCGTTCAGCTGCTGACCGCGACCGATGCCGATGTCGGCGATACCGTCACTTTCACGCTGAAGTCCGGTTTCGACAGGTCGAAATTCAAGCTGAACGGCAACACGCTCGAGTTCATCAATGCCCCGGATTTCGAGAACCCGCTCGACGGCGGCACCAACAACTCCTACCTCGTGACGGTGATCGCCACCGACAGCACGGGCGCGAAGACCGAGCAGACGGTGACGGTCCTCGTGACGGACGTGGTGGGCGTAACCCTCGACGGCGGCACCGGTGACGATCTGGTCGGCCCGGTTGGCGCCACGGTCGACGGCGACACGCTGAACGGCCTTGCCGGCAACGACACCCTCGATGGCGGCCTTGGCAGCGACACGATGAATGGCGGCGACGGCAATGACGTATACATTGTCGAGAGCGTCGGCGACACCGTCAACGAAACCGGAACGGTTGCCTCGACCGCCGACGAAGTGCGCGCCGGCATCACCTATGTGCTCGGCGCCAACCTCGAGCGGCTGATCCTGACAGGTACGGACAAGATCGACGGCACGGGCAATGAGCTTGCCAACTTCATCCAGGGCAACAACGACAAGAACACGATCGACGGCGGCACAGGTGCCGATACGATGGCGGGCGGCGCTGGCAGCGACATCTACATCGTCGACAACACCGGCGACGTGGTGACTGAGAACAGCGGCGAAGGCTTTGACGACGAAGTCAGGTCCAGCGTCAACTACACACTGTCGGCGAACATCGAAATCCTGAAGCTCACGGGTACGGCTTTCGAAGGCCGCGGCAACACCGGCAACAATACCATCCACGGTAACGCCTCCGACAACGATTTGTATGGCGATGATGGCGATGACGAGCTTTTCGGCAACGGCGGGCACGATCACTTCTACGGCGGAAAGGGCAACGACACCTTCTACACCGACGGCAATGCCCATTTCTACGAAAACGCCAACGAAGGCACCGACACCATCGTCACCACGGCGAACATCAACCTCACGAACCTCATCAATGCTGGTGCCGCCGACGTCATCAACATCGAGAATGTTACCCTGACCGGTACAGCGATCTCCGCCATCGGACACAATGGCAAGAATACGCTGGTGGGCAACGAGCTTGCCAACGTTCTGCAAGGCCGTGGCGGCGATGATCGTCTGGAAGGCGGCGCTGGCACCGACACGATGACCGGCGGCAGTGGCGACGACACCTATGTCGTCGACGACAGCACCGACGTCATTGTCGAACTCGCGGGTATCCTCGGCGAAGGCTACGATACCGTCATTGCGAACGTCACCTACACGATGGCCGACAACGTCGAAAAGCTAAACATGGGCTTCTCGGCAGGCAACATCAGCGCCACCGGCAACGGCGGCAACAACGTCATCAATGGTAATGTCGGCAACAATACGCTGACTGGACTTGACGGCAACGACAAGCTGAACGGCGGCCTCGGCATCGACACGATGATCGGCGGCAACGGCGACGACCGCTATTACCTCAACGTGCTGGCGGACGTCGTTACCGAGGTATCCGGTGTGGGTACCGGCACCGACATCATGTTCGTCTCGGGCTCGGCCGGCACCAGCTGGACGATCGCGGAGAACGTCGAGAACATCAAGATCCAGGGTCTCGTCGCGCAGAACGCGACCGGCAACACCCTGGCCAACGAGATGGTCGGCAACGGTCAGGCCAACATGCTCACCGGTCTTGCCGGCAATGACACGATGGACGGCGGCCGCGGTGCCGACACCATGATCGGCGGCGCCGATAACGACACCTACTTCGTCGACAACATCGGCGACGTGGTGACGGAAGCGTCCTCGCAGGGCACGGACACCGTGAACTCCTACATCGACTTCACGCTGGCCGACAACTTCGAGAATCTTTCGCTGTTGAGCACCGGCAACATCGACGGCACCGGCAACAGCGTCGCCAATGTCATCAACGGCAACCGCGGCAACAACGTGCTGAATGGCGCTGGTGGCAACGACACCATCAACGGCGGCGCCGGCAACGACACGATTAACGGCGGCTCGGGCGCCGACACGATGGACGGCGGCCTCGGCACCGACAAGTTCGTGTTCAGCTCGGCTTCCGACGCGAATGGCGACAGCATCGTGAACTTCACCTCCGGTGAAACGATCGATCTTTCGGCGATCGACTGGGATACCGTCACCGGCGGCGACCAGGCCTTCGTGATGGACGCCAACGGCACATTCGTCGCCGGCGAGATCGACATCGTGGTGGTGGGAACCACCGCGACCGTCAACCTCTACACCAACAATATCGCCGGGGTGGATGCATCCTTCACCGTGGCGCTGCCGACCGGCGCCACCGAGCTGGACATGCTCTTCATTCTCTAAGTGCCTAGCCCCTGCAAAGAACCCCGCCAGAGCAATCTGGCGGGGTTTTTCGGTTTGCCGGGGCCTGCGGGGATCAGGCCTTGATGCGTTCGCCCTTGGGGTCATAGAAGCTCTGCAACTGTACTTTCGCGGCGTAGCGCTTCCACGCGAGCTCCACTTCCCAGGTTCCGCTTTCGATCCAATCCTTTGTAACGCCGGCGTCGTTCTTTACATAACCAAGGCCCAGGGAAAGATTGACGCGATGACCCCAGGCGCCAGATGTCGTAGAACCGACGATGACGCCGTTCCGGTAGATTGGCTCCTCGTGATAGATCATCGGTGCGCTTGCAGAATTGTCTTCAAGCGCCAGGCACACGAAGCGCTTGGGAAGGGTGCCTTGCGCCTTCTGCCTGGCGAGAGCTTCCTTGCCAATGAAGCCGCCGGGCTTGTCCCATGAAACGGCGAAGCCCATGCCCGCTTCGAGCGGCGTGTCCTCATCGGCGATGTCGTGGCCCCAGTGGCGATAGGCTTTCTCGGTGCGGCAGTTGTTCATGGTGTGCATGCCGGCAGGCGTGAGGCCGAAGTCCTTGCCGGCCGCCCACAGGGTTTCGAAGACATGGGCGGTGAATTCGGTCGGGATGTAAAGCTCCCAGCCCAGTTCGCCCACATAGGTGATGCGGCTGGCGCGGACGCGGGCGTAACCGATCTCGATTTCCTTCGATGTACCGAAGGGGAAGGCGGCGCTCGAGAGATCGGCGCCCGAGACCTTCTCCAGCAGCGCACGGGATTTCGGACCCATGATGGCGATCATCGGCAGGCCTGAGGTAATGTCGGTTGCCACGCAGTTGGCATCGGATGGTGTGTGGCGCTTCAGCCATGCCATATCGCGCGTCTGCGGGGCTGCACCCGTCACCACGAGGAATTTCTGCTCATCCAACCGCGTGACCGTCAGATCCGCCTCAATGCCGCCGCGCTCGTTCAGCCATTGCGTGTAGACGATGCGGCCGGGCTCCACATCGACATTCGCGGCGCTGACATGGTTCAGGACCATGCAGGCATCGCGGCCCTCGACGGAATATTTCGCGAAGCTCGACTGGTCGAAGAAGGCGCAGTTGGTCATCAGCGACTTTGCTTCGTGATCAGCGCAAGGGAACCAGTTCTGGCGGCCGTAGCTGTATTCATATTCCGGCTTCACGCCATCGCGCGCATACCAGTTGGGGCGTTCCCAGCCGTTCACCTCGCCAAAGACGGCGCCCAGATCCTTCACATAGGAGTAAAGCGGCGAACGGCGGATGCCGCGGGCGGTTTCTGCCTGCCGGTAAGGCCAGTGCATCGCGTAGAGCAGGCCCAGACTCTCAGACGCGCGCTCGCGTACGTATGATTTCACCGACTGGAAGGGATGGATGCGGCGGATGTCGATGCCACTCACATCCATCGGCGGATGGCCGTTGCTGATCCACTTCGACAACACGAGACCGGCACCGCCCGATGACTGGATGCCGATCGAGTTGAAGCCCGTCGCCACATAGACGTTCTTCACTTCCGGCGCCTCGCCCAGATAATAGCGCACGTCCGGCGTGAAGCTTTCGGGACCGTTGAAGAAGAGCTGGATGCCTGCGGTTTCAAGCAGCGGCACGCGATTGATGGCGCTGGTCAGGATCGGCTCGAAATGGTCCATGTCCTCCGGCAGCGTCACGAAGGCATGTTCCTCGTCGATGCCGCCGCCGCCCCAGGGCTTTGCCTTGGGCTCAAAGGCGCCGACCATCAGCTTGCCGGCGTCTTCCTTGTAATAAGTGCACTCATCCGGCACGCGGACGACCGGCATGTTGCGCGGCAGCTCTGCGATCGGTTCCGACACGATATAGAAATGCTCGCAGGCATGAAGCGGGATGTTAACGCTGATGGAACGGCCCAAGTCGCGCGACCACATGCCAGACGCGACCACCACCTTGTCCGCCAGGATAGTGCCTTCCGTGGTTTCAACGCCATAGGCGTGGCCGTTCTTCACCAGCACGCGGGTAACCTTGGTGTTCTCCAGCACCTTGGCGCCGCGCGAGCGTGCACCGGCTGCGAGTGCCTGCGTCACGTCGATGGGGTTCACCTGTCCATCCTTCGGCAGGAAGACGCCGCCCTTGACGTTTTCCATGTTGTAGTGGGGGAGGCGCTCCCTGATCTCGTCGTTCGAGATCACCTGCACGTCGAGGCCGAAGCTTTTCGCCATCGATGCACCGCGCATCAGTTCCTCAAGCCGGCCATCGCTGAGGGCAATCGAGATCGAACCATTCTGCTTGAAGCCGGTGGCCTGGCCGGTTTCCTTCTCCAGCCCTTCGAACAGCGTGGTCGTGTATTTCGCCAGTTCGGTGAGATTGCGCGTGGCGCGGAGCTGGCCGACGAGGCCCGCTGCATGCCAGGTGGTACCCGATGTCAGCTGCTTTCTCTCCAGCACCACGACATTGGTGATGCCTTCCTTCGTCAGGTGATAGGCAATCGAGCAGCCGACGATGCCGCCCCCGATGATAACGACGTCGGCACGCTGGGGCAGGGACTTGGACATGGCGGACTCCGCGGGATGAGGTGGTGAATTCGTCTAACAGGTGAGCGGCATCAACCGGAAGCGCCAGACTGTCTCACGCCTGCGGGCCAGCCGTTCACCAGATGCCGGGCCAGCGGCAATTTCCTTTTGCGGGCGGAATCTGTTTGGACTATTGGTGTTCGAAATAACGAACGGGTCGTTCCATGCATCAGGGTGATATCTCTCCGGCCGAGGCCTATCAGCGGCTTCAGAACAATCCTTCCGCCGTGCTGATCGATGTGCGCACGCAGCCGGAATGGGTGTTCGTGGGGGTGCCGGCGGTCGAGCGGCTGATCCGGCTGTCGTGGCAGGTTTTCCCGTCGATGCAGGTCAATGGCCAGTTCGTGGCGGAAATCGAGCAGATGGGACTGCCGAAGGATTCGGAAATCCTGTGCATCTGCCGTTCGGGCGCGCGCTCGGCCTCGGCTGCCTCGGCGTTGACGCAGGCAGGCTTCAGCAATGCCTGGAACGTCGCGGAGGGCTTCGAGGGCGACAAGGATGCCACCGGCCACCGCGGCAAGCTGGGCGGCTGGAAGGCGGCCGGGCTGCCATGGGTTCAAAGCTGAGGCGGTGATGAAGAAACACAAATCCGACCCCAAGGGCTGGGGCGATGCCACGAAGCTGGTGCGGGGCGGGCTGGACCGTTCGCCCCATGGCGAGACTTCGGAAGCGCTCTATCTCAATTCGGGCTTCGTTTATGACGAGCCGGAGACGGCCGAGAAGCGTTTCGCCGGCGAGGATGATGGCTACGTCTATGGCCGGTATGGCAACCCGACGGTCTCGATGTTCGAGGAACGGCTCGCACTGCTTGAGGGCGCCGAGGCCTGTTATGCGCTGGCATCCGGCATGGCGTCGGTTTTCGGTGCGCTGGCCTGCCAACTGAAGGCGGGGGATCATCTGGTGTCGTCCAAGGCGCTGTTCGGATCCTGCTATCAGGTGGTGACGTCGATCCTGCCGCGCTTCGGCATCAAGACGACGCTGGTCGACGGGGCCGACCTCAACGCATGGCGGGACGCGATCACCAGAGACACCAAATGCGTGTTCCTCGAAACGCCTTCGAATCCGACGCTGGATGTCATCGACCTCGAAGCCGTGTGCGGCATCGCCAATGCGGCGGGTGCCAACATTGTGGTCGATAACATTTTTGCGACCCCTATCCTGCAGCGGCCCTTGAACTATGGCGCCGATGTCATCGTCTATTCCGGCACCAAGCACATGGACGGGCAGGGGCGTGTGCTGGGTGGGGCAATCATGTCCACCCGCAAGTTCAAAGAGGAGCAGCTCAAGCCTTTCCTCCGCCATACTGGACCTTCGATCTCGCCATTCAATGCGTGGATTTTGCTGAAGGGCCTCGAGACGTTGAAGCTCCGGGTCGAGGCGCAGTCGCATGCGGCGCACAAGATCGCTGAGACGCTCTCGGGATTCGATGGCGTGACGCGGGTGCTCTATCCGCATCTCGACTCGCATCCGGCCGCCGCACTGTCGCGCAAGCAGATGAAGCTTGGCGGCACGATGGTGACCTTCGAAGTGGCGGGCGGCAAGAAGAAGGCTTTCGACGTGCTGCGGCACCTCGGTATCATCGATATTTCCAACAATCTCGGCGATGCGAAATCGCTGATGACGCATCCGGCTTCGACAACGCACCGGAACATCGGTGCTGAAGCGCGCGCGATGATGGGGATCACCGATGGCATGCTGCGGCTGTCAGTCGGGCTTGAGGACGTGGAAGACCTGACCGCCGACCTGAAACAGGCGCTGGCGGCCTAGACCGGTTTCAGGGTCCTGCTTGAAGCCAGAAGGTGGAGGAGGGCGACGGCCGCTCCAGTGCCGCCAGCGATGCCGAGAATCGAAAGGCCTTGCCAGCCGAGCAGGGTACTGCCGATGCCAGAGCCTATGGCGATGCCGACATAGATCATTGCCGCATTGAGGGCGAGGGCCAGCGCCTGCGCTTCCGGCGCGATGGCGACGAGGCGCGATTGTTGCGGTGCCATGAAGGACCAGCCGAAACTGCTCCACACCGCAACGATGATGGCGAAAAGAACCGGGTTCCATGGGTAGACCGAGAACAGCGGCATCAAGAGCATCTGCGCCACGCAGATGATGATGAGCGTCTGCCTCGGACCGATGCGGTCGGTAAGGAAGCCGCCCATGTAATTGCCGGCAACCGCACCAAGCCCGAACAGAACGAGATAAAAGGTGCGGGTTTCGGGGTTCGTTCCGGCCGATGCTTCGATCAGCGGGCCAAAGAAAGTGAAGACGACATAGACCGCCGCCATGATGGTGGCGGTAAAGGTGACGGCCAGCATGAGCCGCCCGTTTCGGAAGGCGCTCGCAATGGTCGAGATCGTGGTGGGCTGGAAACTGACCTCTTTCGGGATTGCCCATAGCAGGATCATGGCTGCCGCAGCCGAGAGAACGGCCACCACCCAGAATGTGGAATGCCAGCCGAACCGGTAGGCAAGCCATGCCCCCAGCGGCACTCCGACCACCTGGGCCAGTGTCAGCCCGCCGAACACCTTTGCTAGCGCGCGCCCGCGCTGCTGGGGCGGCGAAATGACAACGGCAAGGCTGGCGGCGAGAGGGGTGAAAAGGGCCGCGCCAAACGCCACAAGCACGCGCGAGGCGGTGAGCATCGGCAGCGACCAGGATATGGCCGAAAGCAGCGACCCAAGGCAGAACAGGACCAGGGCCCCGGTGAGCACGGCACGCCGCGAGAAGCTTCCCGTCAGCGCCGCACCGATAGGTGACAGAATGGCGTAAGCAATGGCATAGGATGTAAGAATCATTCCGGCATCGGCCTTGGTGGCGTTCAGCCCCTCCGCGATCGGTGTGATGATGCCGATGACGACGAAGGCGCCCATGCCAACCGTGAAGTTGCCCAGGGCCAGAAGGTTGAGAATGGCTTTCGCCTGAGTGGAGGCGACGACCATGGCAATTTGATCAGACGATGGCGGTTGCGACGTCGCGTATTGACGTTTTTGCGAGTGACGTATGGAGCGCGCATTCAGCCGCGCGAAGCGGAGTGGACAGGATCTTTCCTAGCTGCGCTGCGACGGGGCAAGCCGAATTCGGATCGACCTTGTGCATGCGGAAGACGTTTTCGTCCTCGACAGCGAAATAAACGTCCGCCAAGGTGATCGAGGATGGATCGCGGTTCAACTCGAAACCACCGGACCGCCCGGCCACCGAACGCACGAGATTTGCCTTTTCCAACTCAGTCATCAATCGGCGGATCACTACGGGATTGGTGTGTACGCTTTCCGCGACCATGGCCGAGCAAACAGGCCCCTTGCCGGTGAACCGGGCAAGCACGCTCATGGCATGGACGGCAACAATGAATCGGCTGCTGGACAACATATCGGTAACTCCGACAGTTACATCGGCATGACTGCGCAAAACGTCAAGCAAATATAATGCCTATGGTGACTGATTGTTAACCGAGTCCGCTGAAACCTGCGAGGGGAATCACCGGGAGTCCCCCATGCGCCGCTTCGATTTCGTCGTTACCTGCGTCTGTTGCGCCCTGCTCGGCTATTTTGCCTGGCATGGCTGGAAGGGCCCCAGAGGTTTTCCCTACCAGGACGGGCTTCAGTCCAAAATGGCGATGCTGGAAACGAAATACGAGTCCCTTAAGGCTGATCGCCTGCAGCTTGAGAACAAGGTGACACTGCTGCGGCCCGAAAGCATCGACCCGGACCTTCTCGACGAGCTGGCGCGCGAAAACCTCGAGCTCGCCAAGCCAACGGACGTCGTCGCCTTCACCAATCGTTAATTTTGGCAAGAAAATCCGTGGTGTAAACCAAAATCCGGTTAACTTGTGAATCCGCCTGCGGTCTCAAGCGTTTGATGCTATTCAAGATAGCATTCGAACTGGCTGGAGGAAGCTCTTATGGCGGTCAAGTCGGCCTATATCACGCGAAAGCTGGGCAAGGGCGAGAAGGGCGAAAAGCCGAACCTCACCAACAGCGGATTTTCAACTGAGGAAGAACTCCACGCCTACAGGGAAATGCTGCTGATCCGGCGTTTCGAGGAGAAGGCCGGCCAGCTTTACGGCATGGGCTTCATCGGCGGATTCTGCCACCTCTATATCGGCCAGGAAGCGGTCGTGGTCGGCATGCAGATGGCGCAGAAGGAGGGTGACCAGGTCATCACCTCTTACCGCGACCACGGCCACATGCTGGCCTGCGGCATGGATCCCAAAGGCGTGATGGCGGAACTCACGGGTCGGCGCGGCGGCTTGTCCAAGGGCAAGGGCGGCTCCATGCACATGTTCAGCCGCGAGAAACAGTTCTTCGGCGGCCACGGCATCGTGGGCGCGCAGGTGCCGCTGGGCGCAGGGCTGGCATTTGCCAACAAGTATCGTGGCAACGACCATGTGTCGGTCGCCTATTTCGGTGACGGTGCCGCGAACCAGGGCCAGGTCTACGAGACCTTCAACATGGCCTCGATCTGGAAGCTGCCCTGCATCTTCATCATCGAGAACAATCGCTATGCCATGGGCACGTCCGCCTCACGCTCGACCGCCAATCCCGAACAGCTTGGCGCACGTGGTGCTGCCTTCGGCATTCCCTTCGAGCAGGTCGACGGCATGGATGTGCGCGCGGTGAAGGAAGCGGGAGAGCGAGCGGTCGAGCATTGCCGCGCCGGCGAGGGCCCCTATATTCTCGAGATGATGACCTACCGTTATCGCGGTCACTCGATGTCGGACCCCGCGAAATACCGCTCCAAGGAAGAAGTGCAGAAGATGCGCGAGGAGCATGACCCGATCGAGCAGGTAAAGGCGCGCATCCTCAACGGCAAGCTCGCAAACGAGGACGAGTTGAAGAAGATCGATGCCGACATCCGCACCGTGGTGACCGAGGCTGCGGAATTCGCGCAGAACGATCCGGAACCGGATGCGAGCGAGCTTTACACCGACATCTACGTGAACGCGTGAGATAGCACCGCCACATGCCGCTCGTGAAGACCAAGCCCGCAACCTATGCGGAAATCGAGGCGCTTCCGCCCAATGTGGTGGGAGAAATCCTCTATGGCACGCTGGTGACGCATCCGCGCCCGGCGCGGCGGCATGCTGTGGCGGCGCAGAATCTTGGCGCTTCCCTGACAACACCCTTTGGGTTTGGACAAGGCGGTCCGGGCGGATGGGTGTTTGCGACAGAGCCCGAACTCCACCTCGGACCTCACGTTGTCGTTCCCGATATTGCAGGATGGCGCCGGGAACGCTTTACCGAGACAGAAGAAGGCCCGTGGTTTGAAGTTGTGCCTGACTGGATTTGCGAAATCCAGTCGCCTTCCACGCGTGCCTCCGATCTTGGCCCCAAGCGCCGGATCTATGCGGCATGGGAGGTCGAGTTTCTTTGGTATGTCGATCCCGCTCCAAGGTCACTCGAGGTGTTTCAACGCCAGGGCGAGAGCTGGCTTCTGACACATACGTTTCTCAATCAGGAGGCGGTCTCTGCGCCACCCTTCGACGCCATCAGTTTTTCTCTCGGCCAGCTCTGGCCATTCGATCCGACGCCTGCAGACGACAGCAACTAGACAAGAGGCACGATACACACATGCCGAGCATCCTCATGCCCGCACTCTCGCCGACGATGGAAGAGGGCAAGCTTGCCAAGTGGCTCAAGAACGTGGGCGACATGGTGAAGTCCGGCGATGTGATCGCCGAGATCGAAACCGACAAGGCGACGATGGAAGTGGAAGCCGTGGATGAGGGGCCGCTGTCGGCGATCCTCGTTCCCGAGGGCACCGAGAACGTGAAGGTGAATACGCCGATTGCTGTCATCGGCGAGGCGGATGCCGCACCGGCGCCAAAGGCCGAGGCACCGAGAGCTGAACGTGTGGAAGGGCCTCCTGAGCCTGCGCAGGAAAAGAAGGTTGCAGCGCCTGCCGTCGTTGCAACGCAATCGGCACCTTCTCCCGAGGTTCCCGAAGGAACCGAGATGGTATCGATGACGGTGCGCGAGGCGATCCGCTCCGCCATGTCGGAAGAGATGCGCCGCGATCCTGACGTTTTCCTGATGGGCGAGGAAGTGGGCCAGTATCAAGGTGCCTACAAGATTTCGCAGGGAATGCTCGATGAGTTCGGGCCGAAGCGGGTGATCGACACGCCGATCACCGAGCATGGCTTCACGGGACTAGCTGTGGGCGCGGCCTTTGCCGGCCTCAAGCCCATCGTTGAGTTCATGACCTTCAACTTCGCCATGCAGGCAATCGACCAGATCATCAATTCCGCGGCCAAGACGCTCTACATGTCCGGCGGGCAGATGGGCTGCCCCATCGTGTTTCGTGGCGCCAATGGCGCTGCGGCCCGCGTGGCAGCGCAGCATTCACAGGATTACGCCGCATGGTATGGCGCGATCCCCGGCCTCAAGGTGGTGATGCCCTACACGGCGGCGGACGCGAAGGGCCTGATGAAAGCGGCGATCCGCGATCCCAATCCGGTTGTGTTCCTCGAGAACGAAATCCTTTACGGCAAGAGCTTCGAGGTGCCGAAACTCGACGACTGGATTGTGCCCATCGGCAAGGCGCGCGTGGCACGGGTTGGCAGGCACGTCACCATCGTGTCGTTCGGGATCGGTATGACCTATGCCACGGCGGCGGCGGACAAGTTGGCCGCTGAGGGGATCGAGGCTGAATTGATCGACCTTCGCACCATCCGCCCTCTGGACATTCCAACCGTCATCGAGAGTGTCAAGAAAACCAACCGCTGCGTGGTGGTGGAGGAGGGCTATCCGCAGTTCTCGGTCACCTCCGAACTCGCCGCACAGATCATGACGCATGCCTTCGACTACCTCGACGCGCCCGTCGCACGCGTCGCCGGCAAGGACGTTCCCATGCCCTACGCGGCCAACTTAGAAAAACTGGCGCTGCCCAATGCCGATGAGGTGGTCGCCGCAGCAAAGGCCGTTCTTTATGTCTGATCACGATCATCATCATCACGACCACAGCCACGAAACCCATCCGCACCAGCTGCAGCCGCCGCATGAAGTGTTTCACGATCCGAAGGCTGGCGAAGTGGCCCGCGCCTGGATCACCGGCGGGGGATTGAGCCTGTCGCTGCACGCCATGGCATTCGGCAAGGCCGAAACCTGGGGCCATGTGCTGGCCGGCATGGCGCAGCAGGTGGCGCAGGCCTGCGAGGAAATGGGCTCCGGCAACGCGGCCGACAACTTCGCGGCGATCCGCAAGGTTCTGAATGAGGACCTGAACAAGGTGGCTGCACAGCTTTCGCCGCTTGCGAAGAAGTAGGCTTCGATGGCCGATCCCGCCCAGCGCCGCGCGACCTATGCCGATCTCGAGGCAGTGCCGCCGCATCTGGTAGCGGAGATCATCCATGGCGCGCTCGTCACCTATCCGCGGCCATCGCCGCGGCACGCGGGCGCGCAGAATAACCTGAGCGCCAGTATCACACCGGGGAACCAGTGGGGAAAAGGCGGTCCCGGAGGTTGGGTGTTCTTCAGCGAACCCGAACTCCACTTGGGCGGCAATGTCGTCGTACCGGACATTGCCGGATGGCGCCGCGAAAGATTGCCGGCGCTTCCTGAAACCGCCTATTTCGATCTGCCGCCTGACTGGATTTGCGAAGTCGTCTCGGATTCGACCGAACATTACGACAAGAATGCCAAGCGCAAGATCTATGGCGAGGCGGGTGTGCCATTTTTGTGGTTGCTCGATCCCCGCGGCCGATTGCTGGAAGTGTTCCAGCTCGCCGCAGGCAAGTGGCTGCTGTTCCAGACCTTCACGGGTAACGACGAAGTGCGTGCCATTCCCTTCGAGGCGACACCGTTTCCACTCGGCCAGCTCTGGCCGCTCGATCAACCTGACGCATTCTGAGTGCGGAGAGAAATTCATGCCAGTCAATGTCCTGATGCCAGCGCTTTCACCCACCATGGAGAAGGGCAAGCTTGCCAAGTGGCTGAAGAAGGAAGGCGACACGGTGAAGTCCGGCGACGTGCTGGCCGAGATCGAGACCGACAAGGCGACGATGGAAGTCGAAGCCGTGGACGAAGGAACGCTCGGCAAGGTGCTGGTCGCCGAGGGAACCGACGACGTGCCGGTGAACACGCCGATCGCCGTCATTCTGGGCGAGGGCGAGAAGGCGGGGGATGTGGTGGTGCCCAAGCCCAAGGCTGCACCCCATCCGTCGCCTTCGGCGACACCTTCCCCGCAAGCGAGGAAGGAAGAGAAGCAATCCTCCCTCGCGCCAGCGGGGGAGGTGGCAGCGCGAAGCGCTGACGGAGGGGGACGCGTCTTCGCCTCGCCCCTGGCGCGGCGGATCGCCAGGCAGAAGGGCATCGATATTGGCGGATTGCTGGGATCCGGGCCACATGGGCGGATCATCCTCAAGGACGTCGAGAACGCCAAGCCGGACGCTGCTCCCGCGGCCAAGGCTGCCACTGCTCCGGCACTTTCCCAACCGCCATCGGACGATGCCGTCCTCAAGCTCTTCGAGCCTGGCTCCTATGACCTCGTGCCGCATGACGGCATGCGGAAGATCATCGCGCGGCGATTGGTCGAGTCGAAGCAGACCATTCCGCACTTCTATGTCTCGGTCGATGTGACGCTCGAAAACCTCGTGGCGCTGCGCGAGCGGCTGAACCTTCATGCGCCGAAGGACAAGGACCAGAAACCCTTGTGGAAGATTTCCGTCAACGACTTCATCATCAAGGCAATGGCGATGGCGCTGATCAAGGTGCCGGAAGCCAATGTTTCGTGGACCGAAAGTGCCATGGTGAAGCACAGGCATGCCGATATCGGCGTTGCCGTGTCGATCCCCGGCGGGCTGATCACGCCCATCGTGCGCAAGGCCGAGACCAAGGGCCTGTCGCAGATATCGATCGAGATGAAGGATCTGGCCGCCCGGGCCCGCGTCAAGAAGCTGAAGCCCGAAGAATACAACGGCGGCTCGGCCGCGGTATCGAACCTCGGCATGATGAATGTGAAGAACTTCGCGGCCATCGTGAACCCGCCGCATGCCACGATCCTTGCGATCGGCACGGGCGAGCGGCGTCCCGTGGTGCGCGGCAACGACATCGTCATCGAGCAGCAGATGACGATGACATTGTCGACGGATCATCGCTGCGTGGACGGCGCACTGGGGGCGGAGTTCATCGGGGCGATCAAGGCCTATCTCGAGGAGCCGGGCTTGATGCTGGTGTGATATGGCAAAGACTGTCAGCGGCAAGGTGGTTGTGGTGCTGCTGATGTTGTCGATCCTGTTGTTCATTCTGGTTTTCACGCCGATTGGCTACGCGCTGTTCTGGGTTATCTTAAAGTCATGGGTCTGGTAGTTAAGTCATGAAAAACATCCTCGCATTCGGCGACTCGCTCACCTGGGGGTTTCAGGCGGGAACATGGACGCGCCATGCCTTTGAGAACCGCTGGCCGAACGTGCTGGCCGCGGGGCTTGGCGGCAAGGTTCATGTGATCGAGGAGGGCCACAATGGCCGCACCACGATCTATGACGACGGCACCTGCCTCGACAACCGCAAGGGTTCCGACGCGCTGCCGATGCTGCTGGCGACGCACCAGCCGCTCGATCTCGTCATCATCATGCTGGGCACCAACGACATCAAGTTCGCGGCCCGCTGCCGCGCCTTCGACGCGCGGCTGGGCATGGGACGGCTGATCGAGATTGTGAAGACCTTCGGGTATCTGCCATCCTATAAGGCGCCGCAGGTCCTCATCATGTCGCCGCCGCCGCTTGTTCCGACCACGGATGAATTCTTCAACAACCTGTGGAACCATGCCATTCCGGAGTCGAAGCTTTTCGCGCACCACTATGGAATCCTCGCACGGGAGACGGAGGTGGCATTCTTCGACGCAGGAAGCGTGGCCAAGGCCGATCCCACGGATGGCGGGCACCTCGATGCGGCCAACACACGGGCAATCGGGCAAGCGCTGGCGCCGGTGGTGCGGGAAATACTTGAGATCTAGTTCGGGGACGCAGGCCCTCATCCGCCCTGCCGGACACCTTTTCCCATTTCGCTGTGCTCAACGGGAGAAGGTGACCGATAGGCAGGATGAGGGCGCCCCGGCGCAACACGGAAGGACTTGAATCATGGCTGACAACAACTTCGACATCATCATCATCGGCGGCGGCCCAGGCGGCTATGTGGCGGCGATCAGGGCCGCGCAGCTGGGGTTCAAGACGGCGGTGGTCGAACGCGAGCACTTAGGCGGCATCTGCCTCAACTGGGGCTGCATTCCGACGAAGGCGCTGCTGCGGTCCGCCGAGATCTATCACTACATGAAACACGCCAAAAGCTACGGGCTTTCGGCAGACAATATCTCGTTCGATGCCGCCGCCGTCGTGCAGCGCTCGCGCGGGGTTTCGGGCAGGCTCAATGGTGGCGTCACCATGCTGCTGAAGAAGAACAAGGTCACAGTGATCTGGGGCGAGGCGAAGCTGACGAAACCCAACGAGGTCGTCGTCTCCAAACCGTCAAAGCCCGCCATGCAACCGCAACACCCGGAACCCAAGGGGGCGGCGGGGGCCGGCACCTACACGGCCAAGCACATCATCGTGGCGACGGGGGCAAGGCCCCGCGTACTGCCGGGACTCGAGCCTGACGGCAAGCTGGTCTGGACCTATTTCGAGGCCATGGTGCCGAAGGCCATGCCGAAGTCGCTGCTCGTCGTCGGCTCCGGCGCCATCGGCATCGAGTTCGCGTCCTTTTACAATGCCATGGGCGTCGATGTGACGGTGGTCGAGATCATGGACCAGATCATGCCGGTGGAAGACGCCGAGATATCGAAGATCGCCCAGAAGCAGCTGGAAAAGCAGGGGCTCAAGATCAAGCTCGGTGCCAAGGTGGCGAAGCTGGAGAAGGGTTCTGAGAGCGTCACCGCCACCATCGAGGCGGCCGGAAAGAGCGAGACGCTCACCGTCGACCGGGTGATTTCAGCAGTCGGCGTTCAGGGCAATATCGAAGGTCTCGGCCTCGAGGCGCTGGGGGTGAAGACCGAGAAGGGTTGCATTGTCATCGACGGCTATGGCCGCACAAATGTGGCGGGCCTTTACGCCATCGGCGACGTCGCGGGGCCGCCGATGCTCGCTCACAAGGCTGAGCACGAGGGGGTCATCTGCGTCGAAAAGATCAAGGGCCTCGATGCGCATCCGATGAAGAAGGAACAGATTCCGGGCTGCACCTATTGCCACCCGCAGGTTGCGAGCGTCGGACTCACCGAAGCCAAGGCGAAGGCGGCGGGACATGAACTGAAGATCGGGCGCTTCCCTTTCCTCGCCAATGGCAAGGCCATCGCGCTGGGCGAGGATCAGGGGCTGGTCAAGACCATTTTCGATGCCAAGACAGGACGGCTGCTCGGCGCGCACATGGTGGGCGCCGAGGTGACCGAACTCATCCAAGGCTTCGTCGTCGCCATGGGGCTGGAGACGACCGAAGAGGAGCTGATGCACACGGTATTCCCGCATCCCACCCTGTCCGAGATGATGCATGAGAGCGTGCTCGACGCCTATGGCCGCGTCATTCATATGTAGCTAAACTGCTTGATGCAGGTGTGGCCGTAGGCCATATCTTGGCGTGGGACTCTTAACGGTGGAAGGGACTGACATGAACAACCTGATGGACCTTGGCGGCGGCGTGGGCTGGATCGGCACCCTGATCATCGGCGCGCTGGCAGGCTGGATTGCCGAGAAGGTGATGAAGACCGACATGGGCATCATCATGAACATCATCGTCGGAATCATCGGCTCGTACATCGGCGCTTTTTTTGCGAACGCGCTTGGTATCCGGCTGGGCGAACTGTTCTCGGGCTGGTTCCTGGGCAACCTCATCGTGGCCGCCGTTGGCGCGATCATCCTGTTGTTTGTCGTCAAACTCGTGAGGAACCGCTAGAACCCGATGGTTACCATCCTCGACAGCAAGGCGAAGCCGCGGCATCCCGAAAAAGTCAACCGGCCTGATACGCCGCTGCTGCGGAAGCCGGATTGGATCCGGGTGAAAGCACCCGGTTCGCCGGTCTATTCCGAAACCCAGAAGATCGTGCGTGACAACCAGCTCGTCACCGTGTGCGAGGAGGCGGGCTGCCCCAATATCGGCGAATGCTGGTCGAAGAAGCACGCCACCTTCATGATCATGGGCGATACCTGCACAAGAGCCTGCGCCTTCTGCAATGTGAAGACCGGCATGCCAAATGCCCTGACGCCGGACGAACCGGAGAAAGTGGCCGATGCCGTGGCCCGCATGGGGCTGTCGCATGCGGTTGTCACTTCGGTTGACCGCGACGATCTGGACGACGGCGGTGCCAGGCATTTCGCCCGCACGATCCGCGCCATCCGCGCGGCATCGCCCGGAACCACCATCGAAGTGCTGACGCCGGATTTCCTCAAGAAGGACGGCGCGCTCGAAGTGGTCGTCGAGGCCAAGCCCGACGTGTTCAACCACAATCTTGAAACGGTGCCGGCGCTTTATCTCAAGATCAGGCCCGGCGCGCGGTATTTCCATTCGCTGCGCCTGCTGCAGCGGGTGAAGGAACTCGATCCGACGATGTTCACCAAGTCCGGCATCATGGTGGGCCTCGGCGAAACGCGCGAGCAGGTGATGCAGGTGATGGACGACATGCGCTCCGCCACCATCGATTTCATCACCGTCGGACAATATCTCCAGCCGACGCGCAAGCATGCGGGCATCGACCGTTTCGTGACGCCCGAAGAATTCAAGGGCTACGAAACGATTGCCTATGCCAAGGGTTTCCTCATGGTGTCATCGTCGCCGCTGACGCGCTCGTCCCACCACGCGGGAGAAGATTTCGCGCGGCTGAAAATTGCCCGCAACAAGCAGTCCGGATACTGAACATGCCGAAGTTCAACGTGACCCGCGTGGTGCCCTACAGTGTCGAGCAGGTCTATGAAATTGCCGGCGACGTGAGCAAGTACAAGAATTTCATGCCGCTGGTGAAGAAGTCGATCGTGCGCAATCACGTCAAGAATCCCGACGGCACCGAGACGTTCGAAGCGGAACTCGAGATCGCCTACAAGAAGCTCGGCATCAAGGAAGTGATGAGGAGCCGGGTGACGATCGACTGGGTGAACAAGGTGGTCACGGCCGTTTCGAACGAACCGCCCGTCACCCATCTCAATGCGCAATGGCGGTTCAACGAGGTGGGCGCTTCGGCCTGCGAGATCGCATTCGGCGTCGACTATGCGTTGAAGAGCCGAGCCATGCAGTTCGTGCTGTCAGGCATGTTCGACATGGTGGTGCGCCGCGTGATGAGCGCTTTCGAGGAGCGCGCCCACGAACTCTACGGACCGGGCAAGACCAGCGCATAGAGCATACCGATCGCTTCGGAGACCGCGGCCATTCTCACTTCGTCGCGGCCAATTGCACCGAGCTGAAGCTTGCGATGAATGACAGCACCGTTGCGGCGGGCTGCTGCACAGTGCACCAGCCCCACTGGCTTTGTTGCGGTGCCGCCGCCTGGCCCGGCAATCCCAGTCACGGCTACCGAGATGTCCGCACCGCAATGCTGCAGCGCGCCCGAGGCCATGGCTCTGGCAACTTCCTCGCTGACGGCGCCATGCGCGGCGATGAGATCGGGCGAAACCCCAAGCAACCGGGCCTTGGCGGTGTTCGAATAAGTGACGAAGCCTGCTTCGAAGGCATCGGAGGATCCCGCGATCGATGTTATCAGCCCGGCGATCAGGCCGCCGGTGCAGCTCTCCGCCGACGCCAGCATCAGCTTCTGCCGCCTGCAGATGTCGATCAGTTCCGCAGCCCGTGCGGTGAGTTCCGCACCGAACATCATGGCAGGCGCACGGTTGCCACCGCAAAGGCCATGATCCCTTCCTTGCGGCCGATCGCGCCCAGGCCTTCCATGGTCGTCGCCTTGATGGCGATGCGATCGGGCGTAAGGCGGAGGAGGGGTCCCAGGAACGCCTTCATCGCCTGCACATGAGGCGCGACTTTCGGGGCTTCGGCGAGGATGGTGATGTCGACATTGGCGAGAAGGCCACTGCGGGCTTCGAGTAGCGCCATGGCTTTTTCCAGGAAAATGCGGGAGGGCGCACCCTTCCACTGCGGATCGCTGGGCGGGAAATGCGTGCCGATGTCGCCTTCGCCTATGGTGCCGAGGATGGCATCAGTCAGGGCATGCATTGCGGCGTCGGCGTCGGAATGACCTTTCAGCTTCATGTTGTGGGAAATCGGAACGCCGCAGAGCGTGACGGAATGACCCGCCTCGAACGGATGAATGTCGATCCCTTGGCCCGTCCGGATGTCGGGCAGGTTGGCCAAGTTGCGGCTCGTCATCTCGCGGTCCGCCATTTCGATGTCCTCGGCCGTCGTCAGCTTGCGGTTGTCGTGACGGCCCGGAATCATCGATATGACAATTCCCGCATGTTCCGCAACCGAGGCATCGTCAGTGAGGTTTGCCGCCGCATCGGCAGCGGCCTTGCGGTGCGCGGCGGCGATCGGTTCGTATGAAAACCCTTGCGGAGTCTGCGCGGTCCACATCCCGGCGCGGTCGACGGTGCGGCTGACGACGCCGCCTGGCGCGAATTTCAGGGTTTCCGCTACCGGCATGCCGGGGACGACGGCGGGATAGCGATCCAGCCAGGCGATGACGTGGCTGATCAGGTCGCGGGCGGCGAAGGGGCGGGCGGCGTCATGGATCAGCACCTTGGCGGGCCGGTGGCGGCCCACCGCTTCGACGCCGATCCGGCAGGACTCTTGCCTGGTGGCGCCGCCGATGACGGCCGGCGGCAGTTGCAGTCCTTCGACAGATTCCGCAAACATGGCCTCATGGCCCTCGCCGATCACCGGCTGGACGTGAGCAATGCCCGGGTGGTCGAGAAAGGCCTTCAACGTCCACCAGATTACCGGTCTGCCGCCGATCAGCTGGTATTGTTTCGGTTTTTCGCCCCCAGCGCGCAGGCCGGACCCGCCGGCGACGATTACTGCCGCAACTGTCATAAATCTGCTCTAGCAAGCGCTACTCCGCCTCGCAACAAAGGCCCTTGACGCGCCGCAGCATAAGGCTAGATTGCTGAGAAATTATCCAAAGTATCGATGTGATTAAAAAATGGGCATAAACATTGGCCCGATCAGAACGAGAAACCGGGTTTTCCTTGCGCCGATGTCGGGCGTGACGGACGAGCCCTTTCGCGCGACGGCCCATGAACATGGGGCCGGACTTGTCGTCAGCGAGATGGTGGCCAGCGAGGAACTGGTCAATGCGCGGCCAGACATGCTGCGCCGCGCGCTGGGGGCGGAGACCATATCGCCCTTTGTCATCCAGCTGGCAGGGCGCGAGCCGCACTGGATGGCGGAAGGCGCCCGCGTCGCGCAGGACATAGGGGCCACTATCATCGACATCAACATGGGGTGCCCGGCCCGCCAGGTAACGGGCGGTCTTTCCGGCTCGGCGCTGATGCGCGATCTCGACCACGCGCTGAGGCTGATCGAGGCCACGGTCGCGGCTTCCTCGGTCCCTGTGACACTCAAGATGCGGTTGGGTTGGGATCATGATTCTCTCAATGCGCCGGAACTTGCGCGGCGGGCGGAGGCTGCGGGTATCGTGCTTGTCACCGTTCATGGCCGTACGCGCTGCCAGTTCTACGGCGGTCGGGCCGACTGGTCCGCCATCGCCCGCGTGCGCGATGCCATCACGATCCCGCTCATCGCGAATGGCGATGGCAACAGCATCGCGGATGCCAGGGCGATGCTCGAGAAATCGGGTGCCGACGGCATCATGATCGGCCGTGGTGCCTATGGCCGGCCGTGGTGGCCGGGCGTGATCGCCGAGGGGCTCGACCCCGGAAGCGGCATCGAAGAACCGGACCTTGCGGAGGAAGCGGAAATCGTGCGGCTGCATCATGATCGCATTCTCTCCCATCACGGTTCGCATCATGGGAACCGCATCGCGCGGAAGCATGTCGGCTGGGTCATCACCCGTCTTGCCGAGCGCGGCCTGCTTTCCAACGCCGACGCCGCGCACTGGCGCGCCCGGCTGATGCAAACAAACGACAACGCACAGGTAAGCCGGGGACTGCACGCCCTGTATGACGCCGCCCGGGCGCAGGGAGAGGCCGCATGAACGGCAACTTGCGCGACAAGGGACTTTCGCTGTCCGGGGCGCCACTGGCCAAGGCGGTGGTCGATGCGCTGCCAAACCCGCTGATCGTTCTCGACGAAGACGATCACATCTGCCTCGCCAACGTCGCGGCGGAGAATTACTTCCAGGCGAGCAGCAATGTGCTGCTGCGTCACAAGCTGGGCGATCTCGTGCCGTTTTCAAGCCCGGTGGTAGGCGCCGTCGCGCAGGCGCGGAGCACGTCAGGCGTCGTCAACGAATATGCTATCGCGGTGGGCACGCCGCGGCTCGGCGGGGAACGCCTGGTCGACCTCCAGACCGCAGTGATGGCGGAACAGCCACGCTATGTGATCGTGATGCTGATGGAGCGCTCGATGGCGCACAAGATCGACCGTCAGCTCACATCGCGGGGTGCGGCGCGCTCGGTTTCTGGTATGGCGAGCATGCTGGCGCACGAGATCAAGAATCCGCTGGCAGGAATTCGCGGTGCCGCGCAGCTGCTGGAACCGGCGCTCGGTTCCGAGGATCGCGCATTGGCGCGGCTGATCTGTGACGAGACCGATCGCATCCGCGATCTTGTCGACCAGATGGAAGTTTTCTCCGACGAGCGGCCGCTCGACCGAAAGCCCGTCAACATTCATGCCGTGCTGGAGCGCGTGAAGCAGCTGACCGTAGCCGGAATGGGCACGGGCGCCACCGTGCGCGAAGACTATGACCCGTCGCTGCCGCCGGTCCTCGGCAACAAGGATCAGCTGGTGCAAGTGTTCCTGAACCTCGCAAAGAATGCCGCCGAAGCGATCCAGAGCAGTGGCGATGCTGGCGAAATCATATTCACCACGGCGTTCCGGCCGGGTATCCGCCTCACCGTGCCTGGCACTTCCGAGCGCATCACATTGCCGCTCGAAGTATGCATTCATGACACCGGGGGCGGAGTTGTCGAGGAACTGCGCCCCAACATCTTTGACCCCTTCGTGACGACGAAACCCGGCGGCCGCGGCCTCGGTCTGGCGCTTGTCGCCAAGATCGTGCGCGACCATGGCGGGATCGTCGAATGCATGGGGCGCGAGCGCGGCACAACGTTCCGCGTGCTGCTGCCCATGTTGCGCGGCAGTGCAGCCGTCCGGGAATCCGAAGGAGATACGCCATGAGTGTCAAGACAGTGCTGATCGCGGATGACGACAGCACTATCAGAACGGTGCTGAGCCAGGCCTTGAGCCGCGCCGGCTACAGCGTGCGGTCCACCGCGACAGCAGCGGCGCTCTGGCGCTGGGTAACGGAAGGCCAGGGCGATGCCGTGGTCACCGACGTGGTGCTGCCGGACGAGAACGCCTTCGATGTCATCCCGCGCATCAAGAAGCTGCGGCCCACTTTGCCCGTTATCGTGATGAGCGCCAAGAACACGATCATGACGGCCATCACGGCGGCTGAGCGCGGGGCTTATGATTACCTGCCAAAGCCATTCGATCTCAATGCCCTCGTCCAGACGGTCGGGAGAGCGCTCGAGCAATCTTCAAAGCCTGTCCCGGCGAACATCAACCAGCCGATGGAAAGCCTGCCGATCGTCGGCCGCTCGCCCGCCATGCAGGAAATCTATCGCATCATCGCGCGGCTGACGCAGACCGATCTCACCGTGATGATCGTGGGAGAATCCGGCACCGGCAAGGAACTCGTGGCGCGCGCGCTCCACGACTATGGCCGCCGGCGCAAGGGGCCGTTCGTCGCCGTCAACATGGCGGCGATCCCGCGCGAACTGATCGAGTCCGAGCTCTTCGGTCACGAGAAGGGCGCTTTCACCGGAGCAACCTCGCGGGTTGCCGGCAAGTTCGAGCAGGCCGAAGGCGGCACGCTGTTTCTGGACGAGATCGGCGACATGCCGCTCGAGGCGCAGACGCGGCTTCTGCGCGTGCTGCAGCAGGGCGAGTACACCACTGTTGGCGGCAATGCGCCGATCAAGACCAATGTCCGCATCGTCGCCGCGACGCACCGCGACCTGCGGCAACTGATCAACCAGGGACAGTTTCGCGAAGACCTGTTCTATCGCCTGAACGTGGTGCCGCTGCGGCTGCCGCCATTGCGCGAGCGTTCGGAGGACCTGCCCGATCTCGTCCGGCATTTCCTCGGCCAGGCCGTGAAGGAGGGCCTGCCTCGCAAGGAGCTTTCACGCGATGCGGTGGAGCGGATGCAGGCCTACCGCTGGCCGGGAAATGTGCGCGAACTCGAAAACCTCTTGCGCCGCCTCGTGGCGATCGAGATCGAAGACACAATTCCCGCGACGGCGGTCGAGCGCGAACTGGCCGCCGTTCCCGGCCAGCCGGCGGCCGAGCAGGCGGATTATTCGGGCACGAACCTGCCGGAGTTCATGGAAAACTACCTGTCGCGCTATTTTGCCGGCTTCGGGCAGTCCTTGCCCCCGCCGGGGCTCTATGACCGCATCCTCGCCGAAGTGGAGCCCGCACTTCTCCGCGCCGTGCTCGCCGCCACGTCGGGAAACCAGCTGCGCGCGGCCGAGCTGCTGGGCATCAACCGCAATACGCTGCGCGTCAAGCTGCGCGACCGGCAGGTAAAGGTGATCCGCGGCCTAGCATAGTCTAGGGGCACTGTCGCAAATCAGCCACATTTGGTGTTGATTTCGTGCAACAGTGTCTACAGTCAGTATTTCATGATCGATCGACCGCACTTCCGGCTGTTTGAAGGCTTGCGCCGCTTCACGGGCGTGGCGGGTTTCATGCTGGTTGTCGCGGGCGTGGTCTGCGGACTCTCGACATTTGCGATCCTCACCGGCCTGACGCCGATCCAGCCGACCAGCGAGAGCACGGCGATGCTGCTGGTTCTCAACGGCGTGGTGCTGCTGGTCATGGCGCTGATGATCATCGGCCAGCTGACCTACCTCATTCTCGAACGCCGCCGCGGCACGCCCGGCGCCTCGCTGCATCTGAGGCTGGTGTTGCTGTTCAGCCTCATCGCGGTCATCCCGGCCATCCTCGTCGCTGTGTTTGCGACGGTGACGCTCAACCGCGGCCTCGATGCCTGGTTTTCGGAGCGTACGCGCGCGATCGTCGACTCCGCAGTGAACGTTGCCGAGTCTTATGTCCGCGATCACGCGGAAGCGACGCGGAACGACGTTGCCGGCGTGGCGGCCGATCTTTCGCAGCAGAAAGCGCTTTTCGATACCGACAGGGCGAGTTTCGTCCGCCGCGTTGCGCGTCATGCCGCCTTGCGGGGACTGCCGGGCATCTTCATCTATGATCCGGTCAACAAGCGGATCGATGTCAAGGTTACGGCAAACGACAAGGTCGATTTCTTCGCGCCGCAGGAAAACCATGTCACGCGGGCGGAGAATGGCGAACTCGTGGTGATCCAGCCGGGCTTCGGCGGCAATGTGGTGCGTGCGTTGATCAAGTTGCAGAACTTTCCCAATTCCTATCTGCTGGTCTACCGCGTCATCAATCCTTCGGTGCTCGACCAGCTGCAGAAGACCCGCGAAGCGAAACTCGAATACGACAGGCTGATGTCGCAGCGCCTGGGCGTGCAACTCACTTTCGGCCTGATGTACGCAGTGGTCGGTTTCGTTTTCCTGCTCGCCGCGATCTGGACCGGGCTGTGGTTCTCGGACAAGATCGTCTCGCCCATCGTCCGCCTGCTCGACGCGGCACGCCGGGTTTCGGCGGGCGAACTCGATGCGAAGGTGACTGTCATCGAGGGGCCGAACGATCTGCAGAACCTCTCGCGCACCTTCAACCTGATGACGGGCCACATCAAGCTGCAGCGCGATGAACTGGTGGACGCGAACGAGGCCGTCGACCAGCGCCGGCGCTTCACCGAAGCCATGCTCGCCGGCGTCAGCGCCGGCGTCATCGGCATTGATCCCTCGGGGCATATCTCGCTGGTGAACCGTTCGGCGTTGACCTTGCTCGGCATGAGTGAGAAGGCTCTGATCGGGACTGCCGCCGAAGCGGTTCTGCCGGCCTTCATGCCGGTTTTCGAGCAGGCGCTCTCACGCCCTTCGGGTTTTGCCGAGGGGCAGGTCGACATCGAACGCCTGGGCGAGTCGCGCAGCCTGTTCGCGCGGGTGACCACGGAAAGCTCGGATGCCTCGTCGCATGGTCACGTGTTGACCTTCGATGACATCACCGACCTCGTTTCGGCGCAGCGGAATTCGGCCTGGGCAGATATCGCCCGGCGCATCGCGCACGAGATCAAGAATCCGCTGACACCCATTCAGCTTTCCGCCGAACGCCTCAAGCGCAAGTATGGCGGCCAGATCCAGACCGACAAGCACATCTTCGATCAGTGCACGGAAACGATCATCCGGCAAGTGGGCGACATCGGGCGGATGGTGGACGAATTCTCATCCTTCGCGCGCATGCCGAAAGCTGTGCCGGAACCGCAGCAACTCGCCTCGATCGTGCGCGAGGCGACGGTACTGCAGCGGGTTTCGTCCGCGGATATCGACATCGAGCTCGATGTCCGCGATGGCGAATTCGTCTTTCCCTTCGACCGGCGCCTCATCACGCAGGCGATCACCAATCTCGTCAAGAATGCGCGGGAGTCGATCGAGGCGCGAATGCAGAACGTACCGGACGTGCGGGGCGAAATCCTGGTTCAGGCCGGACTCCAGAACGAGCATCCCTTCATCCGCGTGACCGACAACGGCATCGGCCTGCCGAAGGAGAACCGCCATCGCCTCACCGAACCCTACATGACGACGCGCGACAAAGGGACAGGTCTTGGTCTTGCAATCGTCAAGCGCATCATGGAAGAACATGGCGGCAGGCTGCAGCTCGAAGACGCGCCGCCGTCGGGAAAGAATGTGCAGGGGGCGCAAGTAACGCTGATGTTCGACAGACTGGCCGTCGAGACGACTGCTGCTGAATAGGATCGTGACGCCCAATGGCTGCTGACATTCTGATCATCGACGACGAGGCCGACATTCGCGGGCTGATCGCGGGCATCCTCGAGGATGAGGGGTTCGAGACGCGGCTTGCCCACAACAGCGATGCCGCATTGGCGGAAATCAGCCAGAGGCGGCCGTCGCTGATCATCCTCGATATCTGGCTGATGGGCTCGAAGCTCGACGGGCTCGACCTTCTCAACGTCATCAAGGAAAAGCACCCGGAAGTGCCGGTCATCATCATTTCCGGCCACGGCAATATCGAAACCGCAGTCGCTGCGATCAAGCGTGGCGCCTATGAATATATCGAAAAGCCGTTCAAGGCCGACCGGCTGCTGCTGGTCGTCGGGCGCGCGCTCGAAACGTCGCGGCTCAGGCGCGAAAACGAGGAACTGAAGGGACGCTCGGGCGCGGAATCGGAATTGCTCGGGAACTCACCGGCCATGCGCCAGCTCCGGCAGCTCTTGAAGAAGATCGCGCCATCGAACAGCCGGGTTCTCATCACGGGGCCGATGGGAGCCGGCAAGGAGCTGGCGGCCCGCACGCTGCATGCGATGTCGCTTCGCGCGGCGGGGCCTTTCGTGACGCTGAGCGCGGCGACCATGGCGCCGGAGCGCATGGAAGAAGAACTGTTCGGCGTCGAGGACGGCAGCGGCGCAACGCGCCGGGTGGGCGCTCTGGAGGAATCCCACGGCGGCACGCTCTATATCGATGAGCTGGCCGACATGCCGATGGAGACCCAGGGCAAGGTGCTTCGCGTTCTCGTCGATCAGACGTTTCAGCGCGTCGGCGGCGCCAAGAAGGTGAAGGTCGATGTGCGGGTCGTATCCTCGACCAGCCGCGACCTGCCATCGCTCATCACCATCGGCCGGTTCCGCGAGGATCTCTATCATCGCCTGGGCGTTGTGCCGGTCGCCGTCCCAAGTCTCGCCGAGCGGCGCGAGGATATTCCCGACCTCATCAACTATTTCTCGAAGAGCTATTCCACCGCGTCGGGCCAGCCGATGCGAACCTTCGCGAACGACGCCATCGCCGTTCTGCAGACGCGGGAATGGGCCGGCAACGTGCGCGAGCTTCGCAACAATGTGGAACGCATCCTCATTCTCGCGGGGGGCGATCCCTTTGCCGAGATCACCGCCGCCATCCTGCCGTCCGACACTGGCGGGGCCGCCGCCGCCGCCGCGACCTTCGGTATCGAGCACCTTCTCATTCACCCGCTGCGCGAGGCCCGCGAGGCTTTCGAGCGAGATTACATAACGGCACAATTGGGCCGCTTCGGCGGGAACATTTCCAAGACCGCACAGTTCATCGGCATGGAGCGCTCGGCTCTTCACCGGAAAATCAAGCTCCTTGGCCTCATGGGCCGCAACGACGAGGAGACGGAGTAGGGGGTATCTGCCCCCGGCATTTGTGTGATAGTTTACTTAACGCCAGTTGGCCCAACAAAGAGAAAAGCAATGGCCCAAGAAAAACAGCAGAACCTGCAGGACACTTTCCTCAATCACGTTCGCAAACAGAAGATTCCCGTCACGGTATTTCTCGTGAACGGCGTGAAACTTCAGGGCGTCATCACATGGTTCGATAACTTCTGCGTTCTTCTGCGACGGGATGGCATGTCGCAGCTGGTTTACAAGCATGCGATTTCGACGATCATGCCAGGCGGCCCGATCAGCCTGTTTGATGAAGAGCAGGCAGGCGGTTGAAGACTCCCAAGAAGCAGAAAACGGGCGGTGGCGTAAACTTCCAGATCGAAGGACCGACTCTGACGCGGGCAATTGTCCTGCATGTGGAAAGGCGCGACCGCAGGGCACCTGTCACTTCTGACCGGGCTTCGGAAGCAAGGCTTGCGGAGGCAGTCGGCCTTGCGGAAGCAATCGATCTGCAAATTGCTGCGAGGATCATCGCACCGGTATCCGCGCCACGGCCATCGACGCTGCTCGGTTCCGGCAAGGTGGCCGAGATTGCCGAACAGGTGAAGGAAGCTGAAGCAGAGCTTGTGGTCGTCAACGCGCAGCTGTCGCCGATCCAGCAGCGTAACCTCGAAAAGGAATGGGGTGCCAAGGTCCTCGACCGGACCGGCCTCATACTCGAAATCTTCGGCCGGCGTGCTTCCACCCGCGAGGGCACGCTACAGGTGGAACTTGCCCATCTCGAATACCAGAAAAGCCGGCTGGTGCGGTCATGGACCCATCTCGAACGCCAACGCGGCGGCTTCGGCTTTCTCGGCGGCCCGGGCGAAAGCCAGCTGGAAGCGGACAGGCGGCTCATTCAGGAACGTATCACGCGCATCGAAGGCCAGCTTCAATCGGTCGTAAAGACGCGGGCGCTGCACCGCAAGGGCAGGGCGCGCGTGCCCTATCCCGTGGTGGCGCTGGTCGGTTACACCAATGCGGGTAAGTCAACGCTGTTCAACCGCCTGAGTGGCGCTTCCGTGCTGGCGAAGGACCTGCTGTTCGCGACGCTCGATCCCACCATGCGGGTGATCTCTCTGCCACATGGGCGCAAGATCATCCTGTCCGACACGGTGGGCTTCATTTCGGATCTGCCGACCTCGCTCATCGCCGCGTTCCGCGCCACGCTGGAAGAGGTGCTGACGGCGGATGTGATCCTGCATGTGCGCGATGTGGCCCATGCCGATACCGAGGCGCAGTCGCAGGACGTGAGCCGGGTGCTGAACGAGCTTGGGATCGATGAGGTGCGGCGCGGCCAGATCATCGAAGTCTGGAACAAGCTGGACCTGCTGCCACCTGAAGAGCGCGCGGCACGGGAAGCACAGGCGATGCGCAAACCCGGCTGCGTTCTGGTATCGGCTGTGACCGGCGAGGGCGTTTCACCACTTCTTGAAATGGTGGAAGGGCGGCTCGGCGCCGAGGACCTGATCTACGAGGTGTTTCTCGACCCGGCCGACGGGCAGGGCCAGGCCTGGCTACACGACCGCGGGGAGGTTCTGAGCCGCAGGAGCTATCAGGATGGGCGGACGCGCCTGAAGGTGCGTCTCACCGAAGACAAGGCAGGCCAGGCGCAGGCGCGCTTTGGCCGCAACATGAAGCTTCTGGCGGTGAAAAAGGCGGCAGCGGAATAGGCACTACAGCCCCCGCGTTTTCGCGTCGTTCCACAACCCGTCCATCTCTTCGAGGTTCGATTCCTTCGGCTCCTTGCCGCGTTCGGCCAGCTTCGCCTCGATGTGGGCGAAGCGCCGCTCGAACTTGGCATTGGCGCCGCGCAGGGCTGCTTCGGGGTCGATCCCCAAATGGCGGGCGACATTGGCCATGGCGAACAGCAGGTCGCCGAATTCCTCGGTCTTCTTGTCATCAGGGGCTTCGCGGAATTCGGCAACTTCTTCGGCGATCTTGTCGTAGACATTGTCGACCGAGGGCCAGTCAAAGCCGATCTTGGCGGCTTTCGATTGCAGCTTCACGGCGCGTGTCAGGCCGGGGAGGGCGACGGGGACGCCATCCAGCGTCGCCCTGTTCTGCTTGCCGGCGCGCTCCCTGGCCTTGTTGTCTTCCCAGAAGCTCTTGGCGAGGGTAGCTGACCGGGCCTGCTCATCGCCGAAAACATGCGGATGACGGCGGATCATCTTGGCGACCACGGCCTCAACGACGTCATCAAAAGTGAAAGAGCCTTCCTCATCCGCCATTTGCGCGTGGTAGACCGACTGCAGGAGGAGGTCGCCCAGTTCATCACGAAGGTCCTCCCGCGATCCGCTCTGAATCGCATCCGCCACTTCATAGGCTTCCTCGATCGTATAGGGGGCAATCGTCTCGAAATTCTGTTCAAGGTCCCACGGGCAGCCGGTGACCGGCGTCCTCAGCGCCTTCATGATGGCGCGCAGCGTCTCAATCTTGCGGGGGTCCATGTCGACGGGATTCTGGCTCATGGCGCGAGGCCTAGCCGATTTGCGTTCCAGGCGCTAGCAAGACACCATGACGTTCAATTCCTACATCATCTGCGGAACGCCACGCACCGGAAGCACGCTCCTATGCGATCTGCTGGCGAAAACCAATCGTGCGGGCCGTCCGGATTCCTTTTATGGCGGTGCGTTCCGGGGCGACTGGGCAAAGGAATGGAAACTGCCAGAGCCGGGCACCATGGACCGTGCTGCCTATGAAAGGCTCTATCTCGACACCGCAATCCGCAAAGGGACGGGGGATACCCCGATTTTCGGCCTCCGGCTCATGAGGGAGGACGTTGCAAACCTGTCGGACCTGTTGAACCTCGTATACCCGGGCTTTTCAGCCGACAATGCCCGGTTTGAGCGTGCCTTCGGCCGCTGCCTCTACATTCATCTCAACCGCGCGGACAAGCTTGCTCAGGCAGTGTCCTACATCAAGGCGCGGCAATCGGGGCTCTGGCACATCGCGCCCGATGGCACGGAGATCGAGCGGCTGGGAGAGCCACAGCCGCTCCGTTACGACTACGGCCAGATCAGAGCGGAAACCGAGCGGCTCGAAGCTTTTGAGCATGACTGGCAAGCCTGGTTCGAGGCCGAGAACATCCGTCCGATCCGGATCAGCTATGAAGCGCTGGCTCACGAACCGGCCTCGACGCTGATCGACCTCTGCGCGGCGCTTGGCATCGAGCCGCCGGGGAGGACGGAGATTATGCCAGGCGTCGCACCGCTTGCGGACGCCATCAATGCGGAATGGATTGCACGCTACAGGGCCGAGGTGTAATCCGACAGTGAGAGTGGCCACGGGCTGAGTGAGCGGGAATATCCGGGATTGAGCGGGAATTCGTGGGTTTTCAGGGGCTTGCATGGCGACGGCAGGTGCCGGGGCAAAAATTGCGGCGGGTTCGCGAGTTGGCCATGGTCCCACTTCTGGTCCCACTTCGATTGAATGAGTTCAAGGGCTTAGGAAGTTGGGTGTGGCGCGCATGGTCCCACTTCTTGGGGATGGTCCCACTTCTCGGCAAATGCCCGTTTTAACAGGCATTTTTGAAGGCCTGCGGCGCGGAAGGGGCGAGAAGAAGTGGGACGGTCTCAAAGCCCCTTCAAGAGGCGTTTTACCAGTTCGGGTAGGTGCCTGTGACGGCTTTCTGGCGGGGATCGGCAACCGCGCTGACCGGGTGATCGACATCGGTGTTCCTCGCGCCGCAGGCCTGGCAGCGGAAGCGGTTCTCGATCTTCGGGACCGGCGTCGAGGCGGGCAGGCCGATGCTGCCCGGATCGACCTCGGCGCGGTGGCCGCAGCGGCACCAGACCAGGATCAAGATGCCCTCGCCGGCGAGCTGGCCGATGGTGACGGGGCCGCCAGGCATTACCTGACCGGCCGGCCGCCGGCCATGGCGCGCTGGTAGGGTGCGGGGTGAAGGATGACGCGCTTCAGCGGACGCTCGAAGGTCTGGCCAGCGATGGGCACGGCGTTGAGCGCGGCGAGAAGCTGGTTCACCCGCGCATCAGGTACGGGCCTCGCCGAGCAGGCGCAGGGCACGCGGTTTGAATTCGCGGGCCTCGCCGCAATCAGGATTTGCCGCACTTCATCGACGATATTCATGCCGTCCTCCAGAGGGTTCTAAGAGGCGTCCGATCGCTTGCGTGCGGAATCGGCCTCTATTCCTAAAGAGTGCGCTTTAATCCTGTCGCTGTAAAGACGGGAAATCAGTTTTGCCTTGGCCTGTGGATTAATCTCGGGCGTCTCCTGTTCGATCGCCTCGACGACGGCCAGCAGAATGGCCGAATCCAGCTGCCCCGAGGTCTCATGAATCCCGGTAGCCAGCCAGTTGAGATCAACGGCGGCGATGGCCTTCAATCGAATCAGCAATGCCATGTCCGGCCAGCGTTCTCCACGTTCGTAGAGGCCAAGCGTCTTTGGATCGATGCCCAGAAGCGCGGCAAAGACCGCTTGCGTGCGCGGCCCGCGCACTTGCCTAAGCCTATGACCGAAGGCTGGTTTTTCCGCCTCAGCCGACATTGTACCGGACCGGAACCGTTTTTAGGGCCGTTTGGTATTGCAAATGACACCGAATGTGCCTAACAATAGGGTCATTCGGTACTATCGAGCGAGCCAGATGAACATTCCCCGAAAATCCAAATGGGATCAATTCGCCATCAAGGCGGAAATCCGCCGGCGAGGGCATACGCTGGAATCTCTGGCGAAAGACTTCGGATTGAGCGGCTCGTTCCTGCGCCGGGTGTTCAGGAATCCGTCCACGCGGGCCAATGGGCTGATCGCGCAATTCCTCGACGTTCCCGTTCATGAACTCTGGCCTGACTGGTTTGATCTCGACGGCGAGATGAAGCCCGCGAAGTACCGGCGGAAGCTTAGCAGACTGCGGGCCGACTCCGCGAGTCGTGAATCGCGGGCGGCCTGAGCCATGAGCGGACCCAAAAAGGACAACCGCGCCGTGCTGGCGGCGATCGCCATGGGCCTTGCAGCCGCAACCCTTTCAACCTTTGCCGTGGTCCTCCCATTCCATGGCCTCCTGGGGTGGCTGCCATGACGGCCGGCCATCCCCTTTTCTTTCAATCCGCGCGGTCTCTCCCGCGTGGTGGTTGTGGCGCCCCGCCACGGCCGATGGCGAGG
>JALHQC010000023.1 GCA_022842165.1 bacterium
GCGTTGGTGCCACCGAAACCAAAAGAATTGGACAGAACTGTGTTGATCTCTTTTTTCTTGGCAAGCTTCGGCACCAGGTCGATCTGGGTCTCGACCGACGGATTGTCGAGATTAAGCGTCGGCGGCGCGATGTTGTCGCGGATCGCCAGCACCGAGAAGATCGCCTCGACCGCGCCCGCCGCACCGAGAAGATGGCCGATCGAAGACTTCGTCGAGGACATGGTGAGCTCCGCCGTGCGGTTGCCCATCAGCCGCTCCACCGCGCGAAGCTCGATCTCGTCGCCCAGGGGCGTCGAGGTGCCATGCGCATTCACGTAGTCGATCTCATGTGCCTGGAGGCCGGCGCGCTTCAGCGCCGCCGTCATGCAGCGGAAGGCGCCATCGCCGTCGGAGGATGGCGCCGTCACATGATAGGCATCGCCCGACATGCCATAGCCCACGACTTCGGCATAGATGGTGGCGCCGCGCGCCTTGGCATGTTCGAGTTCCTCGAGCACCACGATGCCGGCGCCTTCCCCCATCACGAAGCCGTCGCGATCCTTGTCATAAGGGCGTGAGCCCTTTTCAGGCGCGTCGTTGAACTTGGTGGCCAGCGCCTTGCAGGCGATGAAGCCGGCAATGCCAAGCTTGCAGACGGCCGATTCGGCGCCGCCCGCGATCATGATGTCGGCATCGTCCAGCGCGATGATGCGCGCCGCATCGCCGATCGCGTGCGATCCCGTCGAGCAGGCGGTGACCACGGCATGATTCGGCCCCTTGCAGCCGAACTCGATCGAGATGAGGCCCGAGGCGAGATTGATGAGCGAGCCCGGAATGAAGAACGGGCTGATGCGGCGCGGCCCCTTCTCGTTCATCAGCAATGTAGTGTCGGCAATCGAGGTGAGGCCGCCGATGCCGGAGCCGACCAGCACGCCGGCGCGGTATTTCTCGTCCTCGGTGTTGAGGACGATGCCGGAATCCTTCATCGCCTGCTTGGCGGCTGCCACCGCATAGATGATGAAGTCGTCGTAGCGGCGGAGATCCTTGTGGTCCATCCATGATTCGGGATGGAACGTTCCGTCGCTGCCATCGCCGCGCTTCACTTCGCAGGCGATCTTGCAGGGAAGGTCGGAGGCGTCAAAGCGCGTGATGGGGCCAGCGCCCGATTTACCCGCCAGCAGGCGGCTCCATGTCTCTTCCACACCCGTAGCGAGAGGAGAAACGAGTCCAAGTCCGGTCACGACTACGCGGCGCATCTGCACTGCCCTTTCCACACGAAAACGCGGCGGCAGGATGTTTGCTTTCCTGCCTCCGCGCAACTGATTTGAGAGATCGCCCCCAGGGGCCGATCAGGCGCCACCAATCAGGCGGCGCTCTTTTCGATGAACTTCACGGCATCGCCGACGGTCTGGATCGTCTCGGCGGCGTCGTCGGGAATCTCGATCCCGAATTCTTCTTCAAAGGCCATGACCAGTTCGACCGTGTCGAGACTGTCCGCGCCGAGGTCGTCGATGAAGCTTGCTTCGGACTTGACCTTGTCAGCCTCGACGCCGAGATGCTCGACGACGATTTTCTTCACACGCTCAGCCACATCACTCATTTGTTAAACGTCCTTGGTTGTTTTTCGATTTGTTCGGCAGGACAGCAGGACCCCCTGCGGCCCCCCACACGCCGGGGGCTTCCTACCACAAAATGAATGCCCGTCAAAAGGGGCATTGGTGCCCCTTGTTATCGCAAGGGAAATCGAGTTTGCCTCAGCACGGCGGGAAGCGATTCACCGCCCCGCCCCGGCGGGCCGCCGGCCCTCAGATCATCGCCATGCCGCCGTTGACGTGCAGCGTCTGCCCGGTGACGTAGCCTGCCTCCGCGGACGCCAGATAGAGCACGGCAGCGGCGATATCCTCAGGCGTTCCGAGCTTTCCGGCGGGAACGCGCGTGAGGATACCTTCCTTCTGCTTGTCGTTCAGCACATCCGTCATCGGCGTGGCGATGAAGCCGGGCGCGACCGCATTGACCGTGACGCTGCGCGACGCCAGTTCCTGCGCCAGGCTCTTGGTAAGGCCGATGATGCCGGCCTTGGACGCCACATAATTCGCCTGCCCCGGATTGCCGGTGACGCCGACCACCGACGTGATGTTGACGATGCGGCCCCAGCGCTTCTTCATCATCCCGCGCATGGCGGCCCGGCAAAGGCGGAACGAGGCCGTGAGATTGACATCGATCACCGCGTTCCAGTCCTCGTCCTTCATGCGCATGGCGAGGCCGTCCTTGGTGATGCCGGCATTGTTGACGAGTATGTCGAGCGAGCCCATGGCGGCTTCCGCGGCGGGAACGAGCTTTTCGACATCCGCCGCGTCGGAGAGATTGCAGATGAGCACATGGACACGCTCGCCCAGCTCGGCTTTCAGGTCTTCCAGAACGCCGGCGCGCGTCCCTGAAATCGCCACCGTGGCGCCTGCCTTATGCAGCGTCCTGGCGATGGCAGCGCCGATGCCGCCAGTTGCACCCGTCACCAGCGCAGTCTTGCCGTTGAGATCGAACATGATGTCTATCCTTGTCTGATGGAGGCTGCGGCGGCAGCGATATCATCCGGCGTGCCGATGGCCGAGGCGGTAGCCTCCGGAGCATTCTTCTTCGACAGGCCCGTCAGCACCTTGCCCGTGCCGATCTCGTGGAAGCGCGTGATGCCATGTGCAGCCATATAGGCCACGCACTCACGCCAGCGCACCGTTCCCGTCACCTGAGCGACAAGGCTTTCGCGGATTTTTGCCGGATCGCTCAACGGCGCAGCGCCCACATTGGCGACGACCGGAACGGCCGGTGCTGTCATGGCGACGGCTGCCAGCGCCTCCGACATCACGTCTGCCGCCGGTTGCATCAGCGCGCAGTGGAAAGGGGCCGACACGGGCAGCAGGATGGCGCGCTTGGCGCCCTTCGCCTTGGCGATCTCGAGCGCCCGCTCGACCGCCGCCTTGTGGCCGGAGACGACCACCTGTCCATCGCTGTTGTCGTTCGCCGCCTGGCAGACATCGCCCTGGGCTGCTTCGGCAGCAACCGTCGAGGCGGTTGCAAAATCGAGCCCCAGAAGGGCCGCCATCGCGCCGATGCCAACGGGCGTTGCGCTCTGCATGGCCTTGCCGCGAATCTTCAAGAGGCGCGCCGCATCGGAAAGCGAGAAGGTGCCGGCAGCGGCGAGCGCGGAGTATTCGCCCAGCGAATGGCCGGCCACGAATGTGGCGGTGTTGGCAACCGTGATGCCATGTTCGGCTTCCAGCACGCGCACCACCGCCATGGAAACGGCCATGAGGGCAGGCTGGGCGTTTTCAGTGAGAGTGAGCTCAGCCTCGGGGCCTTCCCACATCAGTTGCGACAGCTTCTGGCCGAGCGCGGAATCGACTTCGTCGAACACGGCGCGGGCGGCGGCGAAATTCTCCGCCAGCGCCTTGCCCATGCCGGTGGCCTGGCTGCCCTGGCCCGGAAACATGAAAGCGATTCCCATGAGTGATCCCTGTCTGATTCTTGTGGCGGGGCACGAAACACGTGGAGCGCCGGGAGTCAAGGTTGACCCGTCCGTGGGGTTTGGCCTTAAGTCTCCTGCATGTACACAGCAGATGAATTCGAAGCCGCGCAGCGCATCGTCTATGCCGCGATGCCGCCGACGCCGCAATATGCCTGGCCGCTGCTGGCCGAGGCGGCGGGCTGCGAGACCTGGGTGAAGCACGAGAACCATACGCCGACCGGTGCATTCAAGGTGCGGGGCGGCCTCGTCCACATGAAGATGCGGAAGAGCCGTGGCGAGACCAATGGCGTCATCACCGCGACGCGCGGCAACCACGGCCAGTCCATTCCCTTCGCGGCAAAGCGCGTAGGCATCAGCGCCACCATCGTTTGTCCCGTCGGCAATTCGCCGGAAAAGAACGCAGCGATGCGGGCGCTTGGCGCCGAACTGATCGAGGCCGGGCACGATTTCGACGCCGCGCGCGAGACGGCGATGGAAATCGCGAAGCAGCGCGGCCTCGATTTCATCCCCTCCTTCGGCAAGGAGCTGGTGATGGGCGTTTCGACCTATGCGCATGAATTATTCCGGGCCGCGGGCGAACTCGATGCCGTCTATGTGCCGATTGGCATGGGCTCCGGCATCTGCGGCACGATCGCGGCGCGCGACATGCTGGGACTGAAGACGAAGGTGATCGGCGTGGTGGCGGAAGGGGCAAATTGCTATGCGCTGTCATTCGCCGCGGGAAGGCCCGTGGCCACCAACACTGGCACGAGCTTCGCCGACGGCATGGCGGTGCGCATTCCGAACCCGGAAGCGCTTGCCATCATCCTGGAAGGTGCCGACCACATCGTGACGGTGAACGACGACGAGATCGCCGAAGCGATGAGGCTCTATTTCCGCTGCTGCCACACGATAGCAGAGGGTGCGGGTGCTGCCCCGCTCGCAGCCCTCATGCAGGAGCGCGAGGCGACGAAGGGAAAGCGCGCCGGCGTCATCCTGTCCGGCGGCAATATCGACATGCCGAAATTCGCTGCAGCGCTGGAAGGAAGAACGCCGCAGCCTTAGTTACAGCGACGTCGACAATCCGCCATCGACCGCCAGCACATGGCCGTTCACATAGGCTGCCGCATCGGATGCCAGGAACACGACCGCGCCGCCAAGCTCTTCAGGTTTTGCCCAGCGCCCGGCAGGCGTGCGCGCTTCGACCCAGGCTGTGAAGGCCTTGTCGTCCAGCAGCGCCGTATTGAGTTCGGTTGCAAAATAGCCCGGCGCCAGCGCATTGACGGTGATGCCCTGCCGCCCGAGTTCGGCGGCCATCGAGCGCGTCAGGCCATGAAGCCCGGCCTTTGCCGCCACATAGGCATGGATCGTCGGGCGGCCAAGGATCGCCGCGACCGAGCCCGTATTGATGATGCGGCCGAACCTGTTGGGCAGCATCAGGCGCACGGCATCGCGCGAAAGCCTGAAGCACGAAGAGAGATTGACCGCGATAACCCGGTCGAAATCCTCGTCCTGCCATTCGGTGATGGGGCGGCGGTGCTGGATGCCGGCATTGTTGACCAGAATGTCGAGCTTGCCGTGGCGCTTCGCGATGTCTTCCAGCGCGTCGCGTGCAACGGCGGCATCGGTCACGTCGAAAGCCATGGCTTCGGCGCCGATCTTCGCTGCGGCCTGCGTCACCTCATCCTTGTTGCGCGCATTGACGACGACCGTGGCGCCCTGCTGTGCCAGTGCCTTTGCCATCGCAAAGCCCAGGCCCCGCGATGCGCCGGTGACGAGCGCCACGCGGCCCTTCAGTGAAAACATGTCTGCCATTGCCGTCTCCTTCAATCATGAGGGGCGGAAGTTTCCTCCCGCCCCCTTCGTCATATCCTCTCCGCGAACTACTTCGCGATGCAGGTATCAGCGGTTTCCGGCGTGCAGACGTCGAGGCCCGTGTAGGTCGGGTCGGCCGGGGCGGCCTTGCCTTCCTTCATGTCCTTCAGCGCCATCATGGTCTTGTAGCCCATCTCAAAGGGCCGCTGGCCGACCTGGCCGAGGGAGAGGCCTTCCTTCATCTGGTCGATCTGGACGGGAAGCGTATCGGCAACGACGAGCGCCAGTTCCTTCTTGGCGATCTTGTCCTTGTACTTCTCTACAGCGGCGCGGTTGGCGTCGGGGATGAACTGCGGGAAGCCGCCGGTCGGCACGAAGGCATCGACATCCGGGTTCTTTGCCATGAAGTCCTCGAACTGCTGCACCGAGCGCGGGAAGTCGTCGTCGGTATAGAGCGGGCAGCCTTCGGCTTCGGTCCAGCCGCCCTGGCCCGCGAGCACGTCGCCAGGCGAAGCCGCCGACTTGGCGCCTGCGAGTTCGTCGCGGATGCCCTGCATGCGCTCGTTATGGTTGGCCGCAGCCGCACCGCCCGACTGTATGCACACCGTGCCGCCATTGGGCTTGATGGCCTTGATCAGCTTGGCGAGGTTGGTGCCGATCTCGTAGTTGTGCGTGCCGATATAGGCGACGCGGAGATCCTTGTTCTCGGGCAGCAGGTCCGAGTCCCAGGTGAGAACCGGAATGCCGGCTTCCTTGGCGGCCTGGAGCGCCACCGCCATGGCCGCGGCATTCGAGGGCGACACGGCGATGCCGTCCACCTTCTTGGCCACGAGATCCTGAACGATCGTCACCTGTTCGTCACCGCCGCCGTGTTCGCCGGGGCCGATGTACATGCACTCGAAGGCGCCGTTCGACTCGGCTTCGGCCTTCTTGCAGCCATCGCGCGCCTGGTCGAAGAACGGGTTGTTCATGTTCTTCGGCACCAGCGCGAAGGTGAACTTCGCCTCAGCGCCGGTGACGGCGACCGTCAGTGCGCCGAATGCCAGAACCGTGCTCATCAGTAGTTTCTTCATCGGGTCTTCTCCTCCTCATTGACCTTCACTGTTTTCCGGCAGTGAAACCGGTTTCCTAGCGATGCCTTCGTGGAACCATGCGTTCCCACAATTCGGCAAACAGCGATTTGCCGCCGGTGGAGCGCATGCCGAGAAGAACCGCGAGAATGATGAAGGCGCCGACGAATGCGCCCTGCCAGTTTGAATCGATGCCTGCCATCAGCAGCGCGTTGCGGATGACCTCGAGAAACGCCGAGCCGATGATGGCGCCGAACGCCGTGCCGGCACCGCCCATGAGATTGGCACCGCCGATGACCGTGGCCGCGATGACGCGCAGCTCATAACCCTGCCCCATCGCGTTGATGGCCGAGCCGTTGTAGCCAAGCAACAGCAGCGAGGCGACGGCGGCGGTAAAGGCCGAGAACACATAGGCATTGAACTTGATCCAGTCGACCGGAACGCCGGTGAGGCGCGCGGCATTTTCGTTGCCGCCGATGGCCATCAGATGCCGGCCCCAGGGCTTGAAGTTGAAGTAGTATCCAACGACCAGCGCCATCACGATCATCACCCAGAAATGCGACGAGAATTGCGGGATCCAGTCCGGAATCCAGTCGCCGGGTGTCTGCACCGGGAACTTGGCCTGCCCGATGGCCTTGACGATCGGCGCGTCCGGCCCGAACTTGTAGAGCATCTGGTTGCCGGAGAAGACGACGGCGAGTGAACGCGCGATCGACAGCATGCCGAGCGTGACGACAAACGACGGCATGCCCACATAGGCGACGAAGAAACCGTTGACCGCACCGCAGATGACGCCGGTCAGCAGCCCCATGAAAAAGGCCACGTACCAGGGATATTCCCAGGTCAGGAACAGCCCCGCCACGATGGCGACGAGGCCCATGATGGAGCCTACCGAAAGGTCGATGCCGCCGGTGATGATGACAACTGTCATCCCCAGCGCCATGATGCCGAAGGGCGCGAAGTTGCGCGTGACGTTTGCGACGTTGTCGACTGTGCCGAAGCTCGGCTCGAGGATCGACATGTAGATGACGAGCACGATGAGCGCGACCAGCACCCAAAAGGGCTGGCTGGCGAGAATGCGCTGCAGAAGCGTCTGCTCCTTGATCTTGACGACGTCGCCGATGGCGGCGTGCCCGGCTTCGGCGGGCTTCGTGGTGCTAGGCTGCAAGGATCGCCCCCGTGATCAGTCCGGTGATTTCTTCAGGAGAGGTTTTCGCGGTGACCTTGTCGGCAACCTTGGTGCCGCGGCGGAGAACGATGATGCGGTCGCAGACGGCGAAGACGTCCGGCATGCGGTGGCTGATGAGGATGACGGCGACACCCTGGGCCTTGAGGCGGCGGATCAGCTCGAGGACCTCCGCAACCTGGCGCACCGAGATGGCGGCGGTCGGCTCGTCCATCAGCACGAGTTGCGCATTTGAAAGCCTCGTGCGGGCGATGGCGACCGCCTGGCGCTGCCCGCCCGACATCTTGCGGACGAGATCCTGAGGCCGGGTTTCGGACTTGAGTTCGGCGAACAGCTCGCCAGACCGGTCGATCATCGCCTGCTTGTCGAGCACCCGGAAGGGCCAGACGCCCTTCACCAGTTCGCGCCCGAGGAAAACGTTCTGCGCGGCGGTAAGATTATCGGCGATCGCCAGGTCCTGGTACACGACCTCGATTCCCTTGGCGCGCGCTTCGATCGGTTTGTGAAAGTGGCAGACCTCGCCGTTGACGGCAACTTCGCCGTCGGAGGGCGGGAAATTTCCGGCAATGAGCTTCACCATGGTGGATTTGCCGGCGCCATTGTCGCCCATGAGGCCGACAACCTCGCCCGGAGCGATCGAAAAGCTCACATCCATGAGGGCGCGGATTGCGCCAAAGCTCTTGGACACATTGCGCACGTCAAGCAGTGCCAATTCGTCTCCTCCCTTGTGCCGGCGGCGCTCTGATGGCTCCTTCCGGTAACGCAACAGTAATTGTCGGATTACCGATCACGACAAGACTACTTGCAGAGAGGCCGTGAAGGCAACCGGTAATCGTGGCCGCTGACAGGCCTTGCCGAGTTGTAATGTCGGACCGCCCCGTCCGCAAGCGGAAGCTAACGCAGGGTGACGTTGCCTCAACGCAGTGTTATGGTTAACCATACGTTGAGAAACCGATTTGGAACTGGCGGGTCTGCATCGCGTTCCATCTGCGGCCTACGGGAGACACATCATGCCAGCACCCAGTTCCTCGATGATCGAGCGCGTCGCGCGTGCGATTGCCGGGTCCGTGGGCGCGGACGACTGGCGCCCCTATGTCGACGCCGCCCGCGCCGCGGTAAGGGCGATGCGCGAGCCAACGGTGGAGATGTTGGACGCCGCCCTGCCCGACATGCCGGACTGGGGCTATCTCCCCGAAGACTGGCGCACCATGATCGACCATATCGCCGGCGAGCGCGTGTTCCCCACCATCTACAATTCCTGAGCGCTATTTCTTCTTCACGCCGTTCACCGTCATCAGCACGTCGATGAGGCGCGGAATGAAACGATCGCCATAGCCCATGTTGTCGGCCATCACCGTGATCTGGTGCGCGGTCTCGGCCAGGAACGAGGTGACGGGGAGCTGCTCCGTCATGTTGGTGTAATAGCGGAGATCCTTCCGGGCGTTCTTGATGGCGAATTGCGCGGCGCTGTCATCGTCCGACAGCGGCACGTTGATGAGCCGCCCGAACATGACGGAGGCTGCACCGCCCGCCATGACGATATCCTTCATCGCCTGCATGTCGACGCCCGCCTTGGCGGCGACCGTGATCGCTTCGGCGGCCACCGCCGCATGGGCGATCGACAGGAAGTTGTTGATGAGCTTCAGCTGGTGCGCCGAGCCGACGCCGCCTGCATGGACGATCGTGTCGGCAAAGCACTCGAGCACCGGGCGGATGCGCTTGATCACTGCGTCGGGCCCGCCCGTCATCAGGCCGAGCTTGCCCAGTGCTGCTTCCTTCGGCGTCCGCGTCATCGGCGTATCGACGAAGTGGCCGCCCTTGGCCGCGACGTCCGCTGCGATCCGGATCGTCGACAAGGGTTCGGCGGTCGAGCAGTCGGCGATGACGAGGCCCTCGCGCACCGCACCCATGAGGCCATATTCGCCATAGACCAGCTGTTCGATCTGCGGCGTGCCGGTCACGCAGAGAATGACCATGTCGCTGTCCTTCGCGATGGCCAGCGGATTGTTGCGTTCCTTGGCACCTTTCGAGATGAGATCGTCGACCGGCGCGCGGTTGCGGTGCGCCATGACGGTGAGTTCATAGCCCTTGGCCAGGATATTCTTGCCGATGCCGTGCCCCATGAGGCCCACGCCGATGAGGCCCACGCGCTTGATGGTCATGATCCGTCTCCCACTGATATGAACTGTTTCAATCCATCTTGCTCCAGAACATGGAGCCTGTCTTCCGTCTTCTTGGCAAAGCCCAGCCGCGCATAGAAGCGCTCGGCACCCATATTGGTCTCGTCAACCTCGAGTTTGATGAAGCTTGCGCCTCTTGCCGCCGCCCGTCTGGCGCTAAGCCGCAGCAGCGCCTCGCCCACCTTGCGGCCCCGCGCTTCAGGCGTCACGAACAGGTCGACGATATAGAGCCCGCGTGTGCCGCGCCATGTCGAGAAGGTCATCAGGCCGAGACATGCGCCGACAAGCGTTCCCGCCTCGTCGGCCACGGTGACGTCGATCAGGTCCCGCGCGGCGAGTAGTGCTTCACCGGTCAGCTTCGGCACGAAGTCGGTTCCGATATGCTCGGCCAGGTCGTGCACCATGCGCGCCACGGCTTCAGCCTCATCTTCCCGCATCTCGCGGCAGCCAAAGCTCACCGCAGCGATCTCCACGCGATGAATTCACGGGGCGCATGGGTGCGTTGCGTTTCCTCGACGACGGTGATCACCGGTTTGCCGTTCCTCTCTGTCCTCTGCTATTAGCTTGAGCGGCAATGAAATCCAACCAAGGCGAAACAGCACATGTCCCCTGCCGCAGATCTTCCCAAGCATATTCATTCAACCGGCGATCTTCCGAAAGTGGCTTGGGCGAAGGGCAGCTATGTCTATGACGCCAGCGGCAAGCAGTATGTCGATGGCTCGGGCGGCCCCGCCGTCTATTGCATCGGCCATTCGAACCCGGAAGTGAACGGCGCGATCAAGGACCAGCTTGACCGCATCGCCCACGGCTACCGCTACAATTTCTCCTCCGACGCGCTGGAGGAACTGACCGACATCGTGAAACGCCGCTGCGGCGGCACGCTCAATCACATGGTTTATGTAACGGGAGGTTCGGAAGCCGTCGAATCCTGCCTCAAGCTCGCTTTGCAATATCATGCTGCACGCGGGCAGATGAGCCGGCGGCGCTTCATCGCCCGCGAACGCTCGTGGCATGGCAATACGCTGGGCGCGCTGTCTGTCTCGGGTTTCCTCGAGAGAAAGCGCGCCTTCGAAGGTTCGCTGCTCGATGTCTCGCGCCTGTCTCCCGCCAATGCCTACCGCCCCGTGGCCGGCGCCACGCCGGAAACCGTAGGCGAGGCCTGTGCGCAGGAACTCGAAGACGAAATCCTCCGCATGGGGCCGGAAAAGATCTGTGCCTTCATCTTCGAGCCCGTCGTCGGAGCAGCAGGCGGCTGCGTGCCGGCACCTGCGGGCTATGCCAGGAGGGTGAGGGAGATTTGCGACAGATACGGCGTGCTGCTCATTTCCGATGAAGTGATGTGCGGTGCGGGCCGCACCGGCACGTGGCGCGCGCTCGAAAGCGATGGCGTCGAGCCTGACATCATGTCGGTGGCGAAGGGCCTTGCCGCCGGCTATCTGCCATTGGGCGCCGCGATCTATAGCGACCGGGTGGCAGATGCCATTCACAGCACGCACGGCGCGCCGATGACTGGCCATACCTTTACCGGCCACACGGCATGCTGCGCGGCAGGCGTTGCCGTGCAGAAAATCGTTGAGCGCGATCGGCTGGTCGAGCGGGTGAAGGCGATGGAGGCGCCATTCCGCGCCATGTTGGGCGAAGCCATGAAGGACATCGACGCCGTGGGCGACATTCGCGGCCGTGGCTTCTTCCAGGCCATCGAGCTGGTGGCCGACCGCAAGTCGAAGAAGCCCTTCGACGGCGAGAAGAAGCTGTTCATGAAGGTCCGCGCGCAGGCTTTCGAGAATGGCCTGATCTGCTATCCGGTCGGCGGCAACGTCGATGGCATCAATGGCGACGTAGTGATCCTGGCGCCGCCCTATAACGTGACGGATTCCGAATTGACCGAGATTGTCGACAAGACCGCAACCTCGATCCGCCAGGTGCTGAAGGCGGAAGGCTTGGCCTGAGAGCGATCAATACCACGTCCCCCTTTCGGCATCCTTGTGCATCTGCGCCGGGGTGCGGTGCATGAACGCGTCTGAATGAACGATGGTCATGCCGTTGTTGATCATGACGGACGCGTACATCGGCGGCTCGTCCGAATAGATCGTCTCGACCGAGCCGCTCACCAGCGGCAATTGATGATTGAGGCCGGGCAGCGCCGAGAACGCAATGCCGCGCCATTGCCCGCTGATCGTGCGGTGCGCATGGCCGAAGAAAATGTGGCGGATGTCGTGGCCCGGCAGCAGGCGCGCGAAATCCTCAGGCGCGTCGAGCTTGATCAGGTCCATCAGGTCGTGCCCGATGTCGAAAGGCGGATGATGCATGAAGAGATAGACAGGCATGCCACGCGCTTTCTCGAGTTCCGATTGAAGCCACGCGCGGCGCGGCGCATCGTAGAGTCCTGCTGACGACGGCGGACCTTTCAGCGTGTCGAGAAACAGGAATGTGCAGCCATCCCGGGTGACCGCCTTCTGCACATGACCCGATGCGGCGGCACCTCCGAAGACTCCGAGATAGGCGGCGCGATCATCATGATTGCCGAGCATCAGATGGGTTTCGATCGGAAAAACCTTCAACCTTTCGCGCAGGGCTTCGTAGGCTTCCGGGTCGCCGCGTTCGGTCAGGTCTCCCGTGATCGCGCAGAAATCTGCATCGGCATGGTACGCGGCAATGTCGGCAAGGCAATGGTCGAGGCGCGCCAGCGGATCGAGACCCCACAGCTTTTCGCCGGGCGGCACCAGATGGATGTCGGTGAAATGGATGAGTTTCATGGAGAAGCCGCCGTGTCGTTGCGAAGCCTTGAGCCGCGCAGCAGCCCCGCCGCATCGGCAATCGGATAGCCCGCCGAAACGACGAGCGCGTTGATGCGGTTGAGATCGCGGATCATGTCGACATAGAGCGCGCTGCGGCGCAGCGCGCCGCCCTTGGCGCGGGAGCCGAGCTTGAAATGCGAATCCAGCACCTCGTTCTGCAATTCGCGGAAGGCATCCTTTTGCGAGATCAGCCGCTTTGCGCCCTCGACATCGCCCGATGTCAGCACACCTGTCGCCAGCCGCAGGTTGTCGTGGATGATGAGGCAGAGATTGTCGAATGACGCCTGCTCTTCCACCGTGAAGGTGATGCCTTCGCGCGCCTTGGCCTCGATGCGGTCCGCGAGGTTGAGCTGGATCACGTCGCCTGCGTGTTCGAGATTGCTGATATAGAGAATGAATTCCAGCGCGCGCCGCGATTCCTCCGGCGTCAGCTGGTCCTGCGCGAGATCCGACAGGTAAGTCTGGAGCTGGGTCTGATAGACGTTGAGGCGCTGATCGAGATCCTTCAGCAGTTTCAGCTTCTCGATGCTACCCGTTCGCAGCGCGTCGAGTGCCGTATCGAACATGCGGTCGAGCAGCTCCGTCATGCGCACGGTTTCGAGCAGCGCGTTGGACAGGGCGACAGCCGGCGTCTTGAGCGACCTGGCATCGAGGTAGCGGGGCGATGCCAGATGATCGGTATTCTTCTTGTCGTCGGGCAGCATGCGGGTCATCAGCCGCGCCACGAGACCCGTAAAGGGCAGGAAGAAAAGCCCGGCGAGGATGTTGAAGCCGGCATGAAACGCGACCGCCGCCTCGACGGGCCGCAGCGGCAGCGCGGCTACATGCGGCGTGATGCGCTCGATCAGGACGATTCCCAATATCGCTGCCGCGCCGCGGCACAGGAGATTGGCGAGCGGCAGCCGCCGTGCGGCGGGCGGCAGCGCCAGCGTGGCGGTGACGGCCGGAAGCCCGCCGCCGAAATTGATGCCGAGGATGATGCTGAGCGCGCCTGCCACTTCAAGACTGCCATTGGCGAGGAACGAAGCGATGAGCAGGATGACGGCCAGCGTCGAGTGGAAGAGCCAGGTCAGCACCGCGCCGATGAGGAAGGCGAGCAGCGGCTCGCGCCCCACGGCGGCCAGCACATCGTGAAACAGTGTCGTGGTGCTCAACGGGGCAGACGCCTGCTTGATGAGCATGAGCGACAGCAGCATGAGCCCCAGCCCGATGAGGACCCGCCCGAAATTATGCGGCCGGAGCTCCGCCGAAGACGAATGCACGACGAAACCGAGGAAGATCAGGATGGGCGAGACCCAGAGCGTCACCGTCGAGCCCGATGCAAAAAGCGACGACACGATGGCCGAACCAACATCCGCCCCCAGCAGCACGGCGAGTCCCAAGGAGGTGCCGATGGCGCCCGTTGTCGCCAGCCCTGCAACGATCAGCGTCATCGCCGTGCCGGAGCCGAGGATTGCGGTGGCAACACCTCCTGCGACCGCCGCCGAAACGCGGTTGCCGAGCCGGTGTTCGATGAAGTTCCGGAGCCTGTCTCCCCAGGCGCGCATCACGCCGGTGCGCACCATGCGCACACCCCACAGCAGGAGGGCGACCCCTCCCAGCAGGTTGACGATGACGGCGGTGCCCTGGTTCAATCCGTCCTCAAGCGGGCCACGGCAGCGACCACGTCTTCACATTGGTGAAGAACTTCATGGCTTCCATGACACCTTCCTTAACGCCATTTCCGGAGTCCTTGATCCCGCCAAAAGGCGACATCTCGATGCGGTATCCCGGCACTTCCCAGATATTGACGGTGCCGACGTTCAGTCCCTCGATGAAACGCGTGACGCGCGAGAGGTTGTTGGTGCACACGCCGGAAGATAGGCCGAAGGGCGTGGAATTGGAAATGCGGATCACTTCCGAATCATCGTTCGGCACCCGCACGATGGGAATGACCGGCCCGAAGGTTTCCTCGAACACCAGTTCGGACTGGTGCGGCACGAAGTCGACCGTGATGGGAGGAAGCACCGCGCCCTGGCGGCCCGGATCGTAGAGCACCTTCGCGCCCTGTTCCGCGGCCTTGTAGACGCGCGCCTCGAAGGTCTTCGCCGCCAGCTCATGCACCACGGTGCCGAGGTCGGTCTCGGGGTTCATCGGGTCGCCGAACGTGATTAGCTTGGCCTTGGCCAGAACCTTCTCCACGAAGCGGTCGGCGACGCGTTCCTGCACCAGGATGCGCTTCACTGCCGTGCAGCGCTGGCCCGAGTTTCGCGTGGCGCCGGCGACGGCGAGTTCGGCGGCCTTGTCGAGGTCGCTGTCGGAGAGATCGTCCAGCACGATGAGCGGGTCATTGCCGCCAAGCTCCAGCGCCGCGCGCTTGTAGCCCGCCTTCCCGGCGATGATCTTGCCGACGCGGACGCCGCCGGTGAAGGTGATGATGTCGATGTTCGCGTTCGTCACCATCTCGTCGCCAATGTCGTCCGGCCAGCCGGTGACGACCTGGAACATTTCCGGCGGCAGGCCAGCCTCATAGAGAATGTCGGCCAGCGCGATGGCCGTGAGCGGCGTCAGTTCGGTGGGCTTGCACACCACGCAATTGTTGGTGGCGATCGCCGGCGCCACCTTGTGCGACACCATGTTGAGCGGATGGTTGAACGGCGTGATCGCCGAGATGACGCCGACCGGCTCGCGCTTGGTGAAAATCTTGCGCGGTTTTCCCTGCGGCGTGAGATCGCACGAGAAGATCTGCCCGTCGTCGATGATGCAGAGCTGGCCTGCGAGCGAATAGACATCGTAGGCGCGGCCCACTTCGTAGAGCGAGTCCTTCTTCGACAGGCCCAGTTCCAGCGTGATGAGGTCGGAGAGCTGGTGCTTCCGCGACCGGATGAGCTCGGCCGTGCGGAACAGGATCTGCTGGCGCTCGTAGCGCGTCAGCTTCGGCCTGTAGGCCTTGGCGACGGCGAAAGCCTGTGCGGCGTGTTCGGCCGTGCCTGCGGGCACTGTGCCGATGATCTCGTTCGTATACGGATAATGCACCGGAACGACGCCTTCGGCATCGACCTTGCGGCCGCCGATCCGCATGAATTCCCTGATGACGGGACGAGTGCTGATGGGAGCATTCATCTCAAGTCTCCATGATGTGGTTGCAGCCCAGCGCGAAGGCATCGAAGTTGCGAAGCTGTGCCGGCAGGTTCTTGAACTTGCGGTTGGCGATGACCGGCACTTCCTGCTCGGTCAATCCGCCATGCGAGCGCAGCGGTTCGTTCAGCCCCGAGAGATCGTGCTTGTCGCGCGAGGTGCCGATGACTTTGGAACCGTTGCGCCCGCCGGAGACGACGATGATGTCGCCCATGCGATCCTCCGGCAGTTCGAAGCGCGCGCAGCCATCCGTCTTGTCGAGCACCACGTCGATCCCGTCCTGCGCTGCGATCACGGCCATGACCTGCGCCACATCCGGCCCATAGGCATAGACCGTGGCGAAGGACCCCAGCGCGCCGTGGTGAACGACGTAAGGGTCGGTGATCGGCAGGATGACCTTGGTCTTCCCCGCGCCGAATTTCGCGTCGAGCACGTCCTGCAGGTAAACGACATCGGGTTCGCCATTGGTGAGGTGCTTGTCCTTCATGCCATGGTCGGCGACGATGACGACGGTGGCGCCACCCTCGTCAAGCTGGCCCAGGTACATGTCCATCATCGCATAGAAACTATTGGCACCCACGGAGCCCGGCGCATATTTGTGCTGCACGTAATCTGTGGTCGAAAGATACATGAGGTTGGGCTTCATCGACTCTAGAAGCTTCACGCCCGCCGCGAAGACGAATTCCGACAATTCCGCCGAATAGACATCCGGCACGTCCATGCCCACAAGGCCGCAAGCATTTTCGATGCCATTGTCGGCGAGCGTCACCTTGTCGGCCTTCTCGGACGAGAAGGCGACCGCCGTGCCATCGAACACCAGCCCCTTGCCCAAGAGCAGGCGCAGCTTGTCCTTTGCCGTCACCATGGCGATTTTGGCACCTTGTTTCTGGAACGCCTCGAAGATCGTTGGCGCGCGCAGCCACTTCGGATCATTCATCATCGTTTCCTTGCCCGTTGCAGGATCGATGAGATAATTGCCGCAGATGCCGTGAACGGCGGGAGGCTGCCCCGTGACGATCGAGAGATTGTTCGGATTGGTGAAACTCGGGATGACGGAAAGGCCGCGGCGGTTCTCGCCCTTGGCGATGATGCGCTTCAGGCTCGGCATCAGCCCGGCCTGCATGGCGATTTCCATGTAGTCCGGCTCGCTGCCGTCGCAGCAGATGACGACGAGCGGTGCCGAGGGCCAGTCGTAGTTGCGGCCGTTCACCGAAACAGTTTTCATGCTCATCCCTCGAGCGGCGCCAGATCGGTGACGTCCATCTCGGCAAGTGCCTCGGATATGGCGGCGAGCACGCCTTCCATCACCTTCTCGTTCACCTTGCCGATGGTGCCGATCCGGAAGCTTGGGCGTTTGGTGAGCTTGCCGGGATAGATCGCAAAGCCGCGCACCCGCAATGCTTCGTAGAACTGCTCGAAATCGAAATTTCGGTCGCGCGGCGTCAGGAAGGTCTGGATGATGGGGCCTGCCTCATTGTCGTTGAGAAGCGTCGAGAATCCCAACGCGCGCATGCCCTTGATCAGGACCTGCGCATTCCTCTGGTAGCGGGCACCCCGCGCGGCAACGCCACCTTCCTGCGCGTGCTCCTTCATCGCCTGATGGAAGGCGGCGAGCGCATGCGTCGGCGGCGTGAAGCGGAACTGGCCATTGGCCTCGAGCCCCTTCCACTGCTCATGGAGATCGAGCACCACCGAGTGGCTGACACCCTTGGACGCTGCCAGCATGTCGCGCTTCGCCAGCACATAGGAAAACCCCGGAACGCCCTCGATGCACTTGTTGGAGGAGGAGACCATCACGTCGATCCCGTCTATCATGTCGAGCGGCAGCGCTCCGAAGGACGACATGGCATCGACCATGAAGGTCCGGCCCCTTGCCTTAACGGCGCGTGCCATGTCGGCGATGGGGTTCACGATGCCCGATGTCGTCTCGCAATGGATGACCCAGACATGGCTGATCATGGGGTCCTCGTCGAGCATCGCCGCAACCTCATCGGCGCTTGGCGCCGCGCTGTCGCCCTTGTCGATCTTGACTATGGGGCGGCCGATCTTCTCGAGAATCTTCGCTGCCCGGTCGCCATAGGCGCCATTGGCGACGACCAGCGTCGTGTTCTCAGCCGGCGGACAGAAGCTGCCGAGTGCCGCTTCGATGGCAAACGTACCGGAACCCTGCATGATTACGCAGTCGTAGGAATTGTCGCAATTGGCGAGCGCGAGCAGGCCCATGCGGATATCGGCCACGATGTTGCGGAATTCGACGTCCCGAGATCCATAATCCGCCATCATCGTGGCCTTCACGGTACGCGATGTGGTAAGCGGGCCCGGCGTCAGCAGATAGGGCATGTCCTCCTGGCCTGCGGGGCCGGCAAAGCGGCGGGCGGTCGTAACCATGAAAGCTCCTCGAATGCTGGGGCGGAAACTGCGCCCTTGACCGCTATCAGTCAAATCGTATGTTCTGATAGAACATATAAGTTTGAACGATATGCGACATGCCCAGCTGAAGGCCTTTCATGCCGTCGCCGTCCATGGCGGCTTCTCCCGCGCGGGCGAGGCGCTGGGCCTGACCCAGCCCGCGGTTTCGGATCATGTGCGGAAGCTGGAGGAAACCTATGGCGTCCAGCTCTTCACCCGTTCGGCGCAAGGCGTGAGCCTGACCGAGATGGGCCGCAAGCTTTTCGCCATCGCGGAGCGGCAGATCGAGGCCGAAACCGAGGCGAAGGAACTCCTGTCGCGCGGCCGCACACTGGAAGAGGGCCAGCTTACCATCGGCGCCGATGCCGCCGTCCATATCCTGCCGCAGCTGGCGCGCTTCCGGTTGAAGCATCCGCGCCTTGCAGTACGGCTGGTGACGGGCAATTCCACCGGGCTGCTGAAGCGGTTGGAGGATTTTTCGATCGACATCGCGGTGACGGCGGAACGGCCCTCGAACTCCGCCCTTCTGGCGCGGCAATTGCGCGCCGACCGGTTGGTGGCGGTGGTCCAGCGTTCCTCGCGCCTGTCGAAACTCCGGAAGATCGGCTTCGAGCAACTTGTGAAACTGCCGCTGATCCTCCGCGAAGATGGCTCGATGACGCGGAAGCTGCTGCTGGAGGAAGTGGCGAGGCGCAACCTCCACCTTCACGATACGATTGAGATCGAAAGCCGCGAGGCGGCGCGCGAGGCGGCGGCGCAAGGCCTGGGCATCGCCATCATGTCGGAGGGCGAACTGACGCCCGACGGCAGGCTATCCACCCTCGAAGTGCCGGACTGGGAAACGTTAATGGAAGAGTGGATGATGTGCTTGCAATCCCGCGCCGGCCTCCACGTCATTCGATCCTTCTTCACGATGGACGATGAGTTGGCTAAGAACACCTCATGAGCTTCAAGGCTGCCTGCGTCCAGATTTCCGCGACCCCCGATGTCCTGCACGACATCGATGCGCTGACCCGCCTTACCCGCGAGGCCGCGAAGGCCGGCGCGCAATTCGTGGGCCTGCCTGAATACTGCGCCGGACTCGATTCGAAGGATGGCAGGCTTTATCCCGTGGCGCCTGCCGAAGAAGAGCATCCGGTTCTGCCCGCCATGGCGGCACTGGCACGCGAGCTTTCGATCTGGCTGCTGATCGGTTCGATCGGCGTCAAATCCGCTGACGGCCGCATCCACAACCGCAGCTTCATGCTGACGCCCGAAGGCATGATTGCAGCGCGCTATGACAAGATCCATCTCTTCGATGTCGATCTGGGCGAAGGCAGGCTCTACCGCGAATCAGCCACCATCGCGCCAGGTGCGAAGGCGGTCATCGCACCGATGATCGAAGGCTCGATCGGACTCTCGATCTGCTACGACATCCGCTTCCCCCATCTCTACCGGGCCTATGCGCAGGCGGGTGCCGGGATCATGGCAATCCCCGCCGCCTTTACCAGAGTGACCGGCGAAGCGCACTGGCATGTGCTGCAGCGGGCGCGCGCCATCGAGAACGGCGCCTATGTGATCGCACCCGCGCAATATGGCACGCTCAGCGGCGGCGGCCAGTGCTACGGCCATTCGCTGATCGTCGATCCCTGGGGCCGCGTACTGGCGGACGCGGGCGACGGCGAAGGCTTCATCATCGCTGAAATCGATCTCACCCAGGTGGCCGAAACGCGGCGGCGGATTCCATCGCTGACGCACGAGAGGGCGTTCTCGCCATCGCGCTTGCTTGGCTGAGCCATAACCCCGATAATCGCGTTCGAACTCTAGGGGGAGCAAAAGATGTTCGGCTTAAGCCTTCTCGGCCTCATTATCCTGATCGGCGGCTATCTGGTCTGGGCCTACAACAAGCTGGTCAGCAACAAGAACCTTGTCGAGGAAGGCTGGAGCGGCATCGACGTGCAGTTGAAGCGCCGCGCCGACTTGATTCCCAACCTGATCGAGACCGTGAAAGGCTATGCCGCCCACGAGGACAAGCTGTTCCGTGACATTGCCGAACTGCGCGCCAAATCCATTGGCGGCGGCACGGTGGGTGAGCAATCAGCCGTCGGTCAGGCCATGAGTGCGGCGCTGGGCAGGCTCTTCGCCGTGGCCGAGGCCTATCCCGAACTGAAGGCCGACGCCAATTTCCGCGACCTGCAGGACAAGCTGTCCGGCATCGAGGACGAGATCCAGATGTCGCGCCGCTATTACAATGGCGCCGTGCGCAATCTCAACACCATGATCGAGAGCTTCCCTACCAATTTCATCGCCAATCATTTCCAGTTCCGGAAATCCGAATTCTTCGAGATCGGCGATCCCGCGGCGCGCGAGGTGCCGAAGGTCGAGTTCAAGAAATAGCCTGCCGATATGCGCGCACTGGTTTTCGCCGTCGGTCTGCTGCTTGCGCTGTTCTCGCCGGCGATTGCCGAAGAACGCATCACCGGCTTCCTGAGCGATGTGACCGTCAACGCCGATGCCTCGCTCAGCGTGCGCGAGACGATCGACGTGATGGCCGAGGGCAACGAGATCCAGCGCGGCATCCTGCGCGACTTTCCGACCATCTACCACGACCGCAACGGCACGCGCGTGGTGGTGGGCTTCGAGGTGATCGAGGTGAAGCGCAACGGCAATCCGGAACCCTTCGCCCTGGAATCGATCAGCAACGGCACGCGCATCAGGATCGGCGACAAGGATGTATTTCTGGGCACCGGTCCGCAGCGTTACCAGATCATCTACCGCACCACCCGCCAGATCGGCTTCTTCGCCGACTATGATGAGCTCTACTGGAATGTGACCGGCAATGGCTGGACTTTCCCGATCGAACAGGCCAGCACCATCATCCGCCTGCCGCCCGGCGCGCGCGTCAGCCAGCACGATCTCTACACCGGTTATTCCGGCGACAAGGGCAAGGATGCCCGCGTCATCACCGCCTCGGGCAGTGAATACGCCGCCGAGACGACGCGCCGCCTGAACCCGAACGAGGGCTTCACCGTGGCCGTTGCCTGGCAGAAGGGCATCGTCGCCGCGCCGACCAGCGGCGAGAAATGGAACTGGTGGTTATCCGACAACGCCGGGATCATGGCGCTCCTCCTGAGCCTCATGGCATCGGCCGGCTTCCATCTCTACGCCTGGGACCGGGTGGGCCGCGATCCCGCCGGGGGAACGATCATCCCGATCTTTGCACCACCCGCGGGGCTGGGGCCGGCGGGTGCGCGCTACATCACCAGGCATGGCCTTGATGACCGCGGCTTTGCCGCGGCAATGGTGAGCCTCGCGGTGAAGGGCCGCCTCAAGATCGCCGATGACGATGATGATTTCTCGGTCACCAAGCTGCCGGACCCCGTGCGTAAAGAACCGCTCACCCGCGCCGAACAGGCCCTGATCCAGGCGTTGCCGAACGGCACAACGGTTCTGAAACAGGCGAACCATGCCACCGTCCGCTCTGCCCGCGGCGCCCTCGGCAATGCACTGAAGACGGAATACGAAGGCACTGTCTTCCTCCGCAACATCGGCTGGTTCTGGGCCGGGCTTGCCGTCTCCATCGTCGGGTTGATCATTGCCGCTCTCCTGATGCCAGGCGAAACCGGCATCCTCGGCCTGTTTGCGGTCGGCTGGGCCGGCATCTGGTGGAGCGTGGTGCTGGGCGTCGCCTGGGCGGCGTTGAAGGGCGTGATCAGGGAACGCGGCATCTTCAAGAAACTGTCATCCATCATCGCGCTGCTTTTCATCGTCCCCTTCGTCGGCGGCGGCATTGTCGGCCCGGCGATGATCTTCGCGGGCGCGGGCTCGCCCGGGCTTTACATGCTGGTCGGCACGGCGATCCTGACCGGCATCATGAACGTGGTGTTTTTCTATCTCCTGCGCGCGCCGACGGAGCCTGGCCGCAGGCTGCTCGACCAGCTCGAGGGTTTCCGCATGTATCTGGCGACCGCCGAGGAAGACCGCCTCAACGTGCTGCATCCGCCGGAGAAAACGCCGGAACTCTTCGAGCGCTACCTGCCCTATGCGCTGGCGCTCGATTGCGAGAACGAATGGAACGCCAAGTTCTCCGCCGTGCTGGCGGCGGCCGCACTGGCGGGCGCAACGGCACCGTCCTGGTATTCCGGGCGGCACTGGGATTCGGGCCGCACCGGCGGCTTCACCGACAGCCTGGGCTCCAGCCTGTCGTCGAGCGTTGCGTCCGCCTCGACGGCCCCCGGCAAAAGCTCGGGTTCGGGCGGCGGCGGTTCTTCCGGCGGCGGCGGCGGCGGTGGCGGCGGGTCGGGCTGGTAGAAGGCTTCACGCCCCTTCCAGTTCCTCGCGCTTCATCTCGAGCTCGAGCCATCGTTCTTCGGACGATGCAAGCTCCCCGCGCGCCTTCGCAAGCTTCGCGATCGCGGCATCGAAACCCTTGGGGTCGCGCGTGAAGAAACTCGCATCGGCGAGTGTAGCCTCAAGCTTTGCAATCTCCTTGTGCAGCTTGTCCATGGTGGCCGGAAGCGTTTCGAGCGCGTGCTTGTCCTTGAAGGAGAGCTTGCGCTTCACCTGTGCCAAAGGCGCGGAAATCTGCGTGGACGCTGGCTTCTCCGCCTCCACGGCCTTCACCTTTCGCGCTTCTACGCCGCCGCCGCGCTGGGCGACCATGTCGGAATAGCCGCCGGCATATTCCGTCCACTTGCCGTTTCCTTCCGACATCAGAACCGACGTCGCAACCCGGTCGAGGAAATCGCGGTCATGGCTGACCAGCAGGATCGTGCCCTGATATTCGCCCAGCATCTCCTGCAGCATGTCGAGGGTCTCGAGATCGATATCGTTCGTCGGCTCGTCAAGCACCAGAAGATTGGACGGCTTCGCCAGCTCGCGCGCCAGGATCAGCCGCCCGCGCTCGCCGCCCGACAGCACTGAAACGGGCGTGCGCGCCTTCTCCGGCGGAAACAGGAAGTCCTTCATGTAGCTGACCACATGCTTCGTCTCGCCGTTGACGGTGACGCTGAGGCCCCGCCCGTCGGTGATGACATCGGCCAGCGTCGCATCGGGGTCGAGGCTGGCGCGGCTCTGATCCAGCGTCACGGTCTGCAGGTTGGTGCCGCGACGGATCGAGCCCGAGTCGGGTTCGAGCTTGCCGGTAAGAAGTTTGATCAGCGTCGTCTTGCCCGCACCATTCGGCCCGACGATGCCGAGCCTGTCGCCCCGCATGATGAGAAGGTCGAGGCCGTCGACGATCTTCCGCTCGCCAAACGACTTCGACATGTTCCTGGCTTCCGCCACCAGCTTGCCGGAGATATCGCCGGAGGATGATGCCATGCGCACCGCGCCCATGGCGCCTTCATGTTCCTTCCGCTCCTTGCGCAAGCTCCCCAGCAGTTCGACGCGCCGCATGTTGCGCTTGCGCCGCGCGGTGACGCCATAGCGCATCCAGTGCTCTTCGGCCTCGATGCGCTTGTTGAGAAGCGCCTGTTCGGCCTCTTCCTTGGCCAGCACTTCGTCGCGCCAGCTTTCGAAATGTGCGAATCCGCGCTCGAGCCGGCGCGATTCGCCGCGATCGAGCCACACCGTGCGATTGGAAAGCGACTGAAGGAAGCGCCGGTCGTGGCTGATCAGCACGAAGGCGGAGCGCAGCGACTTCAGTTCCGCTTCCAGCCATTCGATGGCGGGAAGATCGAGATGATTGGTGGGCTCGTCCAGCAGCACGATGTCGGGCTCGGGCGCCAGCGTGCGGGCGATCGCCGCGCGGCGGATTTCTCCGCCTGACAAGCGCTTCGGGTCTTCATCGCCGCTCAAACCCAGCTCGCGCAGCAGATAGACGCAGCGGTGCGGATCGTCCGTCGGCCCGAGCCCGCCTTCGACATACTCCATCACGGTCTTGCAAGCCGAGAGGTCTGGTTCCTGCGGCAGATAGCGGATCGTCGTGCCGGGCTGCATCCAGCGTTCGCCCTTGTCGGCCTCGACCATGCCGCCGGCGATTTTCAGAAGCGTCGACTTGCCGGAACCGTTGCGCCCGACCAGCGCCACGCGCTCGCCTTCGGCGACGGCGAGTTCGGCATTCTCGAGAATGGGCCTGCCGCCGAAAGTGAGGCCGATGCCGCGGAGATGAAGAAGGATCCTGCTCATGGTGTGGTGGCTCGTAGCCTATCGGCCGGTGCTTCTCCAGCCCCCAAGATAGGCGTCGAGTCCCGGAAGCTCTGTCGAGGCCAGAAGTTCCGCAGTGGGCTTCAGCGCCACGATGCGGCCTGCCTCGAGAAAGCCGGTGTGGGTCGCGGCATATTCCGCGTCTTCCGGCTGATGCGACACCATCAGCACGGTGAGGCCGCGCGACTGCTGCATCGCCTTGACGAGGTCGAGCATGTCGCGCCGCAGCGCGGGGCCAAGCGCGGCAAAAGGCTCGTCCAGCAGCAGCACCGGCTTGTGGCGGACGAGCGCGCGCGCAATTGCCACGCGCTGGCGCTCGCCGCCCGAAATTTCCCCCGGCTTGCGGCGAACGAGCGCGGCGAGCCCTACCTCCTGCAGTGCTGCATCGACCCGGCTTCGCTGCGCGGTGTCAAGCTTGAGCGAGGGCGCCACGCCGATGGCGACGTTTTGCCAGATATCGAGATGGGCAAAGACATTGTTGTCCTGGAAGATGAAGCTCACGGGCCTTTGATCCGGCGGCAGGCCGGAGATATCTTGTCCCGCTATCAGCACCCGGCCGGAATCCGGCGCCTCGAAGCCTGCGATGAGATTGAGCAGCGTCGACTTGCCGCCGCCGCTGGGGCCGATGATGGCGGTGAAGCTGCCGCGCGGAAACACGGCATCGAAGACCATCCGCATGTCTTCGTAGCGGAAGGTAACCTGCTCGAGCCTGATCACTTCTGGGCACTCCAGCGTTCGGCAAGCGTGCTCAGGATTAGCACCATGATTGCGAGGAACAGCGCTGTGCCGATCGCCTCGTCGAAGCGGTAGCTTCCCATCTGGCGGTAGATCAGCGCTGGCAGCGTCACGAAATCCTGCGTGCCGAACAGCGCGATGGCGGTGAGATCGCCAAGCGACAGGATCAGCGCCATGACGAGCGCCAGGCCCGCCGGCCGCCTCAGCGACGGGAGATCGACATAGCGGAAGCGGTTCCACCCCGCAACGCCGAGACTGGCGCAGAGCCTGTCATAGGCGGCTGCCTGCTCGGCAATCGCCGGTGCGAGGATGTGGTGGACGAAGGGCAGCGCCATCAGCGCATTCATGGCGATGACGAGAAAAGCCGCAAGCCCTGAAATGCCGGCACCCGATATGAGCACGATGAACCAGCCCGTCGCCAGCACTGCGGGCGGCACGATCCACGCGGCGAGCACCGCAAGGCCGGACAATCGCCGCCAGCCTGGCGAGCGCGCGGCCTGCGATGCCAGCGGCCACACTAGTGTGAAGGCCAGCGCCGCGCTCGCAGCGCCGAGCCCGAGGCTTGTTGCCGCCGCGCGCAGCAATGTGCCGTTCGCATTGAACTGCGCGAGGCCCGAAATGGTGATTGCGGCAAGCGGCGGCAGCAGGAGGATGAGCGCGGCGGCGATCAACGCGAAATCCCATGCTCGCGACACTGTATCGCGCCCGTCATAGCGCCTCGCCATCACGCGGAGCGGAGGAGCCCCTGGTCTCAGCCCGCCCCACCCTTGTGCGATGAGCACGAGGCTTGCGCACAGCGCCAGCTGGACGAGCGCCAGGACAGAAGCCCGCTGCGGATCGAAATCCGCCCGCAGGGCCTGATAGATCGCAACTTCCAGCGTGGTGGCACTGGGGCCGCCGCCCAGGGTGAGGACGACCGCAAAGCTCGACGCGCAAAGAAGGAAGATCAGCAATGCCACGCCGGGCAGGCTGGCTTTCAGCTGCGGCCACTCGACCAGCCGCCAGATGTCGAAGGGCTTAAGCCCGAGCTGGGCCGACAATTTCCAGCTTTCGGCTGGAATCCGTTCGAGCTCGGCGAGCAGCAATCGCGCCGCCAGCGGAAAGTTGAAGAACACATGCGCGATGAGGATGCCCTGCAGCCCATAGATGTCGAAGATGCCGCCAAGCCAGCCTCGTGCGCCATAAACCTCGATGATGCCGATGATGACGACAATCGCCGGCAGCGCCAGCGGCAGGTTCAGCAGCCGCACGATGAGCCTGCGCCCCGGAAAGTCCTGCCGCCTTGCCAATGCGCGGGCCAGCGGCAGCCCGATGGCGATCGAGATCGCTGCCGACAGCCCCGCTTGCAGCAGCGTGAAGCTCAGCACACGGAGAATATAGGAGTCGAAGCGGCTGAAGCCCTGAGCGGCACCCATCCACAGCACCGGCAGAAAGCCTGCGGCAAGCGCCAGCGCCAGAAAACCGAGCGCCAGCAGGGCCGGCGCCCGTGAATACCGTACGGCGATCATTTCGCCAGCGCGTTCAGCCATTCATCGATCCAGGCGCGGCGGTTCTCCTTCACTTCGAGCGGCGAATAGATCAGCGTCTTTTCCGGCTTCACCAGTTGCCCGAAGGCGGGCGGAAGCGCGGACGACGTGGCGCCCGCCGGCAACATCCAGTTGTTGGTGGGAATCTGGTCCTGGAAACCCGGGCCCATCATGAAGGCGATGAATTTCTGTGCCAGCGCTTTTTCAGGCGAAGCCTCGATCAGCCCTGCCACCTCGATCTGCAGGTAGTGCCCCTCCGCGAACGCCGCAGCCTTGTAGCGCTCGGTGTTCTCGGCGATCATGTGATAGGCAGGCGACGTCGTATAGGAAAGCACCATCGGCGCCTCGCCCTTGGTGAACAGCGCGTAGGCTTCCGACCAACCGGGCGCCACCGTCAATATGCGCGGAGACAGCTTCTTCCAGGCTTCCGCGGCGTTCTCGCCATAGACCTGCTTCATCCACAGGAGGAAGCCGAGGCCCGGCGTCGACGAGCGCGGATCCTGCAGGATGATCTTCTGCGATGGATCTCCGTTCACCAGTTCGTCAAGCGACTTCGGCGGGATTTTCATCGCCTCGCTGTCATAGATGACGGCGAAATGCGCGAAGTCATAGGGCATGAAATAGTCATCGGCCCAGGGGATTGGCGTCTTGGCGAGTTTCACGTCCACGCCGTGCTTTCCGAACAGCCCCGTCTCGGCGGCTTCCGCCGTCAGGTTGGTGTCGAGACCCAGGACGACGTCGGCCTTGGTGTTCTGACCCTCAAGCTTCAGCCGGTTGAGGAGCGCCACGCCGTCGCCCGGCGCCACCCATTCGATGGTGCAATCGCAGTCCTTCTCGAAAGCGTCCTTCACCTTTGCGCCCGGCCCCCATTCGGAGACGAAGCTGTCATAGGTGTAGATGGTAAGCGTGTCCTTCGCCATTGCAGGAGTTGCAAGGCTCAGGAGCGCGAACAGAGTGGTGATGATCTTCTTCATAAGTCCTCCATTCGCCGTTGGATGGAGGATTGGAACTTTGGGTTTCCCTCAAGTTCCGCCCACAATCCCTCCGCCGGCATGATCCGGATCAGGTTCAGCGGGTTGAGGCCTCAGCCCCTCTCAGCTGCATGCGCAGCACCCCGTTGAGAGCAAATATCGGCTTAATGCTTGGGACGTGCGCTGACAAGAGGCATTTGCTAGAGAGCGCCGATGACACGCTTCACAATCCTCCTCGGTGGCGATCTGACCGTCACGTCCCGTCTGCGCGCGCAGGTCAGCGGTTCCCGCTTCATCGCCGCCGACAGCGGCATGATGCATGCGGCTGCGCTCCGTATCATCCCCGAACTCTGGGTCGGCGATTTCGATTCGTCGGGCTCCGAACTCGTGGTCCAGTACCGCGATGTGCCGCGCCAGAATTTTCCCGCCGAAAAGGACATGACCGATGGCGCGATTGCCGTAGCCGAGGCAATTGCGCGCGGGGCAAGCGAGATCATTTTGCTCGGCGGCCTCGGCGGCCAGACCGACCATACGGCAGGCCTGCTTGGCCAGAGCCTGCAGATCGCGCGGGATGGACTCCGGTGCCTTGTCACCAGCGGCCACGAAGAGGCCTATCCGCTCCTCGCCCGCACACAGGTGCTGGATCTCCCCGCCGCCACGCGCCTGAGCCTCATCCCCTTTGCAGACATCCAAGGCCTCGATCTCGGCGGCGTGAAGTGGCCGCTGAAAAATCGCGCTGTGCCACTGGGCTCGACGCTGACGCTCTCCAACATCGCCACCGGCCCGGTGACGGTCAGCCTCCGCTCCGGCCACGGCGTCGCCATCGCCTATCCCCCGGTACCCGTCGATGACTGAGCTTAAATTGACGGTAACTGATGTCGGCCGCCGTGGCGAAGGCATTGCGCACCATGATGGCAGAACCCTTTTCGTGCCCGGAACCCTGCCGGGAGAGGAGATCATCGCGGAGGGTGATGGCGAGCGCCTGGGGTTGAAGGCGCTGGTCACGGCCTCCGCCGAACGCGCCACGCCCTTCTGTAAGCACTATGGCCGCTGCGGCGGCTGCCAGCTACAGCACTGGCGCGAGGCACCCTACCAGGCGTGGAAGAAGAGCCTCGTCGAACAGGCGCTGAAAGCCCGCGGTATCGATCAACCCGTCCGTGAACTGATCGACGCGCATGGCGCGGGCCGCCGCCGCGTCAGCATCCATGTGCGCCGCCGCGACAAGCTCGTTACCGCCGGCTTCATGGAGGCTCGCAGCCACAATCTTCTCGATATCGACGTCTGCCCCATACTTGAACCCGCACTCGAACGCTCATTCGATATTGCCCGCGCCATCGGTGCGAAATTGAGCGATTGCGATGTGGCGATTGTCTCCACCCTCACGGGCCTCGATGTCAGCGTGAAAGCCGAGCGCAAGATCGTAGAACAGGAACACGCGAAGCTCGTCGCGCTGTTGCACGAGCTGAAACTCGCGCGCCTCAGCGTCAACGGCGAAGTGATCGCCACCGCCGCCGTTCCGAAGATCGAGATGGGCCGCGTGCAGGTGGCAATTCCGCCGGGCGCCTTCCTGCAGGCAACAGCGGAGGGCGAGGCCGTTCTGGTGCGCCTGGTGCTGGAAGGTGTGGGCAAGGCGAAATCCGTCGCCGATCTCTTCTGCGGCATCGGTCCCTTCGCCTTGCGCCTCGCAGCGAAATCGAAGGTCGAAGCCTATGACAGCGACAAGCCGGCGATTGCTGCGATCGCTGCCGCGGTGAAGGCGACACCCGGCATTAAGCCGCTGCTCGCCTCCGTACGCGATCTCTTCCGCGAACCGCTGGTGCCGAACGAGATGAAGCACTTCGACGCCGTCGTTATCGACCCGCCACGTGCCGGGGCGGAGGCGCAGGCAAAGCAACTCGCAAGGTCGAAGGTGAGAACCGTCGTCTCCGTCTCCTGCGATGCCGCAAGCTTCGCGCGCGATGCCGAAATCCTGATCGGCGGCGGCTATGCCCTGAAGAGCGTCACTGCCGTTGACCAGTTCAAATGGTCATCGCATGTCGAGATCGTGGGCGTCTTTGGCCGCTAGAGCTCAGTCCTTGGCGCGCTCGACATAGGAGGAATCCTCCGTCGAAACGACGATCCGCGTGCCGGACACGATATGCGGCGGCACCATGGTGCGCACCCCGTTCGACAGCACGGCGGGCTTGAACGACGATGACGCCGTCTGGTTCTTGATCGCCGGCTCCGTCTCGACGATTTCGAGCGTCACGCGCGGCGGCAGTTCGATCGAGATCGGCACGCCGTTGAACAGTGCGATCTGGCATTCCATGCCTTCCTGCAGGAAGGGGGCGCTCTCGCCCAGCATGTCGGCGGGAACGCCGATCTGCTCGTAATTCTCGGGGTTCATGAAAATATAGTTGTCGCCGTCGAGATAGAGATAGCTGTGGGTGATGGTCTCGACGAAGGCGCGCTCGAGCGCATCTGTAGTCTTGAAGCGGACGACCGTCTTCACGCCATCGGAGATCCGGCGCATGTCGATCGTCGTCGTCGGCGTACCCTTGCCGGGATGCATGGATTCCGCCTTCAGCACGACATAGAGCTTGCCGTCCTCATGTTCGATGACATTGCCCTTGCGGACGCCGCTTGCGATGACCTTGACCACTTGTCGTCTCTCAATTCTGAAATTTGCCGGTTTGGATTGGGCGCGGTATTAGCAGCCGCACCCATGGAAGCCAACCCCCCAGGACGCATGACGTGACGATGAACAACTCCCGCTGGTTTTCGCCCGGCCGCCATGCCGACCGGCGGCCCTTCCTGCTGGCCCGGAACCGCATCATCGCCGCGATCAGAAGCTGGTTCGATGCCCGCGGCTTCACCGAAGTCGATTGCGGGGCGCTGCAGGTCTCGCCCGGCAATGAGGCGCATCTCCACGGCTTCGCCACCGACCTGATCGAGCCGGACGGTACCTCCGAGCGGCGCTATCTCCATACTTCTCCGGAATTTGCCTGCAAGAAGCTGCTGGCGGCAGGCGAAACCCGCATCTTCGATATTGCAAGGGTCTACCGCAACCGCGAGCGCACGCTGACCCATTCGCCCGAATTCACCATGCTGGAATGGTATCGCGTCAGTGAGGATTACAAGGTCATCATCGAAGACACGCTGGCGCTGGTCCGGCTGGCGGCGGAAACGGCGGGAACCAGCGCCTTCAACTGGCGCGGCCACAGCGCGGCACCCTTCGCCGAGGCCGAATGGCTAAGCGTCAATGAGGCCTTCCTTCGCTATGCCGGTGTCGACCTGCTGGCGACGATCGCCGCGGACGGGACTGCCGACCGCGCTGCGCTGGCCGCGCTATCGCCCGTGCGGATAGCGGGCGACGACAGCTGGTCCGACATTTTCAGCCGCATCCTGTCGGAGGAGGTGGAGCCCAACCTGGGCAACGGCCAGATCACCGTGCTCTATGAATATCCTTCGGTGGAAGCGGCCCTTGCCCGCGCTTCAGCGCATGACGCCCGCGTGGCCGAGCGCTTCGAGCTTTATGCCTGCGGCGTCGAACTCGCCAATGGCTTCGGCGAACTGACCGACGCGAACGAACAGCGCCGCCGCTTCGAAGCCGAGATGGATGTAAAGGAAAGGATCTATGGCGAGCGCTATCCCGTGGACGAGGAATTGCTGGAAGCGTTGGCGATGATGCCGCCGGCCAGCGGCGTGGCCTTGGGCCTCGATCGCCTGATCATGCTCGCGGCAGGAGCGACGCGGATCGACCAGGTGTTATGGACGCCGGTTGCGTGAGCGAGTTCAACAGGAGAAGAATGACATGAAGAAAATTCGCTATGCGGTCGTTGGCGGGGGCTGGATCTCGCAGGAAGCCTTCATGCCGTCGATTGCCCAGACCGGCAATTCGGAAATGACGGCGATCGTCTCTGGCAACCACGCAGGCGCGGCAAAGCTGGCGTCGTTCCACGGTATCGAGCATGTTTTCTCTTACGAGCAGTATGACGAGATGCTGGCGCGGGGTATCGTCGATGCCGTCTACATTGCGCTGCCAAATTCGATGCATGCCGATTACGCGATCCGCGCCACCCAAGCGGGCGTTCACGCGCTGGTGGAGAAGCCGCTTGCCGTGTCGGTTGCCGAATGCGAGGCGATGATCGCGGCGGCGGAGAAGGCCGGAGTCTGGCTCATGACCGCCTATCGCCTCCACACCGAGCCCGGCACGCTTGAGGCGATCGACATCATCCGGCGCGGCGAGATCGGCGACCCGCGCATCTACGACGCGCTGTTTTCCTTCTCGATGAAACCTGGAAACCACCGCCTGAAGGCCGCGCATTGGGGCGGCCCCCTGCAGGATATCGGCGTCTACTGCCTCAATGCCGTGCGCCATCTATTCCAGTCCGAGCCAGTGGGCGTGGTTGCAGCGGCCGCTGCAAGGCCGGGAGACCAGCGCTTCGCGGAAGTCGAGGAAATGATATCGGCCACGCTGCGCTTCCCCCAAGGACGCCTTGCGCATTTCACCGCCAGTTTCGGCGCCAGCGAGATCGACCAGTACCGGGTGATCGGAACCGAAGGCCAGATCGAGGTATCGCCCGGCTTCCGCTTCGAAACCGCGGTCACGATGAGGGTGACGCGCGGCGCCACGGTGACCGAGAAGACCTGGCCGCGTTATGATCACTTCAGCGGCCAGGCGCATTATTTTTCGGACTGCATCCTGAAGGGCATAAGGCCCGAGCCCGATGGCGGCGAAGGCCTCAACGACGTGCGCGCCATGCTGGCGATCGAGGAGGCGGCGCGAAGCGGCAAGGCCCAAGACATCGTTTCCGCGCCCCGGCCCGCGCATCCGGAGCCGTCCATGGCGCGCAGCTTTCCGCCGGTCGACAGGCGGCTCCTGCTCTGAAGGCTCAGCGCGGGATCAGCGCCCAATAATCGAGTTCGAGGATGACGCCCGGCTTCTCCGGCGAGCCATCCTCCACCGGATGTTCCGTACACGGCAGATCGCGCGTGGCGCGTGTCAGAATTCTGAGCGCGCCCACGTCATTGCGATTGGGAATTTCCGCCGTCTCGGCAATCTCCGACCATGCGAAGACCGTGCCGCCCGCGAACAATGGCGCCACATGTCTTCCGCCATTGATGGCGGCGATGTGAAACGCATTGCCGAGCCCGTTGAACGACAATGCGCGGGCCAGCGAGATGACATGCCCGCCGTAGATCAGCCTGCGCCCGAAGCGGCCTTGGGTTTCCGAGAACTGGTTGAAGTGCACCTTTGCGGTGTTCTGGTAGAGGCGTGTGGCAATCTGGTGCTCGGCCTCCTCCACCGTCATCCCGTCGACGTGGTCGATCTTCTCGCCCGCCGCATAGTCGCCGAAGCGATGCGGCGAGCCGGACAATTGATTGTCCCACTTGCCGGGATCGAGTGGCGGGCAGGCATCGCCCAGCATGGCGGGATCGACACGCTTCGGCAAATTCGGAACAGCGGTTTCAGGTGCCGCGGTTTTCTCGTCGCGCTTCCGCACCATCACCCAGCGCACATAAGTGAGAACAATCTCGCCATGCTGATTGGAGCCCGTCGAACGCACGTAGACGGTGCCGGTCTTGCCGTTAGAATTTTCCTTAAGGCCGATGACTTCCGAAACCGTCGACAGCGTATCGCCAGGATAGACCGGTTTCAGGAACCGGCAATCCGCATAGCCAAGGTTCGCCACCGCATTGAGCGAGATATCTGGCACCGTCTTGCCGAAAACGATATGGAATGTGAGAAGATCGTCGACAGGTGCGGCGCGATAGCCGATGGACTTGGCAAAAGCGTCCGACGACTGCACCGCAAAGCGCGAACCATAGAGTGCGGTATAAAGCGACTGGTCGCCCGCCGTTACCGTGCGCGGGGTTGCATGACGGATGATCTGCCCGATGCGGAAGTCCTCGAAGAAGTTGCCGGGATTTGTTTTGCTCATGAGATCAGCACAGGTCAAAAATTTCTTGTTCGAGGTGCGCGCGAAGAGGTATCAGGTGCATTTTCAGATGAAGCTCATAGCTGCTCCGCAATGCCGCGAGAGCTTCTTGCCTGCCAAACTTCTCCAGATACCAAAACACGGCTTCAAGTTCGTCCGCTATATCAGACAAGTCGTCAATTGCGTCGCCAAGGAGTATCTTGGAATCTTTTCCCGGAATCATCCGGGAGGAAACGGTCCAGTATCGCCCGAGTTGTGAAAACCTCTTGCCGATCGTTTCATATCGATGCTTGTACAGCACTTCGGGAGGAGTGGCGTCGGTATCCTGAATGTACTTTACGGTATCAGACCGCACGAAGCGGAGCGAGTAGACGAAGGCGTCAAGCCGCGCTGCCAGCTCATTCAGATCGCCTTCACCGGCTTCAGTTCCGGAAATATGGTGAAGCAACGCCGCCGCCGCCGTGAGAGGATCGAGATAGGGTTCGCCGCTCATCCTGCAATCACATCCGCGATCGCCGCCACACGTTCGGCCATGGCGAGATGCAGGCGTTCCACCATTTTGCCGTCGATGGTGATGACGCCCTTCTTCTCATTCTCCGGCAGCTTGAAGGCCTTGATGATCCTGTGTGACCATGCAACCTCTTCAGGCGCTGGCGAGAACAATTCATTGCACACGCCAATCTGCCCCGGATGGATCAGCGTCTTGCCATCCATGCCCAGTATGCGGCCCTGTTCGCATTCGGCGCGGAAGCCCTGCTCGTCACGGAAATCATTGTAGACGCCATCGATGACGTCGAGGCCATGGGCGCGCGCCGCGAGAACCGTCATCGACAGGAACGGCAAGATCGCCAAGCGTCCGCCCGCCGCCGTTGCGCGCGTCTCCTTCAGCAGGTCATTGGTGCCGAGCACGAGGCAGGAAAGCCGCGCCGCCTGATGCGCGGAGGCGATATCCCGCGCGTTGAAGATCGCCATCGGCGTCTCGATCATCGCCCACATGCGGGTGGCCTCGGCACCACCCATCGCCATGTGGATGCGGGACGCTGTCACGATATCCCCGGCCTCCGCCACTTTCGGCACCAGGATCGCATGGGGACTGGCATCGGCCGCCATCTTGAGATCCTCCACGCCCCATGGCGTGTCGAGCCCGTTGATGCGGATCGCCACCTCGCGGCGCCCATAGCCACCCGCCTTCACGGCGGCGGCGACGAGGCTACGCGCTTCGCCCTTCGAAGCGGGCGCCACCGAATCCTCGAGGTCGAGAATCAGCGCATCGGCATCGAGCGTCCTGGCCTTTTCAAGTGCGCGGGCATTGGCGCCGGGCATGTAGAGAACGCTGCGGCGGGGGCGAAATGTCATGTCAATTCCATTGCTCTTTCGCGGGGAAAGCTAGACGCCGCATTGCAGGATGGGAAGCCCACTTTTGGGTAAGGCGCAGGGCTCGGGGCCTTGTGGCAAGCGGCCAGTTTGGGCAATGTCCGCCCCATGAAGAGATTTGACGTCTTGATCGTGGGTGGTGGCATCATCGGCAGCGCCACCGCCTGGTACCTGAAGAAGCATGGATTCGCCGGCTCCATCGCCATCGTGGAAAAAGATACGAGCTACCAGTTCGGCTGCACGGGCCGCTCTGCCGGGGGCATCCGCCAGCAGTTCTCGACACCAGAAAACATCGCGCTGTCGATGTTCGGGCTGAAGCTTGTCCGCAACCTGAAACAGGAATTCGGCCCCGATGCCGACGTCGGCTTCAGGGAACAGGGCTACCTCATCCTCGCCTCCGAAAGCGGCATGCCGATTCTTGAGGAAAACCATGCGGTCCAGGTCGCCAATGGCGGCGACAACGTGATCCTCAAAGGCAATGAGCTGGCCGCACGCTTTCCCTGGCTGGTGACCGATGGCCTGGCCGGCGGCTGCTTCGGCCTTTCGGGCGAGGGTTGGATGGACCCCTATTCGATGATGTCGCTGCTGCGGAAGGCCGCGGTTGCCAAGGGTGTCGAGGTCATCACCGGCGAAGTCACCGGTATCCTGAAGCTTGGCAACGCGATCACCGGCATATCCCTCGCTTCCGGCGAGGAGATCTCCTGCGGCACGCTCGTCAATGCCGCCGGTGCAGGCGCAGGTGCCTTGGCCGCCATGGCGGGAATCGACCTCCCCGTCGGCCCGCGCAAGCGCTTTGTCTATGTCTTCGATTGCCCGGCGGCGGATGAGGCGCTGCACAAGGGCCCCCTCACCGTGCAACCCAATGGCGTGTGGTTCCGCCCCGAGGGCCGCAACTTCATCTGCGGCCTCTCGCCGGAGGAGCATGAAGAACCAACCGTCTTCGACTGGGAAATGGACCATGACTTCTTCGACGAGAAAATCTGGCCGGCCTTGGCCGAGCGCGTGCCGAAGTTCGAGGCGATCAAGGTCATCAGCTCATGGGTCGGGCATTATGACTATAACGCGCTCGACCAGAATGCGATCATTGGCCGCCACCCGCAGGTCACGAACCTGATCTTCGCCAACGGTTTTTCTGGCCATGGCTTCCAGCAGGGCCCTGCGGCAGGAAATGCGGTGGCGGAACTCGTCATGCATGGCGCCTATCGCACCATCGATCTCACCCGCTTCTGCTATGAGCGCATTGGCAGGAACGAACCGCTGTTCGAGAAGAACGTGATCTGATGCGCATTCTCGCCATCTCTTCGCAGGTGGCCTATGGCCCGGTGGGCTTGACCGCCGCCGTGCCGGCGCTGCAGGCCAGGGGGCACGAGGTTCTGGCCATCCCGACGATCACGCTGTCGAATCATCCGGGCCACGGCAAGCCGGCGGGCTTCCGTACATCAGCCGGCGACATCTCGCAAATTCTGGAAGCGCTCGGCGGGCTTGACGTACTATCGAAGGTGGGCGCAGCCCTCACCGGCTATTTTGCGGCACCCGAGCAGGTCGAGGTTGCGGCGAAGGCCCTTGCGCGGATGAAACAGGAAATCCCTTCGCTGTTCATTCTCGTCGATCCCGTGATCGGCGATGAGGGCGGCTTCTATGTGCCGCAACCCGTGGCCGAGGCGATCCGCGATCATCTCGTGCCGCTCGCCACCTGCATCACCCCCAACCGCTTCGAACTCGCGTGGCTTGGCGGACGCCCCGTCACTGACGAGGCGGAGGCGATTGCGGCGGCGCGAAAGCTCGGGCTTCCGGAAGTGCTGGCGACCTCCATTCCAGCGGGCGGAAACCTCCTATCCACCATGCTCGTCACACCGGAAAATGTGCACAAGATCATCTCCCCGCGCCTTGCCCATGTGCCGCATGGCACCGGCGATTTTCTTGCCGGGCTCTATCTCGCCGCGCGGGTTTCCATGCCCGCCGGGGATGCACTCGGCACCGCGATGAAGATTCTCGCCCGCGCCATCGCCATCAGCGCCGGAACCAGCGTGCTCGACGTGGCAGCCGCGCTGCACGGAGGTTGACGCGAAGGGCTTGCGCAGGAAGGCGGACGCGTGACAAAAGGCGCCTCATCATGACCATCCAGACCGCCATCCGCCACAACGCCCTGCTGGGCCGGCCCGTCGCCGAGGAGATTACCCGCGCCGTCTATTCGGGCGTCGAGGACCTCGCCGCAAAAGGCTGGCCCGTGAAACTTGTCTCGATCACCATCGGCGATGTCCCCGCCGTCAGCCTCTATGTGCGGAATCAGGTCCGCGGTGCCGAAAAGGCCGGCATCCTGTTCGAGGAGCGGAACCTGCCGGAAAAGGTCTCCCGCCTCGAAATGCTGGGGATCCTGCAGGCGCTGAACACCGATCCACGGGTGACCGGCGTCATCATCCAGCGCCCGGTGCCGAGGCACCTCGACATCCGCGAACTGCAGACCGCCATCCATCCCCTCAAAGATGTCGAGGGCATGCACCCGGCGTCCATCGGCAACATCGTCTACCGCGATACCTCGCTTGCCCCCTGCACGGCGGCGGCTTCCGTCGAACTGCTGAAGCGCACGGGGTTAAAGCTCGAAGGCCTCGAGGTGGTCGTCATCGGCCATTCCGAAATCGTCGGCAAGCCCATCGCCTTCCTGCTGATGGCGGAAGGCGCCACCGTCACCGTTTGTCACCATATGACGCGGAACCTCGCCGTTCATTCGCGCGCGGCGGATGCAATTTTCGTCGCCGTCGGCAAGCCGCGCTTCATCACGCCGAACATGATCAAGCCGGGCTCGGCGGTGATCGACATCGGCATCAACCAGATCGAGGAGGCTGGCCGCCACATCACCGTGGGCGACGTCGACTATGACGCCTGCGCGGAAACCGCTGGCTGGATCACGCCCGTCCCCGGCGGCGTCGGCCCCGTCACCGTCTCGATCCTGATGCGCAACGCCTTGACTGCCGCGCAGGCCCAGAAGCGCTATTACGACGAAGCCTTCGGCGGCAAGTCCGACAAGCTCGTGCATGTGGCGCCTGCCGAATGAGCATCACCCGCGAGGCGATCACCAAGGCAGCGCAGCGGATTGCGCCCTTCATCCGGCGCACGCCGGTGATGGACGTGATGGTTGAGGGCATCGAGCTTCCCGTCACGCTCAAGCTCGAACTTCTTCAGCATTCCGGAAGCTTCAAGGCGCGCGGCGCCTTCAACACGCTGGTGAATGCCGAGGTCGGCAGCGCCGGTGTCGCCACGGCGTCCGGCGGCAATCATGGCGCGGCGGTGGCTTTCGCGGCGCGCCAGCTGGGGCACAAGGCAAGGATCTTCGTTCCCGAGATTTCATCCCCAGCCAAGGTGGCGCGCATCGCGTCCTATGGCGCCGACATCGTGCAGCAGGGCGCCACCTACAGCGAGGCCCTGGCCTTGTGCGAAGCCCATATTGCCGAAACCGGTGCGGTGAGCGTCCACGCCTATGACGCCGTGCCAACACTCGAAGGCCAGGGCACGCTCGCCCGCGAGCTTGAAGACCAGGCGCCGGGGATCGATACGCTGCTGGTCGCGGTGGGCGGCGGCGGCCTGATCGGCGGCATCGCGGCCTGGTATCAGTCCAACGTGAAGATCGTGGGAGTCGAACCCCAGACCTGCAACACGCTGCATGCAGCATTGGTCGCTGGCGAGCGTGTGGCCGTGAAGCCCTCCGGCCTCGCCACCGATTCGCTTGGCGCGACCACAGTCGGCAAGCTGATGTTCGATATCGCGAAAGATCATGTGTCTGAAGTCGTCCTCGTTTCGGACGACGATATCCGCGAGGCTCAGCGCCGGCTGTGGCGCGAGCAGCAACTGGTGACGGAACCGGGCGGGGCCGCCGCCTTCGCGGCCCTCCTCTCCGGCGCCTACAGGCCGGAGAAGGACGAGCGCGTCGGCGTCATCGTCTGCGGCGCCAACACCTCGATGGACGTTTTCGGCAAGCTCTTCAGCTAAGACTTGAGCAAAGCTTCTGCCGCATCCTCGCCCGCGATGACCGCGCCCTCGAACCATCCGGCCTGTTCGCGCGCATAGTCCGACGACGCGAAGGCGATTGGCCCCTCCGGCTGCCAGTTGGCGTTTTCCAGCCCATCTTCATGGCCTGCAAGTGCAGCGACCCATGTGCCGCGCGCAAATGGATCGTCTACCCAGTCGTGCCAGTCGTAGGAGACCATGCGGGCATTGGGGAACAGCCGTGAGCACTGTTCACGCACCCATGCCGGATCACCGGGACGGTTCTCGTCTGTCATCAATCCGAAGCAGACGATGAGCGTCGCGCCATCCTCTGCCTTGCGCTCTGCGAAGGCGAACTCGATGCCGCTGCCGTCTCCGGTCACCAGCGTGCCGACGGGGACGCCCTCCGCCTTCACCCACAGCTTGAACGAACGTCCGCCATGCCCCGTTGCAACCGCATCGCGCTTGGCTTGCGGCAGAGCGGCCGAGAAATGAACCTTCTTCAACTGGTTTACGCCAAGCGCCAGCACGCAGGCCTTCGCCTGATGAATGCGCTTCGCACTTGCCACCTGCACGCCATCGGCCACGCGCGCCACATGCGTGACAGGTTCGGCGAGGATTCGTTCAGCGCCCGATGCAGCGATCATCGCCTCCGCCAGAGCGCCCATGCCCGGAACGACCGTGTCGCTCCAGAACCTGATCATGCCTTCGGCAAGCCCGTTGTCATAGGAACAGCTCGCCAGAAACTCGCTGGCCGCGACAAGGTTGTGATCGCCATTGCCGGACACCGTCCACCACGCGGAAAAAACATCGCGCGTCGGCCTGGGGCATTTTAGCCGGTCGAGATAGGCGGCGAATGAAATACTGCGCAGAGCCTCACCCTTCTCGTTCTCGCTTGATCCCTTCTTCAGCAGGATCGAGTCGACCGCCACACGCGCAATCGCGCGTTCATGCGCGGTGACATGTTCCGGTGATACAGCGCCATTGCTGCAGACCAGGCCATCGCGCAGCCACAGGCGGTTGGTCACCTCATGGCGCGGCCGCAGCGACAGGCCATGCTCAGCCACCAGCGCACGGATGCGGCCATGCCACGGCGTGATCCATGCACCGCCGAACTCCAGTTCTGCGGCATCGCCATCGAATTTCCGGAGAAAGCCGCGGCCGCCGCAGCGGTCGCGCGCTTCGATGAGTTTCACGCGTTGCCCGGCCTTCGCCAGTTTCAGCGTGGCGGCGGCGCCAGCCATGCCGGCACCCACCACGATCACATCTGTTTCTTTTTCGCTCATGAAGCGAAAGCTAACAGAACGCGCATCACAGGAACAGGTGCCGGCCGCCCGTCACCTGCATCCGCACTTTTTCACGCGCGGTGCGAAGCTCGTCCCGCATCCGTTGCAATTCGCGCGGGTCGGCCGGCGGCGCGGGCCGCCGCAGTGTGGTGTTAAGTCTTTTCGCCGTCGCCTTGGCCAGATCGAGGCTGGGGAACAGCAGGTCGAACTTGAGCGAGAACATAAGCGTCTCCATCGCGAGACACAGAGCCATTCAGACCCGTGCGCGTGCATGAAAATGTCAGCAAGCCATAAGGCGCGTGTGTACACGCGGCCAGATATCAGGCCTGCATTTGAGTTTGATCGTGTGATGAATGCGCCTGAAGCGCCAATACGCTAACCGCTTGAGGCCCGAGCCTCAAAAGCGGCCCGGAGTCAGCGTCGCGTAAAATGAATTCCCATGGCTGACTCCTCTGCGTGTTTGAATGCGGGTGTGTGACTAGCACCGATTCGCAGTGTAAGGAAGTATACGGAAGATTTTCAAGCCCACTGTTGCGCGGGAGATACAGTGGCGCACCCCGGCTGATGGCCGGAATGCGCCGCTGTCGACTTCAGGCGAAGACCTTCGCCATCACATCCGCTATGCGCCTTGCAAAGGCGGCAGGGTCAGGCACCTGCTCGCCTTCGATGATGAAGGCCTGGTCGAGGAGAAGCTGTGCCGCATCGGCGATCGAACCGGCACCCTTGTCCGTTACCGACCTTGCGAGCGCCTGAAGCAGCGGGTGCCCGGCATTGATCTCGAGGATCGGCGCCGAGATCGAAACGCCGGAATCCTTCTGGCGCGACAGTAGCTTTTCCAGCGTCCGGTCCATGGCCGAATCATTGACGATGCAGACGGCACTGTCCGTCAGCCGTTTCGAACTCCGCACGTCCTGCACGCGCTCACCCAGCGCCTGCTTCATCGCGGCGATCAGCGTAGCGGTTGCCGCATCATCCGAGGCTTGCGGCTTCGCGTCGTCCTTGAGCTTGATGAGATCGAGGTCGGCGGCACCCTGCGCCACCGACTTGAAGGGCTTGCCGTCAAAGCCCAGTGCGGTGCGCACCCAGAAGGAATCGACCGGATCGGTCAGCAGCAGCACTTCGACGTCGCGTGCCGTGTAGCCTTCGAGCTGCGGGCTGGCCTTGGCCTTCGCCGCATCCTCGGCGGTGAGATAATAGATCGCCGTCTGGTTTTCCTTCAGGCCGGCGACATAGTCCTTGAGGCTCACCCACTCACCCCTGGTGGTGCGGAAGCGGGCGATCTCGTAGAGCGTGTCGCGCCGCTCCATGTCCTCATAGAGGCCTTCCTTGATGACCGGGCCGAACACCTCCCAGATCTTCTTGAACGCCGTTTCGTCGTTCTCGGCGCATTTCTTCAGTTCACTCAGAACCTTGTTCGTCACCGCCTTGCGGATGGCGGCCACCTGCGGATTGTTCTGCAGCATCTCGCGCGAGATGTTGAGCGGCATGTCCTCGGAATCGATGACGCCGCGCACGAAGCGCAGGTAAGGCGGCAAGATCTCGACATCATCCGCGATATAGACGCGCCGCACATAAAGCTTCTGGCGCCCGCGCCGCTCCGGGTCATAGAGGTCGAAGGGCCGCTCGCCCGGCACATAGAGCAGCACGGTGTATTCGTTGCGGCCCTCGGCGCGGTAATGAATGGTGATCGCCGGATCGGAATAGATGCCGGCGACATGGCCGAAGAACTCCTTGTGCTGTTCCGCCGTGATGTCGGACTTCGGCCGCGTCCAGATGGCGTTCGCCGTGTTGATCTGCCGCGCGGTTTCGTTGTCGACCGCCAACATGATGGGGTGCGCGATGTGGTCCGAATAGGCGCGGACGACACTTTCGATCTTCCAGTCCTCGAGGAATTCTGCTGCGTCGTCCTTCATGTGAAGCACGATCGAGGTGCCGCGCGCGGCCGCTTCCGATCTTGTCACCGTGAAATTTCCTGTGCCTTCGGAGGACCACATGAAAGCCTCCTCCGTTCCGGCCTTGCGCGAGATGACATCGACCCTGGAGGCGACGATGAAGCCCGAATAGAAGCCGATGCCGAACTGGCCGATGAGGTTGACGTCGCCCGACGACGCCTTCACCTTCTCTACGAAAGCCTGCGTGCCCGACCGGGCGATAGTGCCGAGGTTTTCGACCAGTTCCTGCTCGCTCATGCCGATGCCATTGTCGGCGATCGTCAGCGTCTTCTTCGCCTTGTCAGGCGTGATGGTGATCCTGAGGTCCGGCGCGCCCTCCAGCAGTTCGGGCGCGGCGATCGCCTCGTAACGCAGCTTGTCCAGCGCGTCGGCGGCGTTCGAGATCAGCTCGCGCAGGAACACGTCGCGGTCGGAATAGACCGAATGCACCATGAGATGCAGAAGCTTTGCGACTTCTGCCTGGAACTGGTGGGATTTTGCGGAGACCGGATCAATCGTGGCGTCCGCGGCCGCCGTGGTATCTGCTGCCATGTCACCCTCTTGTTGAATACAATGACGGCGAGCGATATCGGGTGTAGCTCGAGCCCGGTCAAGTGCCCAAAAAGAAAGCGGCCGGAACCTTGGGGCCCGGCCGCAGAACTTTACTCAAACGCCTCACTGACTTGGGGCAGGGTGGCCCGGCGGGCTGAATTAGCTCCGGGGGGCTGGGGGGCTGAGATTTCCGACGCTCAACGCCAGCCGGGCCTTAGAAGCAACGATCCATTTATCGCTGCGGAGAACGGCGGGACCTTGCTCCAATTGCGGCGGAAAAATGATATTTGGCCGCTTTGACTTGCCAGAGCCCGGGAATGGGTCCATGTTTTGGGCGGGTGTTTACCCCCGTCACAAAGGTGGGGCTGTTGGACAAGAACGAAGATATAATCCCGCTCCGGCCGTGGGAGATTGGCACCCCGGCCGGGCGCGACGATGCCAGGGATTTCAGCCGCCGCCCGGTGGAACAGATCAGTTTCGACCGGCGGGAGCTGAGCGTCATTCTTGGGGTCTATGGTACCCGAGTCGCCGAGGGCGAATGGCGGGACTATGCGCTGGACTTCGGGCGCGACAAGGCCGTGTTCTCGATCTTCCGGCGGACCTCCGAGCAACCCCTGTACCGGATCGTCAAGGAGCCTGCGCTGGCGCGGAGACAAGGCGCCTACGCCGTCATCGCGCAGGGCGGCCTCATCATGAAGCGCGGCCACGATCTGGCGCAGGTGCTGCGCGTGCTGACGAAATCCCCCCGGCTGACCGCGATCTGATCTGACCCTTTCGCCAACAAAAAACCCGGCCGTTGCGGGCCGGGTTCAGTTTGTTCGGTGCTGTAGGAATTACTCCTCGCGCATGATGCCGAGGATGTTCAGGATATGGATGAACAGCGTGATGAAGCTGCCATAGAGCATGAAGGCTCCGAAGATCGACTTGCCGCGGGCAACGCCCGGCGCATCGCCTTCCACATACATTTCCTTGATCTGCTGGGTTTCGTAAGCCGTGATGCCGGCAAACAGCAGGACGACGACCACCGAGGTGATGAGGCTCATCATGCTCGATTGCACGAAGAAGACGTTGACCAGCATCGCGATCAGGATGCCGATTGAGGCCATCATGAAGAAGGTGCCGAAGCCCGACAGGTCACGCTTGGTGACGTATCCGGCAAGGCTCGTCGCACCGAATGTGACGGCCGAGATCAGGAAAGCCTGGGTGACCATGCCGGGCGCGACTGCCAGATAGGTACCGACCATCGGCGCAATGGCGAGGCCCCAGAGCGCCACATAGCCCCAGAAGGCGCCATGGGCGACAGCGGGGTTCGACGAGAAGATCAGGCGCGGCGCCAGGAAGCCCATGCCGATGATGGCGATGAAGAAGATCCACTTCAGCGAATAGACGGCCTGCATCGCGGCAGGGTTCGAAGCGACGGCGAGCGTGATGATAGCGGTCGCCGCCACGCCAAGCGCCATGTAGTTGTAGACGCCCATCATATAGGAACGCAGACCCTGGTCGATCTCGGCCCGGGTCTCGGTCCTTGTCTGGGGTTGATATCGGGATTCGGCCATTTACGTTCCTCCAAGGGATAAGAATTGAAAGCGAATATGGATAAAAGCCGCTTCTGCTTCAAGTTACAGGAATGTTAGGTCGTTAAGCAGCGTTAACCAGAGGCATACTGGTCCATTTTACGGGCCAGCGCGATGTCCAGATCGGTGACGCCGCCGGCCGAATGGGTGGCAAGCGTCACCTCGACCCTGCCATAGACATTGAACCATTCGGGGTGATGATCGGTCTTTTCGGCAAACAGCGCAACCCTGCTCATCCAGCCCCAGGCCTGGGAGAAGGACTTGAACTGGTAGGTCTTGGTGATGGCGTCCCGCCCCTTGGCCTCGGCCCAGCCGTGCAATTCGTGAAGGGCCTTGGCCCGTTCGACGCCAACCAGTGCTTTGCCTGTCATAGTCCCGCCTGCAGTTGATAGGATTCCTCGACCGCATAGGGACCGCCCCCGCGCGACGGCCGGGACGAGAAAAGCACGAACCGCGCCACCTCGAACACCCGGCTCTTGTAGAGGTTATGGGAAGCGATGAAGCGGTGCAAGGATTGAAGGTCGGGGTCCTTGAGCCTGGCGAGCGTCACATGCGGGATGAACTTGCGGGGTTCGGGGGGCAGGCCCAGCACCTGGCAGATGCGCTCGTGCAGCGCCTGCAGGCGGCGAAGCTCGGCATTCTCCTCGACTCCCACATAAAGCGCATGGGGCTTGTTGCCGCCGAACACCCCGCAGCCCGTCAGCCGCAGCGCGAAGGGTCTGGCCTCGATCCCCTCGAGCTCATAGGCGATTTCGCGGGCCAGCCCGTCGTGAATGTCGCCGATGAAGCGCAGCGTGATGTGATGGCTTTCCCGGTCGATCCAGCGGGCCCCGAGGATGCCGCCCCGCATGAGATCGAGATCGAAGGCGACATCGTCCGGAATTTCGAGTCCGGTGAACAGTCGCGGCATGGCGGGCCTCCTCTGTCGCTGAAGGATTGCTCGGAACGCTTGGACGTCAGGCTAGTGTGATTCTCGCCAGCGCCAAGCGCTATTTTTTCACAACCTTGTTGATCAGCGCTTCGACGCTCGGCAGAATTCGCTCCACGATGACATCGACGCCCGCCGGATTGGGGTGCATGCCGTCAGCCTGGTTGAGGTTCCGCTCGGCGGCAACGCCGTCGAGAAAGAACGGGTAGAGCAACGCGCCATGCTTCTCCGCCAACTTGGGGAACATGGCGTCGAAACCGGCCTGGTACTCCGGCCCCAGGTTCGGCGGCGCCCGCATGCCGGCCAGCAGCACGGGCAATTTCTTCTCGGCCAGCTTCGAGAGGATAGTGTCGATGGCGGTTTCCGCCTGCGCCGCGGGAAGCCCCCTCAAGGCATCATTGGCGCCCAGTTCGACGATCACCGCGTCGACATCGTCCGACAGCGACCATTCGAGCCGCGACAGCCCATCGAGCGCCGTATCGCCCGATACTCCGGCATTGATGATCCTCACATCATGGCCCCTGGCCTTGAGTGCCGCTTCGAGCTTGACCGGAAAGGCGTCCGATGGCTGCAGCCCATACCCCGCGGTCAGGCTGTCGCCCAGCGCCAGTATGGTCACGGCCTGTGCCGCGGCGGCCTGCATCATCATGGTGAAAACAAGGGCGAGAACGGCGGAAAGTTTCAGCATCTTCGTCAATTAGGCAGGGCGGCAGGCCACTTCAAGCATCCGCAACTCGACAAATCGCGTAAGGACACCCATGTTCGCTGCAATGACCACCCCTGCTGTTTCCCTGAAAACCGTCCACCTGACCTTGCCGAGCCGCGCCGGCAATGTCGACATCCTGCGCGGCGTCGACCTGACCGTCATGCCGGGCGAGGCGTTGGGCATCGTCGGGCCCTCGGGTTCCGGCAAGACGACGCTGCTGATGGTGATCGCGGGCCTCGAACGCGTCAGCCGGGGCGAGGTAGTGATTGCCGGCCAGTCGCTCAACGCCAAGGGCGAGGATGAACTCGCCGCCTTCCGGCGCGACAATATCGGCATCGTGTTCCAGTCCTTCCATCTGATCCCCACCATGACGGCGCTTGAAAACGTGGCCGTGCCTCTGGAATTCCGCGGCACGCCCAATGCCATGGGGATTGCCGAAGACAAGCTGAAGCGCGTCGGCTTGGGCCACCGCCTGACGCATTATCCCGGCCAGCTCTCGGGCGGCGAGCAGCAGCGCGTGGCAATCGCCCGTGCCCTTGCCTCGGGCGCAAAGATCATCATCGCCGACGAGCCGACCGGCAACCTCGACCATGTGACGGGCGAACAGATCATCCAGCTTCTCTTCGAGATCAGGACGCAGGATGGCGCGTCCCTGATCCTCGTCACCCACGACCGCACGCTGGCAGACCGCTGCGACCGCGTGGCGGAAGTCCTGGACGGCAAGATCGTCGCCGGGGCGCATCCCAAGGTTCTCACATGAATCCCTTGCTGTGGCTGCGCTTTGCGGCCCGCGACCTGCGCTCGGGCCTGCAGGGCTTCTGGATATTCCTCACCTGCCTGGCGCTCGGCACCGGGACGATCGCCATCATCGGTTCCCTCGCCGCCGCCGTCGAACGGGGCCTCGACGAACAGGGCCAGCCATTGCTGGGCGGCGATGTCGAATTCTCCCTCGTCCACCGCGAGGCAACGGAGCCGGAACTCAAATTCATCGCGTCCAAGGGCGAGGTGAGCAAGGTCGCCACCGTCCGCGCCATGGCCGTTGCCGGAGAGAACACCACACTGATCGAGGCGAAGGCCGTCGACGCCAATTACCCGCTCTACGGCTCGTTCCTGCTCGAAGGCGGAATGAACCTGTCCGATGCGCTGGCAACGAAGGACGGCATCGCCGGAGCGGTTGCCGATCCTCTGTTGATGGGCCGCCTTGGCATTACTCCCGGCCAGCGCGTCAAGCTGGGTTCGATCGAGGTCGAGGTCCGCGCGCTGATCACGTCCGAGCCCGACAGGATTTCGGACGGCATCGTGCTGGGCCCCCGCCTGCTGCTGACCGAAGAAACCCTGCGCGCCACCGGCATCGTGCAGCCGGGAAGCCTGATCACCTGGCGCTACCGCGTCAAGCTTCCCGCCCCCGCCGATGCAAGGGCCATGCAGGCGGTGATGAAAGAGGCGCGTGAGGATTATGCCGATTCCGGCTGGCGCGTCAGGAACCGCAACAATGCAGCCCAAGGAGCGGATAATTTCATCGAGCGCCTCGGCTATTTCATGACGCTGGTGGGCCTTGCATCCTTGATCGTCGGCGGCGCCGGCATCGCCAATGCCGTGCAAGCCTTCGTGACGCGGAAGACCAATTCGATCGCGACACTCAAATGCCTCGGCGCCTCCTCGCGCGACGTGTTCGGAATCTATTTGACCGAGATCCTGCTGGTAGGCCTGATTGCGATCGCGATTGGTCTTGCAGCGGGTGCCGTTGCGCCCGCTCTCGCTGCAGCGACTTTAAGCGGAATACTGCCCATTCCGGTTGCCGCAGGTGTCGAGGTGATGCCGCTGCTCCTTGCAGCCGCATTGGGCTTCCTCGTCACCTTTGCCTTCGCGCTATGGCCGCTAGCCCACACGAAGAAGGTTGCGGCCTCCGCGCTCTTCCGTCACCGCGCCGCACCCATTCACGCCTGGCCCGGCGCCTGGGAACTGGGCGCCATTGCCTTGGCGCTCGGCCTCATTGCATTGCTGGTCTTCATCTCGTTCGAGAACACGCGCATCACCGGCTATTTTCTTGGCGGGCTCGTTGCCAGCTTTGTGGTGCTGCTGGGATTGGCTCAACTCATCATCGGCATTGCCCGCCGCCTGCCGCGCGCTTCATCCGCCATCTGGCGTTACGCCATCGGTAATATCCACCGTCCGGGTTCGGCGGCAGGCTCGGTCATCCTGGCGCTGGGGCTCGGCCTCACGCTCTTTGTGACCCTGGCGCTGACCGACCGCACCATCACCGAGGAACTGAAGAGCGGCATTCCGGAAAAAGCTCCGGCATTCTTCTTCCTCGACGTGCGCGACGCCGAACTTGACGCCTTCAAGCAGGCAATCTCGAAAGAGCAAGGCGTCACCGCCGCCACCAATGCGCCGATGCTGCGGGGCCGCATGGTGAGCGTGAAAGGCGTTCCCGCCGACAAGGTCGAGGCAACGCCCGAGGCCAGCTGGGCACTCCGCGGCGACCGTGGCCTGACCTATGCCGAAGCCTTGCCCAATGGCTCAAAGCTGGTCGAAGGCCAGTGGTGGGCGGCGGACTATGACGGGCCGCCACTGGTCTCGATGGTGGACGAAATCGCCAACGGCATCGGGGTGAAGATCGGCGATGAAGTGACGGTGAACGTCCTGGGCCGCGAGCTGACCGCGAAGGTCGCCAACCTCCGCCAGGTGAACTGGCGGAGCCTGGGGATCAACTTCGTCATGGTGTTTTCGCCCAACGCCCTGAAGAATGCGCCGCACAGCCATATCGTCACCGTCGAGATGAACGGCGGCGACGAGGCAGGATTGCTGAACCGCATGGCCCGCGCTTACCCCTCCGTCACCGCCGTCCGCGTGAAGGATGCAATCGACATCGTGAGCGGCTTGCTGGGCCAGATGCTGGCCGCGATCCGGGGCGCCAATGTGCTGACACTCCTCACTGGCGTTCTCGTGCTGGCAGGTGCGCTGGCGGCGGGCCTGTCCGAGCGTCTCTATGAGGCGGTCGTTCTGAAAACCTATGGCGCCTCGAAGCGCCAGCTCGTCGGCGCCTTCGTCATCGAATATGCAGCACTGGGTCTTGCGGCGGCCGTCTTCGGCCTCGCCGTGGGCTCGCTTGCCTCGTGGTTTCTTGCCCGATGGATTCTCGAAATGCCGTGGAGCTTCTCGCTACTGACGGCTGGCCTCACAGCTCTCATCGCTATGGCGGTGACGGTGATCGCCGGGCTCGCCGTGACCTGGACCGCACTTTCGGCAAAGCCCGCGCCTTACCTGAGGAATGAGTAGCGCCGAAAGCGTGTTCCAGCTACATAACCGCTTCACATATCATGTCATTGCCGGACTTGTTCCGGCAACCCATTGTTCGACACCCGGACGGCCCGAAATCAGGGCTGCCATGGGTCGCCAGAACAAATCCGGCGATGACAGTTTTTCAAGAGTGCTTTGAACAATGGTCGTCCTGAACCGCATCTACACTCGTACCGGCGATGCCGGGGAAACCGCGCTTGGTTCCGGCGAGCGCGTGTCGAAGGCGCACTTGCGCATCCAGGCCTACGGCACGGTAGACGAGACCAACGCCACGATTGGGCTGGTGCGGCTCCACACGGCAACGCCCGAGATGCAGAAGCTCGACCAGATGCTGGCGCGCATCCAGAACGAACTTTTCGACCTCGGCGCTGATCTCTGCGTGCCCGATACGGGCAAGGATTTGGGCTACGAGCCCTTGCGCATCCTGCCCCGGCAGTTCGAGCGCCTCGAAGCCGAGATTGACGAGCTCAATGCCGAATTGTCCCCACTCCGCTCCTTCGTGCTGCCGGGCGGCCATCCGGCGGCGGCTTACCTTCATCTCTCGCGCACCGTCTGCCGCCGCGCCGAGCGGCTGATCGTCGAGCTCGCCTCCCATCCGGGCGAGCATGTGAGCGAGGGGGCGATCGCCTATATCAACCGCCTGTCGGACTTTTTCTTCGTCGCCAGCCGATGGGCCAATGCCCGCACCTCCGGAGACGTTCTCTGGGTTCCCGGCAAGACCCGCTGACATGTTCATTCCCCTTCACGACAACACGCCGCTGAAGGTCATCCGCTTCCAGCTCGTCACCGTCGTGATCATCGCGCTGAACGTCGCGATGTATGCGATGACCGGCGCCTTCACCACCGAGCCCGTGCTGATGGCCATCGCTTCCGGGTGGGGCCTTGTTCCGGGCGAATTGCTGGGTCTCGTGCCCCCGGCGATCGGCTATGATCCGGTGCCCGAACCGGTGACGCTTCTCACCTATCAGTTTCTGCACGGCAGCTGGTGGCATCTGGGCTCCAACATGCTGTTCCTCTGGGTCTTTGCCGACAATATCGAGGATGCCTTCGGCCACGCGGCCTTCGGCATGTTTTATCTGCTCTGCGGCATCGCGGGGGGCCTCGCCCATGTGCTGCTGGCGCCGTCATCGCCTGCCCCCCTCGTCGGCGCCTCGGGTGCCGTTTCGGGCGTTCTCGGGGCCTATGTCATCCTCTATCCGAAAGCCCGCGTCTGGATCCTGCTCTTCATGCGCCTGCCGCTGCGGATCGGCGCGCTTTGGGTGCTGGGCGGCTGGTTTTTCCTGCAGGTTTTCTCGTGGTGGATGGACCGTGCCAATGCGGAAGTGAGCATCGCCTGGGGCGCCCATATCGGCGGCTTCATGGCGGGGGCGGCGATCACCTACATGATCCGCCGCCGCCTGATGATCCGCATCGGCTGAGGAACCAAAGGTCGCATTCGGCTCAACTGCGACGGTCCGGGAATTGACTTGGGTTGACCCCGTCACTAGGGTCCGGCCACTTTTTGTGAACCAATTTGAAGGTGTCAGATGAAAGTCCTGGTCGCTGTGAAGCGGGTGGTTGACTATAACGTCAAGATCCGTGTGAAGGCCGACGGTTCGGGTGTCGAACTGGCGAATGTGAAGATGTCGATGAACCCCTTCGACGAAATCGGCGTCGAGGAAGCCGTCCGCCTGAAGGAACAGGGCAAGGCGACCGAGGTGATCGCCGTCTCGATCGGACCGCAGCAATCGCAGGAAACGCTGCGCACCGCACTTGCCATGGGCGCCGACCGCGCCATTCTGGTGAAGACCGATGCCATCGTCGAGCCCCTCGCCGTTGCCAAGATCCTGAAGGGCGTGGTCGAGGCTGAGAGTCCCGAGATCGTCATCCTCGGCAAGCAGGCGATCGACGACGACTGCAACCAGACCGGCCAGATGCTCTCCGCCCTGCTGGGCTGGGCGCAGGCCGCCTTTACCTCGAAGCTCGAACCCGGCAATGGTGAAGCTTCGATCACCCGCGAGATCGACGGCGGATTGCAGATGCTGAAGGTGAAGCTGCCGCTGGTGGTGACGACCGACCTTCGCCTCAACCAGCCGCGCTATGCCTCGCTCCCCAACATCATGAAGGCGAAGAAGAAGCCGCTCGATGAAAAGACGCCGGCGGATTACGGCGTCGATATCGCGCCCCGCCTCAAAGTCATCAAGACCGAGGAGCCGCCGAAGCGCCTTGCCGGCATCAAGGTGAAGACGCCTGCCGAACTCGTCGCCAAACTGAAAGAAGCAGGAGCGCTCTGATGTCTGTCCTCCTCATCGCCGAACACGACAATGCCTCGCTGAAGGATGCAACCCACAAGGCGCTGACCGCCGCGGCCCAGATGGGCGGCGACGTGCATGTGCTGGTGGCCGGCAACAACGCCGGTGCGGCCGCAGCCGCAGCCGCAAAGCTTGGCGGCGTCACCAAGGTGCTGCACTCGGAATCGCCCTCGTTCGAGCGTCCGCTGGCCGAGCCCATGGCAGCCTTGATCGTGTCGCTGGCACCCGCCTACGAGCATATCGTGGCGCCCGCCACCGGCAACGGCAAGAACTTCATGCCGCGCGTTGCAGCCCTCCTCGACGTGATGCAGATCTCCGACATCTCGGAGGTAAAATCCGCCGACACCTTCGTGCGCCTGATCTATGCCGGCAACGCCGTGCAGACGGTGCAGTCGACGGATGCCAAGAAGATCATCACCGTGCGAACGGCCTCCTTTGCCGCCGCCGGCGAGGGCGGCAATGCCGAGATCGTCACCATGAACGCCGCCGCCGATCCGGGGCTTTCCTCCTATCAGGGCGAGAACCTGACGCAGTCCGATCGCCCGGAACTGACGTCTGCCAAGGTCATCGTCTCGGGCGGTCGCGGCATGCAGAACGGCGAGAACTTCAAGCTGCTCGAATCCGTGGCAAAGAAGCTCAACGCCGCCGTCGGCGCCTCGCGCGCCGCTGTCGATGCGGGCTATGTGCCGAACGATTATCAGGTCGGCCAGACCGGCAAGGTCGTCGCCCCCGATCTCTATATCGCCGTCGGCATCTCGGGCGCCATCCAGCATCTGGCCGGCATGAAGGACTCGAAGATCATCGTCGCCATCAACAAGGATGACGAAGCCCCGATCTTCCAGGTGGCGGATTATGGCCTCGTCGGCGACCTCTTCACGCTGGTGCCGGAGTTCGATGCCGAGTTGGCGAAGATCGGCAAGTAACCGCTCCTGACAGAGCCTGACATCGAGGCCGGGATAGACAGCATCATGCATCTCTATTCCGGCCTCTTGAGTCTCTTCGGCCGCAAGGTTGAAATCGCCCTGCGTGAGAAGGGCGTGCCTTACACCTGCACGATGGTGCCGTTCAGCCAGACGGCGGGCTATGCGCCGAAGCACGAGGCGGTGCTGGCTGCGAACCCCAAGGGCCAGGTGCCGGTGCTGGTTGACGGCGACCTGACGATCTACGATTCCACCGTCATTCTCGAATACCTCGAAGATGCATATCCGGAGCCGCGGCTATACCCGCGCGATGCGAAACGGCGCGCGATGTGCCGATTGGCCGAACTCGAAGCGGGAGAGGTACTGTTGGCGCCGGTGCGCAGGCTGATGTTCCGCACCGAGCCGCCGGGACCCGACACCGCGGGCCGTGAACAGCAGGAGCGTGATGCTGCCGCTGCCGAGCCCCTGATCATCGCCAGCCATGACAAGCTTGATCAACGGCTTCGAGGTGTTGAATACCTGTGCGGCGAATTCTCGGTGGCGGACATCGCCACTTTCCTGACCGTGCTCTACACGATCCGCAACGGCGGGCCGGGATTGGGCCGCCATGATCATCTCAGGCTCTGGTATGAGTTGCTGGCAGCGCGGCCCGCCTTTTCTGGCATCATTACGGAAATCGCGGAAGCCGACCGGGCACTCTCGCACCCGGTCGAACGCAAGCCGGATTAAGTATCCGCTTTCTTCATCTGTCATCCCCGGGCTTGTCCCGGGGACCCATTTATCAGCACGCGCGATCTTCCGCCATGTTGCACGATGGGTCCCCGCAACGTGTGCGGGGATGACATCTTTACTTGGTAGTTAAACCGAAAGCCCCTTTGCAAAGGGCAGCACGCGCACGCGCTTGCCCGTCGCCTGGAACACCGAATTGGCAAGCGCGGGCCCGAGGGGCGGAACACCCGGCTCGCCAGCACCCGTGGGCGCAGCTTCGGACGGAACGATGTGGACCTCGACCACCGGCATCTGTTCGATGCGGAGCGGGGTATAGCTGTCGTAGTTCGCCTGCTGCACTTCGCCGCCGTCGAGCGTGATCTCTTCCGCCAGGATGGAGCTCAGGCCGAAGCCGATGCCGCCCTCCATCTGCGCCTTGACCTGGTCGGGATTGATCACAGTGCCGCAATCGACCGCGCAGACGACCTTCTCGACCTTGATCTCACCCGGTGAAGGAATGCTGACCTCCACCACTTGCGCGACAACGGTGCTGAAGCTTTCGGCCACCGCCACGCCGCGGAAGCGGCCTTGCGCCGGGGCATTGTCCCAACCGGCTTTTTCCGCCGCCAGTTTCAGCGCCGCCACATGGCGTGGATGGTCTTTCAGCAATTCCAGCCGCAGCGCCACCGGGTCTTTTCCCGCTGCCTCCGCCACTTCATCGAGGAAGGCTTCGACCGCGTAGGCCGTATGGGTGGAGCCGACGGCCCGCCACCACAGCACGGGAACGCCCGCCTGCATGGTCGAGAGGCCGACGTTCAGGTTGGCAATCGCATAGGGCAAGTTTGCAGCGCCCTCGACTGAGGTGAAGTCGATGCCGTTCCTCACGATCATGCCCTCGAAGATCGTGCCCGTGGCGATCGACTGGCCGACGATGTGGTTCTGCCAGGCAGTGATGTTGCCGTCCTTGTCGAGCCCTGCCTTCATCGCATGCACATAGGCCGGGCGGTAGCGCCCGCCCTTCATGTCGTTGTCGCGCGTCCACTGCACCTTCACGGGGCGAGACCAGCCGATGGCCTTGGCGACCTCGACCGATTCCGCCACCACATCGGCATCGAACACCGCGCGGCGCCCGAAGCCGCCGCCTGTGCGCATCACATTGAGCTTCACCTTGTCGGGCGTCACACCGGCGATCTGCGAAGCGATGAACTGGTAGAGATCGGGCATCTGATGGCCGGCCCAGATTTCGACGACACCGTCCTTCATCTGAGCAACCGCATTCAGCGGCTCCAAGGCCGCATGCGCCAGATAGGGGAAGGTGAACGTCGCCTCGATGACCTTCGCCGCGCTGCCGAGTGCGGCTGCCGCATCGCCGTCATTGCGGGCAACCGCGATCGGCGCGGCCTTCGCCTGCGCCTCATAGGCCGCGAGGATTTCGGCGGACGAGCGCTGCTCGGCCTTCTCCTCGTTCCAGGTGACGGTGACGAGTTCGCGCCCCTTGATGGCGGCCCACATGTTCTCGGCAACGATGGCGATGCCGCGCGAGATCTGCACGACGTCGACGACGCCCTTCACAGCCTTCGCCTTCGATCCATCGAAGCTCGCAACCGTTGCACCGAACTTCGGCGGATGGATCATGACGGCGGTGGCCATGTTCGGCAGCTTGACGTCGATGGTGAAGGGCGCCGTGCCATTGGTCTTCATCTTCGAGTCGTAGCGCTTCAGGCCCGCATTGCCGATCTGCGTCCAGGCTTCCCTGGGCTTCAGCGGAACATCCGCAGGCGGAGCAATTTTTGCCGCGGCCTCCGCCATCTCGCCATAACTTGCAGACTTGCCCGAGGCATGCGTCAGCCTGCCGGCCTTCGCCGTCACCTCCGCTGCCGGCACACTCCACTCCTTTGCGGCGGCTTCCACCAGCATCATACGCATGGCGGCACCCGCCTTGCGGTAGCGCTCCCACGACGAAGTCATCGATGTGGAGCCGCCGGTGCCCTGCGCGGCACCACCCCAGGCGAGATTGCCGAAGGCCGCGACATTGCCGAAGCCGCCCTCGACGCTGATCGAGGACCACTCGGCATCGAGTTCCTCGTTCACCAGCGTCGCGATGCCGAAGTACGCGCCCTGGCCCATTTCGAATTGCGAGGAATAGATCGTCACGCTGTTGTCGGGCGCGATCAGGATATAGGGCTGGAACGGATGAGGCTGTGCCGCATCCTGTGCAAGTGCTGTACCAGTAACGCGGAAGCCGACGGCAAGGCCCGCGGCGGTGGCAAGCGCGCCAAGAATAAAGCCGCGGCGAGTGGAATTCAGCACCGGCATTGAAGCGGCGCGATTGGCGTTTTCAAGAATCTTGGGGAACATGGCTCAGGCCTCCAGGCGGCGTGCGGCTTCGTGAATGGCGGAGCGGATGCGCGCATATGTGGCGCAGCGGCAGAGATTGCCGGACATTGCGGCATCGATGTCGGTATCGCCCGGTGTCTTGTTGTCGTTGAGAAGTGCGACAGCCGACATGATCTGTCCGGACTGGCAATAGCCGCATTGCGGAACATCAAGCTCGGCCCACACGGCCTGAACGGTTTCGGCAACCTTGCCTTGAACGCCTTCGATCGTCGTGATCTTCGCCGTGCCGACATCGCCAAGCAGTGTCTGGCACGAGCGGATGGGCTGGCCGTCCATGTGAACGGTGCAGGCGCCGCATTGCGCCAGCCCGCAGCCGAATTTGGTGCCTGTCAGTCCGATGACATCGCGGATGGCCCAGAGCAGCGGCATGTCCGCCTCGGCATCGACCTGCCGGTCAACCCCATTGATGTTGAGCGTGATCATGATGAGCGTCTCCCCTGCTGCATGTCTGTTCTCATGTCTGTGCATGACAGGTGCGATACAAGGGCATCACGAAAGCGTGATGGAACATTGTTGGCGCGCTGGCACCGCAAGGCAATGCTGCACTTGCGAAATCCCCTTGCCCTGAACTTGAGCGCGTTATAGGCTCGCCCGACTTTGAAAAGACCCGCGTAGAATTCAGGCATAGTTTCACACATGCAGATCAGGAAAGTCGGCGTCATCGGCGCCGGTCAGATGGGAAATGGCATTGCGCATGTCTGCGCGGTGGCGGGCTATGATGTCGGCCTCTATGATGTAGCGAAAGAGCGGATCGAGGCGGGCCTCGCCACCATCAACGGCAACCTCGCGCGCCAGGTGCGCTCCGGCAAGCTTTCGGAAGCCGACCGTGACTCGGCATTGTCCCGCATCAAGGGCGTTCCCTCCTATGAAGGTTTCGGCGACTACGATCTGATCATCGAAAGCGCGGTCGAGGACGAGCAGGTCAAACGCAAGATCTATCAGGCCTTGTGCCCGCACCTGAAGCCCGAATGCCTCGTCGGCTCCAACACCTCCTCGATCTCGATCACCAGGCTCGCCGCGGCGACCGACCGGCCCGAGAAGTTCATGGGCATTCATTTCATGAACCCGGTTCCGGTGATGGAGCTGGTCGAGTTGATCCGCGGCATCGCCACCGACGAGCCGACCTTCACTACCGCCAAGGAATTTGCGGCCTCGCTGCACAAGACCATTGCGGTCGCCGAGGATTTCCCGGCCTTCATCGTCAACCGCATCCTGCTGCCGATGATCAACGAGGCGATCTACACGCTCTATGAAGGTGTCGGCGGCGTCGAAGCGATCGACACCGCGATGAAGCTGGGCGCCCGCCATCCGATGGGCCCTCTCGAACTGGCGGATTTCATCGGCCTCGATACGTGCTTGTCCGTCATGCAGGTGCTGCATGATGGTCTGGCGGATTCGAAGTACCGCCCCTGCCCGCTGCTGGTGAAATACGTGGAAGCCGGTTGGCTCGGCCGCAAAACCAACCGCGGCTTCTATGACTATCGCGGCGAGAAGCCGGTGCCGACGCGCTGATCAGGATTCGTCTGCCATGCGCCGCAGCGCGTCCGCTGTTTGCGCATCGGCGGGGTAGAAGCATTCGAGCGCGATTTCTGACAGCGTGATGTCCAGCGGTGTGCCGAACACTGTGGTTGTCGAAAAGAAATTGAGCGTGCCGCCGGGCAGCGACAGCCGAAACGGGATCATCACGGCATTGCTTTCGCTGATGCCACTCGCATCATCATCGCCGCCTGGAAACTGTTGAATTTCGGCGAGCAAGTGCATCAATCCTGCATCGGCGGAAATCTCGATCTGTCGCCTGAGCCGCTCGACGATATGGCGTTGCCATTCGCCGAGATTGACGATGTGCGGCGCAAGGCCCTTGGGGTGCAACGACAGCCGCAGCACGTTGACGGGCGGTTGAAGCAAATCCTGATCGCTGACCAGAGCCAGCAGCGAGGAAATCGCAGCATTGGCTGAAACCAGATGCCAGTGCCGGTCGACGGCCAGCGCCGGAAATGGTTCATGCGCATTGAGAATCTGATCGATGGCCCGCCGCGCCGGCGCCAATGACGGGTCATCGAGCGAACGATGCTGGAAATGCGGGGCATAGCCCGCAGCGAGCAGCATGGCGTTGCGCTCGCGCAAGGGCACATCGAGATGTTCGGCAATACGCAGGATCATGTCGCGGCTCGGCTTGGCGCGGTTGCTTTCGATGAAGCTCAGGTGTCTTTGCGACATCTCGACGTCGAGTGCGCATTCAAGCTGGCTGTAGCGCCGCCGCATGCGCCAGGCCTTGACGTGCTCGCCCACCGTGCGCGGCACTTCGGAAAGTCGTGCTGTTCTCATGCTGCCACCTTAGCCACGGCGCAACGCGGTTCAATTACCTCCGGCGTAATCGACTTGGGCCAGATCGCCATCGAGAATGGGCATCGTTCCTACAAAAGGAGAAGATGATGTCCAATCAAACTCGAAATACCTTCCTTCGCAATGCCATGATGATCGACGCAACGGCGAGTGCCGCCATGGGCCTGATGATGGCGGCGGCAGCGGTGCCGCTCTCGGGCCTGCTGGGTTTGCCGGAGATGCTGCTCCGCGTCTGCGGACTGGCGCTTCTGCCCTATGCCGCGGTTCTCGCATTCGCGGGCACAAGGCCCGTGATCAACCCGATGGTCGTA